>JAFMLE010000021.1:0-2035 GCA_017852395.1 Flavobacteriaceae bacterium
ATAAAACAGTTGATCCTTGACCAACATTTTGAATTGTTCTATATTAAATGTTAAATTGAATATTTTATAAACCATGGAAAATTTAATCCGATCCGCATTTCAAAAAATCGCATCAAGCCTCCTTGTAGTTACACTATTTTTTGGCTGTACGATTGAGGAAGAAAAACAAGTATGGCAAAAAGGAAATCTACACACGCATTCTTTTTGGAGCGATGGAAACGATTTTCCTGAAATGATTATTGGTTGGTACAAAGACCACGATTATCAATTTATAGCCCTTTCGGACCACAACACAATCGCAGACGAAAATCGCTGGTATGCTTTGACAAAACAAGATTTAGAAAATAAGGTATTAGAAAAATATAAAACCGCATTTGGCGCGTGGGTAGAAGCAAAATCAGATACTACAAGCACACGTGTACGACTAAAAACTTATGACGAATACCGTGGCCTGATAGAAGATCCAGAAAAATTTCTCATCATACGATCTGAAGAAGTAACGGCCGCATGGGAAAAAAAACCCATACATATAAACGTAACCAACATACAAGAAAAGATCGAACCGGCTCAGGGCAACTCAGTCGTAGAGGTCATGCAAAAAACGCTAGATAGGGTCTATGAACAGCGTGAGAGGCTGGCCATACCAATGTTCGCGCATATAAATCACCCCAATTTTGGCTACGGAATAAGTACCGATGATTTTAAAAAATTAAATGGCGAACGTTTTTTTGAAGTCTATAACGGCCACCCTGCCGTAAATAATGCAGGAAACGAAAGCCATGTTAGCACAGAAATTATGTGGGATTTGATCAACATTCATTATCTCAATCAAAACAAACCACTGTTATTTGGTATTGCTACCGATGACAGTCACCACTATCATACATTTGGTGCTGACCGGAGCAATACAGGTCGAGGATGGGTTATGGTACAATCCCAAAAACTAGAACCTGCCGCTTTAATTGCCGCGATGGAAAATGGCGATTTTTATGCTTCAACCGGAGTGACCCTCAAAAAAATAGAACAGACCCAAAACAAACTGACCATTGTGGTGGATCCAGAAGTGGGGATCGATTATGAAATCATTTTTTTAGGATACCAATCGGGTGGAGATGATGTTAAAGAATTAGCACGAACTAAGGGCGTCAAGGCCACCTACACATTTGGAAAAGAAGACCTTTTTGTACGGGCAAAAATTATTTCTAATGCTCAGAAAGACAGCCCTCCAAACACAAAAGAAACAAAACAAGCGTGGACACAACCGGTCTTAATACGGCCCTAAAAGTTATTATAACTCGTAAACACGAACGTAGTCAACAATCAAAGAATCTGTATAAAATCCATCATCTATATCCCCACCAAGGGTACCCCCCATTGCCAAGTTTATGATAATAAAAAAAGGATCTTTGAAAGGCATGTCCTCCAGTAGGGTCATGTTGTAAAACATTTGATTGTCCACAAATATTTTGATGGCGTCAGCCGACCATTCTAAGGTATAGACTTTAAAAGTATCCGTTAGGCCGGAAGTACTATATGCTTTTGAATATGAGGCGTTGGTGTTATCTTGGGTGTTAAGCCAATGGGTTGTTCCAAGAATTTTTGATTTATCTTGACCCGTTTGTTCTAAAATATCGATCTCGCCACATGCCGGCCAACCGATTTCAGAAACTGAAGCTCCCAATAACCACACTGCGGGCCAAGTGCCTATTTTTTTTGGAAGTTTTGCTCTAACCTTGATTTTTCCGTAGGTGAGATCAAATTTGGATTGGGTTTTGATCCGCGCAGAAGAATAATTTTTACCTCCTATGGATTCTTTGTACGCATCGATGTAAAGAAGTCCATTTTTTAGGTAACTGTTTTTGGACTTGTTGGTATAAAATTGGGCTTCGTTATTGCCCCATCCAGGAATACCTTCGGAAGTTCCGTCTCCCAAATCATAAGTCCAATATTGGCTGTCGATTGTTGACCCGTCAAACTCATCCGACCACACAAGGCCAATACGATCTTGATCTGTAAGGGTCTCACCCACAAGCGG
>JAFMLE010000021.1:2171-20656 GCA_017852395.1 Flavobacteriaceae bacterium
ATGGCAAATGTACCGTCATTGTTTAGCTTATAAACATCATCGTACAAACAAGAACGCGTAGTAAGATCTTCGGCACTGATGGACCACCAGTTGTAGTTGCCTTGGTTTTCACCAACCGCCAAAGAACCAGCTTCTTGTGCCAGTTTCCAGTTTCCTGCAAGCGGATTTACTTCTTCTTCTGCGCCAGTGTTTTCATCCTTAGAACAGGAAACCACCAAAGCAGTAGTCATAATAAATAATAAGAGTGTTTTGAAATTTTTCATCATCATTAATCTTTTACATTAGGAGGCAAATATATTTTTTAAAAACTAACAATCAAAATTGGATTTGAATAAAATAGACACAACAACAATTCATTACGATTTCTCAAAAAAATGCCGTAGTTTGGAATCTAATTACTTATTTTTTTATAAAAAAATGCGAATAATTCCGATCCTAATGTTGCTTTGTCATGCGGGACTTTACGGTCAAACCTTTTTTGAGATTACCCCCGGTCAAAGTATGTTGATGTTCGGTAAAGGCAAGGGGCAAGACGCCACAATAAATCCCTTTGAAGGTGAAGATTGTCTTGCTGTGATAAAAAATATGGGGGCTACAGCATTTTCTGTTCGGATTCAACAAAAAGGTAAAATCCTCAAAACGGTTTTGGTGAAGCCCAACAAAACCAAGAAAATTATACTCCTTGTAGGGCATGAGTTGTATTTGGATTCGGAAACCCAAAAAACAGCTCAAGCCCGTGTTGGTTACGAAAGGTTAGCACCCCAAATAGATTAGAAGCGGTACCCTGATGGTGGGTAAAATTCTTTTGTCCTACTTTCGGAGGGTTAGGGTGTCGTTTTCGGCCGCTTTTTGAATATGAATTTCCATGGGGATTTTTCGAGATCCAAACTCGATATAGTGGGGTTTCCCCTGAAGAAATTCGAGATCCTTTGCCGCTACATCAATCTGAACGGTATCGGGAAATTTGACAATAACACAGGAGCAAAAAGGAAGCAGTAGGGCGGCTAAAAATAGTTTTTTCATTGGTTGCGTTTTTTTCTATTAATAAGACAATCGCTTATGGAGATTGTTACTGTTTGCGAGTCATAAAAACATTTTTTTCGAGCTCGTCATTTTCATCATAGGCAACCAATTTGCCCGCCATCAATTTCCAATATCCGTCGGTATCAATTTTGACACGGTCATTTTGGACATCGTCAATAAAAATCTTACCGTCTGCATCCATGTGCCAGGTGAGTTGTTCGATCTCGGTTTGTTTTTCATCAAGAGCAACTTCGATATGAAGAAGGAGCACTTGGTTTTTTTTAAATTCGAAAGTGATTTCGATTTCCTCCATAACCGATTCTACAAGTCCTGAGACACTTCCAATCACAATTTTTTCGAACAGATTAAGGTCTTTAGACGCGTCCTTTAGTTGTTCTTTCAATTGGATTTGTAGCGTCCATTTGCCCAACACATCTTTTTCTTTGGTTTTGTTTGAAAAAGAAAAATGGCAAACCAATAAACATGTAATTAGATAATATTTCATTCCCTTAATTTTTTATAAAGACGAAATTCCAATGCATTTGTAACATTGTTCTTGAATAAAGATTGGGGTGTTGATTTTTAGCTATTTTAATAAAATAACCGAAGCCCAAAATAAAAAAACGGTACCCTGTTGGCTGCGATGCGTATAATTGGCATCAATGGACCAGTTTTGAATCGGTAATTGAAGTCCGTAGATTTTACCCTTCCCTAGTAATTTAATTTTTTTCTGACTCTAATAAATGCCTCAACCGCACGGTGTATTTGCGCTTCCGAATGCGCTGCGGAAAGTTGTACGCGAATTCGAGCTAAATTTTTGGGTACCACAGGATAAAAAAATCCGATTACATAAATTCCTTCTTGCAAAAGGGCAGCTGCAAATTCTTGTGCTTTTTTGGCATCATAAAGCATGATGGGAACTATGGGGTGTGTTCCTGGAATAATATCAAAATTGGCATCGGCCATTTGGCTGCGAAATAATTGGGTGTTTTGATCCAATTGGTCTTTGTATTTTGTTGTGCTGCTGATCAATTCCAAAACTTTAATGGAGGCGCCGACTATTGAAGGAGCCATGGCATTCGAAAACAAATACGGTCTTGAGTTTTGTCTCAATATCGCAATGATTTCTTTGCTGGCCGCCGTAAATCCTCCTGTTGCACCTCCTAAAGCCTTTCCGTAGGTTCCGGTGATGATATCTACCCGATCCATTACGTGGTGGTGCTCATGGGTTCCCCTTCCTGTTTGCCCCATAAAGCCCGTGGCATGGCATTCGTCAATCATCACTAGGGCCTCATATTTTTCTGCTAAATCACAAATATGATTGAGTTGGGCGATGGTTCCGTCCATAGAAAAACAACCATCGGTGACGATTAGTTTTCGTCTGCTGCCTTTGGCCTTTATAAGCTCTTGCTCCAAGCTGTCCATATCGTTATGCTGATACCTAAACCGTTTTGCTTTACAAAGACGGATGCCGTCAATGATAGAAGCGTGATTGAGCGCATCGGAGATGACTGCATCTTGTTCGGATAAAAGCGGCTCAAAAAGCCCTCCATTGGCATCGAAGGCGGCGGCATATAAAATGCAATCCTCCATGCCTAAAAAAGCAGCTGTTTTAGCCTCTAACTCTTTATGAATGTCTTGCGTTCCACAAATAAATCGTACGGAAGACAACCCAAAACCATGGGTGTCCAAATAGGATTTTGCGGCCTCGATTATCTCTGGATTTGAGGAGAGTCCCAGATAATTATTAGCACAAAAATTGATTACCTCATCTGTGTCGGTTGTTCGAATTGCGCTTCGCTGTGGGGTTGTAATGATGCGCTCGGTTTTGTACAAACCCGATGCTTTGGTAGTTGATAATTCTTCTTGCAGCGATTCTTTGACGTTTGAAGGGATCATAATTGCGTGTTTAGTTGTTGGAGGGGTTTTAGATGATTGACCATCGCGCTTACCATGTTTGCTAAATCAAATTTGCTTTTCCAACCCCAATCTTCTCGAGCGTATTGGTCATCGATAGATTGCGGCCATTGATCGGCAATTTTTTGCCTTGAGTCAGGCGTATAATTGATTTGAAAATCGGGGAGGTGGTTTTTGATTTCGGCCGCCAGTGCTTCGGGGCTAAAACTCATGCCGGCCAAATTATAAGAAGTCCGTATCCGCAGTTGATTGGCTGGTGCATCCATAAGCTCAAGGGTAGCTCTGATAGCATCGTCTATATAAATCATTGGAAGGATTGTGTCTTTTTTTAAATAACAATCATATGATTGTTTTTGAAGGGCATGATGAAAAATTGCTACCGCATAATCTGTAGTGCCGCCTCCTGGTAGCGATTGATGACTGATGACTCCTGGGTATCGGACAGAACGCACATCCAGTCCGTATTTTTCATAATAGTATAGTGCCCAATTTTCACCGGCTATTTTGCTGATTCCATAGGCGGTACCCGCATCGCAATAAGTAAATTGAGAGGTGTTGGTTTTGGGAGCATTCTTTCCAAAAACAGCAATTGAACTTGGGAAAAACACTTTTTGTATACCCATTGTTCGAGCGGCTTCCAACACACAAAAAAAAGAGCTCATGTTTAGGTCCCAAGTCCTTACGGGGTCTTGCTCTCCTTTGGCGGACAAAATAGCTGCCATATGATAAATTTGGGTGATGCCAAATTTTTTGATGAGGGTCCGAAGTGCTTTTGTGTCAGTCGCATCTAGGGTAGCATACATTCCTGTTTGTGCTGTAGGGGGGTGCAAATCGGTTGCAACGACATTTTCTAAGCCAAAAACTTGCCGAAGACTATCGGTCAACACCGTTCCGAGCTGGCCATTGGCCCCAGTAATTAAAATTTTTTCTTTCAAAATAATTATATAAAGACCCGTATTGTGATTGGGTTTGATACTTTTTCTAAAAACCACCTCTGACTAAAACACCCCCTTCCACTATCAAAGGTAAAAAGATACTATGGCTTTTTTGAATTTAGCGTGGAAGATATTTTTTGACCAAAGTGTTTTTCTTATTTTGGACAAAATTTAATCGAAACACAATGAGCTACTTTAAACTTGTGCAACAAACCACCTTTTTCTTTGGTGCCTTCTTTTTTATCTCAACCCTTTGGGCACAGCAAAAGATGAAGCCCGAAGATACCGAAGTTTGGGAACCCGAACCAACGATAGTTACTCCTGGGCAAAATGGCAGTCCACCAAGTGATGCAATTGTTTTGTTTGATGGCTCAGATTTTTCAAATTGGCAACACGAAACTTCTGGTGAGGATGTAAAATGGACCCTTAATGCTGATGGGAGCATGACCGTAAAACCCGGAACGGGCGCCATAGAAACCCGACAAGAGCATGGGTCTGTTCAATTACATATCGAATGGAAATCCCCAACAGTAATTAAAGGTAAAGGTCAAGGTAGAGGAAACAGTGGCGTATTTTTTCAACGCCGATACGAAGTTCAAGTACTCGACAGTTACAACAACCGCACCTATTCTAACGGACAAGCTGGCGCGGTCTATAAGCAACACATCCCCCTTGTCAATGCAATGCGACCCACTGGAGCATGGCAAGTGTATGACATCATATTTAATGCCCCTCAATACGACGATGTAGGAACAGAAATACAACCCGGTTCGATAACCGTATTTCATAACGGGGTGTTGGTACAAAATCAAGTCGAGCTGCTTGGTACCACAGAATATATTGGGAAACCCAAAAAAGGACGTGATATCATGCCAGGAAGCGAGCCTCCTACTTCTTTAAAACGGTCTTTGATGCTTCAAGATCATGGCGATTTGGTCAGCTTTAGAAATATTTGGATTCGAAAACTTTAAATGCTTTAAAAATCCCCAATTTACAAATGGGGATTTTTTTTAACACAAGTACTAAATTTGAGTACTCCCGATGACGTTAAGAAAGATTTTATTTGGGCTACTCATTGGCTCATTGTTTTTTTGGACCTCTTGTTCTCGAGACGAAGACTGTTGCACCAATATCGAGGCTCCTATCAACTTGTTCGCCACTAGCGCACGCATTGTTGGATACCTACCCTATTATAAGTTTTCGGTAGCCGAAAAAATTGACTATTCCAAAATCAGCCATCTCAATATCGCTTTTGCAAACCCAAGTGCAGATGGCAAATTTTACCTTCCTGAGTCTTCGAACCAATATATCCTTCGCGATATTATCAATAATGCTCGAGCACTAAACAATACGCTCCAAATCTATATATCTATTGCTGGTGGGGGGCTGTCCGAAGAGCAACTTGCCATATGGAAATCCTTTATCGATCATTCTGATAATCGGGCGATTTTGATCCGTGAATTGGTGTCTTATGTCGAAGAAAACGAATTTGACGGTGTGGATGTCGACCTAGAATGGGGAGCGGTTACTGCTGGATATAGTGATTTTGTATTGGATTTAAAACAAGCACTTAATACTATAAACAAGGGCATGACCGCTGCACTTCCTGGCACGACAAAGTATTCGCAAATTAGCTCATCTGCCCTAAATGCTTTTGATTTTATCAATATTATGGCCTATGACTTTACAGGACCGTGGAACCCAGCAGCACCAGGGCAACACAGCTCACTTGACCAGGCCAAATTGAGTGTCAATTATTGGAAAAATACCATTGGGGTGCCCGGAGAGAAATTAAATCTTGGGGTTCCTTTCTATGGCTACTCTTTTCAGGGTGATCGGGTGGTCTCAAAATCATTCGGAGCCATTGTAGCTGAAAATTCTTCGTATTCTGAAGTGGACCAGGTTGGCAACCTTTACTACAATGGACGGCCTACTATGGCCAAAAAAGTAAAACTTGCTGCACAAACGCTTAGCGGTATCATGATCTGGGAATTGGGACAAGATTCGTTTTCCAAATACTCCCTTTTGCAAACCATTTACCAAAGCTATACGGATTTTGGAGTGCAAATCCAGAGCACTCAAAACTAGATTTTTTGGTTAACCTCCAATTTTAAAAAACAACGTATTAATTGATAATGGTCAAAACATCGCTTACTTTTGCTTGTTTTTGTTACGTTTACTAACATCTATTATTATTCAATGTACACCGTAATTGCCCTTCAAATAGCCAATAGTCTAAACATTAGACAGTGCAAACAAAAACTTGCTTTACCCATTTGCTATTCGGATTCGGACGAATTGTTCTTATCCAATGGTTCAGAAAAATTCATCTATATATTTCAATATGGCGTAATTGCTTTTTTCAATCACACTACCAGAGAGATCAACAAGATTGTCAAAAGATTAAATCCTACTGCGGATTATTGGCAAGAACAAGAATTGAGTGAGACCATCAAAGTGTCGATCACAAAAGGGGCGCAACAGGTAACGTTTGATCAAGTCGTACTGCCAAATTTTGATCAAGAAGCCATACGTCTTGTATTGCTGAACACCTCACAATCCGTTGCACTGGACAAATATCTAGAAATCACCGACGCCTTACTCGAAGAAACCAACGGATATATTAAATCCCTTGAACTGACTGGCAAACTCAATATTTCTGGAAAAAAACTCAAACGCTTTATCGGAAAAGTACTCAACATCAAAAATCAAATTTCCGAAAACCTTTACATCTTTGACGCCCCAGACATCACTTGGGAAAACGAATCCCTAAACCGGCTAAACCTAGCCCTCAAGCAGACCTTTGACCTCAAAGATCGCTATCGTTATATCTATGAGCGAACGGCTATTATCAAAGAAGATCTGGAACTCTTTAAAGATATAATGGATCATCGAGAAAGCAGCAAGCTCGAGTGGATAATTATCTTGTTGATTCTTGTTGAAGTAGTGGATGTGTTTGTTGTCCGAATTTTAAAATTGATGTAATAAAAAGCCCCTTGAAGGGGCTTTTTGTTTTGTGAAGAAAATCAGTTTTGCCACATCAACGATTCATAAATTACTCGATGGGTAAATCCATCTGGTGCATATTCGGACATTTTAGATTTTTTGAGTATCGGCGCATACATAGTATTCGCAGAAGGCTTATAGCTTAGGGCCTCCAAAGCATCTGCCAAAGTATCAAAACCATCTCTGGTAAACACCGTTGCTCCTGATGCGCTTCCGGCAGGATATACGCGGGTTCCAATGCCCCAATTTTTCTGTTTTGTACGATTGTTTTTGATATTTTGCTCAAAAAAGGGCTTCCAAAGATTTAGGTTTTCTGAAACAAAACCCTCGAGATTGGCAGGACTTGCATAGTTATGTATCGAATATTTGCCCGATCCTTGGATCGACCCTTCGATTTGATAATAATGCCAGCCTATAAGGGTTCGCATCGATTGGGTTTCAATATCATTGACATGCATTCCAATTACAGCTGGGTCCCAAATACCGTTGGCATTGGTAGCTTGCTCAAAATCTTTAAAAATATTGATAAACAGATAGTTGGCTTCACTACCCGCCATGCCCACTTTTCGCATCATCCCCCAGGCTTGCATCTTGCCAGCATCAATGGCTTTTTTGGCAATTTGTGACCAGTAGGTCATTTCGATTCGCTCGAATTCTGCCTGGTCTTCAGGAGCCACTTTTACATACATAAAAGAGGACACTTGGCCAAAAACAGCCGTTATAGTAAACATGAAAAATAGTGTAAAAAATAGTTTTTTCATCTAATATTGGTTTATGATTAATCTTCACAATTTAAAAAAAATATCTAAATAGTCTTTTTTAATATATTACGCTTTTCTAAAAACCTTTTCGGCCGTTGGCATACCCTACACTTCCCTCAAAATGGAAGGGGCGCACTTGGTAAAGGGGGCAGATTATTTGACCGAATTTGCACCATTTTTATTTTGATATTTGTAAATTATGGGAATGAAAAAATTACTATTATTTAGCTTATGGGTCAGTTGTTCCATAGCCTTTGGACAAAAGCTATTGCCTGAGACCCCAGAAAAATTAGGTCTTTCTTCCGAGAGGCTTTATCGTCTTACCGATACGTTCGATCAATATGCTGCAGATCAAAAACTTCCTGGTGGTGTAATTTTAGTCGCACGCAATGGTAAGGTTGCGCTACAATACGCCTTTGGGAAAAGTGATATTGAAAAAAACATACCCATGCAACCCGATCATATTTTTAGAATTGCATCTCAAACCAAAGCATTGGTCAGTGTGGGGATTATGATTTTACAAGAACAAGGCAAATTATTGATCTCCGATCCCCTGAGCAAATACATTCCAGAATTTAAAAACAGCACCGTTGCTGTAAAAAATGACACTGATGGCTACGACATCGTCCCTGCCAAACGTCAGATTACACTAAGAGATCTGTTGACCCATACCGCTGGTATCGGATATGGATACGGTCTTGCTGCCGATGCCTGGGAGGCCGCCGAAATCCAAGGATGGTATTTTGCACATCGCGATGTCCCAGTGCAAGAAACCATTCGAAAAATGGGAGCGCTTCCCAACGAAGCACATCCGGGAGAACAATTTGTCTATGGTTACAACACCGATATTTTGGGGGCCGTGATCGAAGTGGTCTCTGGACAAACCCTAGAAACGTTTTTGCAAGAAAAAATTCTAACCCCCTTAGGGATGACTGACACCCATTTCTATCTACCAAGGTCCAAAGCAGACCGATTGGCAGTAGTGTATAATCAAGAAAAGGGCGTACTTCAAAAAGCCCCAAAACAAGGTACTATGAATGCACAGGGTCACTATGTCAAAGGTCCGCGAAAAAGTTTTTCAGGCGGTGCAGGCCTGTTAAGTACAGCCAATGACTATGCGGTTTTTTTACAAATGGTACTCAATGGGGGCATTTATGATGGCACACGTATTCTGTCCCGAAAATCTGTAGAGTTAATGACCGTCAATCATCTGGACAAAATCCCCTACCTTTGGTCAACAGGGACCGGTTTTGGGCTTGGTTTTTCTATAACCACCGATTTGGGAGCAAGTGGTGCAATCGGATCCAAAGGAACTTTTGGTTGGGGAGGTGCCTACCACTCTGTGTATTGGGCCGATCCTCAAGAAGATCTTCTGGTGGTCTATTTTACACAAGTCATTCCAATCACTTTAGACGATCACAACAAACTCAGAGCATTGGTCTATCAATCCATTATTGACTAAACAATTTAGCCATGATTAAAAAAATTACTTTCTTAATTTTTTCACTTTTAATTATCAGCTGTGGCAGCCTACAAAGTGGCACATCAAAGTCCCAAAAAGAATTACCCCCCAACACAGCGTCTAACAAATACTCCAAAAAAAGAAATTTATAAATTCATTTACGGAAATAGAAATCGTTAGGGCCTCACATCAAGACCTGACAGTATTGCAACAAATTAGCAAAACAACTTTTACAGATACTTATGCAGGGGGCAACACCCAAGAAAATATGCACGCCTATTTAGAAGCGCATTTTTCATTGGCCCAGCTCAAAAAGGAAATAAGCAACCCTGAGTCGTTTTTTTACTTTGCGCGACACAAAACACAAGTTGTTGGCTACCTAAAACTCAATATGGGTCAAGCACAGTCTGAAACCCAAAAAGCAGCACTGGAAATTGAACGAATATATGTTCTCAAAAATTTTCAAGGCCAACATATTGGCAAAACCCTTTTTCAAAAAGCCCTTGCCATTGCACAGAAAAAACAGCTGCAATTTGTTTGGCTCGGTGTCTGGGAAAATAACCCAAGGGCCATTGCCTTTTATACCACTCTAGGTTTTATTCCTTACGACAAACACCTCTTCAAATTGGGCGATGATCTCCAAACCGATATTATGATGCGCCTCGAGTTATAGTTTTTTTTTACTTGGCATAATATTTTTTAAATTAGCAAAAACCAATAAACATGACCCTTTCCAAAAGATTTAGAACACTACTTTTTAGTGCTTTGAGCCTCCTTTTAATTCCATTAACGGCAATGCAATTTACCAATGAGGTACAATGGTCACTTTTTGATTTTGTTATTATGGGCGCACTATTAACACTGATGGCAACCGGACTTGAACTAATTTTGAGGAAAATTGAGCACCCCCAAAATAGAATTGTCTGGATTATAGCCCTATTTTTTGTAGGTGCAATAATCTGGGCAGAGTTGGCTGTCGGAATATTTAATACGCCCTTCGCAGGAACCTAAACATTTTATACAAATACACTATGAAATCTTTAAACGAAAACTGGTTTGCCATCACGCTCACCGCAGTGATTTTTGGACTCCTTGGCTTTCTTATCGGAAGACAAAACACCCACCACCAATGCCCCATGATGATGGACGGCCCTGGCATGCATATGAATAAAATGAAAGGGCATGATGTTTTTATGTGGAAAAGTGATGGAGAAATGCCCTTTGGCATGCCTGGTGATATCGATATAATGATTGACACCTTGCACCATGCTTCAGGCAAAAAAGTAAAAGTCGTTCTCAAAAAAGAAGAATAGACATTATTACACAGCGTTATTAGCTAACGCTCAATAAAGTAAACTATGCCTCAAAAATATTTTTGGTTACTCTTATTGCTATTGGGCTGTAAGAAAGAAAAAGAAACGGCAGAAACCGAAACGGTATTTGTAGACCAAGGTGTCAGTCGATTTGCTGATACTGATCCAACCAACGATGTGCTGCTTCAAGCCTTTTGGTGGGACAGTTTTTCAGACGCCAAAATTGCAAACTACAACTCCTACTACCATTTTTTAGAAGACCAGATTGTCCCCCTTTCCAATGCACATATAGACCTGCTTTGGTTTCCCCCTTCGAGCGAAGGTGAAGGAATGGGATATCACCCTCGAAAGCTGTTTGACTTTAACTCCCAACATGGAAGTACTGAGGAACTCAAAGAAGTGTTGGCGCTTTTGCAATCGCGTCAAATGCACGCCATGGCCGATCTGGTTCTCAATCATCGCGTGGGCACCGCTACCTGGACTGATTTTACAGAACCGGCTTGGTCTTGTGAAGCAATCTGCATTGATGATGAAGGATATACCAACCCCGATGCCTTTGGAACAAAACCCTGTGGGGCAGCCGATGAGGGAGAAAGCTGGGGGGGTGCTCGCGATCTCAATCATCAAAGCACCGAAGTACAAGAAGGAATTAAAGCATATCTACAACGCCTCAAAAATCTGGGTTTTGACGCTTGGCGGTACGATTTTGTCAAAGGTTTTCCCGCCAAATACGTGGCCACCTACAACCAATCAACATCCTACTACCAAAGTGTAGGAGAATATTGGGATGGAAACGTAACAGCGCTTAAAAATTGGATTGACAAAACCAAGACTACTCACGAAAACCAAACCACAGAATCCGCTGCAGCCTTTGACTTTTCTCTAAAATACAAACTCCACGAAGCCTTGTTGGGCAAAAAATACAGCGTGCTTGAGGCCAACCATTCACTCGCCTCACAAGGCTACGCCAAAAAATCCATCACCTTTATTGACAACCATGATACGGGCTGCATCAACCGCACCGATTGCGACAACCTATTTTCTCAAAACCCCGTTGAACTTACCAAAGCCTATGCCTACCTACTAACACACCCCGGAATTCCAATGATTTGGGGATACCACTATTGGTTTTCGGAACGCTCAGGTAGCCTTAAAAAAGATTTGGAAGAACTCATAAAAATCAGAAAAGAAAACAGGATACATGCAGGCAGTACAGTTACCCTAATCGAAACGGTAGATGGTAACGCAGGTCACTATGTCGCAAAAATAGACGATCGCTTATTGGTCAAAATCGGGGCTGGCAACTACCAAGCCGGGAGCGATTGGTCTGTCATAAAATCCGGTGAGGGCTTCACGATTTGGAACAAATAACCCTCAATCAACCAACAAATGAGGCAAGCAAGCGATGAAAATGGTGTACGCCTTGCTCTCGAGTTGGTGAAAACCTTCCGGTGGAGTATTGCCGCGATTGAATCCCCTTTTGGACTGCTTCAACCACAAACTCATCTTCACGCTCTACCTTATCCAGAGCCGCGCCTGCACCTGTCTCAATTTTAGTCTCATCCCAAACGTACGTAAGAAAAGAAACTTTGGTCTTATGAATCGATAAAGGCCGGACAATGTTTATCGAAAGTCCCCAGGGATAAAAATTGAACATCATGTTGGGAAAAATCCAATAATAGTAAGCAGCAACCTCTTTGCCATAATCTGGATGTCCCTTGGGGAGGTCAAAACTCTCCGAGTCCCCTTTGGCATAACCAATCTGCAAATTGGCATATTGATATAAAAGTGTGGTATATGTTTCAAAATCGATTGCTGTATTTAACCCCTGATGTACAAAAGGGATATGAAACCCTTCGAGGTAATTGTCACAATACAACGCCCAATGACAATTGACCATATAGTCGCGACTTCGCAAAGGGTCGTATCTAAATTGTTCTAAAGGAAGAAAACCAACACGTTGGTTCAAATCGCTGAGAACCTCCGAAAAATCATAGGCCGGGGCAAGACTTACAAAAAGATGTTGTGCCCAATTAACCAAATTATATCGGTGCAAATCATCACATGGTCTGGGAAAATCGGCCGCAGTTTCAAATTCGGGCATACTCAAAAAACGTCCATTCCGTTCAAAACGCCTGCCGTGGTAGGTACAAACCAATTGCTTGACCTTGGCAGGGTGATGGACGAGTATGTTACCTCTGTGGGTACATACATTAGACACACATTGCACTTGCTCTGTAGCCTCGCGAACCAGCAAAATTGGTTCGGGTATCAAGGGTTCTAAAAAACTAGACGGAGCAACAGACCCCTCCAATGGGATCAAAGTCTGAGCATCTCCTACCCATTGCCAAGTGGTCGCAAATACTTTTTCTTTTACCAATTCAAAAACCTTTGGATCGGTATAAAAGCTCGTGGGCAGGGTAGTTGCTTTTCGTATGTCTGGATCGATATAGAATTGATGCATCGCTTTGTTGTTTGAAAATCAAGTGTTTTTAAACGCTCAATTGTTCCACAAGGTAATCAAAGAACCGCACATAAATCAAGTGCTAATAGTCCAACAAATAGGCAAAAATCAATGGTGCCACAATCGTTGCATCGGACTCGATGATAAATTTTGGTGTATTGATGTCCAATTTTCCCCAGGTAATTTTTTCGTTAGGTACCGCTCCAGAATAGGATCCATAACTGGTTGTCGAATCACTGATTTGGCAAAAATAGCTCCAAAAAGGGGTGTCTTCTTTTTCCAAATCTTGAGCCAACATGGGCACAACACAGATGGGGAAATCTCCAGCTATACCTCCACCAATTTGAAAAAATCCAATTCCATTATTTGCGTTTTTTTCATACCACTCGGCCAAAAAGGTCATGTATTCGATTCCAGATTTTACGGTCGAAGCTTTAAGTTCTCCTTTGATCACATAACTGGCAAAAATATTTCCCATAGTGCTGTCTTCCCAGCCAGGAACAACCATAGGCAAATTGGCTTTTGCAGCAGCATACATCCACGAATTTTTAACATCGATTTCGTAGTACTCCTCCAAAACACCCGATAGCAAAAGTTGATACATAAACTCATGGGGAAAATAGCGTTTGCCCTCTTGTTCGGCTTTTTTCCATATTGAAAAAATATGCTTCTGAAGCCGTCTAAATGCCTCTTCCTCGGGGATGCAGGTGTCGGTTACACGATTGAGCCCATTTTCGAGCAAATCCCACTCTTGCTCTGGAGTAAGGTCTCTATAATTTGGAATTCTTTTATAGTGCGAATGGGCAACCAGGTTCATAACGTCCTCTTCGAGATTGGCTCCTGTACAGGAGACAATATGTACCTTGTCTTGTCGGATCACTTCTGCAAAAATCTTACCCAGTTCTGCAGTACTCATTGCTCCTGCTAGCGAAACCAGCATCTTATTGCCTTGAGATAGTTGTGCCTCATAGGCCTTGGCTGCATCGACCAATGCAGCAGCATTGAAATGCAAATAGTAGTTTTGAATAAATTGGGAAATGGGCCCTTTAGGATTCGTCATCGTCTTTAAATTTTGATACGGATTTTGGGTCTTCATCGTCATAAGCATAGCCGTCTTCTGAGTCGGTGTCTGTTCGACGAAATTTATAGCTCAGCATTTTATAGTATAATTTGGCTGCTAAAAAATCAGAAGCATGGTCCTGAGGGTTTGGGCACAACTCGACGATATCAAAGCCTACGACGTTTTTTTCACTAAAAATAGAACGTAAAAAATCTAGAGTTTCATGCCAAAGTAGTCCTCCGGGTTCGGGGGTTCCCGTTGCCGGAACAATGGATGGGTCTAACCCATCCAAATCAATTGTGATGTACACATTGTCGGTCATGTTTTCGATTGCCTGGTCCATCCAATAGGCATCATTGACAATTTCGTGGGCAAAAAACACATTTTCTTCGTTCATTGCCGCGCGTTCGATGCGGTCCATACTTCGGATACCGACTTGGATCAAATTGGTGGTTTGATTGGCTTCGTACAAGGCACAAGCATGGTTGTATTTTGAGCCTTGATAGCTGGCGCGTAAATCGGCATGCGCATCTATTTGCACCACGGTTAGGTTTTCGAAGCTGCGGTTAAATGCACGTATGGCACCTATAGAAATCGAGTGTTCTCCGCCAAAAAGGGTTACAAATTTGTTCCGCTTGATATAATTTAGAACCTGTTCTTCTACTTTTTGTACCATAGCATCGGGAGAGCTATTTTCTGTAATAGCATCTGCCAAATAGATCCCTTCTTTATATACTTCAGAATTGGTCTCTATGTCGTAGAGTTCCATGTTTTCAGAAGCATGTAAAAAGGCTTCAGGGCCTTTGTCTGCTCCTTTTCTCCAGGTACTTGTTCCGTCATAAGGAACTGGAAGTAAAACGATTTTTGATTGTTCTAGAACACCGTATTCTGAAGGTATTCCAGCATAGGTAGTTGATTGTTTCATTTGAAATTAAAAATAGTATTAGTACCCCAATAGGGCCATAAAATCTTTTGCGGTTTGTTCTTCAGCAAATAACCTATGGGTCAATTGCCCTTGTGCGTCACGATCGATTATCACATGTTTGGGGTTGGGAATTAAACAGTGTTGAAGTCCTCCAAAGCCTCCGATCGATTCTTGATAGGCGCCCGTGTTAAAAAACCCAATATATAAGGGCTTTTCTTCGTCATATCTCGGCAAATAAATCGCATTTACGTGTTGCTCGCTGTTATAATAGTCATCGCTGTCACAGGTAAGCCCGCCGAGTAATACCCGCTCATAAGCATCGTTCCAGCGATTGATGGGCAGCATTACAAAACGCTTATTGATTGCCCAAGTATCGGGCATGGTTGTGATGAATGAAGAATTGATCAAATTCCACTTTTCACGATCGTTTTGTTGCTTTTGATAGAGCACTTCATAGATGGCGCCACCACTTTCACCGACGGTAAAGCTCCCAAATTCGGTAAAAATATTTGGAACCGGGACATCAGATTCTTGACATGCGGTTTTGATTTGACCGATAATCTCATCAACCATATAGGCATAGTCGTATTCAAAAGCCAACGAATTTTTAATCGGAAAGCCACCTCCAATATTGAGACTGTCTAATGTAGGGCACTCTTTTTTGAGTGCGACATAGACTTTGAGGCATTTCATCAATTCGTTCCAATAGTACGAGCAGTCTTGAATGCCTGTATTGATGAAAAAATGAAGCATTTTGAGTTGTGCCTTTTCATGTCCCTTGAGATGTTTGTTATAAAAGGGCACAATGTTTTTGTAGCCGATACCAAGCCTTGAGGTGTAAAACTCAAATTTGGGTTCTTCTTCTGATGCGATTCGGATTCCTACTTCAAAGCTGCCTTTAATTCCTTCCGAAAGCAGTTCGATTTCTTTGTAGTTATCCAAAATGGGGATACACTTCTGGTGTCCGTTATTGATCAAATTTGTAATGTTTTCGATGTATTTCCCACGCTTAAAACCATTACACAATACATACTTTTCGGGAGACAACTTTTGAGTTGCGATCAATTGCTCTACAATTGCAATATCATAGGCCGATGAGGTTTCTATATGTGCTTGATTTTCTACAACCCGATCGAGTACATATTTGAAGTGCGCACTTTTGGTGCAATAACAGTAGTTGTATTTGCCGGAATAATCGTGTTTTTTCATGGCATCGGCAAACCAGCCTCTAGCACGTTGAATGTTTTCAGAAATTTTGGGCAGATACGTAAACTTCAATGGAGTGCCGTATTGGGCAATCAGTTCGGATAGATCAATTCCGTGGAATTGAAGTTGGTCATTATGGAGTTCGAATTCTTCTTGTGGAAAATCGAAAGTTTGTTCGATTAGATCGACGTATTTAGTTTTCATTTTAAAAATTTAAGTGTTAACAAAAGGGGCTAGCCAAGAGTTATACTCAAATTCTAATGATGTAACGTGGTTGGTCGCAAAGCGAAGCGTTATTCCAATATTGGAATAGGTTTTGAATTTCAGAAGTCAGCCTGAAGTTTCGGTTCCTTATCTCTAAGGCAGCTTTTGGAGTAGACTTCTTTATCCTCCTAAGCCCGAACTTAAAAAAATAGTTCACGTTGTTAGGCAATGCGTCCTTCTATGACTCATTATTGTGGCGCAAATATATCAAAATATACAACGTTGCCGCATTTTTATTAAAAAATTTAAAATCGTAGCATTTTAATTTTCAATGCTTTAGCAAAACGTTTAAAAAATAAACACGGACAATCCTACTTGAAGATACTTGCCCTTGCTACTGATATACTGATTTTTGGCCTCCAAAGGTGTGTCAAGATAATACGCGCCCGAAGGGGCGGTGTCTAGGGTATATCTAACGTCTAAACCTACCGCACCCAGTTGAATGGCAAATCCAATGTCAGAATTTAGCTCTGCGGGTGTGTTTAGCGGTGCTATGGCATACGATTGATAGGTGTTTGATTTTCCAAAGACCCACTTCGGTGCGACAAAAATTTGGAGTTGCTCCGATAATTGATACCCCAAAAGCAGCGGTACTTCCCATTGGGTCGATTTGAAATTTGTAATAATATTATTGACCCGTACCAAAATATAAGGGGGTCTAAAATCTTGATCTATAGTGGTCAATAATACTTCGGGGCGTAGAGAAAATCGCCCCAATCGGTAAGCAGCAAAAACCCCCATTTGAAATCCTTTGCGAGCAACATAAACATTGAGATTGTTGTCTATCGACTCCAATTCCATGTCAATATTATTAATCGTATCGACCATATAGGCGGCCTTGATGCCTGCTTGAAATTGGGCATTTGACCGGGCGCCAAAAAACAATGATAGCACAATAAAAAGCGTAAAACACTTGATTTTACGATCCCTTTTGGATCCGTCCAAAACTTTAATTATTGCTGGAGATACCATGAGCACAAATTAGAAATTTAAGGTACATAAACTGAAGCTTCTTTTATAAAAATTGGGTTTAAAATATGCTGTGATTACTATTTTTTTTAGGAATTGAAAACGAATCCCTATTTTTAATAAAAACCAATTGAAATGATCGTCTCTTTCACCCGCACCTTTTATTTTAGATTTATTGTATTCGGATTGTTTGTCTCCCTAATTACACGTTGCGACAACCCTCCCATTGAGCCCGTTGGGCCAGTGCCCTCACCACGACAGCTGGCATGGCAAGAGTTAGAATATTATGCTTTTATTCATTTCAACATGAACACTTTTACGGACATGGAGTGGGGTTATGGCGATGAGAAACCTGCGCAATTTAATCCCACAGAACTTGACACCCGTCAATGGGCACGTGTGGTAAAAGCCGCTGGAATGAAGGGGATAATCATCACGGCCAAACATCACGATGGATTTTGCCTTTGGCCCAGCGCCTATACCAACCATTCTGTAAAAAATTCGCCTTGGCGCAATGGCAATGGAGATCTTATTGCTGAACTGGCAGCAGCTTGTAAAGAGTACGGCCTAAAAATGGGCATCTATTTATCTCCCTGGGACCGCAATCATCCGATGTATGGACAACCAGAATACATCGATTATTTTAGAAATCAATTGCGCGAGTTATTGACCCAATATGGTCCTATATTTGAAGTTTGGTTTGACGGTGCCAATGGAGGTGATGGTTACTACGGTGGAGCTCGCGAAGAACGACGGGTAGATAAAAAAACCTACTATGATTGGGCAACCACTCATGCGCTGGTTAGAGAATTGCAACCCGATGCTGTGATCTTTAGTGATGCCGGACCCGACATCCGCTGGGTTGGAAACGAAAAAGGATATGCGTTTGAAAACAGTTGGTCTACGATATACAAAGACAGCGTTTATGCCGGCATGCCAGATTTTGACCGATTTGCAAGAGGGCAAGAAAACGGAACCCATTGGATACCAACAGAATCAGACGTATCGATACGACCCGGTTGGTACTACCATCCCAGTCAAGACGATCAGGTCAAAACCACAGAACATCTAGTAGATATTTATTATAAATCTGTAGGGCGCAATAGTGCATTGCTGCTCAATATTCCTGTTGACACCCGCGGGCTTATCCATGAAAATGATGAAAAACAACTCATGGCAC
>JAFMLE010000007.1 GCA_017852395.1 Flavobacteriaceae bacterium
AAAAATGCCAAAAACAGGCTAAAATAGAGGCGTAACATGATAAAATTTTAAGGGCGCTGAACAAAAATTCAGATATGTATAAAAATACACCAAAAGTCATTCCAAAAAAATACCACTCCAACTAAAAATTAGCATCTTTGCAACTTATCTGTCTGGGATGCCACAATTATCACAAAAGGGAATATCGCTTCCTGCCTCACCCATTCGCAAACTTATTGCTTTTGCTGATCTAGCAAAGCGCAACGGCATTGATGTGCTGCATCTCAACATCGGACAACCCGATATCAAAGCTCCCAAAGAAGCGCTTCAAGTTGTCAAAGAGTCTTCATTGGAATTGCTGCCCTATGGTCCTTCTCAAGGCACAGAAACCTATCGTTCAAAACTTTGTGAATACTATACAAAAAGGGGACTTTCAATTGTTCCAGAAAATATCTTGGTAACTTCAGGTGCCAGCGAAGCAATTTATTTCACCTTTAGCGTGCTTTGTGATGCCGATGAAGAGGTGATCATCCCAGAGCCTTCGTATGCCAATTATAATGGTTTTGCAGCTGCAGCCAATGTCAAAGTAGTACCGATAGTTTCTACTTTTGAAGATCAGTTCAAACTACCAGACATTGAAGAAATTGCTGCCAAAATTGGATCCAAAACCAAGGCCATCCTGATATGTAACCCCAGCAATCCAACAGGCTATCTGTATGGTCCATCAGAAATTGAAGCCTTGGGACAATTGGCCCTCAAACACGACTTGTTTTTGATTGTCGATGAGGTATATCGTGAGTTTGTATATGATGGAGCCATACATCATTCGGTACTAAAAAATGAAGATTGGCGGGATCATGCCATCATGATCGATTCCGTATCCAAACGCTACAGCCTTTGTGGTGCGCGCGTGGGGTGCATCGTTTCGAGAAACACACACTTTTTAGACGTCGCTCTAAAGTTTGCCCATCTACGACTCTCCCCGGCCACATATGCCTTGATGGCAAGTGAGGCTGCTTTAGATGCCCCGCAAGCCTACTACGACCAAGTGATCGAAGAGTACACACATCGAAGATCAGTACTTATCGGTGCTTTGGAAAAAATTCAAGGAGTACAAATCTCTAAGCCAAAAGGTGCCTTCTATTGCATTGCTGCACTTCCTGTTGAGGACGCTGAAGATTTTTCAAAATTTTTACTTACCGACTTTTCGTACCAAGGAGCCACTGTCATGCTGGCACCAGCCTCAGGATTCTATTCTGACCCTGAATTGGGAAAAAATCAAGTCCGAATTGCCTTTGTACTCGAAGCTGCCAGACTGCAACAAGCAGCAACCATACTCAAAAAGGGATTAGAAGCCTATCAAAATTCATAGGAGATTTTCTATCTTGGCGTTATGATTTCCATCTCGCGAAACTACCCACTAAAACATATCACCACCTTTGGTGTAGCTGCCAATGCTGCAGGCTTTGTTGAAGTTAGATCAATTACAGAACTGCAAGAAGTCTTGCAACAAAAACAATTTGCTAACATCAAAATCTTGGGTGGTGGTAGCAACATGCTCTGGACCAAAAATTATGATGGACTCCTGATACATATCCATTCTAAAGGAGTAGAAATTGTCGAAGAGAACAACCAAAATGTTCTAGTTGCTGTAGCCGCGGGAGAGTCTTGGCATGATTTTGTCCTTTGGGCCTTAGAAAACGATCTTGGAGGCGTCGAAAACCTTGCATTGATTCCGGGAAGTGTCGGTGCGGCACCCATTCAAAATATCGGCGCTTATGGCGTAGAAATCGAAAGTTGTTTTGAAAAATGTACCGCTGTAGAAATCGCAAGTGGTAACATCAAGACCTTTGACAAAAGTGATTGTGCGTTTGGTTACCGAAATTCTGTATTTAAAACCACACTCAAAGACCAATATGCCATTTGTACGGTCTATTTGAAGTTGCAAAAAAAACCACACGCTATTCGGACGGATTATGGCGCAATAGAAACCGCATTGGGAAACCGAAAGCCAACCATACAAAATATTGCTCAGGCCGTGATCGAAATTCGTTCTTCAAAATTACCAGACCCAAAAACATTGGGTAATTGCGGAAGTTTTTTCAAAAATCCGGTTGTTCCGCTCCACCAATATAAGCAACTTCAAAAGCGCTACCCATCGATTCCACACTACCCGGTAGATACCACGCTGGTAAAAATACCCGCTGCCTGGCTTATCGATACCCTTGGCTTTAAAGGCCATCGTGAAGGAGATGCTGGCGTGCATCAAAACCAACCCTTAGTTCTTGTTAATTATGGCGCGGCCAAAGGCCATGAAATTTATGCGTTAGCACAAAAAATCAAACAGGCTGTTTTAGAAAATTTTGGAATCACCCTAGAAGAAGAAGTCAATATCTATTAGCTATTCTCGATTTCTAGAATCAATCATAATCGTAACCGGCCCATCATTGACCAAATGTACTTTCATATCGGCACCAAAAATGCCTTCTTGAATGTTTGTTTGGACGGATTTTTGGGCTTGCTCAATAAAATAACGGTAAAGTGGTATGGCCGTTTCGTGTTTTGCCGCACGAATATAAGAGGGCCGATTGCCTTTTTTGGTCGCGGCCAATAAAGTAAACTGAGAAATCACCAATAGGGCACCCTGAACCTCTAATAAGGATTGATTCATGACCCCATTTTCATCGTTAAAAATTCGCATGTTGAGCAACTTATGAACCAACCAACTGGCATCATCTTGGGTGTCCTCCTCTGCGATACCCAATAACACCAGCAAACCCGATGTTATTGCCCCGACAATTTCTCCTTCTACTTTTACTTGGGCTTCACTAACCCGCTGTATTACTAATCTCATATTACCTATAGGTTGTATCTTCTTCCAAAAGTTGCTGGTAACTTTGATATCGCGAAGCCGCTATTTGTTCATTATCCAGTGCCTCGCGAACCGCGCACTGAGGCTCTTTTAGGTGTAGGCAGTTGTGGTATTTGCATTGTGATTTGAGTTTAAAAATTTCGGGGAAATAATCTCCCAATTCTTGTGGACTCATATCCACTACTCCAAAGCCTCTAATTCCTGGGGTGTCAATCAATCGAATATCATTTTCAAGTTCGTGCATCGCAGCAAAAGTTGTCGTATGTTGACCTTGTTGGTGCTGTTCTGACAAGGCTGCGGTTTCGAGTTCTAGCGTCGGGTCTAATGCATTGGCCAGGGTTGACTTACCTACCCCACTGTGCCCCGCTATGATACTAACTTTACCTTTCATCAAATCCCGAACAGCTTCGATTCCCTCATTTTGCATTGCAGCAATTTCCAAGCAGGAATAGCCAATATTTTCATAAAGTTGTCTTCTTTGTGCAACCGCCTTACGCTCTTGATTATCATAGGTATCAACTTTATTAAAAACTAAGATTACAGGAACGCGATACGCCTCTGCAGAAACCAAAAAACGATCGATAAATTGCGAATGTGTCGTGGGATTGTTAAGCGTGACTACCAGAAATACCTGGTCAATATTTGCGGCCAAAATATGGATTTGCTTGGAGAGGTTTACCGATCTTCTGACAATATAATTGGTACGATCCAGCACTTCTGTTATGATGCCTTGCATAGGGGCACTGGGATCAATTTCAAACAGCACCCGATCTCCAACAGCAATTGGATTGGTACTTTTGATGCCTTTGATGCGTAATCGTCCTTTTATCCTACAATTATAAAATGTAGCCGCTGATTTGACAGCATACCAACTCCCTGTGGATCGATAAACAATTCCTTCGTGCATGAAATACAAAATAACAACATTTTTTTCCTTTTCTACCGTTCTGCAATCCCTGTCGGAATCCCTATCTTTACAAAAAAATGTATGGCACAAAACGTTCTTCTGATGATTCTTGATGGTTGGGGAAAATCTCCCGACCCAAAAGTATCTGCAATCGATCAAGCACAAACCCCTTATATTGATGGCTTATACAAGAACTATCACCATGCCGAACTCCGAACCGACGGAAGCCACGTAGGACTTCCTGATGGACAAATGGGCAACAGTGAGGTGGGACATATGAATTTGGGAGCAGGAAGAATTGTATATCAAGATTTGGCCAAAATTTCACGCGCGATCGCCCACAACGAAATTGCACAAGATCCAACGCTTAACGAAGCCATTTCGTATGCCAAAGAAAATCATAAAGCCATACATCTTATGGGGCTTTTGTCCGATGGAGGCGTTCATTCTCATATTGAACATTTAGAAGGTTTGATAGAAGTACTTGCCGAAAAAAAGGCTAATTGCTACCTCCATGCATTTACCGACGGGCGAGATGTAGACCCCAAGTCAGGAGCCGGTTTTGTACAGCGTATTCAGAAAAAATTGGATGCAACGGGAGGGCAACTGGCATCCATCATCGGGCGCTACTATGCCATGGACCGCGATCAACGGTGGGAACGGGTCAAAAAAGCCTATGACCTCATCGTAAACGCAGTAGGCACCTATACTCAAGACCCTGTAAAAAGCATCCACGAAAGTTATCAAGAAGGAATCACTGACGAGTTTTTGGCGCCATTGGTGGTCACCGATGCCCAGGGTCAAGCCAAGGTTAAATTAGAAGCAGGCGATGTCGTCTTATTTTTCAATTTTAGAACAGACCGAGGGCGACAACTCACCCAAGCCTTGTCACAACAACCTTTTCCAGAACATCAAATGCAACCCCTTGATTTGCATTATGTTACCTTGACCAATTATGACGCGACGTTCAAAAATGTCAACGTCATTTTTGACAAAGAAAACATCAAAGATACCCTGGGAGAAACCCTAGCAAAAGTAGGCAAATCGCAAGTGCGCATCGCAGAAACCGAAAAATACCCCCATGTAACATTTTTCTTCAATGGCGGTAGAGAAGCCCCTTTTGAAGGCGAAGAGCGTATCTTATGTCCTTCGCCAAAAGTCGCTACTTACGACCTAAAACCCGAAATGAGTGCCTTTGAAATTCGGGATGCAATCATTGAAAAAATCAAAAAAGACACCCCAAATTTTATCTGCCTAAACTTTGCAAATCCAGATATGGTAGGACATACCGGAAGCATGGAAGCAGCAATCAAAGCCTGCGAAGTAGTTGACCAATGTGCCCAAAATGTAATTGAGACTGCGCTTCAACACAACTACGTCAGCATTGTTATCGCAGACCATGGAAATTGTGAAACGATGATCAATCCGGACGGATCTCCAAATACCGCACATACCACCAATCCAGTGCCTGTAATACTTGTAGATCCAGAACACAAAAAAATAACCAACGGTATCCTTGGAGATATAGCACCCACAGTGCTAAAACTGATGGACGTGCCCCAACCGAAAACCATGACACAAAAACCCCTAATTTAGTCGCAATGAAAAATCTAACCCTCCTACTCCTAATTTCGCTTCTAAGCTGTAATACTAATGTAAAAAAAGAAACCGAGCAACCCTTGCCCGTAGAAACCAAAATTGCTGATGATGGCGAAACCTTTTATGAAGGCAAAATAAACCGTCAAAACCTCATAAGTTCACCACTAACCAACTGGTTTGAGACGGGCTATAATCAATATTACGTAGATCCGCAATGGGTAGAAGAACATCAAGGATTATTGGACGGACTACAATTCAAACTGTTTCTTGGCACCTGGTGCGAAGACAGTGAGCGCGAAGTGCCTGGTATGCTCAAACTCCTTGATGCCCTTGGATTGGATCAAAACAGCATGGAAATTTATGCCATGGATAAAAACAAAATAACCGCTGCCAATTTTGAAAAAGGACTCAACATCATCAACATCCCTACACTGATCGTATATAAGGATGGTGAAGAAATGAATCGTATCGTAGAACTGACAATCGAATCTTTAGAAAAAGACCTTTCAAAAATATTGAAAGGCCTTCCCTATCAAAACGCCTATTTCGAATAACTATGCATCTCAAAACACCAGAAGAAATTGCACTAATGCGCGAAAGCGCACAGATCGTTTCTAAAACTTTAGGCATGCTTGCCAAGGCCATCAAACCTGGTGTTACCACTCTAAAACTCGATGCTCTGGCCGAAGAATTTATAAGAGACCATGGCGCCGAACCCGGTTTTTTGGGACTGTATGATTTTCCAAACACCCTATGTGTTAGCCCCAATGCCCAAGTGGTTCATGGCATTCCAAACAATACACCCCTACAAGAAGGCGACATACTCTCCGTAGATTGTGGGGCCTACAAAAATGGGTTTTATGGAGACCACGCCTACACATTTGCAGTAGGTCCAATAGCAGCAGAAACTCAAAAATTATTAGACATTACCAAAGCTTCTCTATACAAAGGCATAGCGCTGTTTCAAATTGGAAATCGTGTTGGCGATGTAGGTTTTGCCATACAACAATATACAGAAGCTGAAGGATATGGTGTTGTAAGAGAGCTCGTGGGTCATGGTCTTGGTCGCGAAATGCACGAAGCACCAGAAATGCCCAACTATGGAAAAAGAGGACGTGGTAAACGCTTTCAAGAAGGTTTGGTTGTTGCTATCGAACCCATGATCAATCAAGGAACTCGAAAAATCAAACAACTCAAAGATGGTTGGACCATCTTAACGGCAGATGGTCTGCCTAGCGCTCATTTTGAACATAACGTGGCCCTGCTTGATGGGAGACCACAATTGCTCTCCACCTTCAAATTTATTTATGATGCTTTGGGGATCGAAAGTGATGAAGAGGCCCCTTTTGAATATACAGGTCCAATAATCGCATGAAATGGTTGTTAAATCTTTTTCCAAGAACCTTCTTAATCCGGGCCAGTATATTTTTTAGGCCCCTGTTAAAATGGTACTATAAAGGAACCCGGTTTACCGATCCAATCGACGGGAGTCAATACCGAAAGTTTTTAGCCTACGGCTATCAAAATTCGAGACCCAATGCCCTGTGTCCAGGAACCCTTTCTTTAGAACGCCACCGGTTATTGTGGGTATATCTAGAACGTTTTACATCCTTGCTCAAGGACTCAAAAAAAGTCCTCCATGTAGCTCCAGAACAAGCCTTTTATAAAAAATTTAAATCCCAAAAAAATTGGGAATATACCACCACCGATCTCAATTCGCCACTAGCCGATATCAAAGCAGATTTGTGCAACCTGCCCTTCAAAGAGCATCAATTTGATGTTGTATTTTGCAATCATGTTTTAGAACATATACCCAACGACAGACAAGCCTTACGAGAACTCTACAGGGTGTTGCGTAAAGATGGCATCGCTTTTTTGCAAGTACCGCTCAATCAAAATCAAGAACGTACGGACGAAGATCCAGATCTCATAGACCCTCAAGAACGGATCAAACGCTTTGGTCAATACGATCACGTGCGCTATTATGGAAAAGATTTTTTGAAACGCATTCAGGCAGCAGGATTTAGGGCCGAGTTTATTGATGTTTGCAAAGAACTTTCACCAGAAGAAATTCAACGTTTTGGCTTGCCCGATGGAGAATGGTTGCCGGTTGGCAGAAAAATTTAAAACCACCATGAAGAAAAAAGGCTGGGCATACAAATTTTCCGAATTCTACACGTTGCTGAAACTTCCAAAGCCCACCCGAAAACTGATTTGGAAGGTTGTTAGAAAAAAATACACCTATCTATCCATCAGGCGGTTAGCCGCTCTTGCAAAAGCTGCTGAGCAGGTCAGCCAAAATCTACCAAAGGGGATTTTTATCGAGGCAGGCTGCGCCCTTGGCGGTTCTACAGCGGTGATCGCACACCACAAACCTCAAAATAGCCGCTTTAATGTTTACGACGTTTTTGGTCAGATTCCGCCGCCCAGCAACAATGATCCTGAAACGGTTCAAAAGCGGTATACGATTATTGCGACAGGCAAAGCGCAAGGCATACAAGGAGATCCCTATTATGGATATCAACCGGATCTGTATCAAAAAGTAATTCAAAATTTGCAACAGCTCCAGATTGATCCCCAAAAGCATCACGTCCAATTGATCAAAGGCCTGCTGCAAGACACGCTTCGGCTTCATAATAACGTTGCATTTGCACACATCGATGTCGATTGGCATGATCCTGTTTTGTGTTGCCTCGAAAGGATTTTCCCAAAACTAATGTCGGGCGGGGTCCTTATCATAGATGACTATTTTGACTGGGGAGGTTGCCGACAAGCCACCGATCGTTTTTTAGAAACCGTGCCGGGGCAATACAGGATTATAATCGTTGGTGGTGCCTTACAGATTTGGAAAAATTAAAAAGCAAATTGGTATCTTTAAACCCATAAGCTATGGGCCTACAAATAGAACATCTCGTCAAAAACTATGGGAATACCCCCATACTTAAAGACATCAACCTGTCTCTTAAAAAAGGAGAAATTGTTGGGTTTCTAGGACCCAACGGCGCCGGAAAAACCACTTTGATGAAAATCCTTACCGGCACACTCAGTAACTGGCAAGGAAACATCCACTTCAATACCCTCGATCTAAAAACCCAAACACAGGCCGTACAGAGGCTCGTGGGTTATTTACCCGAAAATAACCCACTATACGGCGATATGTTTGTTAAAGAATATTTGGATTTTGTAGCAGACACCTACCAACTCAAAGTACAAAACATCGACGATCTTCTCCAAAAAATCGGGTTAATCGAGCACCAAAACAAGCTTATAAAAAACCTATCCAAAGGGTATAAACAACGAGTGGGACTAGCAGCAGCGCTTATCCATAATCCAGAATTCTTGATTTTAGACGAGCCCACCACAGGGCTAGACCCCAACCAATTGATTGAAATTCGTAAACTCATAAAATCTATTGGACAAGAAAAAACCATCTTTCTGTCCACCCATATTTTACAAGAGGTAGAAGCCCTATGCGATCGCGTGGTGATTCTTCACAAGGGTACCATTGTATTGGACTGCCCCCTAAAAGACCTGGCCAACCAAAACCAACAAATCGTCAAAGTAAGCTTTGATTTTCGGGTAGAACTCGAGGCCCTAAACCGACTAAAAAATGTCAAACACGTGGTCAATACACATGATTTTGACTATGAAATTTATTTTGAAACCGCCAATGATCAAAGGCCTGTAGTATTTGATTTTGCCCATGATAACGGGCTAAAGATTTTAAACCTGCAACATAAAATTGAAAATCTAGAAAAAAAGTTTTACGAACTTACCCAAGAGCTCTAAAATGCTTCGATGAACCAAGAAAAAATTGCTGCAAAAACAGGCCAAAAGGAGGAACTTCAATCACTTTACGATTTCAAAATTGAGAAAAAGCCCTTCGGAATTGGCAAAAAAGTCAGTTGGATTTCTTCCTAAAATACGGCCTCTGCAATTTTTTTAATCGCCGTTGATTTACCCATAGAATAATAATGAAGAAAAGGTACTTTGGCGGCCATCAGCTCACGACTTTGAGCAATACACCAATCGATCCCAACCTGACGAACTGCGTCATTGTCCTTGCATTTTACCACAGCCTTTATCAGGTCTTCTGGAAGATCAACATGAAAACGATGCGGAATCAGATTGAGTTGTTTTTTTGTTGCCAAAGGCTTTAGCCCAGGGATAATTGGCACGTCAATACCTGCCGCTCGACATTTGTCTACAAAAGCAAAAAACTTACTGTTATCAAAAAACATTTGAGTAATGATATAATCTGCACCAGCTTTAATTTTTTTCTTTAAAAAATGAATATCGCTATCCAAATTAGGTGCTTCCATATGTTTTTCGGGATAACCAGCAACGCCGATACAGAAGTCTGTAGGAGCACTGTTTTCGATTTCATTATCCAAATATTGCCCTTTGTTTAAGGCTGTGATTTGGGCTACCAAATCGCTGGCATAGAGATGCCCGCCTTCGGTTGGTTTAAAATAGGTTTCTGACTTAACAGCATCTCCACGTAAAGCAACAACATTGTCAATCCCCAAAAAATCTAAGTCGATCAAAAAGTTTTCGGTATCCTCTTTGGTAAAACCACCACAGAGCATATGCGGAATGGCATCTACCTCAAATCGATGCTGGATGGCCGCGCATATACCAACGGTCCCAGGACGTTTTTTGATAATTTGCTTTTCGAGCAAACCATTTTGATGCTCCTTGTACACATACTCTTCTCGGTGGTAGGTGACATCTATAAAAGGTGGTTTAAATTCCATCAATGGAGTAATGCCTTCAAATAACGAATCGATGTGTTGCCCTTTGAGAGGGGGCAAAATTTCGAACGTAAATTGCGTCTTACCATTGCTTTGCTTAATGTGATCGAGTACTTTCATTTTTCAAATAAGGTTGGGATTGAGCCACTTGCGGGCCTCTAGTTCTGAGATATGTCTTCTTTTACTGTAGTCGATGAGTTGATCATCTTTAATTTTTCCAAGTCCAAAATATCGGGCTTGTGGGTGGGCAAAATAATACCCCGATACAGAAGCTGCTGGCCACATGGCGATACTTTCTGTCAGACGCACTCCTATAGTGTCTTCGACCTTTAGGAGTTCCCAGAGGGTTTTTTTCTCTAAATGATCTGGGCAGGCAGGATAGCCTGGGGCCGGTCGGATTCCACTGTATTGCTCTTTGATCAATTCTTCGTTGGTCCAAGACTCTTTTGGGGCATATCCCCAATAGTGCGTACGAACTTGTTGATGTAGATATTCTGCAAAAGCTTCCGCCAAACGATCGGCAAGTGCTTTTATCATAATTGCATTATAATCATCGTTGGCGGCTTCATATTTTTTGGCCAATGCATCGGTGCCAAAACCCGTAGTAACACAAAAAGCGCCCATATAATCAATTTTATTCATGGTTTTGGGCATAATAAAATCGGACAGGGCCAGGTTGGGCTCTCCTGCGCGCTTTTGAAGTTGCTGGCGAAGCGTAATCCATTGTCCCAAGATATTAGAACGTTGCGGATCTGAATAGATTTCGATATCATCTCCAACGCGGTTAACCGGAAATAGACCAAAGCGTGCTTTGGCTTTCAAAAGCCGATTCGCTACGACTTGCTTCAATAATTTTTGAGCGTCATCAAAAAGCTCAGTTGCTTGAGAACCGACAACAGCATCACTTAGAATTTCTGGATACTTGCCGTGCAAATCCCAAGATCTAAAAAAGGGACTCCAATCAATATAGGGAAGCAATAATGACAAATCAACGTCTTGGAGCGTATGACTTCCCAAATGTTTGGGTACGGGCGGTGTATATTGAGCCCAATCGAGTTGCAAACTGTTGGCTCGAGCTTGAGCAATACTCAGGTAGTTTTTGGTGGCACTTCGGTCCAAAAATTTATTTCGAAATTCTTCATAGTCCTTCCGAATATCAAGACGGTATTGGGGCCCTGTTTCTTTATTTAGCAAATTGTTGACTACCGTCACAGCTTTGGAAGCATCGTTGACATGAATAATTGTATCTAAGGTTTCGGGAAAAATTTTGACTGCCGTATGTGCCTTAGAAGTCGTAGCACCTCCAATCAATAGCGGGATCCGAACTTGAAGTCGTTTCATCTCTTTGGCAACAAAAATCATTTCATCCAAAGAAGGGGTTATCAAACCGGACAATCCGATTACATCAACTTTTTGAGCGAGAGCAGTTTCGATTATTTTTTCTGGGGGGACCATCACGCCAAGGTCAATAATTTCAAAATTATTGCAGGCAAGAACTACACTCACAATGTTTTTTCCAATATCATGCACATCACCCTTAACGGTGGCCATCAATATACGCCCTGCCGATTGGGTTCCTTCAACTTTTTCTTCATGTATAAAAGGCTGAAGGTAGGCTACCGCTTTTTTCATGACACGTGCGGATTTGACCACCTGAGGCAAAAACATTTTCCCTTCTCCAAAAAGATCTCCAACAACATTCATCCCGTTCATTAGTGGGCCTTCGATCACTTCTATGGGCCGATGTGCATTTTGTCGGGCTTCTTCTACATCTTCGATGATGTAGGTATCTATCCCTTTGACCAAAGAGTGTGTAAGACGCTCTTGCAAGCTTGTTGCACGCCATGCTTCGGTTTTTTTGGAAGCATCTGACTTTTGATCCGTTTTGATGCCTTCTGCATAATCAAGCAATCGCTCGGTAGCATCTTCTCGACGGTTGAGTAAAACATCTTCGACATGCAACAGCAATTCTTCGGGAATTTGATCATACACCTCCAAAAGAGTAGGATTGACTATCCCCATTGTCATTCCGTGTTTGATACCGTGGTACAAAAATGCTGCATGCATGGCTTCGCGTACACGATTGTTGCCTCGAAACGAAAAAGAAACATTGCTGACACCACCACTGACATTGGCATAAGGCAGATGGTTTCGAATCCATCGCGTTGCAGCAAAAAAATCCGTGGCATTGGTACGGTGTTCTTCCATACCTGTAGCTACAGGAAATATATTGGGGTCGAAAATGATGTCTTGGGGTGGAAATTGGATTTTTTCAACCAAAAGGTCATAGGATCTTTTGCAAATATCAATACGACGTTGATAGGTGTCTGCTTGACCCTGCTCGTCAAAAGCCATTACGATTACGGCGGCGCCATATCGTCGAATCTTTTTTGCTTGTTCTAAAAAAACTGCTTCTCCTTCCTTTAGGCTGATCGAATTGACCACACATTTGCCTTGCACGACTTTGAGTCCTGCTTCGATGATTTCCCACTTAGAACTGTCGATCATTACAGGTACTGTGGCAATATCAGGCTCAGCTGCAATGAGGTTTAAAAATTTGGTCATCGCTGCAACCCCATCAATCATGCCCTCATCCATATTGACATCAATGATTTGCGCGCCACCCAAAACTTGTTCGCGGGCAATTGCTACTGCTGCAGCAAAATCTCCTTCTTGAATCAATCGCAAAAATTTGCGTGAGCCCGTTACATTGGTACGCTCACCAACATTGACAAAATTGCTCTCAGGGGTGAGGTGCAACGGCTCTAGGCCTGACAGCATTAGATGTGGTGTGGTGTAGCTCATGAATCGATCTTAATTGTTCGAGGTTGGTATTTTGCCGCAACTTCGGCGATCAATCGAATGTGGTCAGGGGTGGTTCCACAACAACCTCCAATAATATTGACCAAACCATCGGCTAGATAGCTTTCTATGAGTTTTTGCATTTCCTCTGGTGTTTGATCATACGCGCCAAAGGCATTGGGCAAACCAGCATTGGGATGTGCCGAAGTATAAAAGGGGGATTGCGTACTCAATCGTTGCAAATAGGGGTGCAATTGATCAGCACCCAAGGCGCAGTTAAATCCGATGCTTAACAAGGGAATATGCGTCATCGAAATCAAAAAAGCTTCCACAGTCTGGCCAGAAAGTGTCCGTCCACTTGCATCTGTTATGGTTCCACTTACCATTATAGGGTGAGACCAATTGTTTTCGGTTTTCAAACCGTCTATGGCAAAAAGTGCCGCTTTGGCATTGAGGGTATCAAAAACGGTTTCTACCAACAAGATGTCTACTCCACCTGCCACCAGTCCTTCGACCTGTTGGCGATAGGCTTCGACCAATTGATCAAAGGTAACGGCACGATAGCCCGGGTCGTTGACATCGGGTGACATACTTGCTGTACGATTTGTAGGGCCAATTGAGCCGGCTACAAATCGCGGTTTGTCGGGTGTGATTGCAGAAAATTCGTCTGCAACTTCGCGGGCAATTTTTGCCGATTGGTAGTTGAGTTCATATACAAAGGACTCCATCTGATAATCGGCCATTCCAATGGTTGTAGATGAAAAAGTATTGGTTTCTACAATATCCGCTCCAGCCTCATAATATTTTCTATGAATTTCCTTGATCGTATCCGGCTGCGTTATGCTAAGCATATCGTTGTTGCCTTTTACTGTACAAGGGTGGTTCAAGAATTTGTCGCCTCGATAATCGGCTTCTTCAAAACCATAGGCCTGAATCATGGTTCCCATGGCTCCGTCGAGAACCAAAATACGTTTTTGTAAGAGTTCTTCTAAGGCAATCATAATTGTTCTAGGGCGTTTAACAAATCTGCTTTGATATCTTCTATATGTTCGAGACCTACTGATAGCCTGATCAGTCCATCAGTTATGCCTACAGCCGTTCGATCTTCGGCAGTCAATTTGCTATGTGTCGTTGAAGCCGGATGGGTTATTATCGTTCGGGTGTCTCCTAAGTTGGCAGACAACGAACACAATACAATGGCGTTTAAAAACCGTTTTCCGGCATCGATACCCCCTTTGATTTCAAAAGAAATGATATTGCCGCCTTTTCGCATTTGCTTTTTTGCCGTTTGATAGTGGGGATGACTGGGAAGAAATGGGTATTTGACCCAATTGATTAATGGATGTTTTTCTAATGCTTTAGCAAGCGCAAACGCATTGTCACAATGGCGATCTACACGAACTGCAAGGGTCTCCAAACTCTTTGACAATACCCAAGCGTTGAAGGGAGACATGGCCGAACCGGTGTTGCGTGAAAACACATAGATTTCACGAATCAAATCTTTATTACCCACAGTAATTCCACCCAATACACGTCCTTGACCATCGATCAATTTGGTCGCAGAATGGATCACAAGATGGGCACCATATTTGAGCGGTTGCTGCAAATACGGCGTAGCAAAGCAATTGTCAATAATAAGAATCAAACCGTGCTTTTGTGCTACCGCACCTAGTTGTTCTAAATCCAATAAATCTACCCCTGGATTGGTGGGTGTTTCGGCATAAATCAATTTGGTATTGGGCCTAATAAGTTCTGATATGGTTTCTGGTATGTTGACATCAAAATACGAGGTTTCGATGTTCCATTTTGGCAAATATTTGGTAAAAAGGGTGTGTGTAGACCCAAAAACTGAACGGGCCGAAATCACATGGTCCCCACTGTTTAAAAGCGCAGCAAATGTGCTAAAAATAGCCCCCATCCCCGTAGCAAAAGCCACACCCGACTCGGCCTCCTCTAAGGCGCACATTTTGTCAATGAGCTCTTGGGTGTTGGGGTTTGAAAAACGACTATAAATATTTCGTTCTTTTTCTTCGGCAAAAGCAGCACGCATGTCTTCATCGTCTTCAAAAACAAAACTCGATGTCAAATATAAGGGTGTAGAATGCTCCAAATATTGGCTGCGTTCTAATTGTTGACGAATGGCTTTGGTTTCAAATTGCTTACTCATGCTTCTTTTCCATTTAAAAAAACCTTATGCGTAATGGTGGCGGTATGTTCTAAGGTTTTTGAAACGGAGCAATATTTCTCAAAAGAGAGTGCTACCGCTCGTTTGGCCTTTTCGGCAGAAAAATCCCCTTCTAAAAATACATGAACTTCAATCTCCTTGAATAAGCGCGGTACTATGCCTTCTGGGCGGAAACCCACTACTTCCATTTTGAGTGAAGTAGGATTGATTTTTTGCTTATTGAGTATTGCAACAACATCAATACTGCTACATCCTGCCAAACCCATCAAAAGGAGTTCCATTGGGCTGATTCCTTTGACCGATCCTGTTTCTTTGGTTTTATTGTCCAAAAAGACGCGATGTCCGTTGTCGTTGCTTACCTCAAAGAGGTAGTCATTGTTAATACGTTCTAGTGCTACTTTCATAGTTGGAATGTTTGATGGGGTGGTTAAAAATTTTGGTGAGTAGGTGTTTTACTTTTTCGTTTTCGATTAAAAATGCATCATGTCCGTGTAAAGAAGCGATTTCGTGAAAGAAAATATTGTCCTTAAACGGCTTGATCAGTGCATAGGTTTTTTGGTCCTGCAGGGGCGTAAAAAATAGATCACTATCGATGGCGATCAAATGTATGTCTGCTTTGATTGAAGAAACCACTGTGGTAAAATCTTTTTGCCCCCTGGTAATGTCAATGGTACCCAACAAATGATTGACCATTTTGTAGGCTTGCAACGCAAAACGTTGTTCGAGTTTGTCACCGTGATAGTGGAGCCAACTTTCTACATTGTAGCAATTTCGTTCTTCGTTGAAACTTCGGTTAAACCGGGATTCTAAAGACTCGGGGTTGCGGTAGCAGAGCATGGCGTGGATTCGGGCATCGCGCAGGGGTTCTTTAGAATTTTCTAAAATTCTTTTTTGCAAAAAGGTATTTGCAATGATCCAATCGGAGGCTTTCCAGTCGGCAGCTACAGGAACAAGACGTTGGGTCAAATTTGGAAATTGAGCAGCCATTTCCCAAGCTATTCCTCCGCCTATAGAGCCACCAATAAGGGCATAGAGCTCCGAAATTCCAAGTTGGTCTAATCCCAATTTAAACAAAGTGGCAATATCACCAGCATGGAAATCTTCGGGATGCTCAAAGGTTTGGTTGTAAAATCCATTGCCTGGAATGTTAAAGGCCAGAATCGCAAATTTGTTGGTGTCAATCGTCAGCCCTGGACCAATAACTTCATTCCACCAACCTGAAGGGCCACAAACATTAGAATCTCCGGTGAGCGAATGGTTGACTAAAATGACGGGGGCCTTGTCCCATTGCATTCCAAAATGTTGGAAGTGTAAATCAATGGATTTGTAGGATGCACCATTATGGGTTACAAAATTAAGTATCGAAATGGTTTGAGCCCCTTGCATTGTTATAACTTTGAAAAAGCGTTTTCTAAATCGGCTTTCAAATCTTCTATAGCTTCCAATCCTACTGATAGACGAATCAAATCTTGCGTAACTCCCGTAGTTTTTTGGGCAGCTTCATCAAGCTGCTGGTGGGTTGTACTAGCAGGATGTATGATGAGTGATTTTGTGTCTCCAATATTGGCCAATAAGGAGAATAGTTGGGTTTGATCAGCGACAATTTTTCCTCCCTCAAAGCCTTTTTTGAGCCCAAAAGTTACGATTCCACTTTGACCGTTCGGCAAATATTTTTGAGCCAATGCATGGTATTTGGAGGTTTCTAAGCCAGGGTAGTTTACCCAAGCTACTGCCTTGTGCTGTGCAAGCCATTGCGCCAATTGAAGGGCATTTTCCGAATGCTTTTTCATACGGATTTCTAGGGTTTCAATTCCTTGAATGGTCTGAAAACTGTTAAAGGGGCTCGGGGCACTTCCCAAATCACGTAAACCCTCAATGCGCACTTTTGCAATGAAAGCAATGGCACCCAAGGCTTCGTGGTAATTGAGACCGTGATAACTGGGGTTGGGTGTTGTAAATTCTGGGAAATTGCCGTTGCTCCAATCAAAAGTCCCTGCATCGATTATGACCCCGCCCAAAGCGGTTCCATTTCCTGTCAAATATTTGGTCAATGAATGGATAACGATATTGGCGCCATGCTCGATTGGATTGAGCAATGCAGGGCTGGCAACGGTGTTATCAACAATAAAGGGGACTTTGGCAATTTTTGCCTTATTGGCTATGGCCTTTAGATCGAGGACGTCTAATTTTGGGTTGCCTAGAGACTCTGCAAAAAAGGCACGGGTGTTCTTTTGCACGGCCTCTGAAAAATTATCTGGATTATCCGGATCTACAAATGTGGTCGTAATGCCAAAACGTGGCAACGTATTGGCTAAAAGATTATACGTGCCACCATACAAACTATTGGAAGCAACGATATGATCGCCGGTTTTTAAAATAACCATCAAGGTTGTGGCAATTGCAGCCGTTCCGGATGCAGTAGCTACGGCAGCTACACCTCCTTCGAGAGCGGCTAAGCGCTGTTCTAGAACGTCGTTGGTTGGATTGTTTAGACGGGTGTAAATATATCCCGATTCTGCCAAAGAAAAAAGATTGGCAGCGTGATCAGAATCTTTGAAGACATAAGAGGTTGTCTGATATATCGGAACCGCTTGTGTTCCTTGGGTATTGGCCGGGTCATGCCCAGCGTGAAGCGCTAGTGTAGATTTTTTGATGTTCATAATTTAAAGGTGTTTTTGATTTGGTTGATATGATCTAGTTTTTCCCAAGTGAAAAGCTCTACTTCTTTGGTGACTTTTCCGTTGTAGGGCGATTCGAAGGTCTTGGTTACGATACGAGGCTGACGCCCCATATGCCCATAAGAAGCGGTTTCGAGGTAAATTGGATTTCGCAATTTTAAACGGGTTTCGATTGCATAGGGGCTAAGGTCAAATATTGAGGTGATTTTATCTGCAATTGCACTATCAGAAAGATCGACGTTTGCAGTTCCATAGGTATTTACAAAAACAGAGGTGGGTTGAGCTACACCAATCGCATAACTTAGCTGTACTAAAACTTCATCAGCAACACCGGCAGCAACAAGATTTTTGGCAATATGACGCGCAGCATACGCAGCGCTTCGGTCCACTTTACTCGGATCTTTGCCACTAAATGCACCTCCCCCATGTGCGCCTTTGCCTCCATAGGTATCCACAATAATTTTTCGACCGGTCAAGCCCGTGTCTCCATGCGGTCCCCCAATCACAAATTTTCCGGTGGGATTGATGTGGTAGGTGATCTGATCGTCAAACAGTTGTTGGATCGCTTGTGGCAACTGGGCCTTAACACGCGGTATCAGAATATGAATAATATCGGATTTGATTTTTTTGAGCATGGCATCGTCATCGGCATCAAAAGGATCGTGTTGCGTAGAAACAACAATCGTATCGATACGTATGGGTTGGTGTTGGTCGTTATACGCAATTGTGACTTGCGATTTCGCGTCGGGCCTTAAGTAGGTGATAGCGTTGTTTTCTCTTCTAAGTTTGGCAAGTTCGGTAAGTATAAGATGCGACAAATCTAGGGCTAGTGGCATATAATTTTCGGTCTCATTGGTGGCATAGCCAAACATAAGCCCTTGGTCACCGGCACCTTGACTTTTTTTGTCTTGACGATCTACCCCTTGGTTGATGTCTTGCGATTGCTCGTGAATCAACGATATAACTCCACAAGAATCGCCACTAAACTGATAGGCTCCTTTTGTATAACCGATTGTATTGATGGTCTGTCGGGCAATATCTTGCACGTCGAGATACGTAGCACTTTTTACTTCTCCAGCCAAAACTACTTGGCCGGTAGTTACTAAAGTTTCGCAAGCCACCTTGCTTTCAGGGTCAAAAGCTAAAAAATGATCTAAAAGCGCATCACTAATTTGATCAGCGACTTTGTCTGGATGTCCTTCACTGACAGATTCTGAGGTAAATAGATATGACATTATAAATTGCTTTGTGGTCGGATTTGACGAAGAACGGTCTCAAAGCAATACTGCTTTAGCATTTTTTATCGAGGTTGCAATCAGTCAAATCCTTCCTCGTTGATGGGTACAAATATATAGATTCTTTTCTTATATGAAAAAATTTTCACCTTGGATCAATAATCTGAAAAGACTCCTTTTATCTTTAAAAAAATCCTATTACTTTGCAGGGACGTGAAAATCGTATATTTAAACATACACAAATCAGTCTAATGCACATTGCTATTGCAGGAAATATAGGGTCCGGAAAGACCAGTCTAACCAACTTGCTTGCCAAACATTATAAATGGGAAGCCCATTTTGAAGACGTCATCGACAATCCCTATTTGGATGATTTTTATAATCATATGGAACGTTGGTCTTTTAACCTTCAGGTTTACTTTCTCAAAAGCCGATTTAAGCAACTCATTCAAATTCGTGAAAACGACCAGAATGTGATTCAAGATCGAACCATCTATGAGGATTCAAATATTTTTGCACCCAACCTACATGCAATGGGATTGATGACCCGTAGGGATTTTGACAACTATCTTTCTCTTTTTGAATTGATGGAAAATCTCATTAAAGGGCCTGACCTGTTGATTTATTTGCGATCAAGTATCCCAAATTTGGTAAACAAAATCCATAAGCGCGGACGGAGTTATGAAAATACGATTAGCATCGATTATCTAAGCCGTCTCAATGAGCGCTATGAGGCATGGATCTCTAGTTATGATAAGAGTCCTTTGCTTATTATTGATGTGGATGAAATTGATTTTGTAGAAAATCCTGAAGATTTGGGGGCTATCATCCAACGGGTGGATGGAGCCACAAATGGTCTTTTTTAAATAAAAAAAGCGGCGCCAACAGTGCCGCTTTTTACTTTTATCCCTTTGATAAATTATTCTTTGATGATGGTCACTTGTGCATCGGCAACTTGATCCAATTTTGCAACCACCTCTTCTTCGGTACCTTCAATAACGACCTCTGTATTGGTCGTTACGCCATCTTTAGAAGTTTCTGTAGTTGTTACTACGGCTTTCATCATACCTTCTTGAGCTGTAGCATCTACCTCAACTGAAATTTGTTTATGATTGGCATGCATGGCATCACCGGTATCATGGTGACCGCCTAAAATCGGTGCAATTACCAAACCAACCAAACAGGTAAGTTTTATTAAAATATTCATTGACGGGCCAGAAGTATCTTTGAATGGATCTCCTACGGTGTCTCCAGTTACGGCTGCTTTATGTGCATCAGAACCTTTGTAGGTCATTTCGCCATTGATTTCTACACCAGCCTCAAAGGATTTTTTTGCATTGTCCCATGCTCCGCCAGCGTTGTTTTGAAAGATTGCCCATATAACTCCAGAAACGGTAACACCAGCCATATAACTTCCTAGCGCCTCTGCACCCATTACAAATCCAATGATCACAGGGGTAATGATGGTAATCAATCCTGGGACGATCATTTCTTTTAATGCCGCTTTGGTAGAAATATCGACACATTTTCCATACTCAGGAGTACCTTCTCCTTCCATAATGCCCTTGATTTCTCTAAATTGACGGCGTACTTCTTCAACCATTTCCATCGCAGCACGGCCAACAGCCTTCATTGCCAAAGCCGAAAAAACGACAGGAATCATTCCTCCAATAAAAAGAGCAGCGAGTACATCGGCTTTAAAAATATTGATGCCATCAATACCAGTAAATGTCACATAGGCTGCAAAAAGTGCTAGTGCTGTTAGTGCCGCAGAAGCAATTGCAAATCCTTTACCCACCGCGGCGGTTGTATTACCTACCGAGTCTAAAATATCAGTGCGTTCACGGACTTCGTCTGGCAATTCACTCATTTCAGCGACACCACCTGCATTGTCAGCAATGGGGCCAAAGGCATCGATTGCCAATTGCATGGCTGTAGTGGCCATCATGGCAGAAGCAGCAATAGCTACCCCATAGAATCCCGCCAAGGTATATGAACCCCAAATGGCAACCGCAAAAAGAATAATTGAACTTGCCGTAGAAATCATCCCAGTTGCTAGACCGGCAATAATGTTGGTTGCTGCACCTGTTGAAGAATTTTTAACAATATCTAAAACCGGTTTTTTACCTAAAGCAGTATAGTATTCTGTAAAATAAGAAATCAAATAGCCCACAGAAAGCCCAACGAGTGTTGCATAGAAAACATTTAATGAACTGATGTCGTGGGTTCCTTCACCAAAAAATCGCATTCCTACAATGGTTTCAGGAAGCATCCATTGGATTAAAAAGTATCCAGCGACTGCCGTAATAAGAATAGAAGTAATATTTCCCGTATTTAGTGCACGTTGCACCTCCGCTTCTTTAGCATTATTATCAGATATACGAATCAAAAATGTGCCGATAATCGATGCGATAATTCCTACACCTGCTATGATCAGCGGTAAAAGAATGGGCCCCATGCCATTGAACGCATCCGAAAATTGGGTGCCCGTTGCGTCGGTCATGTCTTTGATGATATAATTACCCAATACCATAGAAGCCAAAACAGTAGCTACATAACTACCAAAAAGATCGGCTCCCATACCTGCAACATCACCTACATTGTCTCCTACGTTGTCTGCAATAGTAGCAGGGTTGCGTGGATCGTCTTCAGGAATTCCTGCTTCTACCTTTCCGACCAAATCAGCACCTACATCAGCTGCCTTGGTGTAGATACCCCCACCAACGCGTGCAAAAAGTGCAATAGATTCGGCTCCTAAAGAAAAGCCTGCGAGGGCTTCAAGAACAATTGTCATGTTGTTGTAAAAGCTTCCGCTTTCGACCATAAACATGTTGATGAAAAGCAAAAAGAATAAGGAAAGTCCCAATACTGCAAGACCTGCAACACCGAGTCCCATAACTGTTCCGCCACCAAAAGAAACTTGAAGTGCTTTTGGAAGACTCTCACGAGCTGCTTGGGTTGTTCTTGAGTTAGATTCTGTTGCGATGCGCATTCCGATATTTCCAGCTAACGCAGAAAAAATAGCTCCAACAACAAAAGCTGGTATAATCATGATGCTGGTTGTTTCAACGGCATTTGCGATTAGAAATAAAGCTACTGATGCCAATACGACAAATACGACCAACAGTCGGTATTCGGCATTGAGAAAAGCTAGTGCACCTTCTTTGATGCTTTTGGAGATGCTTTGCATTTTTTCATTTCCTGCATCTTGCTTTCTTACCCAGCTGGCACGTATTAGCATATATACCAGTCCAATAATGGACAGTGCAATAGGGATCATTATAATATTCGCTTCCATAAAGAGATTTTAAATTTTTGCGGCGTAAAAGTAATCAAACACCGAAGATTAGAAAAATAGTTGTTGTTTCGATTATGAATTTCGATAGGTTACTTTTTTTACTGCTTTGATCACGTCATCGCTATTGGGCAACCATTCTTTGAGAAGAACGGGTGAATAGGGTGCGGGGGTATCGGCAGTATTTATCTTTTCTACAGGGGCATCTAGATAATCAAACAGGGTGTTTTGAACCTGATAGGTGATTTCTGTTGATACATTTCCAAATGGCCATGCCTCTTCTAAGATTACCAAACGGTTGGTTTTTTTGACCGATTCATAGATGGTGTTATAGTCCAAAGGCCGTACAGTTCTTAGGTCGATAATTTCACATTCGATTCCTTCTTTTGCCAATTGCTCTGCAGCAATGAAGGCTTCTTTGATGATTTTTCCAAAAGAAACGATGGTTACATCATCTCCTTTTCTTTTGATATCTGCTACCCCAATGGGCAAGGTATATTCGCCTTCTGGCACTTCGCCTTTGTCGCCATACATTTGCTCAGATTCCATAAAAATCACTGGGTCATTGTCTCTAATGGCGGATTTTAGGAGCCCTTTAGCATCGTAGGGATTTGATGGAACAATCACTTTAAGTCCGGGGCAGTTGGCATACCAACTTTCAAACGCTTGGGAGTGTGTTGCTGCCAATTGACCGGCAGAGCCCGTTGGTCCACGAAAGACAATGGGACAAGGAAATTGTCCTCCGGACATTTGTCGAATTTTTGCTGCATTATTGATGATTTGATCGATACCGACCAAGGCAAAGTTAAAGGTCATAAATTCGATAATTGGACGGTTGCCAGTCATGGTAGAACCTACGCCTATACCTGCAAAACCCAATTCTGAAATAGGGGTGTCTAAAACACGATCGGGACCAAACTCATCGAGCATTCCTTTGGACGCTTTATAAGCACCATTGTATTCTGCCACTTCCTCACCCATAAGATAGATGGAGGCATCGCGACGCATTTCTTCGGACATGGCTTCTGCAATGGCTTCTCTAAATTGAATTGTTTTCATCTACTAAGTCAAATTGTGTGCAAATTTAACCATTTATCCCATAAATTAAGCATCTTTGACAAGAGGTTTTACACATTGCCAAACCTTTCTTTTGTAAATTGCCACGCACTAATACGCTGTTTATTGCGTTATTAAAGTCTAATCAACAACCATGAAGCTAATTCAGCTCGACATCAAAGGAATCTCTTACAGTGAAACACAGTCGGGCACCTATGCTCTTATTTTAAATGAAACAAAAGGCGATCGCAAACTACCAATTGTAATTGGAGGGTTTGAGGCTCAAGCAATCGCGATCGCATTAGATAAAGACATCAAACCTTCAAGACCACTGACACATGATTTGTTTAAATCTTTTGCGCTGCGCTTTGAAATCATTGTCAAACAGGTAATAATTCACAAACTGGTGGACGGCGTTTTCTATTCGAGTCTGATTTGCGAACACAACAAAATTGAGGAAATAATTGATGCCCGAACATCCGATGCCATTGCTATGGCGCTTCGGTTTGATGCGCCAATATACACCTATGACTCCATACTAACACGGGCGGGCTTTACCTCTACCGTACCTCCCGAAGAAGATGCTAAAGAAACCGGTGAAAACTGGACCAAAGAATGGAGCGCATCCAACATCAAAAAAAATGAATTGCCCAACAGTCTCAAGCACGTATCGGTCAGTAAATTGAAAAACCTGCTGAAAAAATTTGTAGCAGCAGAAGATTACGAAAAAGCAGCCATAATTAGAGACGAAATATCCCGCAGGAAAGACGCCTAGACTGTTAATCTTTTCTTGAAAACTATTCAGGAAATTGTGTTGTGAAAATCTCCGTTCATGGTATTTTAGAACTTCAAATTGAAGTATGAAACAATACCTAGACCTTATTAAGCATATTCAAGAAAATGGCACCCTCAAAACCGACCGAACAGGAACGGGTACTAAAAGTGTTTTTGGCTATCAAATGCGTTTTGACCTGCGTGATGGATTTCCATTGGTGACCACCAAAAAAATTCATGTTAAATCTGTGATTCATGAGTTACTCTGGTTTATAAAAGGAGATACAAACATTGGATACTTACAAGAAAATGGGGTGCGGATTTGGAACGAGTGGGCAGACGACCAGGGCAACCTAGGGCCTGTATACGGGCACCAGTGGCGCAACTGGAACAGCGATGGGATTGATCAGATTGAAGAAGTTATACAGACCCTAAAAACCAATCCTGACAGTCGACGCATGCTCGTCTCAGCGTGGAATCCTGGGGTATTGCCCGACACATCCAAAAGTTTTGCTGCCAATGTTGCAAACAACAAAGCTGCACTACCACCTTGCCATGCTTTTTTTCAATTTTATGTAGCAGACAACAAACTGTCTTGTCAACTCTATCAGAGAAGTGCCGATGTTTTTCTAGGAGTACCCTTCAATATTGCCTCCTATGCCCTACTCACTATGATGGTTGCCCAAGTTTGTGGATACCAAGCTGGAGATTTTGTTCATACTTTTGGCGATGCACATATCTATGCCAACCATGAGGAGCAAATTGCAACGCAGCTGACTCGAAAACCCAAACCACTTCCTGTGATGAAGCTCAATCCAAACATCACATCCATTTTTGACTTTACATACGAAGATTTTACACTCGAAAACTACGACCCTCACCCTTTAATCAAAGGTAAGGTGGCGGTCTAAAGCAGTTCTAAAAATCGATCGACTTCTTCTTTGGTATTATAATAATGTACCGATACACGAATTCCGTTACCCCTCAATGAACAGCGTACCCCGTGTGCTTGCAACGCATCAAAATCATTCTGGTTGCCTCTAATGTTGAAGATTGAGGAGTGGTGTGTTCGCTCTTTTATAAGCGGCAGCAAAACGGCTCGTTTCTGAAGTTGATCCTTGAGATAAAGGGCCAGCTGATCCTTCTGTTTCAACAATTCTGAAAAACCCCATTGCTGCAACTGATTTACTGCAAATGCAATTGAGGCTGTTCCTAAGAAATTGAAATGACCTGCATAAATTTTATCCCAAAAATAGTTGTAGTCGGTTTTTGTTTTTTCAAAAAATAAAGATGATACACAGGCAAAACCAGAATTGAATCCCGCCAATAACCATTTATAACCACTGCCAACCACAAGATCTATGGGCGCATTGCGAAACGAAAAAGCCACCGTACCCATCCATTGGGTAGCATCTACAATAATTAACAACTCGGGATGCGCTTTTTTAATCGCACGAAGTGCTTCCATATCAAACAACAAACCACTGGTGTATTGCACCATGCTCAATGCCAAAACATCGTAGTTTTTTTGTCCTAATCGTTCTTGAACGTTTGCTTCTACATGTGCATCGATCGCCACATAATCTATATCAAAAACGTTTTCTGAAAACGCATCTACCAAAGAAGGATAGTCTTCTTTCAGCAAAAGGACCTTAGATGTAGGTGGCAATTGTTGCAAAAAGTAACGAATACCCGTGGTAAAATTAGAAACCAAGTAGGTTTGAGAAATCGAGGCTCCCAGAAAATCAGCTACCGTTTGTGTATTGTTTTGCAATTGATCGTACGCCTCGATTTTAAAAAGATCAGCCTTTTCAAAATAGTCCTGCTCCAAGGTTTTTCTATACTCGAGTAGTGGTCGCGATAGTGGTCCTACATAAGCAGTGTTTAGATAAATAGATTGCTCTAAAACAGGGAAAAATTGTCTCATTTGTGGTAGAAAGGGTATATTTGGCGTCAAAAATACTCCAATTCAAAAAGAGAAAACGAAAAACGTTGTTAAAATTCCTGATTGAAACCCCTTTGGAACATCAAACACTCAATAAAAATCTTTTAGAAGCGGCAGACGAAGTAGCACTTATGCCCAAAAGCACGATCAAACAATCACCCAATGTCACCATCATTGCCGCAGCGGCAGAAAATGAAGCTCTGGGTAAAGACAATGATTTGCTATGGCACATTCGTGAGGACCTACAACGTTTTAAGAATCTGACTTGTGGGCACGCCATCATTATGGGTCGTAAAACCTTTGAATCGCTGCCAAAGGCCTTGCCCAACCGAACCAACATTGTGGTGTCACGTAATCAAAATTATGCAGCTCCAGGCATCATTTTATGTCCAAGCATAGAAGCCGCTCTTGAATATGCAAAAGAAGATTCTCAACCTTTTGTTATTGGCGGTGGTCAAATCTACAAACAAGCACTGGCCTATGCCCAAACGATAGAATTGACTCGTGTACACCAATCTTTTGAAGCAGATACTTTTTTTCCAAAAATAGATTCATCACAATGGGAAGAAGTCCATAGAGAGGCCCATCCCAAAACCCCAGAACAACCCTTAGCCTACACCTATATCACGTATAAAAAAATTCCTTTTTAATGAAAGCATATATATTCCCCGGTCAAGGCTCCCAATTTCCTGGTATGGGAAAAGAACTTTACGAAAACTTTTCTTCAGCCAAAAAACGTTTCAATCAAGCCAACAAAATGCTAGGTTTTGACATTTCTACCATCATGTTTGAGGGCAGCAAAGAAGATTTGCAGCAAACCAAGGTCACACAACCTGCGTTGTTTCTTCATGCAGTGATTACTAGCGAAATTATGGGTGATCAATTTCAACCCAAGATGGTTGCAGGTCACTCATTGGGAGAGTTTTCGGCACTGACAGCTGCAGGGGCGATGAGCTTTGAAGACGGATTACAATTGGTAAGCAAACGTGCACTAGCAATGCAAAAAGCCTGTGATCAAGCTCCAGGAACCATGGCTGCTGTATTGGGATTGGAAGATAAAATTGTTGAACGTATTTGTGAGGCTACACCGGGCACAGTCGTTGCTGCAAATTATAATTGTCCTGGACAATTGGTGATTTCTGGAGAACGTATTGCTGTAGAAGCCGCTTGTGAAGCACTCAAAGAAGCGGGAGCCAAACGCGCACTTGTGCTACCTGTAGGCGGGGCATTTCACTCACCGCTTATGGAACCGGCGCGTCAAGAATTGGCAGAAGCCATTCAAAATACAACTTTCTTTGATCCCGTTTGCCGAATCTATCAAAATGTAACGGGTCAGGCTGTTATGGAAAAAGAAATTATAAAAAACAACCTCATCTCCCAGCTTACTTCACCAGTACGATGGACGCAAAGCATCCAACAAATGATTTATGACGGAGCACTTGCTTTTGAAGAAGTGGGTCCCGGAAAGGTATTGCAAGGACTGGTTCGCAAAATCAACGGTGAAGTTACAGTATCTTCAGCCGAAGTCTAGTTGTTTTTATATACCTGACCTTCTTTCATCACAAAAGAGACGTTTTGCAAGGTCGTAATATCGTCCAATGGATTTTGCCCAACGGCAATTATATCAGCCGTATAACCCGGCAATAGCTGTCCCAGCTCATCGGCTACACCCAGTAGTTTTGCATTGGTAATCATGGCGTGTTGCAGGGCCTCATGTTCGGGCATTCCTGCTTCGACCATATAAACAAACTCTTGGGCATTTTCTCCATGTGGAAAGACACCAGCGTCGGTACCGAAGGCAATTGGCACTCCTGTTTTATAGGCTCTGCCAAAAGTTGCCTGAATTTGCGGCCCAATTGCGATGGCTTTGGGCACGATTATTTCGGGGAAAAAGCCTTTGATTTTGGCCATTTTTGCCACGTGCTTGCCGGCTGAGATGGTAGCGACAAGATAGGTTTGTTTTTCTTTCATCAATTCCATGGTTCGCTCGGACACCAAGGTACCGTGCTCTATAGTTTTGACACCTGCCAAAACCGCTCGATACATCCCTTCGTCTCCGTGGGCATGTGCGGCAACGTGCATTCCATAGTCCGTGGCGGTATCCACAATGGCTTTTATTTCTTCGTAAGTAAATTGGGGGTTTTGCCCATTTTTGGCCACACTAGTAACGCCCCCAGTAGCCGTAATTTTGATGCAATCTGCCCCATTTTTGTATCGGTGTCTAACCGCTTCTCTTGCTTCGTCGGGAGAATTAATCACCCCATCTCGGGGTCCGGGGTCTCCCATCAATTCTTTTCTTGATCCGTTGGTTGGATCGGCATGACCTCCGGTTGTTCCAATGGCTTTTTCTGCAGAAAAAATTCTGGGTCCAGGCACTTTGCCCTGTGCTATGGCATCGCGCAAGGCGATGTTTACACCGGTGCCTCCCATATCCCGAACTGTGGTAAACCCAGCCATAAGGGTGCGTTGGGCGTTTTGAGCTGCATCAAAAGCACGGTCTGCATCGTCATCTTTGTACTTTCCCATATAGGCTTGAGGGGTATATTCGCTTTCGATGTGGACGTGCATGTCGATGAGCCCCGGCAATACCGTTTTGGTTTTTAAATCTAGGGTGTTGTCCGTTGGATTTTCGGCAGCTACCCATCCATCTAAAACATTGGTGATTTTTTTACCTTCGATAACCAATGTCTTGTTTTTTATCATTTTCCCTTTTGCAGCATCAAAAATCTGACCTGCATGGATGTAGGTCTTTTGTGCTAAAACGGGTAGGGAAATAAAAAGGGCCACAAAGAGCGGCAAGTGGGATTTAAATTTCATTTATTAAGCATTTAGAAATTGAAGAATATGTTTGCAGATATAGTCGATTTGTGCATCCGTCAGTTCTGTATGCATGGGCAAAGAAATAACTTGTTCAACCAATGCGTTGGTGATTTCAAAGTCATGTTCTTTATAGCGAGCGTCGCGATATGCTTTTTGTGCATGTAGCGGTATGGGATAGTAAACCCCTGTAGGTATTCCCTGCTCATTTAGGTAAGCCACCAGTGCATCCCGATCGGCCTCTTTAATTTTTAAGGTATATTGATGAAAAACATGGGAGTTGCAGTCGGCTTCACGGTGAGGCGTGGTTATTTTGGGGTGGTTTTGTAAGCGTTCGGTATATTTGATTGCGGCTGCTTTTCGTGCTTCGTTGTAGGCATCTAAATAGGGTAATTTGACATTTAGAATTGCTGCTTGTAGCGCATCCAATCTTGAATTGACGCCTACCACATCGTGATGGTATCTTTGATACATTCCGTGATTTACGATTCCTCTAAGGGTATGTGCCAGTTGGTCGTCATTGGTAAATAATGCGCCTCCATCTCCATAGGCACCTAGATTTTTGGAAGGAAAAAAAGAGGTGGTGGCCACATGGCCAATAGTACCTGTTTTGGCTTGTCTTCCATCAGCAAAAGTATAGGTAGCTCCAATCCCTTGCGCATTGTCTTCAACAACAAAAATATTGTGTTTTTTGGCCAAGGCCATTAGCGGCTCCATGGGGGCTGCCTGTCCAAACAAATGCACAGGAATTATCGCTTTTGTTTTGGGAGAAATAGCGGCTTCAACGGCAGCTACATCAATATTGAACGTATCGGGATCGACATCGACCAAAACGGGAGTTAGTTGCAACAGCGCAATGACTTCTACCGTTGCTGCAAAGGTAAAATCTGCAGTAATCACCTCATCTCCGGGCTTTAGACCCAACCCCATCAGTGCAATCTGAAGTGCATCTGTACCGTTTGCACAAGGAATCACATGTTTGACACCAAGATAGGTTTCTAAATTTTTTTGAAAATTGTGGACCGCCGGACCATTGATAAATGAAGTGTCTAAAAGCACCTCTTGTAGGGCTTGATTTATTTGTGTTTCGATTTTAGCATATTGACCTTGGAGGTCGACCATTCGTATCGTTTCCATAGCATTGTAAAATCCAAATTTAAAAAAACGAACGTAGCTTTAGTATTTCTTACATAAAAAGTATTTTTGAATAAAATTCTTGTTTAACACGCATCTGTTGTATTGTCTTTCTGTAAACCAAAGCTATATTGCCTGACAATCCGTATTTTTTAAGAAAGATAGCCGTCAATTATATTAAAATAAAGCGTTGAAGAATCACTTGAGAAGCTTAAAAAAGAAAAATGGTACTATTAAAAACCGCTTAGAATGGAAATCGATCTTGTTTATTTATGGGTAAATGGAAATGACCCAAAATGGTTGCAGAAAAAAGAACACTACCTAAATCAAAAAATTGATATCAGGGGTCGCTATGAAGACAACCAAGAACTAAAATATGCGCTTCGATCGGTTGACAAGCACTTACCTTGGATTAGAAAGATATTTATTTTAACAGACAATCAAGTCCCCCATTTTTTAAACACCAACCATCCGAAAATCAAAATTGTGGATCATACTGAAGTAATGCCTAAAGAAATACTCCCCAATTTTAATTCGAGTGTTATTGAAAATTTTATCTATAAAATCCCGGGGCTTTCAGAACACTATCTTTATTCTAATGACGATATGTTTGTGCATGCTGATCTTGACCCCTCTTTCTTCTTTAGGGATGGATTACCGATAAAGAGAATGGTTTATGATCCCTTGACCAAACAAAAAATAAACTTAAAACGGTTTTTTAACTTCAACATAAACACCCACAGGCTTTCGATTGAAAATGCCTATACGTTATTTAAAAAACACTTCAACCACTATTATCCGATCAAACCACACCACAATATTGATGCTTTTCTAAAAAGTGACTATAAAGCGGTAGTAGAAGAGGTATTTAAAAGTGAAATAAAGCCCACGTTTATGAATCGTTTTAGACACAAATCTGATATACAACGAATATTGGTAGATTATTATGCCCTTGCAAAAAAAAGAGGAATTCTAACCTATCCAAATCGGAGTGAATCTTGCCGGCTAAAGGTTCACAAAACCAACTATCAACGTAAGATAGACCGTTACAAACCTAAACTCTTTTGTTTAAATGATTCAGAACACGCCACTGATCAGCACCGCGCTCAAATTGAACCATTTTTAAAAAATTTGTTTCCTGAAAAAGCTGAATTTGAATTATAAACAGCTCTATTTTTAGAACAATAGTCTTAGAGTTCAAAGGATGATTTCTCGGGCAAGATTGCGTCAAACGAGCTTTTGATGTTTTCCATTGTTTTTTTATAATTTCTGATATAAATGCTGTCGTTTAAACAAACCAGCGAATAGGTTTGTTGCCGAACCGCTTGGATTGCTTTTTTAGATTTTAGCATCAAAGGAAACATTTTAGTGTCTTGATAGGTGTTGTAGGGATTAAAATTTGAGCTGCATATTTGCCACGTTTTAAAGAGTTCTGGGGTAAGATCGTTACTGCTTCGAAACCGGTGGCTTGACATCGCCACTAGTTCATTTTCACAGTGTTTCCATACCTCTTCAAAGGTCTGCTTCAAGAATGGTTGGGCATTGTGGGGTGTGCGTAAGGTGACAAATTTATCGTAGTATTTGAGCAAATGATTTACCCGACCTCTTTTTCCATACGAAGGGTGATACCATTTCCAGGCGTCCTTTTTAAAAACCTCTTTTTTATCAAAATGCTTATTGATCAATCGGATGTTGTTTTTGAGCATTTTTTCAAACTGTGAAAACCCTGTGTTGTGTCTAAAAGCAGCTATATCGTTGGGCAATTCATTCACAAAAAAGCGATCTGGACTAAGGTGGTTGGTGATAAAAAAGTCATCATTGAAATAGACAAATTTTTCGGACAGATTGGGGATTTTGTGCATATAAATCTCAATGAGATTGGAATTAAAAACGGGCAAATACTTTTGCGGAATGTAGTCTTTATGGCTGACCATATTGAGCTTAGGATGGTTTGTGTCGAGCCAATCTGGCTTTTGACCAGAAGTCACAAAATGAACTTTTCTAACCCATGGGGCAAACTTTTCGACCCCCCGAAACCAATACTTTAAAAATCCATAGTCCCGAAAACGCGCTTCGGAAAGCTCATTGACACTATTGTCAATTTTTCCAGAGTAGCGATAAAATTCTTCCTTCCATTTGGGGTCATCCATATCAACCCAAGTAACAATAAAATCTATATCCATTTATATGGCCTTATACGATTGAAAAATAACGCGGTTTAACGTTATGCAGTGCTATTTGGGATTTTTATTTGCTAATCACAAATGTGCGACTCTTCAAAATTAGATAAAAAGATTCAATTGGAAACGGGTTGGGGTTTCACTAGTGCTGACAACTAAGCATCTTTTGATCCTGTTCAAATACTCCAAGAGTTTTAGGTCTAGTACGTGTGCGATAATACATGATTATTTATGAAACGTATTTGCACAAAAAAGTACAAATTAGACTGGCTAAAAATTCCACACATATCCAAAAGCATGTCATGTTATGACCACATATTTATTACATTTACAAATATTTTGAAGAAAAATTAACATGAAAAAATTAGTATTTGTAGGACTATTCCTATTTCAATTTACAGCCCTTACTGCCCAAGACCAGAACAGCCCAAACATTATTTTGATGATCGGTGATGGAATGGGGTTAAGTCAAATTACAGCCGGGATGTATTCTATTGGCAACACAACTGCCTTAGAAGAATTTGAAACAATCGGACTTGCCAAAACACATGCCCATGAACAATTTGTAACGGATTCTGCTGCCAGTGGTACCGCAATCGCTTGCGGTGAAAAAACCTACAATGGCGTGTTGGGTATCGACCCAAAAAATCAATATTTGGAGTCGATTTTAGAATATTCGCAAACCCAAGGTTATCTCACTGCACTATTGGCTACCTCTTCTATAGTACATGCTACACCTGCTGCTTTTTATGCCAATGTTGATTCTAGAAAAAAATACCAAGACATTGCGCTTCAATTGAGTGAAAGCAATGTTGATTATTTTATTGGAGGCGGCAGAAAACATTTTGTAACTCGAGACGACAAACGCAATCTTGTCAAAGAAATGAGCGCTTATGAAATGGTCAATACCTTGAATAAATTTGAAAAGTCTCAATCCAAAAAGATTGGTTTTTTCACCGATGACGATGAGCCCAAGCGACTGTCAGAAGGGCGCTATCCCGATTTGGACAAATTGGTTGTTGCCACACTTGATAAGTTAGCAACCCGAAAAAAACCTTTCTTTATGATGGTCGAAGGGTCACAAATCGATTGGGGAGGACACGCCAACGAACTCAATTATGTCTTGTCCGAATTTGAAGAATTCAATAACGCGATTGCCGCCGCAGTGGCTTTTGCCAAAAAACAAGGAAATACAATCGTCATTGTTACCGCTGATCATGAAACCGGAGGGTTATCACTTCTAAAAGGAGATGTCGCTCGAAATACTGTAAGTGGAAGATTTTCTACCGAGGGACACACCGCTGCAATGGTACCTGTTTTTGCCTTTGGACCCGGAGCTTCTTCTTTTTCAGGCATCTATGAAAATACCTCCATCTTTAAAAAGATGAAGGTATTGGTTCAATAATTTACTAAAGATTTACTTGGTTCTTACCTGGCTGACAATACTGGCCTGAAAGTCTTTGTCGTTTTCAAGAATGTCATAGAAACTCTCAATATACTTCTGGGTTTCTTTAAATTCTTTTTCACTTTCAAAATCTCCAGCCATAGCGGCTACGATGTCCATCAGTTTTTGTTTGTTTGTCAAAAACTGACTCCGCACACCATTGAGCACCTCATCATCTCTTTTGAAGCCTCTATATTTTCGGTCTTTTACGGAGGTGATCCCCAAGGTAGTGTTGACGGTAGCATAGCTTGCGTCGACCAATCCTGACATGTCAAAATCATAAGGAAGCGGAATAATTTTTTTGTCGATATAGAGCAATTTTCCGTTGTGCTGATAGGCCGTAGAAAAATCGGTATTGCCAATCATAAATTGAAAAAAAGCATTCTGAGCAGAACTCTCCGCATCCATTGCCAAAGGATGAATAAAGCGTTCGAGCACCTGACCTTCAAAGCGGTCAGCAACTAAGTCATCGTCTTCAATAAGAAATCCTTCGAGGCTGTGTTCCTTTATTTTTTTGCCCTTTTCTTCTTCGAAGGTAATTTTGACCCTACGCGTTTTAAAATGGTAGGGCGAGATTACCTCATATAACTTGTAGGCCATATATTCTTGTAGAATATTATCATTATTGTTGGATTCTATTTTACAAGGCAAAACCAATTTCAAGCTCTTATTACCTTCAAAAAGGGTGTTTTTGGCATTGGATTTTTTAACTTTCATTTTCACAGGTGGAAAATAACATTCGGCACGACGAAAGTTACCTCGTGCTCGCAGCGAAACAGGAAGCACCTCCCAGTTGCCGTTGTATTTGTACTGCATTTCAGTATCTATAAAAGTACTGTCATTCGTGTCTTTTCGCAATTCTTTGTTTGAATAGCTTAGCTTGATTTCAAGTGGCGTCATGTCTTGAAACAATAAACTAACTTTTTGGTCTCCCTGTGCCTGGGTCTGAAAACCAAACAAAAGAAGGAATAGAAAGATTACTTGTTTTTTCATAATATAGTTAATAGATTTACATGTCTAATTTAAGAAAAAAAACTTGAAAAGTTATTTCTCCATAATCAACCAACGTACGCTAATTACACTAATTATTTCAGTGATTGTGCCGTTTGTGTTTTACGAATTCGAGATTATTTACAACGTAGATCTCACTCTCATTAGTATTGCGATAATATTTCCTTTGGTATTTACCATCAGGGGGGCTTTTCGACGTCGCGAAAAAGGGATGGAACATTTGAGCAGATTGCGCAGCGGCCTAAAAGTCATTCATTATTTGCTCAATGACGGCAATAAAATGAGCGACGATTTAAAAGCGGAGGGCAACAAGATCCTCGAAAGCATTTGCGACAATTTTATGGACTATTTGAAAAGTCCACACGAAGATACCCGCCAAATTGATGCTGATTTAAATGACTTTTATGAATACATCCAACGAAATGTAGAATATTTATCGGGTGGAACCCGTCAAAAAATATATCGCTTTTTGAGAGACGTACATGAAGGGCAGGAAAACTTGATTGCTATTCATACCCACAGAACCCCAATAAGCCTCAAGGCCTATTGTTTGATTTTCATTTATATTTTTCCATTAATCTACACTCCAACACTGATCAACAAAATTGGATTTGAAAAATCTGAAAGTGAATGGATCACATTCTTTGTAGTGATTATTAGCGAATTTATATTGATTTCCTTATATAACATTCAGGACCATATGGAACATCCGTTTGATGAAGAAGGCTTGGATGATATCAAACTCAGTAATTTCAAAATCAATCGAACAGGTATATAAATATTGAAACAAATTTTGTTTTTTAATATTTCTAAAACTACATTTGCTTTTATTATGAATCAGATAACATTGTTTTACGATCGTTTTTTCTACTTCTATTATCCAATAGAGGCAGTCAGGACTTTGTAGAACAACTACGTATAATATAAAATGGTCCTGATTTATCAGGACTTTTTTTTTGAAATGAAAAAAATAGGAATTCAGGGTATAAAAGGATCTTTTCATGATCAGGTGGCACAATCGGTGTTTGATATGGCTAGCCATCAGATTGTGGAGTATATGTCCTTCGATAGCCTCACAAAAGGGTTGATCCGAGAGGATATTGATCTAGCAATAATGGCCATTGAAAACTCCATCGCGGGCTCAATCTTGCCCAACTATGCGCTTCTTGACCGAAATAATCTTTCGATTATCAAAGAACATTTTCTTCAAATCAATCACCATTTGATGGCGCTACCAGGACAAAGTTTGACGGCTATACGAGAAGTCCATTCGCACCCTATGGCCCTACTCCAGTGTGCACAATTTTTTGATGCCTATCCAGAAATTAGACTGGTAGAAGCTGAAGACACGGCCTTGGTTGCTCAAAAAATCCAGACGGAAAAACTTTCTGGGATCGCTGCTATCGCAGGAAAAGGTGCGGCTGAGATATACCAACTCGATGTATTGGCCCCGCAAATACAAACCATTAAAAACAACGTAACCCGTTTTGTGATTGTCTCAAAAAAACCGGTGCCTTTAGCCCCCGAATTCAATAAAGCAGCACTAAAATTTACCTTAGACCATCAAAGGGGCAGTTTGGCCACCGTACTCAATGTAATGAGTGATTGCCAATTGAACCTTACCAAAATACAATCCCTACCCGTTATCGAAACTCCAGGCAAATACGCCTTTTTTGTCGATGTCACTTTTGAAAATATAGAGCAGTACAAAAAGGCTAAATCGATCCTCGAGATTATGGCACAACAGTTTAAAGTATTGGGCGTTTACCAAAAAGAAAACTAATGAATCTTCAAATCGCCAATAGGTTACAAACCGTAGAAGAATACTACTTTTCTAAAAAGTTACGAGAGGTAGGACAACGCATTGCATCTGGACAACCCATTATCAATATGGGCATTGGCAGTCCTGATTTGGCGCCAGACCGTGAAGTACTCAATGCACTTACATCGAGTTTAACACATCCCAAGGCCCACCAATACCAAAGCTACCAAGGGCTCCCAGAACTTCGTGAAGGCATCGCAGATTTTTACCATACCCACTATGGTGTGACGCTAAATCCCAAAGATGAGATTTTGCCACTTATGGGATCTAAGGAGGGTATTATGCACATTTCTATGGCGTTTCTCAACCCAGGCGACCAGGTTTTGATTCCAAATCCAGGATACCCCACCTACAGCGCAGTAACGCGCTTGGTTTCGGCAGAAGCCGTTTATTATAAACTTGAGGAATCTACAGGTTGGCTACCCGACCGCCATTTTCTCGAACAACTCGACACCTCAAAAATCAAACTCATGTGGCTCAACTACCCCCATATGCCAACGGGGGCGGCTGCATCTAAGGAACTCTTTATCGCGCTGGTACAATGGGCCAAACAAAACAATATTCTATTGGTCAATGACAATCCGTATAGCTTTGTCCTTAACCAAAACCCCACCTCTTTGTTAGCCACTCCAGGTGCAAAAGAAGTGGCACTCGAACTCAACTCATTGAGTAAAACGTTCAATATGGCCGGTTGGCGCGTTGGAATGGTTTTGGGTAATGCCGCATTGATCAATCCCGTTTTAAAAGTCAAAAGCAATATGGACTCGGGTATGTTTTATGGTTTGCAAAAAGGAGCCATCGCCGCTTTACAATCCTCAGAAAACTGGTACCAATCAATGAATGAAATCTATGCCAATCGAAAAAAACGCATGCTCCAGCTCATTGATCAATTAGAACTCACCTATAACCCGGATCAAACAGGCATGTTTGTTTGGGCCAAATTGCCAAAACAATACACCTCCTCCGAGGCCTATGTAGATAATCTTCTCAACGAAAAACACCTATTTATTGCTCCAGGAACCATTTTTGGATCTCAAGGTGAAGGCTATGTGCGTTTTTCATTATGTGTAGAAGAAGAAATGATTATTAAAGCAATAGAACGATTTGTATGAAAATAGGTGTTGTCGGTTTGGGATTAATAGGGGGTTCGTTTGCAATTCATGCGCGAAAACACTTTGCCAATGCACAACTTTTGGGAAGTGACCATAACAAAACCCATCAAGAGCAAGCCCTATCTCTTGGTCTTATTGATGGCGTTCTGTCGTCTGAAGATTATAACGATCTAGAACTGCTGTTATTGGCCATACCGGTAGATGCCATAGAACAGCACCTGACACAGTTTTTAGACCAAATTGGTCCTAAGGGACTAATTATCGATTTTGGCTCGACCAAAGCAGCCATCTGTCAGCAAGTTGCCAACCATCCAAAGCGGAAGCAGTTTCTTGCTACACACCCCATTGCCGGAACCGAGTTTTCGGGGCCAACTGCTGCCTTTGAAAGCCTATATTTCAAAAAAACTCAGATCCTTTGTGAGACTGAAAAAACAAATCCAGAATTGTTATTGCTTGCCAAAACATGGTTTGAAGCCATGCAAATGGAATTGCGCGAAATGGATCCTGTTGAACACGACAGACACATTGCTTATGTTTCACATCTGTCACACATCAGCTCCTTTATGCTCGGCAAAACCGTTTTGGAAAAAGAAAAAGATCAATCTACCATTTTTGACATGGCAGGTAGTGGATTCGAATCCACCGTTCGACTGGCCAAAAGCTCGCCAGATATGTGGACACCAATCTTTAAAATCAACAAGAACTTTGTATTAGAAAGCCTAAACGACTACATTCGCAACCTCAAAATATTTAAAGCTGCAATGGAGCGTGATGATTTTGAAGTTCTTTATCAAGAGATGAAACAAATCAACCGAATAAAAACCATACTAAAAGGAATTACCGATAAAAACAATACTTATGGAAAATAACAAAGAAATGCGCCAGTGGCTCGATGCTTTTGGTCTTAGCCATCCGCTGGTCATTGCAGGACCTTGCAGCGCAGAAACCGAAGAACAAGTACTCAAAATTGCGCACGAACTCAAGGACACCGATGTCACAGTATATCGTGCCGGAATCTGGAAACCCCGTACACGACCCGGAATGTTCGAAGGGGTTGGAGCCATAGGCCTTAAATGGTTGCAACGGGTCAAGAAAGAAACCGGGCTGCTTACTGCCACAGAAGTCGCCAACAAGGATCATGTCAAATTAGCTTTGGACCACGATATAGACATTCTATGGATCGGCGCCCGATCAACGGTAAGTCCATTTATCGTTCAAGAAATTGCAGATGCCCTAGAAGGAACCGACAAAATTGTTTTGGTTAAAAACCCCGTAAACCCCGATGTTGCACTTTGGCTCGGAGGCGTTGAGCGATTATATTCTGCCAACATCAAAAAACTGGGATTGATACACCGAGGGTTTTCTACCTACGAAAAGTCAAAATACCGCAATAACCCAGAATGGCAAATTGCTGTAGAGGTGCAAAATCGTTTCCCCGATCTACCCCTAATTTGTGACCCTTCGCACATTACCGGAAACCGATCAATGATTTTTGATACCTGTCAGATGGCATTGGATCTAAATTTTGATGGCCTTATGGTAGAAAGTCATTGGGACCCGGACAATGCATGGAGTGATGCCGCTCAACAGGTAACCCCTTCCAATTTGGTACAAATCATGAAAGATCTAAAAATTAGAAAAACCACTACCGAAGAAGAAAGCTATCAAGCAGAACTGCAAAATCTTCGAACCCAAATCGACGTCGCTGACCAAACGATTTTAGATACTTTGGGCAAAAGAATGAAAGTCTCCGAAGCCATCGGTAGACTTAAGAAAGAGAACAATGTGGCTGTCTTGCAAAGCAAACGTTGGAATGAAATTTTGGGAAGAATGGTTCTCGAAGGTGAAGAACGTGGATTATCTGAAGAGTTTATCCTACGTCTGTTTAAAGCCATTCACCAAGAATCCATTAACCATCAAGAACAGATCGTTAACAAGTAAAAATAAAAAAACCGGCCAAGGCCGGTTTTTTTATAGGATATTGCTTCATTTATTGTAGCGCTTTTGCCATTCTACCCAGAGCCTCTTTAATTTGAGCTTCTGAGGCAGCATATGAGATTCTTAAGCAATCTGGTGCTCCAAAAGCAACACCACTTACCGTTGCTACGTGCGCTTGTTCGAGTAAAAATAAAGCAAAGTCGTCCGCATCTTTTATTGTGTGCTCTTGAATTGTTTTTCCAAAATAATAAGACACATCTGGAAAAACATAAAAGGCTCCCATCGGTTCATTGACTTTTAGCCCAGGAATTTGACGTAGCAAACCAATAATAAGTGTGCGTCTTTTTTCAAACTCATCCACCATATACTGGATCGCACTTACTGGTGCTTCTAAAGCGGCGATGGTCGCGCGTTGTGCAATACAATTTGCGCCACTGGTGATTTGCCCCTGCATTTTATTGCAAGCTTTTGCGATCCATTGTGGTGCTCCGATATAACCAATTCGCCAGCCGGTCATTGCAAAAGCTTTGGCCACACCATTTACAGTAATGGTACGGTCGTACATGCTTTCTATGGCAGCAAAACTAAACGGTTTTTCTCCATAATTGATATGTTCGTAGATTTCGTCAGAAAGTATGAATATGTCTGGATACTTTTCTAAAACAGCGGCAAGCGCTCGAAATTCGGCCTCGGTATAGATCGTACCGCTGGGATTGTTTGGCGAATTGAACATGACCAATTTGGTCTTGGGCGTGATGGCGGCCTCCAACTGTTCAGGTGTGATTTTAAAGTCGTTTTCGATCGTAGAGGGAATGATGATCGCGTTGGCCTCGGCCAAGGTTGCTATTGCAGAATAGCTGACCCAATAGGGTGCAGGTAACAATACCTCATCGCCTGGATTAAGCAATACCATAGCAACATTGGCAATCGATTGCTTGGCTCCCGTAGAAACAACAATCTGATTGGGCTGGTAAGACAGGTTATTGTCTCGTTTAAATTTGGTACAAATAGCTTGTTTCAACTCGACATATCCATCAACTGGGGTATAGGAGTTATAATTATCTTCAATCGCTTGTATGGCTGCCGCTTTGATAAATTCGGGAGTATTAAAATCAGGCTCTCCCAAACTCAATCCAATAACGTCGACTCCTTGGTCTTTGAGTTCTCTTGCTTTGGCAGCCATTGCCAAGGTGGCAGAAATGGGCAAGCTGTTAATTCGATCAGATAAGTGTTCCATAATTAAGAATTCGCATAAACGGGCTGCATTCCCATTTTCTTTAAAAATTTAAAATGCGAAAGTAAGGCACTTCGAGTAGATTTGTACTCATTGTAAGGTAAATTAAATTCCTTTGTGGTCTTTTTAACAATTTCACCAATTTTTGTGTAATGTATATGGCTTATATGTGGAAATATATGATGCTCTATTTGGTGATTTAGTCCACCCGTAAACCAATTTACCAATCTGTTTTTTCGTGCAAAATTGACCGTTGTCAAAAGCTGATGAATGGCCCAGGTATTTTTGACCGTCCCCGTTTCTGGATCCGGCAAAGGCATGGCAGCATCTTCCATAACATGTGCCAGTTGAAAAACCAAGCTCAAAATCAAACCCGCAGTATAATGCATGGCAAAAAAGCCAAGCAACACTTTCCACCATACGATACCAAAGACCCCTATGGGGACCACTATCCATATGGAGAAATAAATGATTTTTGAAACCACCAAGCCGATCCATTGTCTGGTTGGGCTGGCACAGTTGGCATATTTGAGATTTCGCTTTTGATAACGACGCATTTGAAAAAAGTCGGTAAATATTGCCCAATTGATGGTCAACAAACCGTAGAGTATTACAGAATAATAGTGTTGTAATCTGTGGTATGGAAACCATTGTGCATGCTTTGAGAAGCGCAAAATTCTACCTGCTTCCAGATCTTCATCGTGCCCGTGAATGTTGGTGTAGGTGTGATGAAGTACATTGTGTTGTACTTTCCAATTGAAAACATTGCCTGCAAGTATATAGATACTGCTGCCCATCAATTTATTAATCCACGGATATTTGGAGAATGAACCGTGGTTGCCATCGTGCATTACATTCATGCCTACCCCAGCCATACCAAGTCCTAAGACTACTGCCAACAATAATTTATACCAATCACTAATGTCCAACATCATGATCAAGACATAGGGCACAATCAATAGTGAAAACATGACGAGGGATTTTAGATAAATTCGCCATCCACCGGTCTTGGCGATATTATTGGATTTAAAATAATCGTTGACGCGTTTGTTCAATGTTTTAAAAAAATCTTTTGGATCATTGCGTTCGAACCGGAGCGTGGTCGGTTGATTTTTCATATACTTTTGTAAAAAACATAAATTTACCTTTCTCAAAGTTAAAATTCAACATTTGGAGGCACTCTTTTTATATTTTGACAATTTAACCCCAAAACAAAAAGGACAATTCGAAGCTTTGGAGGACTTATACCAATATTGGAACTCCAGAATCAATGTGGTTTCCCGAAAGGATATGAGCCAATTTGTAGTACGTCACCTATTGCACAGCCTTGCAATTGCCAAAGTGCAAGCTTTTTTGCCAGGTGCCAAAATCATTGATGTAGGAACCGGCGGTGGATTTCCGGGGGTTCCCTTGGCAATTCTTTTTCCAGAAACTCAGTTTATTTTGGTAGACAGCATTGGAAAAAAAATAAAAGTGGTTGATGCTGTAGTAGAAGCACTACAAATCGACAACGTGGTCACCCACCACAGCCGCATCGAAGGGGTTGATGAACAAGCAGATTTTATTGTCAGTCGTGCCGTAACTGCAATGAATCATTTTGTTCCTTGGGTGCGTCCCAAAATCAAAAAGAAGGGTATGCATCATCGAAAAAATGGGATTCTCTATCTCAAGGGTGGTGATTTGTCCGAAGAACTTCGCGATTTTCCAAAGGCAGAACAATTTGCGCTATCAGACCATTTTGATGATCCTTTTTTTGAAACCAAAAAGGTGGTCTATCTTCCTCTTTAGAACCAACACATCTAAAAAAATATTTACTCTTTTTTGAGCCGTCGATTGATTTTTTCTATTTGTTCGGAAAGCATTTTGATTTGCTTTTCGAGTGCTGTAATCTTTTTTTGATACTGATTGCTTCTATATCCATAGTGTATTGGTAACTCCATATCCATAAAACTCCCAAGATAATCGGTGTCGCTTATTAACAATTTTGAGGCTTCAAAGTGCAATGAATCTCCCAAAATAATAGGCCCAGAAACAAATTCGGCAATTTTTACAGGGTCTTTTCTGTTTTTTAGTAGTTCTTTGATACTATCAATCCTAATTTTTTTATCAATAATAAACGTATTGCCAGAAGCACTTTTACCAATTTTTGGTGATCCGCGATGATTTACAAATAGGGTATCATTTTGCGTCAATACGCCATCTTTGTCATAGCTTTTGACGATATGATAGGTTACTTCTTGTCCCAATAGCGAGGGTGCAAAAAAAAGAATGACTGCTGCTGTTTGTAGAATTTTGAACATTATTAAGTAGGATTTGGATTTTACTTAATAACGTAAAAATCACACATTTAGTACAAAAAAAATGTTAAAATCAAGAAACGCTATGTACTCAGAAACGGATACCGATAATCGGTAGGCGGCACAAAGGTTTCTTTGATTAGCCTTGGTGACACCCAACGCAACAAATTGAGCGCAGAGCCCGCTTTGTCATTGGTTCCAGATGCGCGAGCACCTCCAAAGGGTTGTTGCCCAACCACCGCTCCTGTGGGTTTGTCATTGATGTAGAAATTTCCGGCCGCGTTTTCGAGTTGTTCTATCGCTTGTTGCAATGCATAGCGGTCTTGTGAAAACACCGCTCCGGTCAAGGCATAAATCGATGTTTGGTCAACAAGTTTCAACGTTGCCTCCCATTGGGCATCGTCATAACGGTAAACGGTAACCAGTGGGCCAAACAATTCGGTTTCCATCGTATAGTAGTGGGGATCGGTAACTTCAACAAGGGTTGGGGCAACAAAATAGCCTTTGCGATCGTCATAGGTCCCTCCTTTGAGGAGGTTTGCCTCTGGGTCCTTTTTTACTTTTTCTATGGCATTAACCAGACGATCATAGGCACCGCGATGGATCACCGCTGTTACAAAATTTTCAAAATCTTCGGGCGATCCCATTTTGATGGTGTCCATGTCTTCTTTAACATACGAAAGCACGGCATCTGCAATTGAATTGGGCAAATAAACCCGTGATGCCGCAGAACACTTTTGCCCTTGAAACTCAAAAGCCCCTCGAATTATAGCAGTCGCTACTTCTTGTGGTTTTGCACTAGGATGTGCCAAAATAAAATCTTTACCCCCGGTCTCACCTACGATACGCGGATAGGACTTATAAGTGTTGATGTTTTGACCTATTTTGGTCCATAGCATTTTAAAGATTTCGGTAGAACCCGTGTAATGTATCCCTGCAAAATCAGCATGCGTCAAGATCTTGTCGGTAATCATTTGTGGATCGCCAAAAATCACATTGATTACGCCATCTGGAAGACCCGCTTCTTTGAAAATATCAATTATGATTTTGGCAGAAAAAACCTGATGATCACTGGGTTTCCAAACCACGACATTGCCCATCATCGCTGCACTAGCAGGCAGATTTCCGGATATGGCTGTAAAATTGAATGGAGTCACTGCGTATACAAATCCTTCTAGGGGTCTGTATGACAACCGATTCCAGATACCACTATCCGAATCGGGTTGTTGTTGATAGATCTCTTGCATGTAGGCCACATTAAATCGCAGAAAGTCAATAAATTCACATGCGGCATCAATCTCCGCTTGATGAATGGTTTTTGACTGCGCCAACATCGTAGCCGCATTGATTTTGGCACGGTAAGGGCCTGCAATCAAATCGGCGGCTTTTAAAAATATTGCTGCTCGGGATTCCCAAGGCATTTTGCTCCATTTTTTACGCGCTTCTAGTGCTGTTTCTATAGCAAGATCTACATGTTCTGGAGCCGCTTTGTGGTAATGGCCCAATAGGTGTTGATGATCGTGCGGGGGGGACATCGGTGCTGTATCTCCTGTTTTTATTTGCTTTCCATTGATTTCTAACGGAACTTCTATCGCTTCTTGAAACATTTTTTTGTAGGCCGCCAGTACTGCTTCTTTTTCGGCAGTTCCGGGTGCATACGACAAGATGGGCTCGTTTTGAGGATAGGGTACTTGAACAGTGCTATTCATATCAATATTTTAAGGCGTAATTCTTTTTTTCAAAAGTAAAAAAATAAGTAGGGGAAAAAAATCAATTCAAGATAAAGGGGGCAGCCAAATTGAGAATGGGCACCTGAACTTGAAATTTTTGAGCAGTACTAAAATTGATCATTACAAAAACACCCTTCATTGCCCCGACAGGAGACGACAACAAACAATTTGAAGAATAATGGTGGCTCTCACCGGGATTGAGTACCGGCTTATTGCCTACTACGCCTTCTCCATTGACATATTGCGTCTGGTCTAGTGACTCGATGATTTTCCAATGGCGGGTGAGCAGCTGTACCGCATCTTTGCTTTGATTTTCAATTTTGATGTGATATAAAAAGGCATATTGGAACGCATTCTGATGACGTACCGCACCATTGAACTCAATAGTGGCAGAAATTCGTATCCCTTTGGTTATTTGTTGTAACATATTTGTTAAGAATACCTTTTAACTCAGAAAGTTACGAAAACTAAACGAATATTAACTCCTTTGAAAAATCTATTTTTAATTTAAAATTTCAAAAGAAGAAGCCACACCCACCCCTACTAGCGTGTCATGAAGACTTCCAAAGTTTCGGTAATAAACCAAGACCATATATTGGTTTTCGGTAGCAGCATGATTGCCACTTATGGCATGATGCAAAATTTGATTCTCAGTTTGTATTACGTAACGGTAATTATAAAACCCTTGCTTGAGCAATAAGGCTACCTCATAGCCGTCTAAGGACGCATTGTAGCGCATTTGATTTTCGGGTGAAGGCTCATAATTGTTAAATTTTCCGATGACATGCACTGTACCTTGCTCGAGGGCATAAGGTGCTGACAGGCTAAAGTGCACCCAACTATAATCTGCCTCTACAGCATCGTCCTGGGTGCCTTGCAGTGTTCGTATCTGAAAATCACCATTGATGTCTGGTCCATAGGTGTAGGGATATGTATTTCGGATTGCATCGGTGTACAAAAACGACTGATAACGATCGCCCAGCCTGACATAACTCACATTGGGAGAAGATACCCTGATGTCTTTGGTGTCAAAAAATAAAAACTCATTTCCCCCTTCATATCGGGCAGCCTCATCATAACGGTATTCTAAAACTTGACCATTGTTATATTGAGGTTTAAGTCCGGTTACAGCCCGATCCCATTGGCCGTTTTGTAAAACCACAACTTTTACAAGTGCTTCGGGATTGCGAAAGGGTTCCCGAGTGGGTTGGACAGAAAATTGAATACTTTGGTGGGTCTGATAATAGGCCAAATCACGGGCGCGAAAAACTCCAGCAGCCACTACCGCCTCCGAACTGTTGATGACAAAACGCCTTGAAAAAACCAACTGATCGGCGCTGTCGTAGATCGATAGCATATAGTTTCCAGAAAGTAGAAAACGTGTGTCGTCATTAGGCAGCTCCAAACGATAGTGGGTATAAGGCTGTAAGGTGTTAAAAGAACTCCTAAAATTTTCAATCCTAAGATTGTCCATCCCCGCCATGTATTCGTTTTTAAAAAGTGTAGAGGGTGTCCAGTCAAAGTTATAATAGGAGATTCGATAATAATAATCGGTTGCCGTTGACGTCAAATCATCAAAAGTCAGATAAAATGGTGTATTGGGTCCAACCACCGGAAATTGATGCGGTTGGTCATACGATTTGAAAACGATTGATTTTATGAACTCTGGTGGTGCGGTTTCATAAACCACTTGTGCTTGTAGGGCCCACCAACAATTATAAAACAATAAAAACCCGATAAACCGACCTTTTAACTTCATAAATCAAAAGTACTAAAATTAGAACTACAGCGCTTGAAGCCACCGAAATTTAGGCCGCCTACAGAAAAATAAATCTTTTGATAAACTGTCGATATTTTTTAACGATTCTCGTTTTTTTTACCGCTCTATTATATGTAAATTTGCACGGTTTTAGAATGTAACTTGAACGAAATGTCAAAAGGCTTACGCATCCGCAGAGGTGCCACAATCAATCTAAAAGGAAAAGCTGAGAAAATCATCCAAGAAAGTGCTCCATCGAGTACCTACGCACTACTTCCTGACGACTTTTTTGCGCTGACCCCCAAAATGCATCTCAAAGAAGGTGCTAAAGTACAAGCGGGAACGCCCGTTTTCTATTCAAAAAGCAATCCCCGCATTCAATTTGTATCTCCAGTTTCTGGAACACTCAAAGCGATCGTCCGAGGTGCCAAACGAAAAATTTTGGAAGTGATCATCGAAGCCAATGGCACCGATGCAATAACCCACAAAGTAGGAAATCCCCAAAGCATGAAGCGTGAAGAAATTGTTGCGCTTTTGCTGGAGAGCGGCTGTTGGCCTTTTATCCGTCAACGTCCCTACAACGTCATTGCTGATCCTGAGGTAACACCCAAAGCCATTTATATTTCTACCTATGCCACAGCACCCTTGGACGTTGATTTTGAGTTTTTCTTAAAAGATCAACTCGAACAATTTCAAAAAGGGATTGATGTGCTAAATCAATTGACTTCTACGATCTATTTGGCAACCGATCAAAATTATAGAGATGGTTTTGCCAAAATCGAAAATGTCAATCAAATTGCCGTTTCTGGGCCCCACCCTGCAGGCAATGAGAGTATAATCATCCACCACACCAACCCGCTTGCAATGCATGAAAAAGTGTGGACCATCCGCCCCGAAGATGTTGTCAACATAGGACTCCTTTTCGAAACAGGGCAATATGCCGCACAACGTACCATCGCAGTAGCAGGTTCGCCCGTGGGCAAACCCCATTATATCAAAACCAAAATTGGCGCTCAAATTGCACCACTTTGCGAGATGACACAAGTCGATACCCAAAAAAATCTTCGTTATATAAACGGTGATGTTTTGACTGGTAGACAAACACAACCGCAAAGTCATATTGGTTTTTACAACAACCTATTGAGCATCATCCCCGAAGGAAACCAATACCGTATGTTTGGTTGGATGCCTTTTAAAGACAGTAACATTCCTAGTTTGTCAAAAACTTCATTTTCTTGGTTGTTTAATAGCGCAAAAGAAGTGGACACCAATCTAAATGGAGAAGAGCGCGCGCTGGTTGTTACTGGAGAAATGGAAAAAGTATTTCCGATGGACATCTATCCTATGCAATTGCTCAAAGCATGCATGACTGGAGATATTGAAAAAATGGAATTCCTTGGTATCTACGAAGTAATTCCTGAAGATTTTGGATTGATTGATTTTGCCAATACTTCAAAAATTGAAGCACAAGAAATCATCAAAAATGCCATGTACCTCATGTTAAAAGAAGTTGGATAAAGAGAGCACGTATGAGTTTTATTAGAAAAAAATTAGATGAAATCAGAAGGCCTTTTGAAAAAGGCCAAAAATGGGAAAAGTTTGCTCCGGCAATCAACGCCTTTGACACTTTTCTATTTGTCCCCAACCACACCACGCACAAAGGGGCACACGTCCGTGATGCCGTAGATCTAAAACGAACCATGATCACAGTGGTCCTCGCATTGATGCCCGCTTTGGTTTATGGAATTTACAACACCGGCTATCAGCATTTCATTCAATTGGGGGGTGTATTTACGTTTATGGATGCCTTTCTTCATGGAGCAATGAAAGTTGTGCCGATGATTATTGTATCCTATGTTGTCGGGTTATCGATCGAATTTGCTTTTGCGGTTTACCGTGGTCACGAAGTAAACGAAGGCTATTTGGTAACCGGTTTGCTCATTCCGATGATCATGCCGGTCGATATTCCGCTTTGGATGGTTGCCATCTCTGTAGCTTTTGCAGTACTGATCGCCAAAGAAGCTTTTGGGGGTACCGGAATGAATATATTGAACCCTGCCTTGACGGCTAGAGCTTTTGCTTTTTTTGCCTATCCTACTTATATGTCGGGAAACAAAGTATGGGTCTCTGAAGCCACTACACTAGATGGTGTTTCTGGCGAAACCATTTTGGGATCACTTGCAGCAGGCCAAGAGGTAAGCTATACCACAATGGATATGTTTCAAGGAGGAATCCCAGGTTCTATTGCAGAAACTTCAGCCCTATGGATTGTTGTCGGAGCATTGATGCTTATTGCAACAGGAGTTGCCAGCTGGCGTATCATGGTTGGTGGTGTTATTGGAGCCAGTATCATGGGCTTTTTATTCAACTTATGGGGTGCCAACGCATTGATGCAGTTTGACTGGTTCAACCACTTGGTCGTAGGGGGCTTTGCTTTTGGTATCGTATTTATGGCTACAGATCCTGTCTCAGCCGCTCAAACAGAAAAAGGAAAATGGGTTTATGGAATTTTGGTGGGAATCTTCTGCATCATGATTCGGGTGTTTAACCCCGCTTACCCCGAGGGGGTCATGCTCGCCATTTTATTGATGAACGTATTTGCACCTACAATCGACCACTACGTAGTAGAAGCCAATATCAACCGAAGAAAAAAACGTTGGGCAAAAGCGCAACTAAAAACTGCTTAATTATGAATCGAGACAGTAACGGATATACCTTTTTGTTTGCAACGCTTATGGTTTTGGTCGTGGCCTCGGCTTTGGCCTTTACAGCCTCTTCTCTTAAAGGGCTGCAAGCAGAAAATGTGCGTAAAGAAAAAATGCAAAATATCCTGGCCACCATTGGTATCGAAACCGATCGGGACCAGGCCGAAGGCCTTTACAAAAAATACATCGTTGAAGAGTTGGCTTTGACGCACACAGGTGCTGTGGATACCCAATCAGAAGCCTTCAAAATTCAGCTCAACGGTGAGTTAAAAAAGCCTGTAGAAGCACAGCGATTTCCACTTTATGTCGCTGATGTAGAAGGAAAAAAATACTATGTTGTACCACTCCGTGGTGCAGGACTTTGGGATGCCATCTGGGGATACCTTGCACTCAAAGAAGACAAAAACACCATACAAGGTGCTGTTTTTGATCACAAAGGAGAAACTGCAGGACTGGGTGCAGAAATTACACAAAAGTGGTTTCAAGAACGTTTTGTCGATGAAAAAATCATGGATCAAAATGGTCAATTGGTTGGAATCAACGTTTCAAAAACCAACAATGACCCAACCAATAGTGATAAAGACGACCATGAAATCGATGCCATATCTGGCGCCACGATTACTGGAGATGGAGTAACGGCAATGATTGCTGAGCGATTGGCGCATTACCTTCCTTATTTCTCAAAAGAAGAAACCCCTTTAGCATTGAATAACTAGACTACAATGACCTCTAAAAAATCAAACAACAAACCCCTCTTTTTCTTTGTCAATAAAGAAAAGGAACCTTTGTTTTCTAAAAAAAATCGAGCACTACTCACCGATCCACTCGATGACAACAACCCGATTACCGTACAAGTATTAGGCATCTGTTCTGCACTCGCCATTACGGTGCAACTCAAACCCGCCATAGTAATGAGTATATCGGTAATGGCCGTTATGGCAGCAAGCAACGTGATCATTTCGCTTTTGCGCAATTTGATCCCCAACCGAATTCGAATTATCGTTCAATTGGTGGTTGTGGCTTCAATGGTAATTTTGGTAGATCAGGTCTTGCGAGCTTATGCTTATGATGTCAGCAAAGAACTCTCCATTTTTATTGGTTTGATCATTACCAATTGTATCGTAATGGGACGTCTAGAAGCCTTTGCTTTAGGCAACGGTGTTTGGAAATCATTTTTGGATGGTATAGGAAACGCTGCGGGCTATGGCGTACTCTTGATTGCGGTCGCATTTTTTAGAGAATTGCTCGGCTCGGGAAAATTATTTGGTATTCAAGTGATTCCCGATGCCTTCTATGAAATGGGCTATGTTAACAACGGACTTATGTTGCTCTCCCCTATGGCGTTGATCACTGTAGGAATCATTATCTGGCTGCAAAGAGCACGCAACCGCAAACTCATCGAAAAAAACTAAAGCAACATGGAAGCGTATTTTAACCTTTTTGTAAAAAGTATTTTTATCGAGAACATGATCTTCGCCTATTTCTTAGGAATGTGTTCTTATTTGGCTGTATCAAAAACAGTAAAAACAGCTGTTGGACTTGGGTTAGCTGTTATTTTTGTACTCGCGATCACTGTACCCATCAACTTTTTGTTGGACACCTATTTGCTTCGACCAGGGGCACTCGCCTGGTTGGGCAATGACTATGCCAGCATAGACCTCAGCTTTTTGAGTTTTATCATGTTTATCGCCGTAATTGCCTCCATGGTACAATTGGTAGAAATGATTGTAGAAAAATTTGCTCCTGCGCTCTATGGTGCGCTGGGTATATTTTTACCCTTAATTGCGGTAAACTGTGCTATTTTGGGAGGTTCGTTGTTTATGCAACAAAAAGATTTTTCGGGGGTTGCCGAATCGGCAGTTTATGGTTTGGGATCAGGAATTGGTTGGTTGTTGGCCATTTTAGCCATCGCAGCTATACGCGAAAAAATCACCTACTCCAACGTACCCGCACCACTAAGAGGACTGGGAATCACCTTTATCATCACTGGATTGATGGCATTAGGATTTATGAGTTTTATGGGAATTAAATTATAAGAGTTACATGGATATCACCGTAATCATTGCAAGTATTGTTGTTTTTTTAACCATCACATTTTTGTTGGTGGGAATGTTATTGGGCGCTAAAGCAAAACTTTTACCCTCAGGACCCGTCACCTTACATATTAACGGAGAAAATGATCTTCAGGTCTCATCGGGTAGCACCTTGTTGACCACATTAGGTAATAACAAAATCTTTTTACCCTCTGCCTGTGGTGGCGGTGGTACTTGTATCCAATGCAAATGCCAAGTCATCGAGGGTGGCGGTGAAATTTTGCCTACAGAAGCACCCCATTTTACTCGAAAAGAAATCGCCGAAGGCTGGCGTTTGGGCTGTCAGGTAAAAGTCAAGCAAGACATGGTCATCACCGTCCCCGAAGAAGTCTTTGGAATCAAAAAATGGGAAGCCAAAGTGGTACGTAACTACAACGTAGCATCTTTTATCAAAGAATTTGTAGTCGAACTGCCAGAGGCAATGGACTACAAAGCCGGAGGATACATACAGATTGAAATCCCCAAATGTGAGGTAAACTACCAGGACATGGACATCACCGCTCATCCTAACGAACATCCTGGGGAGCCCGATAAATTTAAATTGGAATGGGATAAATTTAACTTATGGCCACTGGTGATGAAAAATCCAGAAACCGTAGAGCGTGCCTACTCGATGGCCTCTTATCCTGCCGAAGGTAAAGAAGTAATGCTCAACGTACGTATTGCAACCCCGCCATGGGATCGCAATAAAAACGGATGGATGGATGTCAATCCAGGAGTGGCTTCCTCCTATATCTTTTCTAAAAAAGCTGGAGATACAGTAACAATCTCTGGGCCTTATGGAGAATTTTTCATCAACGAATCAGAAGCCGAAATGCTCTATGTTGGAGGTGGTGCTGGTATGGCACCCATGCGTTCGCACCTCTACGAACTTTTTAGAACCCTAAAAACTGGACGAAAAGTAACGTTCTGGTACGGCGGACGTTCGAAGCGAGAGTTATTCTATGTCGATCACTTTAAAGCCTTAGAAAAAGACTTTCCAAATTTTAGATTTTACATTGCACTTTCAGAACCTTTAGAAGAAGACAACTGGAAGGTAAAAGATGGTTTGGATGGTGCAGGAGATGGTTTTAAAGGTTTTGTTCACCAAGTGGTGATTGACAACTATCTTTCTAAACACGAAAACCCCGAAGATATCGAAGTCTATTTCTGTGGACCCCCATTGATGAATCAAGCCGTCGAAAAAATGGCCGACGATTTTGGTATTCCACCAGAAAATGTTCGTTTTGACGACTTTGGAGGATAATATTAAATTTACAACCTCGGAGTTTATTCCGAGGTTTTTTTATGCTCACAGAAAAAGAAATACATCAGCTCGCCATGAATGTGGTTGGAGAAGCCTTAGAAGCTGCAGGTTTCGAATTTTTGGCAGTAAATTCGAAACCCAAAAAAGACCCACAGTTTGTTTGTCTAAAAGACAAAAAACTCCATTTTGTCGTAGTCAAAGGCTGTTGTTATCCCCAAAACCCCAAAATCTATGACGCGGTATTGCTCCAAAAAGTCAAAAACCATGCCTCAAATTACAACGCCCGCACCTACTTTGCTGGAGTTGGCTTTGCACACGCTGACGACTACACCCTGCCTCTGGACAAAAAGGCGCCTTATGTAATTAATTATGATGGATTGCAAGAAATTAATTAGTCTTTCACTACTCCTAATTTTTGGTTGTACTCAACCGTCAACTGTAGTCGTCACTCAGGGATTTGCTTTGGGTACCAGCTATTCGATCAAAGTAGAAAGCCAGCACTGGACGGCTGAAGCGATTGAAGCAAAACTCGACTCGTTGTTCTATATCGCCAATAAGTCCATGTCAACATACATCCCCCAATCTGACATTTCAAAAATCAATCAAGGCATGACAGATGTCATCGTCGATGAGCACTTTAGAGCGGTCTTTGATAAAGCTACGGAAGTATGGGAAGCCACTGACGGGTTGTTTGACCCAACGGTAGGCAGTTTGGTTAATGCTTATGGGTTTGGCCCCGAAGCAGGATTTGCAAATTTGTCCCAAGCGCAGATTGACAGCCTCTTGGACTTTACAGGCTGGCAAAACCTTGAACTAACCCCTAAAGGAAATCTAATCAAAAAAGACCTCCGCACCTATTTGGACTTCAACGCTTTGGCCAAAGGCTATACCATTGATATGATCGGTCGGTATTTTGAAAGCCAGCAAATCAACAATTATTTGATTGAAGTTGGTGGAGAACTTCGAGCCAAAGGCCAAAATCCTACTACACAAAAAACCTGGCGTATTGCCATCGATCATCCCAATCAAGAGCAAGGGCGCAACCTGATCCGAAGCCTACCCCTATCCAACCAATCCTTGGCTACATCGGGCAACTACCGCAAATTTCGAATTGACCCCCGAACTGGGGAAAAATATGTGCACAGTATCAACCCCAAATTGGGCCTACCGGTACAATCTTCAATCTTAAGCGCATCGGTCCTTGCCCCCGATTGCATGACTGCCGATGCCTGGGCCACAGCGCTGATGGTAATGCCCCTGGAGCAAGGGCAACAGCTCATCGCGCAGCATAGTGATCTCGAAGCCTATTGGATTGTCGCCAAGGGCGATCAACTTCTAGAGTATTTTTCGGTCGGCTGGCCCAAAGAATAACGGTTTGTATATCCATTCTTTTTGTACCTTGTAGATACTATCTATTGGTTATGAGAAAAATAATTATGCTACTCGGTGCACTCTTTTTAGGTGCTTGTACTGCCCCCCAATGTGATTTGCTTATTGTCAATGGACAACTCTATGACGGAACGGGCGCTCCCGCTCAAGCAGGAGTTATCGCCATCAACGCAGATACTATAGCGTATATTGGACCTGCAAAACCCTTTAAAGCAACCAAAACCATCGATGCCCAAGGCATGGCCGTCAGTCCTGGTTTTATCAATATGCTTAGTTGGGGGTATAGCAGTCTGATGGAAGACGGGCGATCCTTGAGTGACTTAAAACAAGGGGTAACCCTTGAAGTTTTTGGAGAGGGAACCTCACCAGGACCCAGAGGCAGTACTGCTGATGGGGATTATGTCGGTTTTGGCGAAGCTATGAAAGCCCTGGAACAAAATGGAGTTTCAACCAATATTGCCTCGTATTTAGGCGCCGCATCGGTACGTATCCAAACGGTAGGTTATGCCAATCGCAAAGCCACTACTGAAGAACAAAAACAAATGGAAGCTATTGTGGCTGAAGCCATGCAAGAAGGCGCAATGGGCATTGGCTCATCTTTAATCTATGCTCCAGGTGACTATGCCGATACCAAAGAACTTATTTTGCTCAACAAAGTCGCAGCCGCTTATCAAGGCAAATACATCTCCCATATGCGCAATGAAGACGATAAGGTACTGGCCGCGCTGGAGGAACTCATCACCATCTCAAAAGAAGCTGGGGTGCCTGCAGAAATTTATCACCTCAAGGCCTCTCGAAAACCCAACTGGCACCTTTTGGACAGCATCATCGCACGGGTAGAGGCGGCACGTAAAGAAGGGCTTCCGATTACTGCCGATATGTACACCTACAATGCCAGTTCAACGGGCTTGACCGGTGTCATTCCCACTTGGGTGCAGGAGGGCGGACACCGCGCATGGATTGAACGTATGAAAGACCCCAAAGTACGAAAACGCCTTATTAAAGACATCGAAAAAGAACTGAACCAACAGCCCCCCTCGGGCATATTGATGGTCGGTTTTAATACTGAGGCCATGGCCGAAAAATACCGTGGTAAAACCATTGAAGAAGCCGCTCAAATGCGCAAGCAAAAACCGGCCGAAGCCATCATCGATATGATCATCGAAGACGATAGTCGCATCCAATGCATTTATTTTAGTATGTCAGAAGAAAACATCCGAAAAAAAGTGCAACTCCCCTGGGTCTCCTTTTGTTCTGATGCGGGGTCCTACTCGGACATCACCAAAGACTTTAGAACTCATCCGCGTGCTTTTGGAAGTTTTATTCGTGTATTGGGCAAGTTTAGCCGAGACGAAAAGCTGCTTACCTTAGAACAAGCCGTCCACAAACTCAGTGGCCTGCCTGCTGCCAATCTGGGCCTCACAAAACGCGGTACCCTACAGACGGGCAACTTTGCTGATATCGTCATTTTTAATCCCGAAACCGTTGATGACCACGCTACTTTTGATGCTCCCCTTCAATATGCAACTGGAGTAAATCACGTATTGGTCAATGGCATACCGGTATTGGAAAATGGTGCGCATACCGGAGCATTCTCCGGGCGTTTTGTCAAAGGCCCTGGAGCAACCCGATAAATCATTAATCGATTTATACATTTTGTGAGGAAAACAAAACTTAAACCCATAAAAAAACCCTTGCCAAATGGTAAGGGTTTTTGAGGTGCGGGTGAAGGGACTCGAACCCCCACGCCGTGAAGCACTAGATCCTAAGTCTAGCGTGTCTACCAATTTCACCACACCCGCAGATTTATTGGTGGGGCAAATATAAATAAGTTTTTCCTATTCTAAGAACTCTTTTAGAATTAGATGCCGGTGAATTTGTTATTTTTAGGGACGCAAAAACCACAACCTATGATGACGCTGACCACACAACAACAACAGCAACTCGATGAACTGATTGCCTTACTAAAAATCCCCTCCATCAGTGCAGACTCCAACTACAAAGTAGCGGTTGCAGAAGCTGCAGATTGGGTATGTGCCGCATTGGCATCGGCAGGTTGTGAAGGGACTAAAGTAATTCCCACAGCGGGGCATCCAATTGTCTATGGCGAAAAAATCATCGATCCCAGCCTACCCATCGTTTTGGTTTATGGCCACTATGATGTGCAACCACCAGATCCCATCGAATTGTGGGACAGCCCCCCTTTTGAACCCGTAATCAAAACAACAGAGATTCACCCCCATGGAGCGATCTTTGCGCGTGGCGCTTGCGATGACAAGGGGCAGTTTTTTATGCACATCAAAGCCCTCGAAAACATGATAGCCCATAACACTCTGGCCTGTAATGTCAAGTTTATGATCGAAGGCGAAGAAGAAGTGGGCAGCGATCATTTGGAACAATTTGTAAAAGAAAATAAAGACCAACTGCGTGCAGATGTTATTTTGATTTCCGACACGGGTATTGGCAATATCAATGCTCCTGCAATTACAACCGGACTCCGAGGAATGAGCTATATGGAAGTGACCGTCACAGGGCCCAATCGCGATCTGCACTCCGGTTTGTATGGCGGTACAGTTGCCAATCCGATCAATATTTTATGTGATATGATCTCGTCATTGCACGATGACCAGAGACGCATTACTATTCCCGGGTTTTATGATGCTGTGGTCGAATATACTCCCGAAGAACGCAAAACCATCGAACAGGCACCAATCGATGATACGGCCTTTAAAAAAGCTTTGGATCTCGATGCGCTGATGGGCGAATCCGGGTATACGACCTTAGAACGCAAATCCCTCCGCCCTACCCTCGACGTCAATGGCATCTGGGGGGGCTATACCGGAGAAGGTTCCAAAACGGTGATCGCCAGCAAAGCACACGCCAAAATATCCATGCGATTGGTACCCAACCAAGATTGGGTAGCAATCAGTACACTTTTTGAAAACCATTTTAAGGCCCTTGCCCCAAAGGGGGTAACCGTTTCTGTAAAAACCCACCACGGAGGCAAACCTTACGTCACCCCACTTAACAGCATGGGGTATCAGGCGGCCTACAAAGCCTATGAAGAAAGCTTTGGAGTAGCTCCAGTCGCCCTTAGAGACGGAGGAAGTATCCCCATTGTACCGATGTTCGAAGAAGTGTTGGGGATCAAAACCATTCTAATGGGCTTTGGCTTGGATAGTGATGCGATTCACTCCCCTAATGAAAATTATGGCTTGGTCAATTTTTTTAAAGGTATCGAAACCATTCCACTCTTTTACAAACACTTTGCAGCACTTTTTAAGCAAGGTGAAGCATAAACAATTCGGCGGCGATGCCGTCAGATAAAAACCGAGCTTTAACCGGAATTCTGAGTATATCGCCATCCCAATAGAGGTAGTTTGCGGCAATCTGTTTTTCGGCTTGTTCCTCCAAATAACGAGCATAAATTGGCCCAAATTGTGTTTCGATAAAGCCTTTAGAAACGCCCCATTCGGTGCGCAAACCAATCATAATATATTCGTTATACCGATCTTTTGGGGTTAAGGTTTCTTTTTCTAAAGGCAATCGATTTTTTTCGAGTGCTTGTATGTACTTTGCATTGTTGGCAACATTCCACGACCGTTGTGAAGCGCCATCATATGAGTGGGCTGAGGGGCCAATTCCGATATAAGGCAGCCCTTTCCAATAGTTGCTGTTGTTGACGGCATAAAACCCTTGTTTTCCAAAATTAGAAAACTCATAATTGTGGTAGCCCTCACTTTCTAAGCGCTGCACCAAATGGTCATATTGTTGCTGCACCTGTTCGTCGTCTAATAATTGAATTTGATCCGTTTGTACCCATCGGTGGAGAACTGTTTTGGGCTCTACCGTAAGCGCATAGGCCGATATATGAGGGGGTTGAAACGCTAGTACCCGATCTAAAGTTTTTTGCCACTCAACAAGTGAACTACCGGGCATACCATAGATAAGGTCTACGGAATAATTATCGAATATTTTAGAAACCTCATCCAATATCCGTAGAGAATCTGTGGCCCCGTGCGCACGGTTCATCAACTTCAAATCCCGGTCTAGAAAAGATTGGACTCCTATACTTAACCTGTTGATTCCCAGGTTATAAACACCTTTAAGGTATTCGGGGTGACCATCATCGGGATTCAACTCCAACGTACACTCTGCGCCATCCAAAACCCGGTAATGTATGTAAATCAAACCGATGATTTCTTCCAATTCCGATAGGGACAATAGAGAGGGTGAGCCGCCTCCAAAGTAGATACTTTGAAGCGGGGTTTTTACTTCGCTTTTGCGAAGCACAAGTTCTTTTTTAAGCGCGGATATAAGGGCGGTCTTATTTTTAAGTCCCGTACTAAAATGAAAATTGCAATAATGACACGCCTGTTTACAAAAAGGAAAATGAAGATATAGACTTGCCATAAGCGGGTTTAGACAGCCACCAAATTAACCGAATTTAATGGCATTGGCAACCTTCGCAATGGCAATTTTGACAGGTGCAGGAGGTGCAGCTTCCATTTTGACAAGACGTGCAAGAACAGGTACAAGAAATCTTTTTCATGAGTAAGTAATTTTGAGTTCACTCATAAAGGTACTTTATTTTATATACTTTACCGGCCTTTAGCTGGCTTTATCCTGGTTTTGACGAACAAAAGAGGCCCAACCCGAATAGGTTTTCTCGGTGGTTGCTTTTCCCGAATTATAAAAATGACAAACTGCTGCGGCAAGACCATCTGTAGCATCGAGGTTTTTGGGGAGTGTTTTGATTTTGAGCAATTGCTGCAACATCTTTGCCACCTGCTCTTTGCTCGCATTTCCATTACCCGTAATGGCCATTTTTATTTTTTTTGGCGAATATTCTGTTATTGGAACTTCACGGCTCAAGCCGGCCGCCATAGCCACTCCTTGAGCGCGCCCAAGTTTTAACATCGACTGCACGTTTTTACCAAAAAAAGGGGCTTCAATAGCAATTTCGTCGGGATGATAATTGTCGATCAGTTCAATGGTTCTTTGAAAGATATGCTTCAACTTGAGGTAATGGTTAGTATATTTTTTGAGCTGTAGCTCGTGAAGTTGCATCAATTCCATTTGCTGTCCACAAACACGTATCAATCCAAAACCCATTATGGTCGTACCCGGGTCTATACCAAGGATAATCCGTGTTGTTTGATCATTCATTTTGTTATTGCCTCGATTTGTATTGGGAGTTCTATGGTTATATTAACAAAAGTCCCCACATTGGTTTTGGTTGCCGGCAAAGCTTGCGGCAATTGCGCGACAGCCTGATTAATGGCCGGGGTCAGATCTGCAATTTTAGAAGATAAATCATCGGGGTCATCGATTTTGAGGAGTGAAATATGTCCTGCTTTGTCAACCAATAGTTGGAGTGTCAAATTTCCTTGCGTGGGAGCATCTGCCACCAATCCTTTGAATTCCAAATAATTGGTTATTGCATCACTTAAAACGGATAGAAAACAGGTTTGTTGGGCGCTAATTTCCAAATCTTCGCATTCAGCAAAAGAAGGAAATTGATCTTTGGCGGACCATTGTGTTGCTTTTTGAATCTCGGAAGCAGGCACCTTGGTTTCGAAATATTCACAACCAGAAAAAAGTAGGAGGGCTAGACTCCAAAAAACAGGGGCAAAAGGTTTCATCATCATTATGTATATTTGATGTTTAAAGTTACAACTTTTTAAGAAAACCTTTTATTAATCTCGCTGCACTTAGGTGCGCATCCCCTATCTGTCAAACTATGGAAATCTTGTTATTTAGTTTAAGTTTTTTGTTTATTCTACTTGGATTGGCCGGCAGTTTTTTGCCTATTTTACCAGGTCCTCTTACGAGCTGGGTTGGTCTTTTTTTATTGCACAAAACAGAAGCCATAGAAGAAAACACCTCCTTTTTGGTGATTACATTTGTCATTGCGCTGGGGATATTTGTGTTGGATTACATCATTCCCATTTTGGGTACCAAAAAATTTGGTGGGAGTAAAAAAGGCATGTTAGGTGCTACAATTGGGGTGCTGATTGGTTTGTTGTTTTTAGGACCTTTTGGAGTACTAATTGGCCCCTTTGTAGGGGCCTACATCGGAGAGCTGGTGCAAGATCCTCAAAACAAAAAGACTGCTTTGCGTGCGGCTTTAGGGTCCATAATTGGGTTTTTGACCGGCGTATTCCTAAAATTTACCGTTGCACTGGTATATATGGGGCTTTATCTAAATATTGTTTGGAAAAACAGCGCCGCGCTTTTGTAAACACTTCCAAGCCACTTCCTTTTCAATTGCAATCAAACCACAACACTATATTTATTTAATGAAAACGTTGTGTATCGTTTTCGACTTCGCCTGTTGCGATAGCCGATAATCGATTTTAGAAAAGGAAGTTTAGCTCATGGAAGTTTGGGGTTTTTGGGTTGACAATGTCGGTATTGCAGCTCGGCGTATTTGTCCACTGAGACTGACTTCTATTTTTTGTGGATGATAACTAAACCATCCTGTTTTTCGTTTTCCAAAATTATTAATCCGTATGTAGTTTGGGAAATCATTGTTTCCCAACTGATTGTTGTAGGCCAGTCGAAACTCATAAAATTTGGTTGACAATTTTTGAACCCGATACACATGACGCATCAAAAAGGATTTGGACTCTTTGCTCAGGTCTTCATCTAAGTCTTTGACGCCCATTTTGGCAAAAAGACTCGAACATGTTATGCGATAATCATCATCACTCAAATCCCATAACTCTTGGATTGCAGCAGCTCCAAAGCCCATGGCCGTTGCTTGGAGTACTGAAAACTCCTTAGGAGTAAGGGAAACATTGAGAATGGATTTTTTTTGTACTGTTGGCTTCATTAGCAAAAATATAAGATTGTACAATGAGGTATCGCGCTTTAAAAACGAATGCAAAACAAATATGCAGTCCTATTTGTGTGTTGTAGTAATTAGAGTAATAATTGGTTTTATTGAAGTGGATTTTGGTAATCCCTATTTTTTTATGGCCATTGATCAAATTGAAAATTGTAATATATGTCCTACAATTTTCAGGGTGTTTCGCTCCTTTTAAATCCTTTATAATTGTGTACTTTTGGAGCATGAAATTATTTCTACTCACTTTTGGACTTTTGGGATTGGCCTTTGCAGGGATTGCTATAAAAATATGGACCAAAAAAGATGGAAAATTTGCAGGGACCTGCGCCAGTCAAAGCCCGTTTCTCAATAAAGACAACAAACCATGTGGGTTGTGCGGCAAAATGCCTGAAGAACAAGAGTGTCGTAACACTGCCCAACATCTAAATTAATTTTGTAGTTTTCGGTTAGAATCCAATTGGAATGGCTACAGAAGTGTTGCATGAGATCATTGTCGCGGCTCAAAATAACGATCAAAAAGCATTTAATGCCCTGTTTGATCATTATTGGTCTTTGGTTTTCAATTTTCAACTCAAAAACACCAAAAACGACCATACCGCAGAAGAATTGAGCATCCAAACCCTGGCAAAAGCGTTTGATAAAATCGATACCTATAATCCAGAATATGCGTTTAGCACTTGGCTGCTCACCATTTCAAAAAACCTTCAAATTGATCAAATCCGTAAAAGTCAAAGACGCCTAACAGGTCCCACAGCCAAAGAGGAAGCGACAGAAACCATCAGCACTACGACCCCTTCCCCAGAAGAGTTGATGATTGCTTCTCAAAGCCTAGAGCAGGTTCTAAAAGCCCTAAAAATTTTAAAACCCGAATACCGCAAGCTGATCCAATTGCGGTTTTTTGAAGAACACAGTTATAAAGAACTGAGCATTGCGCTGGATCAACCGATAAATACTATAAAAGTTAAACTATTGCGGGCCAAAAAAGTGCTCGCAGAACACATTAATTTTAATGATTACAACACTACGTAAACTTGGCCCAGGCCTCTTGTTTGCAGGAGCTGCCATTGGCGTTTCGCACTTGGTACAATCAACCCGCGCAGGGGCCGACTTTGGATGGGGGCTACTTTGGGCCCTGTTGCTTGTCAATCTCTTTAAATACCCCTTTTTCCAATATGGACCACGTTATGCGTTGGCAACTGGAGAAAGTCTTTTAGATGGCTATTACCGATTGGGAAAAGGATATCTATGGGGCTATTTTATATTAAATTTTGCCACCATGTTTACCATCCAAACCGCCGTTACCGTGGTAACTGCAGGAATTGCAACCGAACTTTTTGGCATGACCAATGCGGTCAATTGGAGCATCATTCTAACTGCAATATGTTTTGCCATTTTGTTGATTGGCAAATACCACCTCTTAGACCGATTTATCAAAATCATCATACTTACGCTTGCGCTAAGCAGCATTTTGGCCGTCTTGATTGCCTTTTCAAATTCTGAGCAAGCAGTGCCGATAACTCAAGTATTTCCCAAAGGGTCGGGCATGTTGTTTTTGATTGCTTTTATGGGTTGGATGCCTGCGCCGTTGGACATTTCAATTTGGCATTCGATTTGGTCTTTAGAAAAAAAGAAAGCCCTAGGAAAAACCCTGGATCTCAAGGGTGCCATCTTTGATTTCAATGTTGGTTATATCGCTACTGTAGTCCTGGGCTTGTGTTTTATCGGTTTAGGCGCATTGGTCATGTATGGTTCGGGGGCAAGTTTTTCGAGTCAAGGTGCTGTATTTGCTGGGCAACTCATCGATCTTTATACCACCAATCTTGGGCAAGGAGCCTATGGTCTTATTGCCATCGCGGCATTTACAACTATGTTTTCGACTACCATTACGACTTTAGACGCTTCTCCACGCTCCATGTCGCGGACAACACAACTCTTGTTTAAACACGATAAAGACCACTATTTGCATTGGATCATCGCTTTGGCTTTGGGAACATCGCTAATCTTCTTTTTTTTACTATCAGAAATGGGCCTATTGGTTCAGATAGCGACGGTCTTATCCTTTATTACAGCACCGCTATATGCGTTCTTAAATTATCGCTTAGTCATCAGCCAGCATATGCCCCAAAAAGACCAACCCAAAAAAGGATTACGCCTATTAAGCATCGTGAGTCTTTTGTTACTCTCTGGATTTACCCTTGGGTATTTGGTCAGTCTATTTTAGCGGAACTTAGTATCTTTGAAAAAAAATGGAACGCGTGGCAGTTGTAGCAGAAAAAAAATCAAAAATTGGCAAACCCGAATGGATTCGAGTAAAGCTTCCTACTGGGAAAAAATATACCGAGCTTAGGGGTCTTGTGGACAAGTACAAATTACACACCATATGCACCTCGGGCAGTTGCCCCAATATGGGCGAATGTTGGGGAGAAGGAACGGCCACCTTTATGATTTTGGGTAATATCTGCACCCGTTCATGTGGATTTTGTGGTGTAAAAACAGGGCGACCTGATACCGTAGATTGGGCAGAACCCGAAAAAGTAGCCCGTTCCATCAAATTGATGAACATCAAACATGCCGTGATCACCTCTGTTGACCGAGATGATCTCAAAGATATGGGATCCATCATTTGGGCAGAAACCATACTCGCCATCCGACGGCTCAACCCACAAACCACTCTAGAAACCTTAATCCCCGATTTTCAAGGAAACACAACCAATTTAGATCGGATTATAGCCGTTGCTCCAGAGGTTGTTTCGCACAATATCGAAACCGTAAGAAGACTGACCCGCCAAGTTAGAATCCAAGCAAAATACGACCAAAGCCTCGAAGTACTTCGCTACCTAAAAGCGCAAGGCATTCACCGTACAAAATCTGGAATCATGCTCGGTCTTGGTGAAACTGAAGAAGAAGTATTCGAAAGCCTCCACGACCTTCGTAAATCCAATGTCGATGTAGTCACAATTGGACAATATTTGCAACCCACCAAAAAACACCTACCGGTTTCACGATTTGTAAACCCAGAAGAATTTGGTCGCTACGAAGCCTTTGCCAAAGACCTTGGGTTTAGACACGTAGAAAGTGGCCCCCTTGTAAGATCAAGCTATAAAGCCCATAAACACATCCAATAATCTAGGTGTTTAGCCAGCCGTTAAATGCTTTTTGTTGTGCTTCTGTCACAAAACCCAAGTCAATAGGCCAATAATATAAGTGGTCGATATTGGAGAGTTTGGGTGCCAAACGGCCGTAGTCTTTTTCGGTAGTCAACACAATTTTTTGCGCAGCCGTAGTTTCGATTTTTTGAATATCCGCGGCCGTAAACTCGTGATGATCGGGAAAAGAAAGGTGTGTAAAAATGAGGTTTAATTGCGCTAACTGATCCAAAAGTGATTGGGGGTTAGCAATACCTGTAATCAATAGAATGTCTTGCAACTTGAGATCCTGCACCTTTAGCATTCGCTTTTTTCCATGGCAAAATGTTGCGTATTTGATGGTACAGAAAAATAGTTTTTGATGGGGTTGTAGCTGCAGTCGCTTGGCAAAATCGTTTTGCACTTCTGGCGATAGGTTTTCGGGGCATTTGGTGACCAAAATCACATCGGCACGCCGACAGCCTTTTTGCAACTCACGAAGGCGCCCAACAGGAAGCACAAAATCCAAAAAATAAGGATTTTGATACGTGGTTGTCAAAATCATTTTTTGAGGTTTTATCCAACGATGTTGCAAGCAATCATCAAAAATAAGCCGCGTGAGCCCCGGATCCGAAACCCCTAAATTTTGAACTGCCAAACTGCGGCTTTCAGAAACAACCAGTCGTATTGTGGGATGTTTTTGTAAAAATTGAAAAGGTTCGTCCCCAATTTGATCGGCAGTGCTTTTAGGATTCGCAATCAAATAGCCACGTGTTTTACGGCCATACCCCCGGCTGATTACGCCCAAATTGTGAGAGGTTTTCAACTGGGCAATCAGATAATCAACAACCACAGATTTGCCCGTCCCCCCTACAGACAAATTGCCCACGCCTATACTTGATGTAGGAGGGATCAATGCACTAAAAATCCCCAGGTCAAACAACCGATTGCGAATTTCCATCACTAGTGCATAAAGCCCTGCAAAAGGAGCCAAGAACCACAAGCGCTTTTTCATGCCCAAAAAGATAATATTATATTTGTAATCATTGACCAATTAATGAAAATTCAAGAAATACTTAACATACTCGAAGCTTGGGCCCCAAAAGCCTATGCCGAGGATTTTGACAATACGGGCTTGCTGGTTGGCAATGCACACCAAAAATGTACTGGGGCATTGATCACACTCGATACCCTTCCTGAAACAATTTTAGAAGCAAAATCCAAAAACTGCAACCTGATTATAAGCTTTCATCCTATTATATTCAAAGGGCTAAAGCGCCTAACTGGCAGTGATTATGTCGAGCAAACCGTCCTCGAAGCAATTAAAAATGACATCTGCATCTATGCGCTTCACACGGCACTTGACAATCACATCGAGGGGGTTAGTTTTGGTATTGCCCGACAATTGGGCTTAAAAAATCGGCAACTGTTGCTTCCCAAAAAAAACACCATAAAAAAACTCACAACCTATGTGCCACAGCAGCACGCAGAAACACTTTTAGAATCCCTGCATGCAGCGGGTGCTGGACAAATCGGCAGCTATGATCGATGTAGTTTTAGCAATACGGGTACGGGTGCATTTCGGGGCGATCAAAGCAGTAACCCCACCCTAGGTAAAGCAGGTCAAGATGAAAAAGTTAGCGAAGTACAACTCCATTTGGTCTATAAGAAACACTTGGAAGCAGATGTCCTTAAAGCCCTATTTGCCTCCCATCCGTACGAAGAAATTGCCTATGAGATCACGCCTCTAGACAATGTCAATCAAAAAATTGGTATGGGAATGGTCGGCCAACTAGAAGCTCCTCTAACTCCAGAAGATTTTCTCGCCTTTGTCCATCAAAAAATGCTTACGGGACCTTTGAGACACTCGCGCTTGCCGAAAAAAAATATCAAAAAAGTGGCCGTTTTAGGTGGCTCGGGCAGCTTTGCTATCGCACAAGCCAAAGCCCAAGGAGCTGACGCCTATGTGACGGCAGACCTTAAATATCACGACTTTTTCCAAGGCGACACCACCTTCTTATTGGTCGATATAGGACATTATGAAAGTGAGCAGTTTACAAAAAATTTAATCCTTGATTTTCTTAACAAAAAAATACCTAATTTTGCGTTCGCTTTAGCGCAATCAACAAATCCAGTTAACTATTTCTAACTATGGCCAAGAAAAAAGAAATAACAGTAGAAGAAAAACTTCGAGCACTCTACGATTTACAATTGATCGATACACGTATTGACGAAATTAGAAACGTACGTGGAGAACTCCCTCTTGAGGTTGAAGACCTCGAAAACGAAGTTGAAGGACTCAACAAGCGCTTGGAAAAGTTTACTGACGAAATCAGCGAACACAACACGCAAATAAAAACGTTGAAAAACAACATTGAAGTGGCTAAAGAAACTGCAAAAAAGTATGAAGCCAATCTCAAAAATGTTCGAAATAACCGAGAGTATAACTCTATTGTGAAAGAACAAGAGTACCAAGAGTTAGAAATTCAACTTTCTGAAAAGCGCATCAAAGAGTTTCAAGCCAAAATAGAACAGACCAACCTGACCATCGAAGAACTTCAAGAAAAGATTGCGGGCCGTCAAGCACACCTAGACAGCAAAAAGAAAGAACTCAACGATATCTTATCTGAAACACAAAAAGAAGAAGAAGCCCTTCTTAAAAAATCTGAAGAGTTCGAAAAAAATATCGAAAAACATTTGATCGATGCCTACAAACGCATCCGTGGAAATGTAAAAAATGGTCTCGCTGTTGTAGCTGTAGATCGTGGGGCCTCAGGTGGATCGTATTTTACGATTCCGCCACAAACGCAAATGGAAATCGCTTCACGCGCCAAAATCATCACCGATGAACACAGTGGTAGAATTCTTGTAGATGCCCAATTGGCAGATGAAGAAAAAGAAAAAATGGACAAGCTGTTCCATACCGCCTAAATAAAAATAATTTTTGTTTTGCAAAAGCCCGAACCATGTTCGGGCTTTTTATTTCTTAAAAGATTTTTACATTATTTTGTAACCTTTACGTGTCATATTGAAAAAAATTGTTGCGTTTGCGTTACAATTAAACAAGAAAATCATGGAAATTTTAATCCCCCTTTTCGGAATGGCCACTGGAGTTATAATCCCGATTGCCGTATTCATATGGCAGTATCATGAAAATAAAGGCAAGCGCGAAGCTGCAATCGAAATCTCGAAGCATTTAGACGATGCCTCAAAAATTGACGAGCTTATTGCCATTTTCGACGCCCGCAAAAAAGAGCCCATAGACTATCGAAGAAATGGGGTAATTACATTTTTTGTAGGCCTCGGCCTTTACTTATTCGGCTATGTTTGGCTAGGAATCGTATTTGAAGGCATCGGATTATTGGTCGGTACCATAGGCATTGGTACGCTGATTGCTGGTTACCTATACCCCAACACCGGCAAAGAGTTGACAGACGCAGTCGAAAAATTTGAAAAAAGGTAGTTTTGGGAAAAGACCACAAAAAACTATTAAACCAACTTGAAGCCTTTCGTAAATCTGCAGGTCTAACACAACAAGAGCTTTCAGAACATGCCGAGGTCTCCAGAAAAAGCATTAACGCAATCGAAAACGGCATGTACGTCCCATCAACCGTTTTGGCCCTAAAGATTGCAAAAACCCTCAACTGTACGGTCGAGGATCTTTTTCAACTACCTTAAAATAATTCAAAAAAAAATCCTGATGAATAAGCATCAGGATTTGTCTTGCTGTGGGCGCGAAGGGATTCGAACCCCTGACCCCCTGGGTGTAAACCAGGTGCTCTGAACCAACTGAGCTACGCGCCCGTAGTTAGGAACAAAGAATTTTAAAAGCAACTGTAAACTTTAAATTCTTTGCGAGGGCAAATATAGGACTACTCGATTAAATATCTCATAAATTAATCTAATTTTTTTGACGAATCAAAGGGGAGTAGAATTTCTATAAAAAAAAACTTCCATTGGCCGGTTGGCCTACTGTTTATTGGTGGGCTTCCAAACCCACAGCTTTATAGGATTTCGGCAACCACAAAGGTGCTTCCCGTAATCAAAATCAGATCCTGTTTTTCAGCATGGTGTTTAGCACTTTCCAAAGCTGCCGCAACACTGAGATGTGTTGAATGTCGAAGGGTGGTTTCTTTAAAAATAGCTTCCAAATCAAAAACACCCAACGATCTGGGAACATTTGCCTGTGTAAGATAATAGGAGGCCTCTTGGGGTAGAAAAGAAAGGATGTTTTTTAGGTCTTTGTCTTTTACAAAACCAATAATCACGTGCAATTTGTTGAAATTCTCCCCTTTTAGCTGTGCTTTTAAAAAGCCAAATCCTGCTTCATTATGACTGACATCTGCGATGATCTTAGGTGCTGAAGATATCGTTTGCCAACGCCCCATTAGTCCGGTGGTTTTGGCCACTTGCGTTAATCCATTTTCGAGGGCATCTGAAGCGATTTCGAATCCTTCGAGTTGTTGCAAAGCAGTACATGTGGTTTGAAGGTTTTTATATTGATAAATCCCCTTCAGATCGGTTTGTAATGGTTTTGGAAGCTCAAAATCCTCGGCATAAAAAATTGGGGCGCATACGGCTTGGGCTTTGGACTCAAAAACAGCGGCGGTTTCGGGGTCTTTTTCTCCAATAATAACGGGGGTATGGGGCTTAATGATTCCGGCTTTTTCTTTTGCAATTTGTGCACGATCCGTCCCCAAATATTGGGTGTGATCCAGACTGATGTTTGTGATTATAGAAAGAAGTGGGTCTATAATATTGGTTGCGTCCAATCGGCCACCCATACCCACTTCGATCACAGCGATATCAACTTTTTCTATTTTAAAAATTTCAAACGCCATCGCAACGGTAAGTTCAAAAAAAGTTGGGTGTTGTTCTTGAAAAAATAAAAAATGCAGCTGAATAAAATCAACTACTTGTGATTTGGCAATCTGCTGGCCATTGATTTTGATCCGTTCTCTAAAATCTTTAAGGTGTGGGGATGTGTACAAACCTACTCGATAGCCTGCTTTTTGCAATACCGCAGCCAGCATATGTGAAGTCGATCCTTTGCCGTTAGTGCCTCCAATATGAAGGGTTGGATATTGCTTTTGTGGATCTCCAAGGTATTGGGTCAAGCGGGTGATTTTTTCTAAACCAGGTCGAAATGCTGCAGCTCCATGGGTCTGAAATTGGGGCAACTGCTGATAAAGCCAATCGATGACCTCATCATAATTTTTTGGGGGCTTATTCACGTAATTTGAACTGGATTACAATAAAACCGATTTGTTTGTTTGGCGCTTTGGCGTCTGGATTCCAGCGGTGCAACAGCGCCGTTTCTTTGGCCGGCGTCAACAAACAGGGGTGTGAATTTGTGGTGCCTTTGACTCCGGGTTGTGCCTCTACTACGTTGCCATTATTATCAACCGTTATACGGACTACAACAATTCCTTCTTGGTTGCAATCCTGAGCTACTTTTCCACTGGTTTGCAAATTTCTTCCGTTTAGTCCATAGCCAGTACCCGATCCACCAGGGCCCGCTGTGTTATAATAACTGTTGGCGTAAGGATTGCCATCTTCTTTTCCTTTATCTCCAGCTTGGGTATCGTCTCCTTCACCGGTTTGGGTTTGGGTATTTTGTTGTTGTCCTTGAATCAGATTTTTTAAAACATTTTTTGTCGCTTCAGAAACTTGAGGCTGGGGTGGTGTAGCTTCGGTGGGAGGCGCTTCAGTTTCTTTGACCTCTTGAATTTGGGGGGCCGGTTTCTCTTTTTTTTCTTCCGGGATGCTCACCGTACTTTCTTCTTGTGTAAGAACTTCTTTTGGGCTTGTTTGGGGTTGTGCTTTTGGGGTGCTGGTAGTGGGCTTTGGTGTCGGTTGTACGGGCTTCGTTTTGGGCTGTGTAGCTACCGCTGATTGGGGCTGCTCGGGTCCACTACCCCGATTGGAAGTGCCAAAATTGACCTCAACACCATAGGCAACCGGTGGATCATAGTACGTAAGTCCTAAAACAAAAAACAACAACATCAGAAGCAAGGCAATTAGTGTTGTTATTACCGCAGATTTTTTTTCGTGTTGCGTTTCTAAAAATTTCATTTTATTGCGTGTCAACTGCTAAAACAACCTTAATCCCATTTTGATTGGCAAGATCCATAACATAAACAACTTGATCTATCGCTACATTTTTAGCTGCGCGTAATACGATTGAAGGTGTGCTAAGCCGACTTACTTTTTGTAGTAGGGTACTCCGCAATGCTCCTTTAGAAACCGATAATTCATCTACATAAAATTGATTATTGGCACTGATCGTGACCGCTACGGTATTGCGGTTTTCGGTTTTTCCTTTAGCCTCGGGTAGCTGCACCTCAATGGTGTTGAGCTGCTTGGCCAAAGTCGAAGCAATCATGAAAAAAATCAATAGCAAGAACACCACGTCGGTCATGGAGGACATGTTGAATTCTGGAGTGATTTTATTTCGCCCTCTTAAATTCATGACTTAAGCGGGTTCATTTAGCAAATCCAAAAAATCCAGCGCGCTGGATTCCATTTGATAAACCACTTTATTGGTTTTTACAACCAAATGATTGTAGGTGATATAACCAATGATTCCAACAATAAGACCCGCAACCGTAGTGGTCATGGCCGTGTACAAACCATCCGATAGCAGTTTCATGTCTATATTGCCTCCTGCATTAGAAATTTCAAAGATGGAAAGAATCATCCCAATAACGGTTCCTAAAAACCCAATCATTGGTGCGGCTCCAGCTATGGTAGCGAGGACGCTGACGTTTTTTTCCAATTTATATACTTCTAATCTCCCGGCATTTTCGATTGCGGTATTGATGTCTTCTAAGGGGCGCCCAATCCGAGAAATACCTTTAGATATCATACGTGCCACGGGTTTGTTTTGATTCATACACAAAGCCTGTGCGCCTTCAATTTTTCCACCAATGACATAGGTTCGTATTTGTGGCATAAAGTTGGCGTCAAATCGGGATGCCGATCGAATTGCAAACAACCGTTCAAAATAGATGTAAATTACAATAAGCAATAGCACAAAAAGCACCCCAATGATTAGTTGCCCACCAAGGCCACCATTTTGAATCAATTCGATAAGCGAAAGGGTTTTTTCTTCTTGTATAGGGAGTCCTGAGTCTTGAATACCTGTCATGTTTTTAATGATGGATTATATCATTAAACGCGTTTTTTTAAAATTAATTATACAAAGATAAAATCGCGTAAAAGAATAAAGGTTATTGCTCCGGTTGCAAAGCCAATAAAGGCCAATCCGGATATTTTTTTCAGATACCAGAAAAAGTCAATTTTTTCCATACCCATTGCCACAACACCTGCTGCTGAACCTATAATCAGCATGCTACCACCTGTTCCTGCCGAGAAGGCAATAAAGTGCCAAAGTGGATTGTCTGTAGGTTCTGAAAACATTCCCATACTTGCAGCTACCAAAGGCACATTGTCAATGACAGCAGAGCCCACGCCCAACAAGGCAATAACGATATCTGTATTGGGTATGGCTTGGTTGAGTGAACCGGCAAAACCAAACAACAATCCCAAAGACTCTAGAGCAGCCACCGCCATGAGTATCCCTAAGAAAAAGAGAATGCTGGGCAACTCAATTTTTGATAACGAACTGTGCACAGGGCTATGGTTTGCATGTTGCGTATGTTCTTCATCGATGGAAGTGATGTTGATTTTTGCATTGCTAAAAATCTCAGCAAATGTAGCAACAACGGCCAGCGAGAGCATCATACCTACATAGGGTGGAAGATGGGTAAGGGTTTTGAAAATAGGCACAAATACGATCGCCGAGAGGCCCAAATAAAGCATGGTTGCTCCATGCTTGTGTTCGGTTCCGACCTCATCATTCTCAACCGTTTGCAATTCTCCTCGAAAAGCAGGTAAATAAGACGCGATCAATACAGGAACCACAAGACAAACAAAAGATGGTAGCAACAAATAACTAATCAATTTTATGGTAGTAACCTTCTTGCCAATCCACAACATTGTGGTGGTAACGTCTCCTATTGGAGACCAGGCTCCTCCAGCGTTTGCAGCAATAATAATCAGTCCTGCAAACCAAATTCTTTGATCGCGTTGTTTGATCACTTTTTGCAAAATAGTAATCAATACAATGGTAGCGGTCAGGTTATCAATTATGGCAGAAAGTATAAAGGCTAGCAAGGTAAAAATCCAGAGTAGGCTTTTTAGTTTTTTGGTTTTTATAAATGATTTTATGGTCGCAAATCCATTAAAATAATCAATGATTTCTACAATGGTCATGGCGCCTAATAAGAAAATCAGAATCTCTGCGGTTTTCCCCAAATGATGCAATAAAATTTCATCGAGATGGGTCGGTTTCAATTCTTTAAGGGCAGTATCCACTTCAAAAACAGGGAGGTGGGTCACTGCCACAATCGCCCACAACAGGGCCATCATTGCCAAGGCAGGAATCAGTTTATCAATTTTTAGCGTATGCTCGAGTGTAATCGCTAGATATCCAGTTACAAAGATTGCAATTAGAAGAAGTTCCATGTATGATTGTATTTCTGAAAGTTATCCATAAACAAACTTTCCATATGTCGGAACTAAAGTAAACATTATTCAGTCATAAAAAAGTGTTAGGGAAAAAATATCTGTCCAGAACTGTGGTCTTTTTGAGCTCCAGTAACACCCGCAAGGCAATTTGTTTCATTCCTTAGCTTTAAGACTCCAAGAAAACCAAAAATCAACGCCTCTTTATAGGCTACAATACCCGCTTCCGGAACCACAATTTGGGATTGGGTTTGTTCTTGAATCCTTTGAATCAAGAACCGATTGAAAGCACCACCACCCGTTATCAAAATCCTACCTTGTTGAGGAAGCTGATTTGCAATTTGAAGTGCTATATGTTGGGTATAGGTATGCAGCAAATCTTCTACTGAGGCCGTTTGAAAATCTGAAAAAATTGGCACTATATGCTCCGACACCCATTCTACCCCCAAAGACTTTGGAGCCGCTTGACGATAAAAATCTAACCCCTGAAGCCGATCAAAAAGAGAAACAATCATCTGCCCTTTTCGGGCCCATTTACCATCCTCATCATAGGGCCTGTTTAGCCGAGATGCCAAGCGATTTAGAACCGTATTTACCGCACAGATATCATAGGCTTTGTATGCCCCTTGATGGGTGGTAGAAATATTGGCAAAACCACCAAGATTCACACATGCATCGTAGGTAGAAAACAACAACTGGTCCCCTATTGGTACCAAAGGCGCCCCTTGCCCCCCAAGCGCAACATCCTGTGATCTAAAATCACAAACAACGGTGCGTTGTGTATGGCTTGCCAAAGCAGGCAAATTTCCCAATTGGTACGTAATACCTCGTTGTGGCTGGTGTAGGGCCGTATGCCCGTGCGAGGATAAAAAAACTTCTTTGGGTAGCTGGTGCTCGTGACAAAATCTATTGACGCAATCTCCCAAATAACGCGTAAACTCATGATCCAAATCTGCTAAATCAGCTCGTGAATAAGAGGTCAAATTCGCCAACTTCTGATACCAATAATCGGGATAGGGATACGTAGCACAAACGCCCATGTCAAAGTGCCAGTGGTCTTTTTTTTCGAAGGTCACTTCGGCCAAATCCACACCGTCCAAAGAAGTACCGGACATCAATCCAATCACACGATAGATCGCTCTTTCCATTTTTATAAAATCTTAGATTAATGTACTAAAACCATCGGAATGAAATGAGGATTAGTCAATTTATAATTTTTATAGGTCTTACATTATTATATTAATAATTTTTTGGGGTCAAAATCAGGATTCTTTCATTTTCAAAAAGGTTAAAACCGCTTGGCTCCCGTAGAAAAAAGAGAACCCGTATTTTTGATTTCTTAAAAAAACAACAACTTTATGTTTCCAAAAGAACAAGGGCTTTATTCCCCAGCCAATGAGCACGACAATTGTGGTGCTGGGTTTATTTGTAGTTTAGAAGGCAATCGCACCAACGACATCATACATAAAGCACTTGATATTCTTGTAAAACTAGAACACCGTGGTGCCGTAAGTGCCGATGGCAAAACGGGTGATGGTGCTGGAATTCTCATCGAAATCCCACATTTATTTTTAAAGAAAAATTGTGCTTTCGAACTTCCCGAGCCGCACCAATATGCAGCAGGAATGGTTTTTTTGCCCCGCAAAGAAAATCAACGTCAATATTGCATCGCTCAATTTGAAACAGAAATTGCCAATCAGGGATTAGAAGTATTGGGCTGGCGCACGGTACCTGTAGACCGCAGCACCGTTGGGACAATTGCAGCGCAAACCGAGCCTTATATCATGCAAGTCTTTGTGGGCAAAGGCAGTGAACAACTCAGCGAACACCTTTTCAACATCAAACTATTTACTGCACGCAAAATCGCAGAACATCAAATTTGGAATTCCAAACTCTCCCAAGCCAATTATTTTTACCTTCCAAGCTTGTCCACCCATACGCTGATCTACAAAGGCTTATTAGTCCCCGAAGACATCAATGTCTATTACAAAGACCTCAAAGACCCTGAATTGGTCACCCGACTGGCATTGGTACATCAACGTTTTTCTACCAATACATTCCCAACTTGGGATTTGGCACAACCTTTTCGCTATATGTGCCACAATGGAGAAATCAACACCTTTAGAGGCAACCTCAGCCGTATGCAAGCCCGCGAAGAACTGTTTGCAAGCGAGTGGTTTTCCAAAGAAGATCTCAAAAAAATATGCCCCATCATCCTTCCAGGAAAATCCGACTCGGCCTCCATGGATATGGTCGTCGAGTTGCTTCTTGCCACTGGGCGTTCTTTGCCCGAAGTAATGATGATGCTTGTCCCAGAAGCCTGGGAAAAACACAGTGCAATGAGTGATGACAAAAAAGCGTTTTATGAATACAATTCGTGCATCATGGAGCCTTGGGATGGCCCGGCATCCATTCCCTTTACAGATGGCAAGTATATCGGCGCATTGCTCGACCGCAATGGGCTCAGACCTTCGCGCTACTCTGTGACCAAAGACGGCTATGTCATCATGTCTTCAGAAACCGGAGTCCTTGATATTGCTCCCGAAAACATCGTAAAACATGGACGCCTAGAGCCCGGCAAAATGTTCTTAGTCAATATGGACGAAGGTCGTATTATCGGAGATGATGAAATCAAAACACAAATTGTCTCCAAACACCCCTATCGCCAATGGCTCAACAAAGAATTATTGCCCCTCAAAGACATCTCCTACACCGGCAATCCAACACCAACCGAATCCGAAGACTTCGAAACACGGTTGCGGATTTTTGGATATACGCAAGAAGACCTAAAAACCATACTCAATCCCATGATCGTGGAGGGCAAAGAAGCTATTGGATCTATGGGAACAGACACGCCTTTGGCCGTACTATCGGATCAGCCGCAACTACTCTACAACTATTTCAAACAACTTTTTGCGCAAGTCACCAACCCACCACTTGATGGTATTCGAGAAGAAATTGTAACGGACACAAGCCTGTCGATTGGCAGCGATTACAATATTTTTGACATCAAGGCCGACCATGCCAAAAAACTAAATATTAAAAATCCTGTTATTTCTAACGAGGACTTGGATAAGATCAAATTTTTAAAACATCCTGATTTCAATGCCATTTCGATCAACACACTTTATGAAATCAATACAGGACTAAATGGTCTCGAAGCAGCACTCAACCGATTGGTGTCGGATACCCAAAAAGCCATTGCACAAGGAAAAAACATCATCATTTTATCCGATCGTGGAGTCAATCCTCAATTTGCTCCAATTCCCATGCTTTTGGCCTGCTCCTATGTCCACCACTCAATCAAAGCGGCCAAACTCCGCTCCAAAATTGGCATCATTATCGAATCTGCAGAACCCCGCGAGCCACATCACTTTGCCCTACTATTTGGCTATGGAGCCAGTGCCATAAATCCATATCTGGTAAACGAAATAATTGCGCATCAAATCAAAACCGAAGAAATTACTGGCCTTACTGTCGATACTGCCATCAAAAATTTCAACAAAGCGATTGCCAAAGGCATTGTCAAAGTCATGAACAAAATTGGGATTTCGACCTTGCACTCCTACCGTGGTGCTCAAATTTTTGAAGCCCTTGGATTGAATAAAAAATTCATTGAAAAATACTTCCGAAATACCGCCACTCGCATCGAAGGAATTGGACTCTATGAGCTAGAGCAAGAAATTGCCCGCCGTTTCAAAAAAGCCTACCAGCACAAAGATGAAAATGGCAATTCGCTCGAAATTGGCGGCGAATACCGCTGGCGTCGCTCTGGAGAAGCACATATGTTTAATCCCGCTTCGATTGCCAAATTGCAACAAGCCGTTCGTCAGAATAACTACGAAAGTTACAGTCAATTTTCTGCATTGATCAACGAGCAAAGCGAAAAATTAATGACCCTCAGAGGGCTTTTTGAATTTTCGAGCTACGATCCGATTTCGATTGACGAAGTAGAACCTTGGACCAAAATTGTCAAACGTTTCAAGACAGGAGCCATGTCGTTGGGTTCCATCAGCGCAGAAGCGCATGAAAATCTAGCAATTGCCATGAACCGTATTGGAGGCAAAAGCAACTCTGGCGAAGGAGGAGAAGATCCCAAACGTTTTCAACCTGACCTGGGTGGCGACTGGCGCAACAGTGCCATCAAACAAGTGGCTTCGGGCCGCTTTGGGGTGTCGAGCCATTATTTGAGTTCAGCAAAAGAAATTCAAATCAAAATGGCGCAAGGAGCCAAACCCGGAGAAGGCGGGCAGCTCCCCGGTCCAAAAGTAAATCCATACATTGCATCGGTTCGAAATTCAACCCCCTATGTTGGATTGATTTCACCTCCTCCACACCATGACATCTATTCTATTGAAGATTTGGCTCAGCTGATCTACGATTTAAAAAATGCCAATCGCGAAGCGCGTATCAACGTAAAATTGGTCTCCGAAGTAGGCGTAGGAACCATCGCTGCTGGAGTGGCCAAAGCCAAGGCAGATGTAATTCTGATTTCGGGTTACGACGGCGGAACAGGCGCCTCACCGCTAACCTCATTAAAACATGCGGGCTTGCCCTGGGAATTGGGCATTGCTGAAGCACAACAGACCCTTGTACTCAACGACTTGCGATCTCGTATCGTACTCGAATGTGACGGGCAAATGAAAACGGGAAGAGATGTTGCCATAGCGTGCCTTTTGGGCGCCGAAGAGTTTGGCTTTTCGACCGCACCCTTAGTGGCTTCCGGATGTATTATGATGCGGGCCTGCCACCTCAACACCTGCCCAGTTGGGATTGCAACTCAGGATCCCGAACTGCGCAAAAATTTCAAAGGGCAACCCGAGCACGTCATCAACTACATGTACTTTGTTGCCGAAGAATTACGTCAAATTATGGCGCAACTTGGGTTTAGAAGCATTGACGAAATGGTGGGACAATCCCAAAAACTTAACATGAACAAAGCCATCTCCCACTACAAAGCGCAAGGCATTGATCTTAGTGCAATTTTGCACAAACCCGATGTGCCCGAAACGGTTGATTGTTATAACACTCAAATCCAAGATCATGGACTCAAAGATGTCTTGGATTTTAAAATTGTAGCGGCTGCACACCCCGCTATTTATAGAAAAGAAGCACAGCACCTCGAATTTCCGATACGAAACACCAACCGATCTGTTGGTGCCTTGTTAAGCAATGAAATTTCTAAAATACACGGCGCTAAAGGATTGCCAGAAGACACGTTGAGCTTATTGTTTAAAGGAACTGCAGGTCAAAGCTTTGGGGCCTTTGCCACCAAAGGATTGTTTATGAAAGTTGTTGGAACCTCTAACGACTATTTTGGAAAAGGCCTTTCGGGTGCCAAACTGATTGCCCAAGTACCTGAAGAAGCAACCTTTAAACCCGATGAAAACATCATCATTGGAAACGTGGCCCTATATGGGGCCATCAACGGAGCGGCCTATATCAATGGAATTGCTGGAGAACGCTTTTGTGTTAGAAACTCAGGAGCAACCGCTGTTGTAGAAGGCATTGGAGATCACGGCTGTGAATATATGACAGGGGGCATCGCTGTTATATTGGGTGATTTTGGTCGAAATTTTGCTGCAGGAATGAGCGGCGGTGTCGCCTACCTTTACAATGAAAAAGGAATTTTTGACGAGAAAAAATTCAATCTCGAAATGGTCGAACTCGAAGACTTGACCCAACAAGACCGCGAAACGCTTCAGAAACTACTAGAAAATCATGTTGATTATACAGGAAGCGTCAAGGCCAAAACCATTCTAGACACATGGCCCGATAGCAGCAGTTGTTTTATCAAGGTGATGCCCACCGACTATAAACGCGCCTTAGAACTTTTGGCGCAACAAGACGAACAAGAAAAAATATCCTAAATATGGGAAAACTAAGAGGCTTTATGGAATTTGACAGAATCAAAGAACCTGTCATCGAACCCAAAGATCGTATTCAACATTATAAGGAGTTCACCCTAGAACTCGAAACCCAAAAAGTGCAAGATCAAGGGGCACGTTGCATGGATTGTGGAGTCCCTTTTTGCCACAGCGGTTGTCCGTTGGGCAATATGATTCCAGACTTTAACGATGCGGTCTATAAAAACGAATGGCAAAAAGCCTTGCACATACTGCATTCGACCAATAATTTTCCAGAATTTACAGGGCGTCTATGTCCTGCACCTTGCGAAGAAGCCTGTGTGTTGGGCATTATCAACCCTCCAGTATCGATAGAACTCATCGAAAAGTACATCGTTGAGCGCGGTTTTGCCGAGGGCTGGATCCAGGCCCAACCTCCCAAAACACGAACCGGAAAAACGGTCGCTATCATCGGTTCTGGGCCAGCAGGTTTGGCAGCTGCACAGCAACTTAATCGTGCTGGACACAGTGTTACCGTTTTTGAAAGAGACGCCAAAATTGGTGGTTTACTCCGCTATGGTATTCCTGATTTTAAACTCGAAAAAAAGATCATTGATCGACGTGTATCGATTTTAGAAGCCGAAGGAATCATTTTTAAGACCGGTATCGAAATCGGTAAAGACATCCCAGCTGCAACACTAGAAAACGATTTTGACGCCATCGTATTATGCACCGGTGCAACCGTAAAAAGAAACTTACCCATACCTGGTTCCGATGCAGAAGGGGTGGTTCAGGCGATGGATTTTCTCCCGCATAACAACAAGGTCGTTGACGGCTTGACCAAAGAAGAAAACGCCCTTCATGCCAAAGGAAAACACGTGATCGTTATTGGTGGTGGGGATACCGGATCGGACTGTATTGGCACCTCCAATCGCCATGGAGCCAAAAGTGTTACCAATTTTGAAATCATGCCCAAGCCGCAAGAAGGACGTTCTGAAGAACATCCTTGGCCTTATTGGCCTTTTAGACTCAAAACAAGCTCTTCGCATGAAGAAGGGGTGCATCGTGAGTGGAGCATCTTGACCAAAGAATTTGTAAAAGATGCCAAAGGCCATGTAAAAGGACTTAAAACCGTTGATGTACGTTGGAAAAAAATTCCTGGCGCACGTCCTCAGATGGAAGAACGTCCCGGAAGCGAAAAAGAATGGCCTTGCGATTTGGCGCTTTTGGCCCTTGGATTTACTGGGCCAGAGCAATCGCTGCCCGCTCAATTTGGACTGTCATTTACGGATCGGGGCAACCTTGCTACACAAAAAAGTTATCAAACCAATAAACCTCACATCTTTAGTGCTGGGGATGCCCGCCGGGGCCAATCGTTAATTGTTTGGGCCATCTCCGAAGGGCGAGAAGCTGCGCATCAAATAGATACTTTTTTGATGGGGCAATCCAAGTTGCCTCAAAAAAACAGCAAAGGTGATTTAGTCTCCGCATAACAACTCAAAATTAAATTTCAATGCCCTTCTAGTGAGGGCTTTTTTTTTGAATTATTAAAACCCTATCTTAGCAGCGCCTTAAATCTAAATATTACTCTATGTACGCCCCAAACGTACCTGCTTCTTTTGAAAAAACCTACGCCTATTATTTTCCAATTCTGTTTCGGTTTGGTCTAAAACACACTTCGGATGTGGCCCTGTCCAAGGATCTGGCTCAAGATACGCTGATCAAATTATGGGAGTCCAAAAATCAAAAAAATTGGGACACAAAGTACATTGAAGCCTTTTTGTTCAAAACCCTAAAAAATAAAATCATTGATCATTTTAGACATCTCAAAGTACGACGCGCTTACCAGGGAAAAATAGATCGTTTGAGCTTGATTCAAAAAGCAGACACCTTGTTTGATGTCCAAGATCGGATTGATAAGGTTTTTAAAAAACTACCCGAAAAGACGGCCACAATTTTTAAATATTCTCGAGAAGAAGACACCTCCTATAAAAAAATGGCCGAGCATTTTGGTTTGTCCATAAAGAGCATTGAGTTTCATATTTCTAAGGCATTGAAGTTTTTTAGAGAAGAATTTAAGGATATGTATTAGGGCATCACCAATTTCAATCGTTTTATAAGGGTCCAACACCAATAGGATCAAAACAAAACGATGAAACCTACCAACAATCAAAACTCAAACCATTGGAAACAAGTCCGTAAAGGAGATTTTTCTTCAAAAAAAGGCGCACAATACCCGGCTTTTTAATGCCCTGGCAAAAGGAGGGCAAATCACCATGCCCCTAAACGATATGTTTTGGGGCGCCTATTTCGGGATGCTTACAGATCAGTTTGGCGTGCAATGGATGGTCAATTGCGATCAAAATGAATAACGTCAAAAACAGCCAAATGTTAAAGTCCCCTCCTTACTTTTGGCCTGCCACTTTTTTTAATACTTCAGAAAAATAACAGCCCCCAAATCTGTTCTACGACCATAAAAGCCTACGCGCTATAATAGCATAGCAAGTTTATACAACGGTTTTTCGGTTTTGGTACGTGTTTTTCTGATAAAACAGGGATAAAAAAAAGACCCCAACATTGGTGTTGGGGTCTTAAAGAAGGCGGCGAC
>JAFMLE010000001.1:0-22011 GCA_017852395.1 Flavobacteriaceae bacterium
TCACCAAAAGTGATTTTTGAAGAAATAAAAAACAGTTCAGTCGCAATTATTGAGCACAGATTTCATTGGATTACTAAAAGACAAATCAAATACGGGAGATTTAATGTAGGGTGGGTAACTTTTAGAAATGATGAAGAGGGAAATTCTTGTCTAGACTTATGGTTAAAAGACTGTTTAAATTGGTGTTATCAAAAAGTTGAAAAGGATCGTTTTGGAGATCAAAAATATCTGGATAAGTGGCCAAAGCTAATTAAGAATCTAAAGATTATAGATAATATTGGAGCTAATGCTGCTATTTGGAATGTTAAAAATTACAAGTGGAGCTACAAAGACAATAAAGTATTATTAAACAATATTCAGCTTGTTTTTTATCACTTTGCTAATATTCATCAAATTGATGATAATAGATACAATACTAATTTAAGCCGAGTATTAATGCCTTTAAATGGTGTCTTGAAAAACAATGTTTATAAAGTTTACCTGAAGAATTTGAAAAAGAATTTTGATTCAAATAAAATTCACTTTAAGAAAGACAATCACTTATATGGGATAAAGAAGCTATTGATTCCAACTTTTAGGAAAATAAGTTCATTTATCTTTAAAGATATTATTGATTTGAGATTATGAAAGGAATCATTTTAGCAGGTGGTTTAGGAACCAGGTTATATCCAGCTACAAGGGTTGTTTCAAAGCAACTTTTGACTATTTATGATAAGCCAATGATTTTTTACCCGATATCAACTTTAATGTTGGCTGGGATTAAAGAAATATTGATTATATCAACTCCATCGGACATTTCTAATTTTAAAAAATTACTAGGCACAGGTGAAGAACTAGGATTAAGTTTTAGTTATAAAACACAAGAAAAACCTGAAGGATTAGCTCAAGCTTTTATAATTGGTAAAGAATTTATAGCCGATCAAGATGTATGTTTGATTTTAGGAGACAATATTTTTTATGGTAATGGACTTACTGAATTACTTTTAGAGGCAAAGAAGAATACTATTAAAAATAAAGAAGCCACCATTTTTGGTTATTATGTGGATGAACCTAAAAGATATGGTGTGGTAGAATTTGACAAAAACCATAAGGTTTTATCTATAATTGAAAAACCCAATAAACCCAAAAGTAATTATGCAGTGGTTGGTTTATATTTTTATCCAAATAATGTAGTCAAAAATGTACTAAAAGTTAAAAAAAGCGAAAGAGGAGAGTATGAAATTACTTCGCTTAATCAATTATACATGAATAAAAACAAATTAAAGGTTGAAATAATGCATAGAGGATTTACTTGGTTTGATACAGGGACTCATCAAAGTATGTTGGAGGCCTCAAATTTTATAGCCTCAATAGAAAATAGGCAAGGTTTAAAAGTATCTTGCTTAGAAGAGATTGCATTTAAAAAAGGATTTATAGATCAGTTAATGTTAAAAAAACTAATCAAATATTATAAAAACGCTCCTTATTCAACCTATTTAAAAAAGCTCTCCAAATGATTAAATTTCTAAAAAAATTCTTAATAATTAGAAGAATTAAAGACGGATTATTTGCGACTAGGTACTTTAATTATAAGTATTTTCAAATTCTTAGATGGATGATCTATTCTAAGGAGGACACAAATTATACTTATGATTTAACAAAAAAAAATTTAGATGAATTATATAAACTTCTTGAAACCATTTTTAATGTAAATTATTCTAAAGTTAAAGACTATTCTGAAGAATTATTAAATAATATTAAAATTAAAGATTACTTAAAAAATAAAATAGAAGTATCTGATTTTAAAAATTTTGCTGATACTGAAATTAAATATTCTCGAAGAATAGGTTGGTATATTATTGCAAGAATCATTAAGCCTAAACTAATAGTAGAGACAGGAGTTGATAAAGGAATGGGATCTGTTATTTTGTCAGAAGCACTTATTAAAAATGAAAAAGAAGGTTTTAAGGGTAAATATTACGGTACCGATATAAATCCTGATGCGGGTTATCTATTTGATGATATTTTTTTAAAAAAAGGAAAAATTATTTATGGAGATTCGATAGAATCATTAAAAAAAATTGATGAGCCTATTGATTTATTTATTAATGATTCTGATCATTCTTCTAAATATGAAGCTAATGAATACAAAACCATAATTAATAAATTATCTAAAAATTCGGTGATTTTAGGTGACAATTCACATTCAACAGATGAATTATTAAAATTTTCAATAGAGTATGGAAGAAATTTTATTTTATTTAGAGAAAGGCCTAAAAATCATTGGTATCCAGGAGCAGGTATAGGGATTTCATTTATAAAAAGATGAAAATTTCAATAATTACCATTTCTTTTAATTCGGAGAATTCAATTTCAGAAACTTTTCAATCTGTCAAAAATCAATCATTTAATAATTATGAATATCTATTAATTGATGGCGGATCGAAAGATGGCACACTCCCTGTTGCTAATATGCAGGATCATATATCTAAAATAGTTTCAGAACCTGATAAAGGAATTTATGATGCACTTAATAAAGGAATCAAAAATTCAACCGGTGATATAATAGGGTTTTTACATTCAGATGACACCTTTTACGACGAAAATTCGCTAAAAAAAATTGCCGATGCTTTTGATGATAATACAGACTGTGTTTTTGGAGACTTGATATACACCGACAAAGACGAAAAAATAAAAAGGCTTTGGAAAGGGTCTGATTTTGAAAAAGGAACGTTTAAAAAAGGCTGGAAGCCAGCGCATCCCACTTTTTATTGTAGAAGAAGTGTCTATGAAAAATGGGGGCTTTATGATGATAGTTTTAAAATTGCTGGAGATTTTGAACTGATGCTTCGGTTTTTTGAAAAGCATAATATCAGGTCCAAATACATTCCGTACAAACTGGTAAACATGAAATTAGGAGGCGTTAGCAATCGCAGTTTAAAGAATAAAATAGATATATTAAAAGAAGAGTTTAGCGCTTTTCACCAAAACAGCATTCAATTTAATAAATTGACCTACACCTTATCCAAACTCCAAGCGCTAAGGCAATTTCGGTTTTAGGATGGATTTTTCTCAAACAATCCCTTTTGTATATTTGTAAAAATCAACAGTTATGCGTCCAGCCAAACCCAAAAATAACACGGTAGGCATTACCTTTTCGACCTTTGATCTTTTTCATGCGGGCCATGTCAAAATGCTCGAAGAAGCCAAATCCATTTGCGACTATTTGATCGTAGGTTTGCAGCTCGACCCCAGCATTGATCGCGCCGAAAAAAACAAACCCATACAGAGTGTCATCGAGCGGTATATCCAGGTAAGTTCTTGCAAATATGTCGATGAGGTTGTCCCTTACATCACCGAAAAAGACTTGGACGAAATTTTGCGAAGTTTTAAGATTGACGTTCGTGTGATCGGCGAAGAATACCGAGACAAAAACTTTACAGGCAAAGCCTATTGCGAAGAAAAAGGGATTGAGATCTACTACAACCGTCGCGATCACGGTTTTTCTTCTTCCGAATTGCGTAAACGACTTTCTAAATAAAGCCTTGTGAAAGCCATTGTCCTTGCTGGCGGAACGGGCAGCCGTTTATTTCCCTCAACCAAAGGGGTCTCCAAGCAGTTACTTCCGGTATACGACAAGCCGATGATTTATTATCCATTGGCTGTTGTCATGCAAGCGCAGATACAAGAAATTCTGATCATCACTACAGCTGAAGACCAACAAGCTTTTCAGCGCTTGTTGCAAGACGGCAACCCGTGGGGAATCAACATCATCTATGCGGTTCAAAAGGAACCCAAAGGCATTGCCGAGGCGTTGATATTGGGGGCGGATTTTATCGGAAATGACGATATAATGCTCATTCTTGGAGACAATATTTTTTATGGCGCGGGGCTTTCAAATCAAATTCAGCAAGCCCAAAACGAGTTACGTAACAATCAAGCCTCTATTTTTGCTTACTATGTAGATCAGCCCCAGCGTTATGGCGTCGTTACTTTTGACAGCCAAGCAAAAGCACTAGCTATAGAAGAAAAACCAAAGAATCCTACAAGCAATTATGCTGTTACAGGGGTCTATTTTTATCCCAACGATGCGTTGATATTGACTCAAAAATTAACACCAAGCAACCGCGGGGAGTTAGAAATTACAGACCTTAACCAAATCTATCTCAATCAAAATCGTCTTCAGGTTAAAATTTTGCCAGAGGGCTTTGCCTGGTTAGATACGGGGACTCATGAGTCATTGATTGAGGCCGGACAATTTGTTTATACCCTAGAAAAAAGACAAGGACTCAAACTGGGATGCCTAGAAGAAATTGCATTTAAAAATGGATGGATTACTCAAAAGCAGCTTCTAAGTTGGGCTGCAACCTTTTCCAGTAGTAGTTATGGGTCATATTTAATCCAAAAATACAGCACAAAACAATGACCATCACCCCAACGCCCTTTAAAGGTGTTTTTGCGATCACTCCAACCTGCCACAAAGACGAACGGGGTTATTTTACAGAAACCTACCGATTAGAGGTTTTGGAACAACAACTGGGGCATGCCCTCCATTTTGTTCAAGACAATGAGTCGCTTTCGCACAAAGGCGTTATTCGGGGGTTACACTATCAGTTGCCGCCTTTTGCTCAGAGCAAACTGGTTCGGGTACTGCAGGGTACGGTTTGGGATGTCATTGTAGATTTACGAAAAGACAGCCCCACTTTTGGACAATACTATGCCGAAACCCTTTCTGCAGAGAATCGACGCCAATTGTTTATCCCAAGAGGCTTTGCACACGGTTACATCACTTTGAGTGAAACCGCTATTTTCTCCTATAAAGTAGACCATTATTATGCAAAAGCACACGAGGCCAGCATTGCTTTTGACGATCCCAAATTAGCGATTCCATGGCCGCTAACGTCCCAAGAATGGATTCTTTCAGCTAAGGACCGCAATCATCCATCCTTTGCCGAAGCCCCCCATTTCAAATCGATAAAAAATTGTTATGACTAGGGTATTGGTAACGGGTGCTGGAGGGCAATTGGGACAGTGTTTTAGAGAAGTTGCTAATCAGTACCCACAATTTCAATTTGATTTTAAAGAAAAGAAAGATTTAGATATCACGGACGCGCCTACCACAGCGGCATATTTATTACAAAACCCAACTCAAATTGTCATCAATTGCGCCGCATATACTGCTGTAGACGCCGCTGAGCAAAAGCAAGAACAAGCATTATTACTCAATCAAAATGCGGTAGCACAATGGGTTCAATGGGCAGAAAAATTTAACTTCAGCCTCCTCCACTTTTCAACGGACTATGTCTTTGACGGACAACAAAAACAACCCTACAAAGAGGCCGATGCTGTGGCACCCCTAAATTTTTATGGGCATTCAAAAAGCATGGGAGAACAAGCAATTTTCCAAAGTACTGCACGAGCAACATGCATACGGACATCGTGGTTGTTTAGCCCCTATGGGAAAAATTTTGTCAAAACAATTCATCAAAAAATAGCGGAAAATCAACCCCTAAAAATTGTCGATGATCAATGGGCACGACCCACCTATGGCATTGATTTGGCACATGCTTCTCTCAAGTTATTGACCCAAAAAAATGCATTCAAACACAAATGCTATCATTTTGCCAATTCGGGAGTAACCAACTGGTACGGACTGGCCAAGGCCATCGCCCAACAAAGTAGAAAGCCCGCCGACATCACTCCCGTATCAACTTCGGATTTTGCACCCCCAGCACAACGCCCGTCAAATTCGGTTTTGGATACCCAGCGCATTGAAAATATGGCTAATTTAGTACTGCGCTCCTGGCAGGAAGCCCTTGATGAATGTCTAAAAAAGTTATGACCCAAAAGACCACCCTCTTGATAACAGGCGGTGCCGGATTTATCGGTGCTCATTTGGTATTGCGAATGGTTCAAAAATACCCCAATTATCAGATCATCAATTTTGATGCATTGACCTATGCTGCAGATCTTACAACTCTTAGGTCCATCGAAAATGCGCCTAATTATACCTTTATAAAAGGAGACATTACTGATGCAACAGCTGTAGATGCATTGTTTGAAAAATACCCCATTGACCACGTACTGCATTTGGCTGCAGAATCTCATGTGGACAACTCCATCAGCAGACCCCTTCAGTTTGCACAAACCAACGTAATGGGCACCCTTAACCTGCTCGAAGCCGCACGAAAATCTTGGCAGCAACAAGCCAACGGCAAACGATTTTATCACATTTCAACCGATGAGGTATTTGGCAGTTTGGGCGCCACGGGCACCTTTAAAGAAACCACCCCCTACGACCCCCGATCGCCCTACTCCGCTTCAAAAGCAGCATCTGATCATTTTGTACGGGCCTACTACCACACCTACAATTTACCCATTGTTCTATCCAATTGCTCCAATAATTTTGGACCCAATCAATACCCCGAAAAGTTAATCCCCCTTTTTATACACAACATCTGGAAAGAAAAAAAATTACCCGTCTATGGCCAAGGGACCAACGTCCGGGATTGGCTCTATGTAGAAGACCATGTAGCCGCCATTGACCTGATTTTACACCAAGGTAAAACTGGAGAAACCTACACCATTGGAGGTGCTCATGAGTTGCCAAACATCGACTTGGTACACCAGCTAATTGCAGTCACTGACCGACTATTAGGCAGACCCCAAGGAAGTTCGTTAGCACTAATCGATTATGTAACCGATCGCTTAGGACACGATTTTCGCTATGCAATGGACTTTACAAAACTCCATGATGAGCTGGGTTGGAGCCCTCAAACCCCTTTTGATCAAGCACTCGAAAAAACTGTGCGCGCCACTTTAGACCGTTTAAAAAATAACAACAACTAAAATGAATAAAACCCTTTCAGACATTGGACTATTTGTCCTACGACTCAGCTTTTCAACCATGATGCTCACCCACGGATTGGGAAAATTAGACCGTCTTTTTGCCGATGAAATTAAATTTGGCGATCCCATAGGTCTAGGTCCAGTAGTGTCACTTTACTTAGTGGTACTTGGAGAGTTTTTGGCCCCCATGTTTGTCATTTTAGGCATCAAAACCCGCTTGGCAGCTTTTTTCCCCTTTTTTACCATGCTTGTAGCAGCATTTGTAGCACATGGCGCAGATCCTTTTGAGCGCAAAGAAAAGGCCTTGTTATTTATGTTTGGCTTTCTTGTCATTATCCTTTGTGGCTCTGGCCGCTACGCATTGGACCGGATCTGGAAAAAAAGTTTCTAATCCTCGATTATTATTTTTATTGGGCGGCATTGCAATTTTGGGTAAAAAATATATCTTTGCAGTCCTAAAATAAGTAGAACATGTACGCAATTGTAGAAATAGCAGGGCAGCAATTTAAAGTTGCAAAAGACCAAAAGCTTTTTGTACATCGCCTAGCAGACAAAGAAGGATCCAAAGTGACCTTTGACAAAGTCTTGCTTTTGGACGACGGCAAAAAAGTCAACGTTGGCGCCCCAGCTATCACTGGAGCTTCGGTAGAGGCAAAGGTCCTTCAACATCTTAAAGGCGATAAGGTTATCGTTTTTAAGAAAAAAAGAAGAAAAGGTTATCGAGTAAAAAACGGTCATAGACAGTATCTTACAGAACTGGTAATCGAAAACATCTCAGAAAAAGGAGCCGCCAAAAAAGCAACTCCTAAAGCTGCTGATGCGCAGCCTACTGCAGAAGCGCCAAAGAAAGCGACTGCTAAAAAACCTGCTGCAAAAAAAACGGCTACTAAAACCGCCGAAAAAGCACCGGCCAAAAAAGCACCCGCAAAGAAAGCGGCCGCTAAAAAACCCGCTGCCAAAAAAACAGATTCTAAAAAATAAAAATTATAAACCATGGCTCATAAAAAAGGAGTAGGAAGTTCTAAAAACGGTAGAGAATCCGAATCGAAACGCCTTGGCGTTAAAATCTTTGGTGGCCAGGCTGCCAAAGCAGGAAATATCATTGTGCGTCAAAGAGGTACGCAGCACCATGCTGGTGAAAACGTTTACCTTGCTAAGGACCATACCTTACATGCACAAATTGATGGAATTGTAGAGTTTAAGAAAAAGCGTGACAACCGTTCGTATGTATCGATTGTACCTTTCGAAGCTTAAGATTTCTGAATTATAAAAATAAAAAGCCCGTCATTGACGGGCTTTTTTTGTAGCACTAACTTTTTGTTTAATAACGATAATAGTCTGGTTTAAAGGGGCCTTCTACAGTAACACCAATATAATCGGCTTGGTCCTTAGACAGGCTTTCGAGTTCGACACCCAATTTGCTCAAATGCAAGGCTGCAACTTTTTCATCTAAATGTTTGGGAAGCATATAGACTTTATTTTCGTAATTCTCTGGGTGTTTCCAAAGTTCGATTTGTGCCAACGTTTGGTTGGTAAATGAGTTGCTCATCACAAAACTAGGATGCCCTGTGGCACAACCCAAATTGACCAAACGCCCCTCTGCCAAAACAATGATTTGTTTGTTGTCTTCTAAGGTGTAGCAATCGACTTGAGGTTTGATTTCAGACTTGCTTGCGCCATAGTTTTTATTGAGCCACGCCACATCGATTTCATTGTCAAAATGACCAATATTACACACAATCGCTTTGTCCTTCATGGCAAGAAAATGCTCTTTTCTCAAAATATCTTTATTTCCTGTTGCCGTAATAACAATATCGGCATTGCTGACAACGCTCGCGAGCTTTTTAACTTCATAACCGTCCATAGCAGCTTGTAGTGCGCAGATCGGGTCGATTTCAGTTACCGTTACAATAGCTCCAGCACCTCTAAACGAAGCCGCTGTTCCTTTACCCACATCTCCATAACCACAAACCACGACGCGTTTGCCTGCAAGCATGATATCGGTGGCACGACGAATCGCATCTACCGCGCTTTCTTTGCATCCGTATTTGTTGTCAAATTTAGATTTGGTTACCGAATCATTGACGTTGATTGCTGGCATAGGAAGTGTTCCATTTTTCATACGTTCGTACAAACGATGAACACCCGTTGTCGTTTCTTCAGAAAGCCCATTGATCCCTGCTACTAATTCTGGATACTGGTCCAAAACCATATTGGTTAAGTCGCCACCATCATCCAAAATCATATTGAGTGGTTGACGTGATTCTCCAAAAAATAAGGTTTGCTCGATACACCAATCAAACTCTTCTTCGTTCATGCCTTTCCAAGCATAAACAGGAATACCAGCCGCTGCAATTGCTGCTGCAGCATGATCTTGGGTCGAAAATATATTGCATGAGCTCCATGTTACTTCGGCACCAAGGGCAACTAAAGTTTCGATGAGTACGGCAGTTTGTATGGTCATATGCAGACATCCTGCAATTCGAGCACCTTTTAGCGGTTGTGACGCACCGTATTCTTCACGGAGGGCCATAAGGCCGGGCATTTCGGCTTCTGCCAATTCGATTTCTTTTCGCCCCCAGGCGGCTAGACTGATGTCTTTTACTTTATAGGGTACGTAGCTTGAGGCTGTTTTCGTTTTCATAGTGTATCTTTGAAATTGCAAGGCAAAAATACGACCTTTCTAAACAATATCAAATGCCGCTGAGCCAAACTATTCCCATACCGGGGGGGACCGCATATCTCTGGAAAATCGAAGAAACCGAACAAAGGTTATTAGAGCTCGTGGCATTAAATGTTTTTGAAAAACAACTCTTAGCCGAAAAAAAACACCCAACCCATCGTCAAAGTTTTCTTGCAGTACGCGCACTATTAGCCCAGGTGGGTTGTCGTGCTGCTCTAACCTATGATGCCCTAGGAGCCCCACTGTTGGACAATGGCCAGCACATATCAATTTCTCATAGCCAGCAGTACGCAGCTTTGGTTTTGGCAGATCACCCGGTGGGGATAGATGTCGAAGCCCATCGTGAAAAGATTATTAAGATTGCTCCTCGTTTTTTGCATTCTAGTGAATGCTTTGCAAAATCGGTATCCGAATTGACCCAAATCTGGACCGCCAAGGAAGCCCTGTATAAAGTGCTTCGAACACCGGGCATTCATTTTGCGGATCAATTGCAAATTGCACCTTGTAGACCAAGTGACAAAAACGGTCAAGCTCAGGTGTTTTTTAACCATCATAAAAGCGCATTTTCTCTTACCTTTATCAACAATATACCCAATTATCACGCGAGTATTGCGTATCCAAAATCCAAATACAGTTTATGAAAATTTCTGCCGAACTGACCCTTACCCCACTAAAAGAAGATTTTGAACCTCCCATAAAAGCGTTCATCAAAACATTGCGGGATTCAAACTTTGTTGTTTTAGAAAATCCGCTCAGCACCCAAATCTATGGAGACTATGATGCACTGATGAAGTTTTTGACGGATTCTATAAAAGCGGTTTTCGAAAAAGAGGCAGCAGTGGTACTTACGCTTAAATTGATCAAAGGCGATCGCAGTAATTATGTCCCCAGTTTTTGATTTTTTCTTTGGGGCATATACGGCCTACGACACTACCGCAATCTTTTTAGAGGCCATTGCTGTACTGTTTGGATTTCTTAGTGTCTGGTATGCCAAGCAAAATAAAATTGCCGTTTATCCGACAGGGATGATTTCTACTGCACTATTTGTATACCTGCTCTTTCAATGGATGTTGCTGGGCGATATGTTGATCAACATCTATTATTTTATAATGAGTGTTTATGGCTGGTATTTTTGGACACGAAAAGGGTCAGAAAACGGGCATACCCCCATTTCCATCGTTCAAAAAAAGGAGGTCGTTTGGATGGTTGCAATTGCTCTTGGTAGCTTGATATTTGTCTATGCGATCTATTCTTTTTTTGACAAATGGGACAGTTGGGTGTCTTATGTGGACACGCTAACCACCGCAATTTTCTTTGTAGGGATGTGGTTGATGGCACGACGTAAAATCGAAAACTGGATTTTTTGGATTCTAGGAGACCTGATCTCGGTTCCATTATATTTTTATAAGGGACTGACCTTGACCAGCCTTCAATATTTAATTTTTACTTTTATAGCAATAGCAGGTTATCGCACATGGAAAATGCACTACAGCAACTCCCTTTTGACGGAAAAAGAATAGTGCTCTATGGCCCAGAGTCAACCGGAAAAACGACTTTGGCAAAGACGCTTGCACGTCATTTTTCGACAGGTTGGGTACCCGAGTTTGCGCGGGATTATTTGCAACAAAAATGGGACACAACACAAACGGTTTGTAGTTTAGAAGACCTTCCAATCATTGTCAAAGGGCAACTCGATTTAGAAAACAGCTTGGTGCCACAAGCCCAACGTTTTCTTTTTTGTGATACCAATGTTTTGGTTACTCAGATTTGGTCACAAACCCATTTTGAGGGGTATTGCGCTCCCGAAATCATGCACGCGGTCGATGTGCTTGCGTATGATTTCTATCTGCTCACCGACATTGATGTGCCGTGGGAAAAGGACGACCTGCGCGACCGACCCCAACACCGTAACACCATGTTAGATTTTTTTGAGAAAGAACTAATCCGAAGAAACCTACCGTACCAAAAACTTACCGGACCACACCAAGAACGGCTTTTGAAAACCGTTAGCCTACTTGAAAAAATCTTCCCCAAGATCAAATAGACGTTGTTCGAAACTTTTGCTACCTTTGAAGCGTCTCAAAGGGGTGCCCTAAGGGCTGAGATCATACCCAATGAACCTGGGCAGGTAATGCTGCCAAGGGATTTAAAACACAGATTAATAAGAATAATGACCCCTTTTATTCGGATAAAAATTATTCGAATGAAATCATTTTTTCAATTATTCCTAATCGCCGGAATTACAACCTCCCTATGGGGGCAAAACCTGTCAGAACAAGACAGCTTAAGCACAATTGACCTTGAAGAAGTCAAAGTAGCTGCACTTCGAACCGATCAACGGCAGCCAATGGCCTTTTCTAATGTTGACAAATCAGATCTTGCACCACGCAATTTGGGACAAGACATACCCATACTTCTGAACTATTTACCCGGAGTCGTTACTACCAGTGATGCTGGTGCGGGAGTGGGTTATACCGGAATACGGGTGCGGGGTAGTGACGCCACACGGGTTAACGTAACAATCAATGGAATCCCATATAACGATGCAGAGTCCCATGGCACGTATTGGGTTAACTTACCCGATTTTGCCAGTTCGGTTGAAAGCCTGCAATTGCAGCGTGGTGTGGGCACCTCTACCAACGGAACAGCCGCTTTTGGAGCAAGCATCAATTTGCTTACCAATGCCATGGCTGACGAAGCATATACGCAATGGTCCGTCAGTGGAGGAAGTTTTAATACCCTTCGTAATTCTTTAAAATTTTCTACCGGTCGGATCAATGATCATTTTGAGTTTTCGGGACGGTTGGCCAAAATCACTTCAGACGGCTACATCGACCGAGCCCGTTCGGACTTAAAATCTTATTTCTTACAAGGCGTCTATCAAGATCAAAATACCTTGATTAAAGCCATCGGTTTTGGAGGTCACGAAATCACCTATCAGTCATGGTACGGTTTGAGCGATGAACAACTTGACAGTGGAATTTCTAGAACCTATAATATAGCAGGGCAGATTTTTGATGCCAATGGGAATTTGACCGGTTTTTATCCCAATCAAGAAGACAACTATCGACAAGATCACTATCAGTTGCATTGGACCCAACAGTGGAATTCTCTTTGGAGTTTTTCAATGGGGCTCAACTATACCTACGGAAGGGGTTTTTATGAAGAATATAACGACCTATGGTATGACGAAAATGTGGCCTATGGCGGTGTAACAGCACTAAGTTATTTGCAGATACCTGCGCATACTATCGGTGGGCGTAGTATTGAATCTTCAGAGAATGTCACTCGTAAATGGTTGGATAATGATTATTATGTTGCAACGCTCAACTTCAATCGAGTTACGGCAAATTCTCGGTTCAATAGTGGCTTGTTGGCAAGTAATTATGACGGGGATCATTTTGGTACTTTGATATGGGCTGCCTTCCCCGGAGGGGTATTGCCCAAGCATCGTTTTTATACCAATAAAGGTAAAAAATCAGAATTCAGTGCTTTTGCAAAAGGGACCTATGACTTTTCATCACAATGGTCGGGCTATTTGGATGTTCAATGGCGCGGGATACGTTATACGGTAAGCGGTAATATAGCTGGCCCTGCACCGTTCGAGGTTGACGAAAGCTATGGTTTTTTTAACCCCAAAGCGGGGATTCTTTTTTCCCCAGATGCTAAAAACCAATTGTACCTTTCTTATGCACGGGCACAGCGCGAGCCAAATCGGACCGATTTTGAAAATGGCAATCCCAAACCCGAAAAGTTAAATGATTTTGAACTGGGTTGGCGTTTTGAAACCGCCCGCCTCAATCTAAAAGCCAACGTGTATTATATGGGCTATCAAGACCAATTGGTGTTAACAGGTGCGGTAGATGCCGTAGGCAGTCCCATTCGTGAAAATGTAGGAAATAGTCGGCGCATCGGTCTCGAATTGGATGCGAAAATACGACTTGCAGATCAATGGTTATGGGCGCCCAACCTTTCGTTGAGCAGCAATAAGAATTTGGATTTTTATTTTAAACGAGACGGTGTATTAACGGCTTTGGGCAATACCAATATTTCATATTCGCCCAGTGTCGTTGCGAGCAATGCGTTGATTTTTGCGCCAAGTACAGCTTTTCAATTGGGCGTGTTGTCCAAATATGTAGGCGAACAATATATGGGCAATATCGATGCAGTGCGATCCAAACTTTCGGATTATTTTGTGTCCGATTTAACGGTTCGTTATACTCAAAATCCGTCCTCTTTTATTGATAAAATCGAGTGGTCTTTGTTGGTCAACAATCTTTTTGACCGAAGCTACATCTCCAACGGTTATTTTTATACCTATGATATCGATGGGGCGACACCAAGCGGAACGTACACGGTTGAGGGCAATGGGTTATTTCCACAGGCAGGGATACACTTTTTGGCAGGAGTATCAATCCAGTTCTAGCATTTCGACTTTGCGGTTTCTTTTGACAAACCGATAAACAAAATTGATTCTTAGAATTGGCTGATTTAGGGCAGAAAGCCCTTGCTTGGAAATGAATTGATTATAAAAAAGGCTCAGCCGGAAATTTTTGTTCCATTCCAAGCCTGTTTGCAATCCCCAAGACCAAGAATTGCGATTTAGTTGATCGTCATAAAAAAGCTGTACATCTTCTTTTCGCAGCCAATGATGGGTTAGGTTGGGTTGCAACCAGCTATAAGCGGTTTTGCCTTGCAAGGTATTTTCCCAAAGTTTAAATTGTTTATACCCCCCAAAACCAGCCTCATAGCCAAGATATTGTGTGCTCTTTGATTGGGGCAACGCCAAATACGTATCGTTTAGACGGACCCCTCCGTGGGCGGTTAATAAGATGGGTGTGTCCGAATCTACCAGAGGCGCAGACAAGGTTAACTGACCGTTGAACAATCCTCCATAGGGGTAGAGGAGGTGGGAAGCACGGGTCTTTAGATTTTCGAGATCTCCACCAAATATATTGTAGTTCCCAAATACAGATATTCCGGCTTGTAAACCTTCGCCATTATTGGCTTCGACACGAAGGGCTTCTGAGGTGATCTCATACACCCCTTGCGAATTGAGCCCGCCTCCCAAGCTTTTAAAAAGGGTTATTTTGACCCCTTTTTCTGGATTGACTCCTGGAGTATAATCAACATCGATCTGTTGTGCAAAAAGGGGGCTATTGAACCATAGCACTATTGCAAAGCATATTTTTTTCATAAGCGTCAGTTAGAGATTAGCAGCAGATTGGATGATTTTTGAACTTGGTAATTCAACATGGGGTAGGGTGTATTTGTTTGACTATCGGGATTGAGTAACTGTCCTGTAGCCAGGCTATATTGATAATCTTCACAACTGCAGTTTGCTAAAACTCCTGTAATGGACAAAGCCGAACAGCTCTTAGGAGTATGATTGGGGCAGGTGGCCTCCCAGGCCAAAAATTGAGTACCGTTGAGGTTGAAAACAAGCACTCCTTTGAGGCCTATTTGTGGGATCAATAGACTTCCTCCAGCGTACCTCAAATTGTCGTACTGTGGTAGATTCAGATTGATTTCGTATCTAAATGTCAGATCACTCAAATAAGGATTTCGATTAAGGCGTTCTTTAGTGCATTGGTTGAAAAACACAAAAAGAAACAACAACAGGCTTTTAAAGCATAAAGTTTTACCAAATGTTTGCATTTCCTTATATTTGTTTAAATCCCGGCACTTAAATAGGGATTTTTCTATTTATAGCAACGTTAAAATCATGTCAAAAGTATCTTATTATACTAAAGAAGGGCTAAAAAAATTACGTGACGAGCTCAACCATCTAAAAGATGTTGAGCGTCCTCGTGCTTCTCAAGCCATTGCAGATGCCCGTGATAAAGGAGATTTGAGCGAAAACGCAGAATATGATGCGGCCAAAGAAGCGCAAGGTTTGCTAGAACTCCAAATCGCAAAGTTAGAAGCTACACTAGCCAATGCCCGAATCATTGACGAGTCCCAACTCGACACCTCAAAAGTTCTTATTCACTCCACGGTAGAAGTCAAAAACACTGCCAATGGGATGACGATGAAATACAAACTCGTCGCTCAAAGCGAGGCCGATCTACAAGCAGGTAAAATATCTGTAGATTCACCGATAGGCAAAGGTCTTCTCGGAAAATCCAAAGGCGATTTGGCCGAAATCCAAGTCCCCAATGGCATCATTACTCTAGAGATTCTCACGATAACGCGGCAATAGGTGGCCTCCATATTTACAAAAATCATTCGGGGGGACATTCCCTGCTACAAAGTAGCAGAGGATGAAAAGCATATTGCCTTTTTGGACATCAATCCCAACGCAATAGGGCATACATTGTGTGTTCCTAAACAAGAGGTGGATAAGCTTTTTGATTTGGACGAAAAAGCCTATTTGGAATTAATGTCCTTTAGTCGCAAGGTAGCCCAGGCCCTTGAAAAAACTGTTCCTTGCAAACGGATTGGAATGACTGTTATTGGTCTCGAAGTGCCTCATGTACACGTACATCTGATCCCGCTTCAAGAAATGTCGGACGCCACTTTTGCCAATAAAGTGACACTTGCCGCCAAAGAATTTGCAAAACTTGCGGATAAGATTGCAGCAAAGTTTTAGGTTTTGTTTAAAACAATTTCGAATACCGTCCCGTTTTCGTCTGATTTTTTGACGCCAATTTTTCCGTGGTGGTAGTCTACTATAATGCGTTTTGCTAATGAAAGGCCCAGTCCCCACCCTGTTGTTTTAGTCGTAAATCCTGGAGCAAAAATGCGTTTGCGAAACTCTTTTTTAATGCCTTTGCCCGTGTCTCCAATACAAAGTGTCACCTCATCCTCATGAACATCTAACGAAACCGAAATTTGCCCTTTACCTTTCATGGCATCAATACCATTTTTGATGATATTTTCGAGGGTCCAGCTCAACAGTTGGGCATTGATAGGGATAGGTACAGGGTCCTTAGGAAGCGCTAGTTGAAATACCACCAATTCTGAGGTTCTATTTTTGAGATAACGTACCGTTTGTTCAATGACAGCAACAAGGTCCTCTGAAAGCAATTGCGGCGAAGCGCCAATTTTAGAAAAACGTTCGGTGATAAGCTGCAGCCGCTCGATGTCTTTTTCAATTTCTACCAAGGTATCATTGGATCCATTTTTGGCTTTGCTCAAAGCAACCCAACCTATAAGCGAAGACAGTGGTGTCCCAATTTGATGCGCCGTTTCTTTGGCCATGGCGGCCCAAAGTCGGTTTTGCTCCGAAACCTGTCCCGTTTTGAAAACAAAATAGAGTACGGCACCAAAAAGAAAGATAATCAACAATAAGGCCAGGGGGTAGTATTGAAGCTTTTTAAGGGTTTTGGAGTCTCCATAATAGAGCAGCTGGTCCACAATGGGTTGGTCGTCTTCTAGGGCCTCATAGCGGATGCGAATCGGAAGATTTTCTTTTTTTATTTTTTCCAAAACACCATAAAGGGCAGTCGAGTCCCTGATGCCGGCTTCTACTGCAAGGTTTTTATGATCGATAATTTTGCCATTTCCATCGACCTGAATCATTGGATTTTCGTTGGTTTTCAATAGCACTTCAAGGGCCAGGTTGGTTGGCTCGTCGCGTTGTATGGATTCTTGAAGCGCCAAGGCCCAAAGATTCATTTTATTGCGTTCTTCGGTTTTGAGCTTTTGAAATAACAAATTGGTATTCCACAAAATCAACAAGACGATAAGAAAAACCCCGATCGGCCAATATTTTTTTAATTTATGAAAGTACTTCATCGCAATTTTTGATCTTGTAGATGTCTAAAGATACTCGAAAATCGAAAAAGAAATGGTTTCGGGGAGTGGGCACTAAAGTTTTATTATTTTTGTTGGACAATACATAAATAATGGAGATCCAAGGAAAAATTAAATGGCTTGACGAAACCAAAACATATGGAAACAATGGGTTTCGTAAACGCGAAGTGGTGCTGACTACCGAAGAACAATATCCCCAACACATTTTAATAGAATTTGTACAGGAAAAGTGTGATTTATTAAATGCTTTTCAGGTGGGTCAACAGGTCAAAGTAGGGATCAATCTCCGTGGACGCGAGTGGGTCAATCCAGAGGGTCAAACCAAATACTTCAACTCGATCCAAGGATGGCGTATCGATGCTATGGAAGGAGCAGCTCCCTCAGAAATGCCCCCCATGCCTCCACCATCTGCCTTTGAGCCTTCGTCAGATAATCTGGATGAGGTAGAAGATGACTTACCCTTTTAGCGCAAGGGGTCTTGTTTTGAGTGCTGCTACTTCTTGATGTCTAAAACACTGTACTTCGTGGTCGTTGACCATGCCCGTTGCCTGCATGTGTGCATAAACTACGGTAGGGCCTATAAATTTGAACCCCTCTTTCTTTAGTGCCTTGCTGATGGTTTGGGCTAATGGGGAAAAAGCAGGAATTTGATCATAAGAAGAGAACCGGTTTTGAATGGTTTCAAAGTCGACAAATGACCAAATATATCGTCCAAAAGAACCGTACTCTTTTTGCAATTTTATAAAGGCATTTGCATTGCTGATGGTTGCTAAGATTTTTAGACGGTTTCTAATAATTTCAGGATTTTCTAGCAGGGATTCGATTTTATCTACCGAATAACGCGCGATTTTTTGATAATCAAATGCATCAAAGGCGCTTCTAAAATGCGCTCTTTTTCGCAATACGGTTATCCAACTCAACCCAGCTTGAAATGTTTCGAGTGTCAAAAATTCAAAAAGTGTTTGGTCGTCAATGACCGGCACGCCCCATTCGTGGTCATGATACGCTTCATAGAGCGGGTCTCCAAGACACCAAGCACATTTGTGTTTGTTTTGCATACTCAAAAGATAAGGAATAAAAAAAGGCAGTGATCGATCACTGCCTTTTTTAACAACTGTACGTTTAACTTAGACCAATGCTACTCGAGCAAAAGCAGTTACTTCGAGCGCTTTGTCAACCGATTTTACGTATTGGTTGACACTCATTTTACTGTCTTTGATATAGTCTTGGTTGATTAAAGTATTGTCTTTAAAAAATCGTTGGATTTTACCTTTGGCGATGTTATCAAGCATGGCTTCGGGCTTGCCTTCTTGGCGCAATTGATCTTTAGCAATTTCGATTTCTTTTTCGATAACGCTTGCATCGACGCCTTCTTCGTTAAGGGCGATGGGATTCATTGCGGCGGCTTGCATGGCAACGTTTTTGGCTACTTCACTGGCTTGGTCTACTGCTGCAGAAAGCCCAACGAGTGTGGCAATTTTGTTTCCTGCGTGAATGTATGCCCCTACAAAAGGAGCTTCTAATCGCTTGAAACCTCCAATTTCAATTTTTTCGCCAATGACACCGGTTTGCTCAGTAAGTTTGTCAGCAACCGACATGCCGTTGTAGTCAGCAGCTAGAAAAGCTTCAAGAGAATCATAGTCGAGGGCTAGATCGGAAAGACCTTCTGCAAGCTCAAGATATGCATCGTTTTTGGCAACAAAGTCTGTTTCGCAGTTAAGAGACACGACTACTCCTACGGTATTGTTTCCATTTACTTTCGCCAATACGGCTCCTTCTGAGGATTCGCGATCGGCTCTGTTGGCGGCTACTTTTTGTCCTTTTTTGCGGAGGACTTCTACCGCTTTATCAAAATCACCTTCGGCTTCAACGAGGGCTTTTTTGCAGTCCATCATTCCAGCTCCAGTTGACTGGCGTAGTTTGTTTACTTCAGATGCAGTAATTTTCACAACGTATAATTTTAATAGTTTTTACTTTTCTTTTTTAGCAGGGGCCTTTTTTACGGCTGCTTTTTTGGCTGGTTTTTCATTTGAGTCATCCTCATTATCGTCGATGACTGTTGCTTTTACTTCAGCAATTTCTTCGTTTTCATCTTCTAGATCTTCACCTTTTGACTCCGCGTCTTTTTCGTTTTTGCGTTCTTGAAGTCCTTCTGCAACGGCGTTGCTGATAATGCCCAAAATCTTTTCGATGGATTTAGATGCATCATCATTGGATGGGATCACAAAGTCAACCTCTCTTGGATCGGAGTTGGTATCGACCATTGCAAAGATGGGGATGTTCAATTTTTGTGCTTCTTTAATGGCGATGTGCTCACGTTTGATATCAACAACAAAAAGGGCGCCGGGCAGGCGTGTCATTTCGGTGATCGACCCTAAGTTTTTTTCGAGTTTAGCGCGAAGACGTTCTACTTGTAGTTTTTCTTTTTTAGAAAGGGTTTCGAACGTACCGTCTTTTTTCATTCGGTCAATCGCGGCCATTTTTTTAACGGCTTTTCTAATCGTAACAAAGTTGGTTAACATCCCACCGGGCCAACGCTCGGTGATGTAGGGCATATTAACTTTTTCGGCGGCTTGAGCCACGATGCCTTTGGCTTGTTTTTTGGTTGCCACAAAAAGAACTTTTCTTCCAGAAATGGTAATCTTTTTGATCGCTTCGGCAGCTTCGTCTAGCTTGGCTGCTGTTTTGTAGAGGTTGATGATGTGGATTCCGTTGCGCTCCATATAGATATAGGGCGCCATGTTGGGATTCCATTTACGGGTAAGGTGTCCAAAGTGGACGCCTGCGTCAAGGAGGCCTTTTACGTCTGTTTGTGCCATAGTGTTTTAGTTTACGTTCTCTGTCTAGTCGCAACAAGCCTTTAGGCTTATTTAGATGCTAAACTAATTCCCGTCGTAACGGTTTTGAGCAACTGGTTAAATAAATAAATGAACATGACCACCCGAGGGTGGTCGTAAATATTAACGCTTGGAGAATTGGAATTTCTTTCGCGCTTTTTTCTGACCAAATTTCTTACGTTCAACCATTCTGGGGTCGCGTGTAAGAAGTCCTTCTGGTTTTAGGGTACTTCTGTTTTCCTCACCAACTTGGCATAGTGCACGAGAGATTGCTAATCGAACGGCCTCGGCTTGTCCAGTTATTCCGCCCCCTTTTACTGTGATTTTAAGATCAAAGTTGGATGCGGTTCCGGTCAACTCGAGTGGTTGTTGCACTTTGTATTGTAGTGTTGCTGTAGGAAAGTATTCGGTATAATTTTTTTTGTTGACTACGATGTTGCCTTTTCCTTCGGATAAAAAGATGCGCGCAACGGCAGTTTTTCTACGTCCTATGGTATGTATCACTTCCATTAGATGCGTTCATTAAGATTAATAGGTTGTGGTTGCTGGGCGTCTTGTTGGTGGTTTTCGCCAGCATATACTCTGAGGTTACGGAAAAGATCTGCCCCTAGTTTGTTTTTAGGAAGCATTCCTTTTACAGCTTTTTCTACCAAGCGAGTGGTATTCTTTACATGTACTTGCTCTGCAGTAAGAATGCGTTGTCCTCCGGGGTATCCCGTATGACGGATATAGGTTTTTTGGGACCACTTGTTCCCAGTGAGTTTTACTTTTTCAGCATTGATAACAACAACGTTATCACCACAATCGACGTGTGGGGTATAGCTTGGTTTGTGTTTGCCACGCAAAAGCGTTGCGATGGTTGCAGCGGCTCTTCCTAGCGGAAGCTCTGCGACGTCGACCAATACCCATTGTTTGTCAACAGTGTTTGCGTTGGCCGAAATTGTTTTGTAACTTAATGTATCCACAATATTTACTTTTATTAGCGTAATAACTTGTATTACAGGCCTGCAAATGTACAATTATATCTTTTTCTGAAAAAAAATATATCCTTTTTTTTTCGGAGGATTTTCTGGGGCATTTATTGGGATCAGATTTTCGTTAAAACCCAGGGCTGATCACCCTTTTTTTAGGTTGCTTGAGGTGTCATTTTCAAAGGCTTCACGAATTTTTATGTAGGCGATACGCATTTGAGCTTCTACGGTTTTGGGCGAAAGGTTGAGATAGGCTGCAATTTCTTCGTATTGAAGTCCTTCAAACTTATTGAGCTTTAAAATCTCTTTGCATTTTGACGGGAGCGCATCAATGGCCACATGCAGTTTATGCAATTGCAGGTGTTGTTGTTGCTCTTTGGGTTGGGATTCTTCGAGCAACTGATGTTTGAACTCGATCAAAAATTCCCATTGTTTGTTTTTTGCTTTCTGACGATCTAAAAGCGCATGATAGGCCATTTTATAGAGATAGCTTTTAAGTGAAACTTTTATCAGGATCTCTTTTCGTTTTATCCAAAGTCTAAAAAAAACCTCTTGAACGATGTCCTCACACAACAGACGGTCCCTGCTCAGGGTCAGTAGATATCCGACCAACAAGCGGTGGTATTTTGTAAATAATTCTTTAAAAGCCTGTGGGTCGCTTTTTTTGACACTATCTAAGAGCTTTTGATCATTCATTTGGGGCAAGAATTGAATCGTTGATAAAGTTAGAGAAATGACAACTCAAAAAAAAGTGTTCTCGTTTTAAGGGTTTCAAAAATCACACCCCTCTTATAAAGTAGAAGTCCCAAATTTTACCAAGCTTGAAAAACAAAATTCTTGATTTTTTTGTCCGAGTCCTTTCCGTAGAAGAAAGGATAACGTTTTTGTTACGTTTAAAAAACCAACATGCTGCAAAGCGTCGTTTTTTGACCTT
>JAFMLE010000001.1:22474-157046 GCA_017852395.1 Flavobacteriaceae bacterium
CACAACGCGTAAATGACAAAATCGATGCTGTAAAAGCTAAAGAGATGGCAGGAATGGCACTCACCGAAAATGAGAAAGCAAATTATAAAAATCTCAAGAATACTGCTCCCACGCGTATCGATGCGTTAAAAAGACTGCCAAAAGACTTGGTCCAAAAATTTGCTAACCAATGGAATAGCTATCTAGACTATTACGAAGAAAACATTGGATATATCAAACCTGCAAAAAGTGCTTATCATTTTGAGTTTGATCGAGATGTGCAAGAATTGGGCATCGCAAACAACGATCCAAAACTACTGGACGTTTGTGTAGAAAAACTTCTGAAAAAGCAAGATGTTACACGAGCACAACGAATTTTAGAACGTTATACCACCCAAAAATTTGAGCACCCCAAAGACTGGAAAAAATGGCTAGACAAAAACCGAGATCGATTGTTTTTTTCAGATACAGGCGGCTATAAATTTCGCATCAAACAATAAGAAAGTCGATGGACTAATGGGCTTCGAGCCAGTTTTGCCCCACACCAAGATCGACCACCAAAGGTACTGCCAAGGAAAAGGCGGTCTCCATCTCTTTTTTTACCATTGCTTGAAAGCCTTCCAGTTCGGATTTGGGCACTTCAAAAACCAATTCATCATGAACTTGAAGTAGCATTTTGGCCTTCCACGATTCAGATTTTATTCGTGTATGAATCTTGATCATTGCCAACTTGATGATGTCAGCAGCACTACCTTGTATGGGTGCGTTTACCGCATTACGTTCTGCAGCACCTCGAACAACGGCATTTTGCGAAAGGATGTCTTTAAGGTAGCGTCGTCGTCCCAAAACAGTCTCAACATAGCCCAATTCGCGCGCCAGATCAACTTGCTCATTGATGTATGCGCGCAGACGCGGGTAGCTTGCATAATAGGTTTCTATGAGGTCTTTGGCTTCGCTTCGATTGAGATCGGTTTGTTGGCTTAGCCCAAAAGCGGAAACACCATAGATAATACCAAAATTGACCGTCTTGGCGTTGCTTCGCTGTGCTCGACTTACGTCCTGTGGAGCGACCCCAAAAACCCGAGCTGCAGTTGCGGTATGGATGTCCTCTCCCTTTTGAAATGCTTCTATTAAAGCCGGATCTTGACTCAAGGCAGCGATGATACGGAGTTCGATTTGCGAATAATCGGCAGCCAGCAATACATGGTCTTGATCTTTGGCAATAAACGCTTTACGCACTTCTTGTCCCCTTAGCGTACGTATGGGAATATTTTGCAAGTTGGGGTTGTTACTACTCAATCGACCTGTCGCAGCAACTGCCTGATTATAAACTGTGTGTACACGACCGGTTTGAGGGTTTATTTCTTGAGGCAGTGCAGTTACGTAGGTACTTTGAAGCTTTTGTAACGAACGCCATTCTAAAATATCGGCCACAATGGGATGGCCTTTTGCCAGATAAGACAATACATCTTCGGCAGTAGAGTATTGGCCTGTTTTTGTCTTTTTGGGTTTGTCAACCAGTTTGAGCTTTTCAAAGAGAATGGGTCCCAATTGTTTTGGTGAAGCCAGATTAAAAGTTTCTCCTGCTTGTTCATAAATCGATTTTTCTAAGCTATCAATATCAGACTGCAATTGAATCGAAAGGGTATTTAGAAAAGGCGTATCTAGGCAAATCCCGGTAGCTTCCATGTCCGTAAGAACGGGCACCAACGGAAGTTCTACTTTTTCAAAGAGTTCTTGGGTGCCGCCCGCAGCCAGTTCGTTTTCAAAATGCTGTTTGAGCTGCCAGGTAATGTCTGCGTCTTCAACGGCATATTCGGTTTGTTTGGCAACGGATACCTCGCGCATGGACCGTTGATTTTTTCCTTTTTTACCAATCAATTCGGTGATGGATTGCGGGCTATAATTCAAATAGGTTTCGGCCAAAATATCCATATTATGACGCATGTCCGGGTTGATCAAATAGTGCGCAATCATGGTATCATAGATGGGTGCTTTGACCTCGATACCATATTTGAGAAGCACTTTGATGTCGTATTTGAGGTTGTGTCCGATTTTTTCGATTTGATCACTTTCAAAAAAAGGTTTAAATCGGTTTGCCAAGGTACGTGCCGCTTCAAAGTCTTCCGGGAAAACGACATAGTATCCTTTGCCTTTTTCCCAAGAAAAGGCAATTCCAACCAAATGGGCTTCTAATGCATCCAGCCCGGTGGTTTCGGTGTCAAAACAGACACTTTTTTGAAGCAAAAGTTTTGCGATAAGCAGCTCTTGCGCTATTGGGGTGTCTACGCATTGATACCAATGTTTTTGCGTTGGGAGCGCTTTTTTATCCCCTTCTTGTTGGGTGCCTGCTCCCGGCTGATTGAAGAGGTCAAAGCCACCGGTTGGGAGTTCTTTTTTTATGGGGGCTTCTGAAGGGGTTGTTGAAGTTTCGGCAGCTTCGTCAGAGAAAATTTTATCAAAATTTTCTTTCATGCGTCTAAATTCGAGTTCTTCAAACAATTGACTTACTGCTTCGTTGTCTGGTTTGGACAGTTCGTAGGCAGATGCATCAAATGCAACGGGAACGTCTGTTATAATTCGGGCTAATTTTTTTGATAAAATACCGAGTGCTTTATGCGCTTCTATTTTTTCTTTTAGTTTTCCTTTGATTTGATCGGTATTTTCAAGCAGGGCCTCCATGCTGCCAAACTCTTTGATAAATTTTTTGGCAGTCTTGTCGCCTACTCCTGGTAGCCCAGGGATATTGTCAATGGCATCGCCCATCATCCCAAGATAATCGATGACTTGTTCGGGGCGTTCCACTTCAAATTTTTCTTGTACTTCGGGGATGCCCCAGATTTCTATCCCATTACCCATTCGGGCAGGACGGTACATAAAAATATTTTCCGAAACCAGTTGAGCAAAGTCTTTATCGGGCGTAACCATAAAGGTCTTATAACCTTGTTTTTCGGCTTGTTTGGCAAGTGTTCCAATGATGTCGTCGGCTTCAAAACCCTCTTTGACCACCACAGGTATGTGCATGGCTTCGAGTAGTTTTTGAATATAAGGGACCGCAAGTGTTATGGCTTCTGGGGTTTCATCTCGATTGGCTTTGTAGTCCTCAAACATTTCTGTGCGTGTCGCCGAGCCTCCTTTGTCAAAGCATACAGCAAGATGATCGGGTCGCTCTCGCTTGATGACGTCCAAAAGTGAGTTCATAAAACCCATGATGGCCGAAGTATCCATGCCTTTCGAATTGATTCTTGGGTTTTTTATAAAAGCATAATAGCCTCTAAAAATCAACGCGTAGGCATCAAGTAGAAAAAGTCGTTTTTGGTCGGCCATAAAAGTAGTATTTCGAGGTTTTATGATTATGCAAGTAGTTCGTGTATTTTGGAAACGATTCGCTCGGGACTTACTCCTGCAATTTCGTGAATTTTTTCAAGTCTACCATGTGGTACAAAAGCATCTTCGATGCCCATAGTGTGAAGGGTACCCGTGTAGCCAGATTGGTGTGCAAACGCCAAAACACTTTCGCCAGCTCCTCCTGATATGGCGCCATCTTCGACCGTTATAATGATTTTAAACTGCTTAAAAAGCGTTTCTAAAAACAGGGTGTCTAAGGGTTTTATGAAACCCAAATCGGCATGTGCAACATCCAAATGATCAATCTGATCGAGGGCAGTTTCTACTGCTTGAGCGGTGCTGCCCACACTGATTATTAGCACATCCCTTCCTTTTTTGAGGAGTGTTCCTTTTCCGAATGCTACTTTTTCAAAAGGACGTTCCCAATCGCTTTGTTTCCCATAGCCGCGTGGATATCGAATCGCTAAGGGTTTGGAAATACCCAGTTGTGCCGTGTACAAAAGGTTGCGAAGTGCCACTTCATCCTTGGGAGCAGCAAAGATTAGATTTGGGATGGTTTTTAGAAACGGTATATCAAAAACACCATGGTGTGTTGGGCCATCATGACCCACCAACCCTGCGCGGTCAATGCAAAGCACCACAGGCAATTGTTGAAGTGCAATGTCATGTATGAGCTGGTCGTAGGCCCGTTGTAAAAAAGTTGAGTAGAGGACACAAAAGGGGATGATTCCCTGGGTGGCCATACCAGCAGCAAGGGTTAGCGCGTGTTGTTCTGCAATGCCTACGTCAAAACTTCGCTGAGGAAATTTTTCAAAAAAAGGTGTTAGCCCGCTACCGGAAACCATGGCTGGTGTGATGGCGACAATTTTTTGATTTTGTACGGCCAATTGGGTTAGCGTTTTTCCAAAAACGTCTTGATATTTGGTCAAATTTACGTCTGGAGTTTTATTGATTTTTCCGGTAGTTGGGTCAAATTTGCCCGGTGCATGAAAACGAACTTGATCGTTTTCTGCCGATGGAAACCCTTTACCTTTAGTAGTCTTGATATGGAGGAGTTGGGGGCCATTTTTTTGAGCTAAATCCGTCAAGGTTGTTCTCAAAAGTTTTAAGTCATGGCCATCTATGGGACCCGAATAAGGGATATTAAGCGTCTGAAAAAGGTTGGTGTTGGGCTGTGTCTCGGTTTTAATTTTTTCAAAATAATTTTTCAAGGCGCCCACACTGGGATCTATGCCTATGGCGTTGTCATTGAGCACTACCAAAACATTGGCTTGGGTGGTTCCGAGGTGATTGAGTGCCTCAAAGGCCATGCCGCTGGCAATAGAGGCATCTCCGATGATCGCAATGTATTTGGTTTGTTGATCTCCTTGCAATTGAGCAGCCAATGCCATACCCAAAGCTGCACCAATTGAGGTGCCTGCATGGCCCGTGCCAAAACGGTCATGCGGGCTTTCTGAGCGTGCCGGAAAACCACTGATGCCCCCCCATTGTCGGTTGGATTCAAATTGAACGTTTCTGCCTGTGAGTATTTTATGGCCATAGGCTTGATGCCCAACATCCCATATCATTTGATCGTTTGGACTGTCAAAGATGGCGTGTAGCATTACGGTGAGTTCTATGGTGCCTAAGCTAGCACCCAAGTGCCCTTCGTTTTTGGCGACCACATTGATGATTCTTTGGCGTAATTCTGCACAAAGTTGCTCCAATGCGTCATCAGATAGTGCCTTTAAGTCTTTGGGCGATAAAATGGTATCGAGCAACATGACACAAAGATAGGATTCTGTTATTTCTATCAACGAGTTTTGTATTTTCATTGCATGGAAGATTTGTTAGATGATCGATTTTTTATGAAACAAGCCCTTTTGGAAGCTCAAAAAGCTTTTGAAAAGGATGAGGTGCCGGTAGGCGCTGTTATAGTGACCCATCAAAAGATCATTGCACGTGCTCATAACCTAACCGAGCAACTCCATGATGTTACCGCACATGCAGAAATGCAAGCCATAACGTCTGCTGCAAACTTTATAAATGGAAAATATCTAAAGGGGTGCACCCTTTATGTGACTTTAGAACCATGTGTTATGTGTATGGGGGCGCTTTATTGGAGTCAATTGGAGCGGGTCGTCTATGGGGCAGCAGATCCAAAACGGGGTTTTGTGCAGGCAGGGGTGACTGCCCACCCCAAAACACAGATTTTGGGAGGGATACTCGAAGACGAAGCCCAACAGCTTTTATGGGATTTTTTTTCTAAAAAGCGGTCATAAAAAAAAGCACTCACAAGGAGTGCTTTAATTTAGTCGTAGTCGTAATGTATTTACAATAGGCTGATATTGGAAGCTTGCTTCCCTTTTTTACCTTCTTCTTCAACATACTCAACTTTGTCACCCTCTTGGAGTGTCAACCCGTTAAGGGCAGTAACATGAACAAATACATCTTCTCCAGATGCATCGTCGGTAATGAAACCAAATCCTTTGGCAACATTAAAAAATTTAACTGTTCCAGTCATAAATAATAATTATGGCCGCAAGTTACGCTTAATAATGTCTTTTAAGCGAATTATGAAGATTTATTTTCCCTTTTGGTGTTTTTGATTGGGATTTTACTACGGTCTTTTATTCTTTTAAGGTTTTCGGGGGTGAGGGTATAATCCTTTAAGGATTTGCCATTCCAGCGGTGAAATAAAAACAAGGGTAGGTATAGGATCGCGCCACCCAGCACATGAAAACCAATTATTTTTTGCCCGAGGTCAAAATCGATGTTGTTCCGATAGTAATAACCGAAAAATATCCCCGATAGGATTGTTACGAAAAGGATGCGCAACACCCACTTCATGTTTTATTGATTTGGTGCTTTAGTCACAAGTCCAAGCTCATCAAGTTGCTCTTTTGCCAATGGTGCGGGTGCATCAATCATCACATCACGGCCGCTATTGTTTTTGGGGAAAGCGATAAAATCACGTATGGTTTCCTTACCTCCTAGAATGGCAACCAATCGGTCTAAACCAAAAGCGATTCCACCATGGGGAGGAGCCCCATATTTAAAAGCCTGCATCAAAAATCCAAATTGCGCCTCAGCTTCTTGTTTGGTGAACCCAAGCAAATCAAACATTTTTCTTTGGGTATGTTCATCATGGATACGTATCGAACCACCGCCAATTTCATTTCCGTTGAGTACCAAGTCGTAGGCGTTTGCATGAACTTGCCCTGGAGCGGTCTCTAAGCGTTTAAGTTCTTCGGGTTTAGGCGCAGTAAAGGGGTGGTGCATGGCATGATAACGTTGGGTTTCCTCGTCCCATTCGAGTAAGGGAAAATCGGTTACCCAAAGCGGTGCAAAGGTATTGGGGTCGCGCAGTTCGAGGCGTTCGGCCAATTCCATTCTTAGAGCACTAAGTTGATTTCTAGTCTTGTTTGTAGGTCCTGACATAATCAACATCAAGTCACCCGGTTTGGCGTCGAGTTTTTTGGCCCAGGCGGCTTGTTGTTTTTCGTTATAAAATTTGTCTACTGAAGATTTGAAACTTCCATCTTCGTTGTATTTTGACCAAACAAGTCCTTGTGCACCAATTTGCGGTCTTTTGACCCAGTCAATCAATTGGTCGAGTTGTTTTCTTGTGTAATGGGCCAGTCCGGGAGCGGCGATACCTACTACGAGCTCTTGTTGGTCAAAAACCTGAAAGCCCATACCTTGAGTTAGTGTATTGAGTTCGCCAAACTCCATTCCAAAACGGATGTCGGGTTTATCATTACCAAAACGACGAAGGGCCTCCTCGTAGGGCATTCGTGGGAAGGTGTCTATTTCTACCCCTTTAATTGTTTTTAATAGATGTTTGATTAGCCCTTCAAATTGATTGAGAATATCTTCTTGGGTGACAAAAGCCATTTCACAATCGATCTGTGTAAACTCCGGCTGTCTGTCTGCGCGTAAATCTTCATCTCTAAAGCATTTTACGATTTGAAAATACCGGTCCATGCCGCCTACCATGAGCAATTGTTTGAAGGTTTGAGGCGATTGTGGCAAGGCATAAAATTGCCCAGCATTCATTCTTGAGGGCACGACAAAATCACGTGCACCTTCGGGGGTAGATTTGATGAGATAAGGGGTTTCGACATCTACAAAACCGGCATCGGAAAGGTAATTTCTTACCGCCATGGTAACTTGGTGTCTAAAGATAAGATTATTACGAACGGGCGTGCGTCTTATGTCGAGGTATCGGTATTGCATTCGCAGTTCGTCCCCACCATCGGATTCATTTTCTATGGTAAATGGGGGAGTGATCGCTGCATTGAGCACTTGAAGTTCTTGAACAAGGATTTCAATACCACCGGTTGGTAGGGCTTTGTTTTTGGATTCGCGTTCAATAACGGTTCCTTTTACCTGTATTACAAATTCACGACCCAAGCCCTGTGCTTTTTCAAATACAGCTTTTGGAGATCGCGCTTCATCAAAAACCAACTGCGTGACTCCGTAGCGGTCTCTGAGATCGACCCAGACAATAAATCCTTTGTCACGTAATTTGTGTACCCAACCACTAAGGATTACTTCGGTACCGTTATGGGTTTCGTTTAGAGCACCACAAGTATGGGTTCGTAGCATAATCAATTGTTTGCGCAAAGGTAATAAAACGCTGTTTTTATTGGTTTTTTTTAAGTGTTATTCCATTTTTTGAAGGTCCTTTTCAAGCGGTAAACGATCATAAAGGTAACCGGCACTATGACCAATGTTAGAAATGTGGCAAAGCTTAATCCAAAAATAACAGTCCATGCCAGTGGTCCCCAAAAAATCACATTGTCCCCTCCGATGTAGATGTTAGGATCCCATGCACTAAAGAGTGTGAAAAAGTCAATATTGAGACCAATAGCAAGGGGGATCAATCCCAAAATTGTGGTTATTGCAGTCAATATAACAGGACGTAAACGGGCCGTACCCCCATTGACAATGGCTGTGGTGACATCGCTCAATTCTAAAAGCTCGGATTTTGAGAGCTCAAGAACATCTTTTTTACGATCAATCAATAACTGGGTATAATCTAAGAGTACCACACCATTGTTGACTACAATACCAGCCAAAGAGATGATGCCCATCATGGTCATCAATATGACAAAAGGCATTTGAAATAGAATCAAGCCAAGAAAAACTCCAGTAAAACTCAAAAAGATGGAGAGTAATATGATAATGGGCTTTGAAATCGAATTGAATTGAAACACAAGGAGCAATAAGATTAATCCCAATGCAGCCAATAGAGCATTGGACAAAAAGGCCATGTTTTTGTCTTGTTCTTCAATTTCACCCGTAAATTTAAAATCTATTCCATCTGGGACAGTATAGTTGGTCAATGCAGCTTTGGCGTTATTTACCACTTCATTTGCATTGTAGCCTGCCAATACTGGAGAGTAAACCGTGACCACACGATTGAGTGTTCGGTGTTTGATGGCATTAAATGATTTGCTGTTTGCTGGAGTGGCTAAAGCACTTACGGGAATTTCTTTTAACCGGCCAGATGCCTGATCTCTAAAAGTTACTTTTTGGTTGAGCAGCGCATTTTTATCGTATCGGTTTTCTTCATTAAAACGGATGTTAATGTCATAGTCGTCTCCTTGGGATTTGTATATCCCGGCTTTTGTGCCAAAAAGTGCATTACGCAATTGCTGGCCTACTAGTGATGCAGAAACACCTAGACTTCCTGCTTTTTTGCGATCAATTTCGAGTTCGATGCCCGGTTTGTTTTTGTTGACATCAATTTTAAGTTCTTCGATACCTGCGATATTTTCGATATCCAAAAATTCTTTTAACTCCAGCGCTGTGTTAATTAATTGATCATAGTCTTGTCCAGTGATTTCAATATTGATCGGATAACCAACTGGAGGGCCATTGGCGTCTTTTTCAACCGAAATGGCAATACCGGGAAATTTGCCCGCCAATGCCTTTTGCATTTCTTGACGCAACATTTCGCTAGACAATCCATTGCGGTATTTGTATTCGCGCATGGTCAAGGTAATTTTGGATTTGTGCGGCATTTCGTTGGTTACTCCACTGTCTTTTTCGGGGTTTCCGGCACCTTCTCCAACCTGAGCAACACCAGACTCTAGCATATAATTGTAGTTGCCTTGATTGTATTGGGGCTGATCGAGTACTTCAAAAATCACTTTTTCGATTTCTTTAGTAATCGCGTTTGTTTTTGCAATAGCGGTTCCTTCGGGGTATTCGATGTAGGTAATGATTTGGTTAGGTTGATTTTCTGGGAAAAATTCTACCTGAGGAGGAAAAATCCCCATCAATACAAAAGAAGAAAACAACAAGCCAAAGGTTCCCAAAAGAAAGGCATAGGGGCGCCATCCCTTAAGTGCTTTGTTTAAAAAGTTGCGGTATTTGGCTTCTAACCAGGTCAAAAACACTTGCTGAAAGCGGATGGCCCACTTTTTTATGGCGTATTTGTACGCCCAAAACAACATAGGCGTCAATAACATTAGGGTTCCCAATCCGCGTAGCGTACCCTCGTTGAAAACCAGTATTAGCCCCAATCCACCCAAAATGAGGGTGAGCCGGATTAGGCTTTTTTTGCTGATTTCGCGATCGCTGATTTCCATAAATTGTGAGACCAACATGGAGTTAAAAAACAGGGCGACAACCAAAGATGATCCCAATACTACAGACAAGGTGATGGGAAAATAGATCATAAATTCACCCATCAAGCCCGGCCATGCCCCTAGGGGCACAAAAGCGGCAATGGTTGTGGCGGTTGAGATGATGATTGGAAACGCAATTTCTCCAATTCCTGCCTTTGCGGCTTCGTAGCGGCTCATGCCTTCTTTTTCCATAAGACGGTAAACATTTTCGACCACAACAATACCATTGTCAACGAGCATTCCAAGTCCCATTACCAATCCAAAAAGTACCATGGTGTTGAGCGTATAGCCCAAAATTGACATGATCATAAAGGACATAAACATGGACATCGGTATTGCAAATCCGACAAACAAGGCATTGCGAAACCCGAGGAAAAACATCAATACGGTAACGACCAATAGAACACCAAAGATGATGTTGTTGACCAAATCACTTACTTGATTGAGTGTCATGTTGGACTGGTCATTGGATATCGTAACCGAGAGGTCATGTGGAAAATATTTTTCTTGGGTCTCTGCTACAATTCGTTTGATTTCTTGTGAGGCTTTGATCAAATTTTTACCCCCTCGTTTGCTTACATCTAACAAAACGGCCGGGGTTTGAATGGAGCGGGCAAAAGAGGTTTTTTCTTTTTCTTTAAACGTAACGGTGGCCAGGTCTCCCAAAAAAACGGCGCCATTTTCGGCTTTGACCACAAAATTTTCGAGGTCGCTGGGATTTTCTATTTCACCAATAATCCGAATATTACGACGCTGACCATCGGCAATAATGTTGCCTGCCGAAAGGGTGTTGTTTTCTCCTCGGATACTGTTAAGAATATCATTAAAACTGACTTTTGACGCTGTCATTTTGTAGATGTCCACTGCGACTTCTACTTCAAAATCTTGAATTCCACGTATGTCAACGGCTTTGATTTGTGGAAGTTTTTCAATTTCTTTTTGCAACAATTCGGCATATTCTTTCATCTGCAAAACCGGAAATTCTCCCGTCAATGCAATGTTGAGAATGGGCATCAACTCTGAAAAGTCCATCTCAAAAACATTGGGTTCAACCTTGGCGTTGTTAAAGGTTGGCCAATCCGCTCCAGAGGTAACGCCATCGACCAAATCTTTGGTTTTTTGCTTGGCCATATCAATGCCGATAGATTCGTCAAATTCAACAGTGATGACCGAAAAATCTTCTGAGGAAGTGGAGGTAATATCAACCAAGTTGGGCACCCCTTTGACCGCTTCTTCTAAAGGGTCAGTAATCAGACGTTCGATGTCTTCTGCAGTATTGCCCGGATAGACGGTGCTAATAAATACTTTGGTATCGTTGATCTCCGGAAAACTCTCTCGAGGCATGTTAAAATAGGAGCTGATGCCCATCAGCAAGAACAAAAACATGATGACATAGACCACCGTTTTGTGGTCTATGGCCCAGCTAGACAGTCCAAATTCTTTATGCATAGATTTTCTTTTCATGGGTTTGTAGATTTAGAGATTGAGGTTTCGTACTTTCTGACCGTCTTCGAGGGTGCTTACTCCTTCAATAACAATACGGTCACCGGCATTAAGCCCATCAAGCACTTCGGTCTTGTCGTTTGAAGACTTGCCCATGGTGATAAATTGTTTTTTTACGGTAAAAACCTGCTCATCTTCTGTGTTTTGAAGGGTAAAGACAAATGCTTCTCCAGAGATACTTTCACGAATCACACGAATTGGCACCATGAGGGCTTCGGGGTTAGAATAATCATTGATATTCATTTTACCCATTAGGTTGGGCTTGATGAATCCATCTGGATTTTTTAGGGGAGCTTCAACTCGAAAAGTGCGGTTGCTGGGGTTGATAAAATTGCCAATGGATTGAATTTTAGTTTCAACAGTTTGATCAATCATCGGAAGCTCAATTGAGGTAGGGGTTCCGATACGGATATTTTTGATGTAGATTTCGGGCAATTGTGCTTCGGCATACATTTCATTGAGGTTAACCAAGCGCAATATTGGTGTGGCGCCGGGGGCAAGATTGGCACCTTCGTTTGCAAGGAGTTCATCTACCGTTCCGTCAAAAGGGGCATATATTTTGGATTTGGCGACTTGTTCTTGCATCTGTTCAACCATTTTTTGCTGACTTTGGTATCGGGTTTGAGTTTCTAAAAACTGCATCTCGGTACCGATTTTTTGCTCCCACAATCTTTTGGAACGTTCGTACGTGGTCTTGGCTAGATCTAACTGAAGCTGGAGTTGTGCGAGCTGTTCTTGTAATCCTCCGTCGTTTATTGTTGCCAGCAAAGTTCCTTTTTTTACTGTTTGCCCTTCTTGTACATAAAATTTTAAAAGACTGCCGGGAAGTTCAGGGAATAAAACCACGTTTTTCCGGGTTTTCATATCGGCCTGAATTTTAACATAATGGTTAAAAACTTCTTTTTCGATTACTGTTGAGGTAATCAGTGGAAGTTTTTTGTTGGTATCCTGCTCTTCGATTCGGGCTTCGATTCGATTGAGGACCGCCTTGGTGTCGGTCAGCGCTTGGGCATAATTTTTTTTGAGCGCCTGTAGTTCTTCCAAACTGCCGTTTGCAAGAATTTCATCAATGTTTTTAGCATTATTAGATTCGCAGGCAAGACCTGAAAATAATAGGAGTAAGTAAAGTGCTTTTTTCATTTTAATTAGGGGTGTTTACTAAGGTTTGTAAATGTGTTTTTTTGACGACCACCTCTTTCATGGCATTGAGGTATTCGCTTTGGGCAGCATAGAGCTGTGTTTGGGCTTGGCGCAGTTCAAAACTTGAGGCCATGCCTTCCGTGTATTTGATTTGATTTTTTTGTTCTATACGTTCAGCAAGTGCGAGGTTGTTTTTGCTTGAGGCATAATTTTTTACGGCAAGTTCAAAGTCATTACGCGCTTGTAAATATTGAAGTTGAATTTGTTCTTGCGTCAGGGCGAGGTTGTTTTCGGCCTGTTCGAGCGCGATTTTCGCTTTTTGGGAAGCCGCAGTACGACCTAAAGAGCTAAAAATCGGAATATTTAAATTGACGCCAAGCAAAGAAGAGCCAAACCACTTTTGATCGCTATCCAAAAAAGTAAAGCCATCACTGTTGCCGGTATAATTGCCGTTGACAAATGCCCGGAGTGTGGGTAGTGCTTTGGAGCGTTCGAGGCGGAGCAACAACTTTTCGGAATCCCGATTGTTTTGGGCGATTTTAAGGTCAATATTGTTGGACAAGTCTGGGGTGTTGTTTTGAATGGGGTTCATTTGGGTGACCGCCAGGGCCTCTAATTGATCGGAGAGGATGAGCGCTTGATCGTCTGGATATCCTAGGGTTAGCTTGAGCAATGAGCGGGTTAGCTTTTGCAGGTTTTGTGCATAATCGAGTTGCGAATTGACTTTAGATAAGGTGAGTTTGAGTTGTTCTACATCTTCTTCTTCTGCAAAACCATTTTCAAAAAGTTTGGTTGTTTCTCTGAGGTTGTCACCCAGGTTGGCGCTGTTTTTTTCCAATAGGCGCACATTTTCATCGGCCAGTAAAACGGTACAATAGCTGTCTGTGATGGCTTTTGTGATTTCGAGTTGGGTTTTTTCTAAAATATTTTCGGAGATGTTCAGATATACCTTAGAAGCTTGTAATCCAACAATGTAACTGCCGTCAAAAATCAGTTGTTCTACACGAGCACCGGCCACAAAGTTTTGTGGTGTACCAAATTGTATTTCGGCAAACTCACCAGGTTGTCCTCCAAAAAATTCGGCCGGGATCAGCGATACCGGTTGCTCAATAAAGTTTTGATAACTGGCACTGGCCGACAGTTGTGGCAAGCCTCTTGCGATTACCTCCCAGCGATCTTTATAGGCTTTTTGGAGGTCTAAACTGGCATTTTGCAGGTTGGTATTATGGATCAGTCCATAACCAATGGCTTCTTGTAAGGTCAGGCTTTCTGGGCTTTTTTGCCCATAAATAAAGAGGCTACAAAGTAGCGTAAAAAAGGTAAGATTTAATTTTCTCATACGGTTTCTTTTGCATTGTAAGATTGGAACAATTCGAGTCCTTTAGGGGTGGCAATCGCCCTAAAGTGATATTCAAAATATTGGATAAGTAATTTTTCGATTTTATATTTTTTGACCGGAAACAGACTGATGTCTCGAATGCCACGGATGCCATTAAAATACAAACGGGTGACAAAGTCTGTGTCGATTTCGGATCTAAAAAGTCCCGTTTTTATGCCTTTTTCTAGACTTTTCTTAAACTGGGATCCTAAGACGGTCAGCTCTTTTTCTTTGAGTTCACTATAAATTTTGGGGTAGTACTTTTGCAATTGATATTGGGGTGATTGTTGATCGTCAATTAGAAATTTGAGGGCTATTTTTTTTATTTCAAACAACCCTTGGATGGGATTGGCTTCTTGTTTATAAATGTTGGTAATGTCCGCCATAACCGTATCAAAAATGGCATGCGAGGCTTCAAAAACCAATTGGTTTTTATTGTCAAAGTACTCATAAATGGTTTTTTTTGAAATCCCGAGTTTTTGCGCGAGATCATCCATGGTTACATTTTTAAAACCATAGCTCAAAAAATCCTGTACGGCACGTTCAAGAATTTTCTCTTTCATAGCAATTGGGCGCAAATATACGTATAGAAACTTTTAAAACAAAAAAAGTTTCCAAAGTTTTTAGGGGTTGCTTTTCTCTTGAAATCCGTTACTTTTGAAAAAATGTTATTCTGTGGTCGAACCCTATTATACAGCCTTTTTAGAATATCTAGAAGCCGAACAACCCAAAGGACAACCCGAAAGCCTTTATGCGCCTTCCAACTACATTTTGGGACTTGGAGGGAAACGTATCCGGCCCCTACTTACCTTGTTGGCTGCAGACGTTTGTAACGGAGATTTTCGTGCGGCACTTCCTGCGGCTATGGCAGTAGAGGTGTTTCATAACTTTAGTTTGGTGCACGATGACATAATGGATGCCGCGCCTCTTCGCCGAGGCCAGCAAACGGTTCATAACAAATGGGACATCAATGCGGGGATTTTGTCTGGCGATGTGATGTTGGTTGCTGCCTACCAATATTTTGAATCCTATCCACCGAAGCTGTTTAAGGAGTTGGTTACAACCTTTAGTTTGACCGCCCAACAGGTTTGCGAGGGCCAGCAGATGGATGTTGATTTTCCCCAACAAAACGAAGTTACCAATGCGCAATACCTCCAAATGATCACTTATAAAACAGCTGTGCTTTTGGGTTGCGCTCTCAAAATGGGGGCCCTCATAGGCGGTGCATCTACTGATCTTGCCGAACAATGGTATGCTTTTGGCAAAAACATCGGAATTGCTTTTCAACTTCAAGATGACTATCTCGATGCGTTTGGCGACCCCAAAACATTTGGAAAACAAGTAGGCGGCGATATCATTGAAAACAAAAAAACGTTTTTATACCTCTGTGCGCTTAAAAACGGAAATTCGCTCCAAACTGCGGCGCTGATCGATTGGTTTTCTAAAAACCTGGATGATAACACAGAAAAAATCCAACAGGTCAAAGAAATTTTTAAATCCACTGGAGCCGAAGCTGCTACCCGCGCCGAAATCCAACGGTATACCCACAAGGCATTTGATCTACTAACCGCACTTCCTTATCCTAAAGACCGTTTGCAACCACTAAAAAATTTGGCGGAAGCATTGATTCAAAGAACGACCTAAAAAAGCCTTTTGAGGAGTGCTTTCAAAAAAACCAAAAGCGGAAACGATCGCATGATTTTTAGATCATCCCACAATGAAGCATCTTCGTCCAAAAACCTAAAAATGGTCTGGTGATGATTTTTTTGAAATAGATTTTTGAACAAATCACTTCCCTGATCATTATACCGTGCCAAAACATCGATAAATAACGTATCGTAAAAATGATAACGACCCCTGATTTTAAATTGATCTAAAGGTTTATCTTTTTTCAGAAAAAGGAGGAGTTCTTGGGTTTTTTTGATGGTGTTTTGAAAAGTATAACCCGTAGATGCCTTGGTCCAACCACCGGCAGTTCCGATATGTAGAAGGCTTTTGGTGTTGTGTGGGTCAAAATTATAGGCGGTCATAGGGATGCAGCCGGTTTCTTTTTCGACGATGGTATACGTATCAATCCCTATTTTTTCTAAATAATCAGTAATCCCTTTTTCATAGGCCTGCGGGGTTAACAAATCTTTAGAAAAAAGGGTAAATTCTAACAAGGCTTGATCTTTGGAAAAAGGCAGTACATACATGAACTGCGTCCTGTCATTTTGAGGCAGATCAAAATCCATAAAAACCAGTTCTTTTGGATCAAAATCTTCTTGTGGTGTTTGGACAATCCATCCCAAAAAATGCTGTTGCAGCACCGGATATTTTTTTTGGTTTGTGTAGCGTTGAGGCTGATTGATACTCGAAAAGACTTTGGGGCTTTCATAGTGGCCTTTGTCAGTAACAACTTGGGTCAAATGATCGACATCTTTGACCTGACTAACCGTTTCGTATACTACATCAACATTAGGATGTTTTTGTAAGATGTTGTGTACATAATTATAAAAATCAATCCCTCGAATCATTTTATATTGATAGGGATCCAACAACAGTTTTTTATGCCATTGCTGATGTTTAAATAGCGCTGTATCCCATCGATAAGATACGATCTCTTCTAAAGGTCCAGGATTGGTTTCCCAAAAACACCAAGTTCTATCGTTGGATTTTTGTGACTGCTTTTCGATGAGAAGGATTTTCGAATTTTGAAAAAATGAATCTTCAGACATACCAAGCAAAAGCAACAATCCAGAGGCACCCCCTCCACAGACGATATAGTCGTACGATTTCTTTTTCAATGGCATGTTTCAAAAGTAACTAAATAGAAATAAAGTTCAGTGCCCCAAAAGTTTATTATAATTTTACATATAAATTAAAACCTCATGGAATCGATTATTACCTACTTTGAAAATTTGGACCCTATCTTGGGAGCGTTACTTGCCACAACATTTACCTGGTTATTAACCGCACTGGGTGCTTCTTTTGTTTTTTTGTTTAAAGAAATGCGCCGTGCAGTACTGGATGGCATGTTGGGTTTTACCGGCGGTGTGATGGTTGCTGCAAGTTTTTGGAGCTTACTGGCCCCGGGTATAGAAATGAGCAAGGGCGAGGGCTTTATAAAAGTCATACCCGCTGCGGTAGGATTTGCATTGGGCGCATTGTTTATTTTTGGCTTGGATAAAATTTTACCCCATATCCATATCAATTCTAAAGTCTCGGAGGGGATAAAAACACCTTGGCACAGAAGTACCCTTCTGGTCCTTGCGATTACACTGCATAACATCCCCGAAGGATTGGCAGTAGGGGTGCTTTTTGGAGGCGTTGCTGCGGGAATTCCAGAAGCATCGATCACGGGCGCAGTTGTTTTGGCAATGGGTATTGGGATTCAAAATTTTCCTGAGGGGATTGCTGTCGCGATGCCCATGCGACGCCAAGGCGTAAGCCGGTTTAAGAGTTTTTGGTACGGTCAATTATCGGCCATTGTTGAGCCAATAGCAGGGGTGCTGGGTGCGGTTGCAGTTACTTTTTTTACGCCTCTTTTGCCATACGCGCTTGCCTTTGCTGCTGGGGCAATGATTTTTGTGGTGGTAGAAGAAGTGATCCCCGAAACCCAACAAGACCGATATACCGATATTGCTACCTTGGGCTTTATTGGCGGTTTTATAGTGATGATGGTTTTGGACGTGGCCCTGGGCTAAACTTATTCTGCAAAACTGTTCCAACCCTGAGCTTCAAGAGCAATTTGCTGACCCAAACCTGTTATCAGCTGGTTACCCCTTTTCAGGTCGGCGCAATGCCCGATTACGGTCAATAAAGGGTGGTTTTTGATCTTTTCGTAGTCTTTTTGATCGATTGTAAAGAGCAGTTCATAATCTTCACCCCCATTGAGAGCGGCTGTGGTGCTATTGAATTTAAATTCTTCACAAATTGAGAGTACCTCAGGGTCGATCGGCAATTTTTCTTCGTAGATATGGCAACCTACCTGAGATGCTTTGCTGATATGTAAAAGCTCGGAGGATAAGCCGTCGCTGATATCAATCATGGCTGTTGGAACAATTTCTAAACTGTTCAAGAGATCGATGACATCGCCTCTTGCCTCTGGTTTTAGCTGCCTTCCGATGCTGTATGTATAAGAGCTTAAGTCGGGCTGGCTGTTGGGATTGACTTTAAAAACGGCCTTTTCACGCTCCAAGATTTGAAGACCTGCATAGGCCCCTCCAAGGTCCCCACTTACGACAATTAGATCATTTTCTTTGGCTCCCTTACGACGGACAATCTTTTCTTTGGATGCACTTCCAAGGGCAGTTATTGATATGATTAATCCTTGAGTACTGCTGGTTGTATCCCCGCCAACCAGGTCTATATTGTAGTTTTTGCATGCCAGCCCAATGCCCTGATACAATTCTTCTAAAGCCTCTAAAGGAAAACGATTGGATACGGCGATAGAAACGGTAATTTGACTGGGGGTTGCATGCATTGCAAATAGGTCTGATAGGTTGACCACTACGGCTTTGTACCCCAGATGTTTTAAAGGAACATAGCTCAGATCAAAATGGACTCCTTCGATCAATAGATCTGTACTGACCAAGGTTTGGGTGTTTTTGAATTCTAAAACAGCGGCATCATCTCCAACACCAAGCAGGCTACTTTTGTTGTTGAGTTTAAAGGAGTGCGTCAAGTGTTCGATCAAACCAAATTCGCCAAGCGAACTTATAGGGGTTTTTGAAGGGTGCTTATCTTCTAACATGCTGCAAAAATAAAGTTTCTAATTTTAAAATTTCAACTTAGGGTTTCTTGTTTGATGATCGTATATCTAACAAGTTGGCTAAATTTGTATTCTATGAGCAAATACTTTTCGATAGTTTTTGGAATACTTCTATTCATTTCGTGTTCAAAAAACAACCAAGATGAAATAGAAGACACAGATATCGATACCACATCAGGAACTGGAGGTACGGGTGGTGATACCACTTCTACCCCAAGCTTTTCGGTGGTAAATTGCACCGATGGTCAGGCCGATGGATATGCCTGCTTAGGCTATGATTTGTTCGCCTACCTCCCCCTTTCTAATTTTGAAAGTTCATTTGGAAATGATATTTGGGGTTGGACCGATCCCGATACGAAAAAAGAATATGTGATTTTGGGCCTGGGAGATGGTACTGCCTTTATAGAGATTACCGACCCACTAAAACCGCTGTACCTCGGAAAATTGCCAACCGCTACTGTTGAAAGTGTTTGGAGGGATGTCAAGGTGTATCAAAACCATGCTTTTATAGTCAGCGAAGCAAGCGGGCATGGTGTTCAAGTGTTTGATTTAACCCGCTTGCGGGGTGTGACCACCAAGCAAGCATTTCAAGCAGATACACGACTCACCGGACTTGGGAGTGCCCACAACATTGTAATTAACGAAGACACGGGGTTTGCTTATGTGGTAGGTGCAAAAAACAACAATGGCAGTCCACTTGCCAATGGAGGTGCCATAATCATTGACATTAACACTCCAAAACAACCCCAAATAGTAGGCAATTATGCCGCATCACAATACATACATGACGCTCAAGTGGTACGCTATCAAGGACCAGATACAGACTATAACGGAAGGGAAATTTTGTTTGCGTCGAGTAGCGACGGCAATTCGTATTCCAATCTTGTTATTGCAGATGTTACAGACAAACAAAACCCCATCCGAATTTTTCAAGGCTCCTATCCCTTTCCGGTTTATGCTCATCAAAATTGGCTAACTGAAGATCATCGGTATGTTTTATTAGGCGATGAAATTGACGAACAAACTCACGGCTATCCCACCCGAACAATGATCTTTGACATTCAAGATCTAGATGCCCCCGAACTCCACTTTGAATTTTTGGGAGAGACTTCTGCTATCGATCACAACGGCTACGTAAAAGGCAATCGTTTTTATTTGGCCAGCTATGCTGCTGGCATGCGTGTTTACGACCTGTCAGATATTGACAATAAGGTGATTACAGAAATCGGTTTTTTTGATACGTACAAAAATCACAACAATGCTTCTTTTGTAGGAGTGTGGAGTGTTTATCCTTATTTTGAAAGTGGTATTTTGGCAATTAGTGATTCTGACAATGGTCTTTTTCTTGTAAAAGAGTCCGAATAGATTGGTTATGAGAAGGGCAGTTTGGTTATCAATTGGATTGCTGGCTTTACAAACGCTAACGTTCTGTACCAAAAAAGAATGGAGCCTCCAAACCAAGAAAACACCTGCCCACATCTTTAGTTTAGGAGGCACTCAAAATGAAGAAGCCAAAGCAGTAATTGCCACTGCCGATGGCGGATATCTTGTATTGGCCAACACCCAAAGTACGGATGGAGCTATTGAAGGAAAAAGCACCTCGGACTACGATCTTTGGCTACTAAAATTTGATCAAACCCATACACTGCTATGGCAAAAGACTATTGGGCATGCAGGCAATGACAAAGGCAATAAAATAGTACCTGCCTCTGACGGAGGATTTCTTATTGCAGGCTCTACACAAGACCTCAGCCAAGGACAAAATAATACAACGCAAATTTGGCTAATAAAAATTGATGCTCAAGCCAATCTTCTTTGGGAAAAAACGTATGGTTATCAAGGTATCGATACGGCCTATGACATAATCAAGACCAGCGATGGAGGGTTTTTGATTAGCGGCATAATAGATGTAACTGCATCAAATGGTGCTGGCAATGTACAGGCAAAAACCCAAAAGCATGCGGGAGGCGACTTTTGGGTGCTGAAAGTAGACCCCATAGGAGACCTGCAATGGAGCCAATATTATGGCGGGACCTATACCGATACGGCTTACAGTGCAGTTCAAACACCTGATGGGGGATATTTTATTTTGGGAACATCAGACAGTGAGGATGTTGATGTTTCAAAAAACAGAGGCACTTATGACCTTTGGTTGGTTCGTATAGACCGCCGCGGAACCTTACTTTGGGAGAAAAATTTTGGTGGCTCACAAATCGATGAAGGCGTAAAAATTTTGGCATTAGAAAATACAAACGTCCTCATCGCAGGAACAACAAGAAGTACCGATCAACTAATTGGTCAAAACAAAGGTGGAGCCGATGTTTGGATCGTGCAGATCGATTCTCAAGGCGATATAATTTGGGAAAAAACCTATGGAGGAAGCAGTTTTGACCTTACAACCAATTTACTTAAAACCCCCAACAACAATTTTATCATTACTGGGAACTCCAGAAGTGCCGATCAGGATCTCACCCAAAATAACGGTTATAACGATGCTTGGGTTTTTCAAATCGATCCAAACGGAAAAATAGCTTGGCAATCAACTTTGGGAGGCTCCCAAATTGACACTGCAGTAGATGCCACCACCCTTAACAATGGCACTATAATTGTTGTTGGTAATAGCAATAGTGATCTTGACCCAGATCGTCCCAACCAAGGATTTACAGATGTTCTAATTTTTTCAATTCAATAACCCATGAAACTACTTATCTACCCACTAATTGTACTGCTGATTTTTGCTTCTTGTACCAAGGAGCAACCAAAAAAAGAAATTGTGCTCAAAGTAAAATTTGGCCATTTTTGGAATGACTTCGCGGTACACGAACAAGATTTAGAAAATACCACTTACGCTATAGATGAAAAATTTTACCTCAATTTTTCGCGTTTACGCTATCTAATTTCGGACCTTCAGTTGGAGTCAGAAGATGGTAGATTGCTCAATATAAACCACTATCATCTGGTCGATTTGTCTGACCTATCAACACTAACGATAACCATACCTCAATCTGTAGAAACCGGCAAATACAAGCACCTTCGTTTTCGATTGGGATTTGAGGACAGTGACAACACAGATGGCGAATACAACGATCTCAATGCTACCTCGTGGAATGTGCCAGAACAGCTTGGAGGGGGCTATCATTTTATGCAATTGGACGGAAAATATGGCACCGATCCCGATGTGATTACCGATCCATTCAATTATCATTTCATAAGAGCGGTAGATGCAACAGATCCCGATAAATTGATATTAGAAGACACTTCTATTCCAATAGATTTGGGTGCTGTAGACCTTCAAAAAGATGTAACAATTCATATAGATATGAAGTTGGAACAATGGTTCAAAAATCCTGTAGACTGGGATTTGAATACATGGAACACGACTTTAATGCCTAACTTTAATGCACAAAAAGCGATGCATCAAAACGGACAAAATGTTTTTGAGTTTTCACAAAACCTTCCCGACTAACCAATTTTACGGGCTATTGGTACTTTTTTTAGGGCTGTCTTGCAAAAAAGCACCTGATTTAGAGGCCTATACGCCTACACCCTACACCCTTGAAATTCCCAAGCTGTTTAAGGAAAAACTCATCGACCCCGTAATTCCCTTTGACAATCCGATGACCCAAGAAGCCATAGCCCTCGGAGAACAACTTTTTTTCGAAAAATTGCTCTCCGGAGACCGAACCCAATCCTGTGCAAGCTGTCATCAGCCCCGCCGCGCTTTTGTCGATGAAACCCGTTTTAGTGATGGCATAGCTGGCACATTTGGAACACGCAACGCCATGCCTTTATTCAATTTGGCATGGAACTATGACGAGCGGTTTGCTTGGGACGGTAAAGAACTTGGGCTTGAGCAACAAGCCTTTGAGCCCATCACCAATCCAGATGAAATGCACGGCAGTTGGGAAGCAATCATCCGACGTCTAGAAGCGCATCCAGACTATCCGTCGCGCTTTGAAGCTGCTTTTGGAGACGACAAAATTGATTCGATTCGAATTGTAAAGGCCCTGGCTCAGTTTGAACGTACCTTGATTTCGGCAAACGCCAAATTTGATCAATTTTTAAACCAACAAGTGCAATTGACTCCAGCAGAGCAAAATGGATTGGCCGTTTTTATGGATGAGGCCCGTGGCGATTGTTTTCATTGCCATGGTAGTCCCAATAACCCCCTTTGGACCGACAATCAATTTCATAACAACGGGCTGGACACTTCTTTTTCTGATTTGGGGCTTGGAGGGGTTACCGGTCAGGCGAGTGATAATGGCAAATTTAGGACACCTTCACTGCGCAATTTGTCCTATACTGCACCCTATATGCATGATGGGCGCTTTGCAACACTAGAAGAAGTCATCGCACATTATAGCAATGGACTGCAACCGTCCTCTACTATCGATCCGTTAATGAAAAAGGTACAACAAGGAGGTGTTCAACTTTCTGAAGAAGACCAGGCCGATTTGATTGCTTTTCTAAAGACCCTTGACGACCCCCAATTCATTAATAATTCCCGTTTTAACATCAATAATTAAACCTTATAGAGGCATAAGGATTTAATGCCTAGGGGCTCGTGTTAAGCCAATAGAAATCGTATATTTGTACCTTATTTAGAATCAAACTATTCTAAAATGATAAAAGTTGCTCCTACTGCTAAAGAAAAAGTTAGTGCCTTGATGCGTGAAGAAGGCTTTGACCCTGCGACAGCCCATGTACGTGTGGGTGTCAAAAGCGGGGGCTGTTCGGGACTTTCTTACGAGCTCAAATTTGATCAAGAAAGCAAACCCGATGACCACCTTTATGAAGACAATGGTGTTCGGATTGTAGTTGACAAAAAGAGTCTGCTCTATTTGATCGGAACTACCTTAGAATATTCAGGAGGACTCAACGGGAAAGGTTTTGTGTTCAACAACCCCAATGCCCAAAGAACTTGCGGCTGTGGAGAAAGTTTTTCACTCTAAAAAATGGACCGATGGCGTATACAGAAGAAGAATTAAAAAAAGAACTCGAAACTAAAGAATACGAATACGGATTTTATACCGATATCGATTCGGAAACGTTTGCCAAAGGGCTTAATGAAGATGTGATCAAGCAGATTTCTGCGAAAAAAAAGGAACCCCAATGGATGACAGATTGGCGTCTAGAAGCCTATCGCGCATGGAAAGATATGATCGAACCCGAATGGGCCAATGTGCAATACGAAAAGCCCGATTTTCAGGACATCTCCTACTACTCTGCCCCAAAAAAGAAGGACAAATATGAAAGTCTCGACGAGGTAGATCCCGAATTGATCGCTACATTCAACAAATTGGGGATATCCGTTGACGAGCAAAAGAAATTGACCGGCGTGGCCGTGGACATCGTTATGGATTCTGTTTCGGTGGCAACAACTTTTAAAGAAACGCTTGCCGAAAAGGGCATCATCTTTTGCCCCATTTCTGAAGCGATACAAGAACACCCCGAATTGGTTAGAAAATACCTCGGAACGGTCGTGCCGCCCAAAGATAACTTTTATGCAGCCCTAAACTCGGCGGTATTTTCAGACGGTTCATTTTGCTACATCCCCAAAGGCGTTAAGTGCCCGATGGAATTGTCAACCTACTTTAGGATCAATCAGGCCGGGACAGGACAATTTGAGCGTACCTTAGTCATTGCCGACGAAAGCAGCTATGTCAGCTATCTTGAAGGATGCACAGCACCCTCACGCGATGAAAACCAATTGCACGCAGCGGTGGTAGAGCTTATTGCTTTGGACCATGCAGAGATCAAATATTCGACCGTTCAAAATTGGTTTCCTGGAAACAAAGAGGGTAAGGGAGGCGTATATAATTTTGTAACCAAAAGAGGAATTTGCCACAAGCGCTCCAAAATCTCATGGACACAAGTAGAAACAGGTTCTGCCGTCACTTGGAAATACCCCTCATGTATTTTAAAAGGCGATCATTCTATCGGAGAATTTTATTCCATTGCAGTAACCAATAATTTTCAACAAGCGGACACAGGAACAAAAATGGTTCACTTGGGCAAAAACACCCGAAGTACAATCATCTCCAAAGGTATATCAGCAGGAAAATCACAAAACAGCTATCGGGGACTGGTTCAAATCAATGCACGTGCCAAAAATGCACGAAATTTTTCGCAATGCGACTCGCTGTTGATGGGCAATGAATGCGGGGCACACACCTTTCCGTATATAGAGGCCAAAAACAATACAGCACAAATCGAACACGAAGCAACGACCAGCAAAATCGGTGAAGATCAAATATTTTATTGCAATCAACGAGGTATTGACACCGAAAAGGCGATCGCGTTGATTGTCAATGGATTTAGTAAAGAAGTATTGAATAAGCTCCCAATGGAATTTGCCATAGAAGCTCAAAAATTATTAGAAATTTCCCTCGAAGGATCTGTAGGGTAAATCATAAAGCTATGTTGACGATTGAAAATTTACACGCTCAAGTAGAGGGCAAAAAAATATTAAAAGGGATTGATCTAGACATCAAACCAGGCGAGGTTCATGCTATAATGGGACCCAACGGTTCCGGCAAGAGCACCTTATCATCGGTGATCGCCGGCAATGAAGATTTTGAGACCACAGCAGGGACCATCTTACTCAGGGGAGAAGACCTTACTGAACTTAGCCCCGAAGAACGCGCCCATAAAGGCATTTTCCTTTCGTTTCAATATCCTGTAGAAATCCCTGGAGTATCCGTAACCAATTTTATCAAAACAGCCATCAATGCAAATCGAAAAGCAAAAGGGCAAGAAGATATGCCAAGTAACGAGATGCTCAAAAAAATTCGGGAGAAAGCAAAACTACTCGAAATAGATTCTAAATTTTTATCGCGTTCGCTCAACGAAGGATTTTCTGGTGGAGAAAAAAAGCGAAACGAAATTTTCCAAATGGCCATGCTCGAACCCCAATTGGCCATACTTGATGAAACCGACTCAGGACTCGATATCGATGCACTCAAAATTGTGGCCAATGGCGTCAACAAACTTCGTAGCAAAGACAATGCGATTGTCGTAATTACCCATTATCAAAGGCTATTGGACTACATCGTGCCCGATTTTGTTCACGTCCTTTATGATGGCAAAATTGTTAAATCCGGAACCAAAGAATTGGCCCAAGAACTGGAAGCCAAAGGATACGATTGGATCAAACAAGAAATGGTAGAATAGATGGAACTCAAAGACAAACTTTTAGATTCGTTCATTGCATTTGAAGAAGACTTTGTCTTAGACGAAGAATTGCATCAAAAAAGAATCGATGCCCTAAAAATATTTGAATCAAAAGGGTTTCCTACCAAAAAATTAGAGGGTTGGAAATACACCTCACTTGAGCGCCTTTTGAAAAAAGATTACATCTTGTTTTCTAAAAGCGATAATTATATCGACCTCAAAGACGTAAAAAAATATTTTTTATACGATGTAGACACCTACAAAATTGTGTTTATTGATGGGGTCTATAGTCCCTTTTTATCCGATACCACACATGATGGAATCGATGCCTGTTTGATGTCTGCCGCGCTCACCAAGCCCAAGTACCGCAAATTGGTTGATACCTATTTTAACAAAATTGCCGATGGTCAAGACAGTATGACCGCTCTCAATACATCGTTTACCAAAGAGGGGGCATATATCTATATCCCCAAAAATACCGTAGCCCAAAAACCCATAGAAATCGTACATTTTGCAACGGGCAACGAACACGCCCTTTGGCTACAACCCAGAAATCTGATAGTTGTAGACCAAAACGCCCAAGTACAGATCATAGAGCGTCATCAAAGTCTCAAACCCCATGAGTTGGTCACCAACAGTGTTACTGAAATTTATGCGCATAAGGAAGCCTATGTGGATTATTACAAACTGCAAAATGACCTCGACACTGCATCGCTGATTGACAACACCTACATCGCTCAAGAAAAACAAAGCAATGTCAGTGTTCATACGTTTTCTTTTGGAGGTAAATTAATCCGTAACAACCTCAATTTTTACCATCGTGGCGAGCACCTCAATTCGACCCTCAAAGGGATTACCATACTTCAGGCGCAGCAACATGTCGATCACTATACCTTAGTCCACCATGCCCATCCCAATTGTGAAAGTCATCAAGACTACAAAGGGGTTTTTAGCGATCGTTCTACAGGGGTTTTTAACGGAAAAATTTTGGTGGATAAAATTGCGCAAAAAACAAACGCTTTTCAACAAAACAACAACATATTGCTGGACGACAAAACAACCGTAAACACCAAGCCACAGCTAGAAATCTTTGCCGATGATGTCAAATGTTCTCACGGTTGTACCATTGGTCAGCTTGACGAAGAAGCACTTTTTTATTTAAAGACACGAGGCATTCCTCATAAAGAAGCCAAGGCCCTTTTGACCTACGCTTTTGCTAACAATGTACTAGAAAGCGTGCAGCTACCTGCACTTAAAAAACGCATCAACCATCTGATTGCTTCAAAACTTGGTGTTAATTTAGGTTTTGACTTATAAACCCATGATAGACGTAGCCCGAATTCGAGAAGATTTTCCGATTCTAAATAGAAAAGTCCATGGACAACCCTTGGTCTATTTTGACAATGCTGCGACTTCACAAACTCCAAAGCAGGTCATCAACTCGATTGTTGATTATTATGAAAACTACAATGCCAACATCCACAGAGGTGTTCACGCATTGAGTCAGGAGGCGACCGACGCATATGAACAAGCCCGAATCAAAATCCAGAAACATTTTAACGCGGCACATTCCCATGAAATTATTTTTACTTCAGGGACCACACATGCAATAAATATTATTGCTTCGGGATATCAAACCTTACTAGGTCCCGGTGACGAGTTGTTGGTTTCGGCCATGGAGCATCATTCCAATATAGTGCCTTGGCAAATGTTGTGTGAAAAAACAGGTGCGCAGCTCAAAGTCATCCCGATGCTTCCTAATGGCACCTTGGATTTGGAGGCGTATCAAAAACTTTTGAGCCCTCGCACTCAGTTGGTATTTGTCAACCATGTTTCCAATGCCCTAGGGACCATTAACCCCATAGAAAAACTAATCGCTGCCGCTCATGCTGTTGATGCCAAAATTGTGATTGATGGTGCTCAAGCAGCACCTCATATTGCCACCGACCTCCAACAATTGGACTTGGACTATTATGTAACATCGGCACATAAAATTTGTGGCCCCACAGGCGTTGGAATCTTGTATGGCAAATCAGCGCTACTTAACCTCTTGCCACCTTATCAAGGAGGCGGTGAGATGATCGCTACCGTAACTTTTGAAAAGACTACCTATGCAGGGCTACCCCATAAGTTTGAGGCAGGAACACCCAATATCGCTGGAGGGATAGCCTTTGGTGCTGCTATAGATTATATACAGTCCATTGGCATCGACGCCATCGCCGCATACGAAGAAGAATTATTGCGCTATGCAACTGCACAGCTTTCCAAAATTGAGGGCCTAAAAATTTATGGCCAAGCACCACACAAAACTGCCGTAATTTCCTTTAATGTAGGAGCGATCCATCCTTATGATATCGGCACAATATTAGATAAAATGGGTATCGCTGTTCGTACGGGGCACCACTGTGCGCAACCCATTATGGACTATTATCAGATACCAGGTACGGTCCGAGCTTCTTTTAGTTTTTATAACACCAAAGAAGAAATTGATCGTTTGGTTGTGGCGGTCAATAAAGCCAAAATGATGTTAGAATAAATCAGTAAATTGCCTTATGAGCATCGCTGCGATACAAGAAGAAATTATAGAAGAATTTTCCTTTTTTGAAGATTGGATGCAGCGTTATGAGCATATGATTGAGCTCGGAAAATCACTACCACTAATTGATCCCCAGCACAAAACAGAAGACAATATTATTAAAGGCTGCCAAAGCAAAGTTTGGCTGCATGCTGGTTTGCAAGAAGATAAAGTGGTTTTTACTGCTGACAGTGATGCCATTATTACTAAAGGAATTATTGCACTGCTAATTCGTGTTTTTTCACATCAAAAACCAGCAGATATTTTAGCAGCCAATACCCAATTTATAGACCAGATTGGGCTCAAAGAGCACCTTTCGCCCACACGTGCCAATGGTTTGGTTTCGATGATCAAGCAGATCAAGCTCTACGCCATTGCTTTTCAAACCCAACTTAACTAAACACTATGTCAACAATCATCGACCCACAAGAATTAGGAGACAAAATAGTAGGCGTTCTAAAAACCATTTATGACCCAGAAATTCCTGTTGATATTTATGAACTTGGGCTTATCTATGATGTTTTTGTCAACGAAAAAAGTGACGTCAAAATTCTCATGACACTGACCACCCCCAATTGCCCCGTAGCCGAAACCCTTCCAGCAGAGGTAGAAGAAAAAGTAAAATCCCTACCCAGCGTCCAAAGTGCTGAAGTCGAAATAACCTTTGACCCGCCATGGACACAGGATTTGATGAGCGAGGAAGCAAAATTAGAACTCGGACTTTTATAAAATGAGTCAGCCAATTGTTAACCGAGTCGCACAAAGCCCCCTTAAAGTCATCGACTTGATGGAGTATCATTCAAAGGGACCCCGAAGCGTTGTCGATGTAGCGCAGTGGCTAGAACAGGGTTTTATACTTCGCGAAAAATCATACAGAGTCCAACTCGATGCTTTTGATTGGTCGGTTTATCAAAATCATTTTGTAGCGATCCAATGCACTACGGACGCCATTTTGCCTTCTTGGGCATTGCTTTTGGTTCAATCCAAACTAATCGGTGTTGCGCAGCAGGCAATAATTGGTACGTTAGATGATTTGGAAAAAATTCTGTTTACACAACAATTACTGCGATTAGACCTTTCTCCATACCAAGATGCCCCTGTGATTGTCAAAGGGTGTTCCGAAAAAGAAATTCCACAAAGTGCCTACGCTTTGTTGTTGGATCGCTTGCAATCGGTTGCGAAAAAAATATCCTTTGGCGAAGCCTGTTCGGCTGTTCCTATTTGGATGCGTAACAAATAAGTTTTTTTCTGCTTTTTTTGTATTTTTAAAGATGACTATAGCCAAAAAATACATCCACCATACCCTCTTATTGGTTTTTGCAATAGGCCTTTTTGCTGCAAGTGCACAAACGAATGAAATGCTGTTTGAGCCATTTTATTTTGGCATGCCCAAAAAAGAAGCCAAATTGGCATTGAAAAACTTTCAAGAATCCAATGAAACTTTAGAAATCGGACAGGGTACCTTCTATGTTCTAAAAAGCGGCTCATTGATTATGGAAAAGGACCGGCTGGTAGAGCTAAAACTTTGGACTAAAAACAACATCAGTAGTACAAAAATCACAGAACAACTTCAAAAAACCAAATCACATCTGGAGTCCATAGGTTTTGAGGTGGTTTACAAACAAAAAAATTGGGACAAACCTTTGTTGCTCGACCCCAATAAACCGGGTGTTCGTTTTTTGAACAAACAACAAACGGTTTTGTTAGAAATGGAGCCGCGAGGGCAAGGCAACAAATTCAACATTTATCTAAACTACTACAATATGGAATGGGTCAAAAAGCACCTAACGCCGGCAGCCAACTAGATTTCAATCAAAATTCCCATTCCAAAGAGCTCTTTGAACTGTAATTTTTTGAGGACATCATCGTCATAAATTGCATGAAGATCAATGGTCCCAGATATGATCTCATTGACTTTTAAGCGTATGGTGGTATTGATTTCAAAATCGATATTCTTGAAATTTTTGAGGTAGTTGCTATAAAAATTAAATCGGTTTTCGACAGTTACATTCTCTAGGGGTCTGGTTTTATAATAGCCATTGATCGAAAAACCTAAAAAGAACTTGTTGTTTTCGCCCTTATCTACCCCCAAGTAGCTTGTTCCATCGGGGATGTTTGTGGTAAATTTTTTGGCGACATAAATTACTCTGGCCGTCACAGGAGCGAGGTTGATCCAAAAATCCTCGATTTTTTTATAATAAAATCCAATACCCGATTGCAATTGGGCAGGCGCAAAAAACTGCGTTGTAAGTGTTCGCTTTTCTTCGCCATCTTGCGTATAAAATCGATAGCCATGAAAAAGTTGTGTCTTAAATCTAAAATCGCCCGAAAATTTCCAAAAAGGATTGATTTGCTTACCTACCAGAGATTCGATTTGTAAGCGGTCGTCGGCTTTTCGATTATATTTTGAACCTGATATAGAAGCGGTACCGACCGATAAAATAAAGTTTGAGTTCCAGACCAACCCATTACGATCCGAATAATCCGCATGATAGTCAACCCCAAAAAGCCCCGAAAGGGAGCTGGCACCTCCTGAGATCCAGTTAGAAAATGCTATTTGGTTAAAATTTAGACGGGTTTCACCATAAAACTTTGTTCGTTTTCCTTTCAGTGTTGATTCGATAACAGCATCAAATGGTATTTCGACTTCTGTTGCGTCTTCTTCGGCAACGACTTCCTCTTCTTCTTGCGCATAAGCCAAGGTGCTGCAAAGTGAGGAAATAAACAGGGATAATAAAATTATATTTTTCAATGTAATCGATTGGGTCAATTCAAGTAACTTTATGTTTTTGGTCGTAGGTGGCCTAAAAATACAAATTCTAATGTTTTAGTCTCTATAGTTTGTATCCAAAAGCAAAAAAAATACTCATCATTACCTATTATTGGCCGCCATCTGGAGGGTCGGGGGTACAGCGGTGGATGTATTTTTCCATGCATTTAAAAAAAATGGGCTATGCCCCTGTAGTACTTACCGTTAGTACCCGATCTGCAGCATACGCAAAATTGGATCCGACGCTTAACAGTTTGGTTGCAAATATCGAAACCCATCGTGTCAGATTTAGAAATCCCCTTGGTTGGTATTCGTTCTTCACAAAAGGAGATTTTCGTACCGGTGTGCCACAAGGACAGGTGGAGCAAAAAAGTCTTTTCCAAAAAATTGCAGGTTGGGTACGCGCCAATTTGTTTGTGCCCGATGCCCGCAAAGGCTGGGTCATGCCGGCCTATCGCAAAGCCATATCGATCATTGAACAATACGACCCAGGAGTGATTATCACCACGGGGCCACCACATTCTACACATCTAATTGGCAGCAAGCTCAAAGACCGTTTTGCTATACCATGGTTGGCTGATTTTAGAGACCCATGGACCGATCTTTTTTATTTAAAATCGCTTCCCAGAAGGGCCTTTGCAATCCAAAAGGATCAAAAATTAGAACGTCAAGTGCTACAGGCTGCAGACGCAGTTATTACCACAACGGCAAAAAATTTTCATCAGCAATTGCAAAAAAAGGCTGCTAAAACCCAAAAATTCTACACGCTCTATAACGGTTTTGATGCTTCACTGTTTGCCCAAAATGACACAAAACCAAAAAATGAAAAGTTTACCATTGTCTTTTCGGGCTTGCTGACCGAACATCAAGCGTATCCAGATTTTTTACAATCACTTTCGGGTTTTTTATTACAAAATCCCAACTCAAATAGCTGCTGTGTGTTGGTAGGCTCCATAGCACCAAAAATGGTAGCTGCCTTTGCGCGTGTGATCCCAACAACAAACTTGGGCTATGTATCGCATCAACAGGCAATTGTACAAATACAACAGGCCGATTTGTTGGTCAATTTTTCTTTTGAACAAGCGGGCCAATCCAGTATGGTATCGGGTAAATTATTTGAATATATGGCCACCAGAAAGCCCATCCTCAACTTGGGTGACCCCCAGAGCGAAGCAGCAGAACTTTTGGCTCATGGGGCATATAATCGTTGTATTGCACCTACAGATCACATTTCGCAAATGCAATTTTTGACTACAGTCTATGAGGCTTGGCACAAGGACAAGCCGCTGTTGAATGACACCCAAAAAATCAGTGCTTTTTCCCGAGCATCCACTACCAAAGGATTGATCCAGATCTTGGATGGACTATGATCGATACCAATTATTTTTTCTGATCAATGCGATTACACAAGAGGGCAGCCATTGACTCAAAAACTTTTGATCGCCCAAATTATTTTTCAATGTAGTACTTGAAATCCCCACCATTGGGGCATCTACATAATGAATTTTTGAATGGGTCACATTACTTTTAGCTGTACTCCAGGCACGTGGATAGACGTAGATGTGGTGATTTTGGAGTATTTCTTGATGGTTTTTCCATTCAGAAAAACGGGCCATGTTGTCTGCACCCATCAACAGGATAAACTCCAGGTCGGGGTGGCATTCTCTCAAATGTGCAAGGGTATCTGAGGTATAATTGGGTTGTGCTCGATTGAATTCGACGGTCGAAATTTTAACATTTTTCAATCCCTCAAGTGCACATTGCACCATTTCGAGCCGCGATTGGTTGTCCAACAGTGTTTCTTTGGTTTTAAAAGGACTTTGGGGACTGATGACAAACCAAACTTCTTCAATTTCTGGACGTTGAACAAAATAATTTGCCAATTGAAGGTGGCCCTTATGTATGGGGTTAAATGTGCCGAAGAGCAAACCTATTTTCTTCATCTTAAGCAATAAAATCTTTGACTAGCTCCAATACCTCTTGTTTGGCAAGATCTAAATCATTGTTGACCAAAACATAATCAAACTCTGGTGCAAAGCTCAGCTCATAGGCTGCTTTTTCGATACGTTGTTTGAGGGCAGACTCGGATTCTGTTTGGCGTTGACGCAGTCGAGATTCAAGAATTTCTAAGCTCGGAGGTTGGACAAATATGGCGAGTGTCTGATCTGGAAATTGCTTTTTGATCGCCAATCCTCCTTTGACATCAATATCAAAAACAACATGAAATCCTGCAGCCCAGATGCGTTCTAACTCACTTTTTAGAGTTCCATAAAAGGTGTTTTTGTATACTTCTTCAAACTCGATAAAGGCCCCTTCTTTGATTTTCGAATTGAACGAATCGAGATCGATAAAATAATAGTCCTTACCATCTGCCTCGTGCACACGAGGGGCGCGTGAAGTGGCTGAGATCGAAAATCGCAAGGGTAGTTGTTGTAGTAGTAGGTGCTGCACCAAAGTCGTTTTGCCGCTGCCCGAAGGGGCTGAAAATACGATGAGTTTGCCCGACTTCAATTATAAAACGTTTAGGAGTTGTTCTTTTATTTTTTCTAACTCGTCCTTCATTTGGACAACCACCTTTTGCAGTTCGGCATCATTGGCTTTTGAGCCGATGGTGTTGATTTCTCGTCCGATTTCTTGCGCGATAAATCCTAACTTTTTGCCCTGTGATTGCTTGCTTGCTAAGGTTTGTTTGAAATAATTCAAGTGATTTTCAAGCCGCACTTTTTCTTCGGTGATATCCATCTTTTCGATGTAATAAATCAGTTCTTGTTCAAAACGATTTTCATCCACTTTTTGCTGTAATTCTGCAACAGCAGTTCGCAATTTTTCTTGGATTTTGTTTTTGCGTCGTTGATCGAGTGATTCTACTTCTTGCAGCTGTTGGTTGAGGAGTGACAATCGGGCTATAAAATCGGATTTAAGGGCGTTGCCTTCATCGATTCGATACTGATTGAGTTTTGTAAGCACGTCTGTAATCAGTGCCATAATTTGATTTTTTTCATCTTCCTCGAGGGCTTCTCGATCAATTTTGAGTGTGTCAGGAAGCTGAATGGCAATTTTGAGTTTTTCGGTTTCGTCAAGTGTGGCCAGCGGCTCGAGTTGCTGCATATAGCTTTTAACAACCGGTGCGTTAATGGACGAGGCGTTTTCTCCGTTGGTGCTTTCGTAGTATAGCGATAAGTCAATTTTGCCCCGCTCTAAGTAGGTTGCAATTTGCTTTCGAATACCTGCCTCCATTTCACGATATCGGCTGGGAAGCCGTGTATTGATGTCCAGCGTTTTGCTGTTTAGCGATCGGATTTCGATCGCAATTTTTTTGTCTTCCAAATGGGCCTCTGATTTGCCAAAACCGGTCATTGATTGTATCATTTTTTACGAGGCTTATAATTCAAAAAACAGCGTATAATGGCTGATACTGAACGAATCGTTGATTGTCACAATCATGCTATTCTAAATTTAAAATTCTTTTTAGGTGGGCTTTGTCCACGGCAGTTCCTGCAAAATCGTCAAACGCTTTTTGAGTGGCTTCTATGATATGTTTTTGAATAAAAGGAGCCCCCTCGCGCGCACCTTGCTCCGGGCTCTTGATGCAGCATTCCCACTCTAAAACGGCCCAAACATCACAACCATATTCTGTAAGTTTGGTAAAAATGCGTTTAAAATCAATTTGTCCATCTCCTGGAGATCGGTATCGACCTGCACGATCGATCCAGTCGCCGTATCCGCCAAATGCACCTTTTTTGCCATTGGGACGAAACTCCGAATCCTTGACATGAAACGCTTTTATAAAACTATGATAATGATCAATGTAGGTGATGTAATCGAGTTGTTGTAATACAAAATGACTAGGGTCATAGAGAATATTGACCCTTTTGTGATTGCCAGTTGCCTCTAAAAAACGTTCGAAAGTCACGCCATCGTGTAAGTCTTCACCGGGGTGTATTTCATAACACACATCGACCCCATTTTCGTCAAAATGATTGAGTATGGGTAGCCAGCGGTTGGCCAGTTCTTCAAACCCAAGTTCGACAAGCCCTTTAGGACGTTGTGGCCAGGGATGCCAGGTGTGCCAAAGTAAGGCTCCCGAAAAAGTGGCGTGGGCGTTGAGGCCCAAACGTCGGCTGGCAGTTGCTGCTTTTTTGACCGTTTCTATGGCCCATGCTGTTCGGGCTTTGGGATTGTTTTTTACCTTATCGGGGGCAAAATTGTCAAACATTACGTCATAGGCCGGATGCACAGCAACCAGCTGTCCTTGCAGGTGGGTTGACAATTCGGTGATCTCGAGTCCGTAGCTGTTGATTTTTCCTTTGAGTTCGTCGCAGTAGGTTTGACTTTCTGCGGCCTTGTCCAGGTCGATTAAAAAATCGACCCAAGTGGGAATTTGAATTCCTTTATACCCCAAATCTGCTGCCCATTGGCAGAGTCCATCTAGGGAGTTGAAGGGTGCTTTTTCGTCTACAAATTGAGCGAGAAAAAGCGCGGGTCCTTTGACTGTTTTTAGCATTTTATTATTTATTTATTCCATGGCAATCCATTGATTCCCTTGTTTGTGCGAAGCAACTACCTTTTCGATAAACTGCATACCCCGAACGCCATCATGCAACGAAGGATACTCGCCCTCAAAAGCCTTTTCGCCCAAAATGGCCTTAGCGACTCCTTTATAGATGTTGCCCATGGCATCAAAAATACCTTCGGGGTGGCCCGATGGGATTTTTACGCCATCTTGTGCTATAGGGCTATTGTATGCGTTTGCACGTTTATAGGTCTGAAAGGGTTGGTCAGGATTGAGATGGTGTAGGTAGTTAGGGTTTTCTTGCTCCCATTTGAGTCCTCCTTTATCTCCATAGATGGCTACGGTAAAGTTGTTTTCTTCACCGGTGGCGATTTGACTGGTTCGGATGACTCCTTTGGCTTTGTTTTGCATACGGACCAAAATGGTAGCGTCAATATCCATTTGGTTGTCTTCATAGAGGTAGTTGAGGTCGGCCAAAATTTGATCTACCTGTTGACCGGTGACATATTCGAGCATGTCAAAAGCGTGGGTGCCGATATCACCGACACAACAACTGATCCCCGATTTTTCGGGTTGCAAGCGCCAGGTGGTTTTGCGTTGTTCTTTGTTGTGAATGATCGGATTGATCCAACCCTGGTAGTACTGTAGGTCTACGCGTTGTATGGTACCGATGGCCCCCTCGGCAATCATTTGCTTCATCTGACGGATCATTGGGTAACCGGTGTAGGTGTAGGTAACCGCAAAAATTACTTTTTTTTCTTGCTGAAGTGTGGCCAGTTCCAGTGCTTCAGCATAGGTGGTTGTTAGGGGTTTTTCGCAAATAACGTTGAAGTTGTTTTCGAGTAATTGTTTGGCCATGGGGTAGTGCAAGAAGTTGGGTGTGAGTACCGACACGACCTGCATGCGTTCTTCTTTGGGGAGTTTATTTTCTCCAGCTATTAGAGCATCGATGGTGTCGTAAACGCGCGCGGGATTGAGCCCGAGTTTTTCGGCGAAGCTTATATTTTGCTCAGGATCAGGATTAAAACATCCTCCGATCAACTCATAACGATCATACATATTGGCGGCAATTCTATGGACTATACCAATTAGAGAATCGCCACCTCCACCAAGAATACCTAGTCGGATTTTATTGCTCATGCTTCAATTTCAATTTTTTCGTTTTTAAAAGAAAGAAACAAAAATAAGAATACTGCAACGGAGAACCCAGCAGGAAGGATCCAAATTTGTGTCCAGTCGTGGGTTTCGCCCATAACATATTGGTCGGTGATGTAACCAGCGCTTCTAAAGCCAATGAGCATCCCCAGCCCATAGGTTGCAAGTGTGATGAGCCCCTGCGCTGCGCTTTTGAATTTGGTACCTGCTTTGTAGTCGGTATAAATCTGACCCGATACAAAGAAGAAATCATAACAGATGCCGTGGAGCAATATTCCAAAAATGAGCATCCAGCTCTGCGCACCCACATCGCCATAAGCAAAGAGGACATAGCGTAATGCCCAAGCGATCATTCCGAAGAGTAGGGTTGTTTTGATGCCATAGCGTTTAAGGAACAAAGGCAATAGGAGCATAAAACCGACTTCGGACATTTGACCAAGGGTCATTTTACCAGCCGCAGCTTCCATCCCGATTTCATTTAGAAACTGATTGGCATGTTGGTAATAAAATGCCAAAGGAATACAAATGAGTATCGAAGCTATAAAAAACACTAAGAAACGGGCATCATTGAGCATCGAAAGGGCATCCAGTCCTAAAATATCACGAATACTGGCGCTTTCTGTTGAGGTTGGTGGTGTTTTTGGAAGTGTAAAACTAAACAGGCCTAAGAGCACTGAAGCACCGGCCGTAAAATAAAAAGTGTTCTGGAGTAAATTTTTGGATTCCCAACCAAGGTATCCAATAAGCACCCCAGCCACAATCCATCCGATGGTACCGAGTACACGAATGTTTGCGAATTCTTTTGAGGGGTCTTTCATTTGTCTGAACGCCACAGAATTTACCAATGCCAATGTAGGCATATAGAGAATCATGTAGATCAGGATGTAGGGATAGAAGGCATTAAAATCGGGAGAAACAGCCGCTTGATACAGCAAAAAAGCTCCTGCTAAATGCAGTATACCCAAAATCTTTTGAGCCGAAAAGTAGCGGTCAGCAATGAGACCGATTATAAAGGGTGCAACAATGGCACCAATAGATTGGGTTTCGTAGGCCATGGCCAGTTGTCCGCCTGTTGCACTAAAGGCTTGAGACAAATACGTACCCATGGTAACAAACCAGCCTCCCCAAATAAAGAATTCGAGGAACATCATGGTCGATAGCTGTAGTTTAGTTTTAGTATTCATTTTGGTTTCAATTAAGTTTTAAATTCCTTTTGCTGCTTCAATCAACAGTGCTTTAGTTGCTAGGATTCCTTCCTCTTCAGAAAGTTCGTCACCTTCAAATTCGACCCCTATAAATCCAGAATAGTTATTGTTTTTGACAATTTGAAGCATTTTTTTATAGTCGATATTTCTTTCGTTACCTTCGGCATCAAAGACGTAAGATTTGGCACTGACACCAAATGCAGCTTTCAACATTTCATCTACTCCTTTATAGATGTCATAGACTTCATCGCAACTTCCGTCAAAAATAGAACCATAACCTTCGTCGCTGATGCAAAAATTTCCAAAATCTGGAAGGGTGCCACAATTGTCCATGGCCACACCATTGATCACCTCCATCAACAAAGGGACTCGCGATGATATTCTACCGTGATTTTCTACAATAACATTGATCCCCAAAGGTTTGGCAAAGGTGCAAAGTTCGGTCATGCTGGCGATGGAGTTGCCCACCCATTTTTGAGGGTCTTTTTCGCCAAAGAGGTTGAGTCTCACCGACGAACAGCCCATTTTTGATGCAGCTTCAATCCACATTTTGTGGTTGGCAATTGCCTGAGCTCGTACCTCAGCATCAGAAGCGGCAAGATCACCTTCACTATCAATCATGATGAGGACATTTTGAACCCCATGTTCTGCAGCAAGCGCATTGTTTTGATTGACAAAATTTTCTAAAGCAGCAGCTTTATCCTCACTATTCATCACATCAGGATACAGTTGATTTACATATTCGAGCCCCTCAAAACCCCACTTTTTTGCCAATGCAGCAAATTCGTAAGGTGAAACGGCTTCTGACCGGATCATCTTATGTATGGACCATTGCGCCAAAGATATTTTGAAAAACGGGGGCGCGTCTTCCGTTTTATTTTTTGAAGCTGCATTGTTGCAACCCTGAAACAGCAATAAACCGATAACCATAGAAAGGCTTATTGTAACAGCATAAATTCTTGATTTCATTGACTAAAATTTTCCGTGTTTGGATTTCTAAAATACAATTAAAATTGAAATTTTATCAAATTCCATTTTTTATCTAAGGATTATGAATTAATAAATTTTGAAGGGCCTCAAAAATTTTTATATTTGGTTAGAACTACTAAAAATCAAACACTTTCATATGAACACTCAATACGATGCCATAGTCGTTGGCACAGGAGTTAGTGGTGGATGGGCTGCAAAAGAACTCTGCGAAAAAGGACTCAAAACACTCGTGCTCGAACGCGGGAGAATGATCAAACATATCGAAGATTATCCTACAATGCACAATGATCCTTGGGATTACCCTGCTGGAGATTTGATTACCAAAGCAACGCGGGAGCGTCAAGGAAAGCAGTCTAGAACGGGCTACACGACTACAGAGTCAAACAAACATTTTTTTGTAGATGATATCGACCACCCCTACAACGAAGACCAGCGTTTTGATTGGATGCGAGGATATCATGTTGGTGGACGCTCATTAATGTGGGGTCGCCAGAGTTACCGTTTGAGTGATTTTGATTTTGAAGCCAATCTCAAAGATGGCATTGCAGTCGATTGGCCCATTCGATATAGAGATATTGCGCCCTGGTACGACTATGTAGAAGACTATATTGGTGTGAGTGGTGAAAATTTGGGACTACCTCAATTGCCCGACGGCAAGTTCTTGAAGCCCATGGAAATGAATTGCGTTGAAGAACATATGAAAGGTGAATTGAGCAAAAAATACACCGACCGTGTGATGACCATCGGACGAACTGCACACATAACCGAGGGCACCAAGCCAGGAATCGGTAGAAGCAGCTGTCAGTATCGCAACCGTTGTATGCGTGGATGCCCTTTTGGGGCCTACTTTAGTAGTGTCACATCAACACTACCCGCAGCCGAAGCTACAGGCAATATGACCTTGAGACCCAACTCCATAGTACACGAGGTCATGTATGACGAAGGAACCCAACGTGCAACAGGCGTTCGAATTATTGATGCCGAAACAAAAGAAACGATAGAGTTTACTGCAAAAGTAATTTTCTTATGTGCATCAGCCATAGCCTCGACATCTATTTTGATGCAATCTAAATCGGATCGTTTTCCAAACGGTATGGGTAACGACTCTGGTGAACTCGGTCATAATGTGATGGACCACCACTTGGGTGTTGGCGCATACGGAACCTTTGAAGGAATGGAAGACAAATACTACACAGGTCGTCGTCCCAACGGAATATACATTCCAAGGTTTAGAAACCTTGGAGGTAACACCAACCACAAAGATTTTATTAGAGGCTATGGATACCAAGGCGGAGCATCGAGAAGCAGCACCGGAGTCTTAGCCGCAGAAATGGCTTTCGGCGCCGATTTTAAACAAGAAATCTTAAAACCCGGTCAATGGAGTATGGGATTAGGTGGATTTGGAGAAACCCTGCCTTATCACGAAAACAAAATGTATTTGGATTATGATAAAAAAGACCAATGGGGACTACCAACCGTAACTTTTGATGCGACCATCAAAGAAAACGAAATAAAGATGCGCAAGGACATGAAAGAACAAGCTGCCGAAATGCTTGAAGCTGCAGGATTCAAAAATGTAGGTTCTTATGACGGTGAATATGCACTTGGTCTTGGAATTCACGAAATGGGAACCGCTCGAATGGGTCGTGACCCCAAAACCTCAGTATTGGGAGCCTATAACCAAATTCATTCCGTACCCAATGTTTACGTTACCGATGGCGCAGCAATGACTTCTGCGGGCAATCAAAATCCATCGCTTACCTATATGGCATTGACGGCTCGAGCCGCCAGCCACGCTGTAGAACAACTTAAAAAAAATAATATCTGAAACATACACCATGAATAGAAGACAAGTATTAAAAAATCTCGGATATACCTTTGGCGCCACCGCCATGACTCCTTCTGTTTTAAGCATTCTACAAAGTTGTAGTAGTTCAGAGGGATGGGCTCCAAAAATTTTGCCTTCCAACCAAGTTGCTACTCTAGAAGCTTTGATGGATGTTATTTTACCAAAAACAGACACGCCTTCTGCATCGGAACTAAATTTAATTCGATTTGTCGATGCCTATATGGATGTGGTTATCAGCGAAAAAGATCAAAAGCTTTTCTTGCAAGGTTTTGAGGCTTTTACCGAAATCACTACAACCGAAAGTGGTAACACCAACGCCAAAGCCTTAGAAGCTCAATTGTTTAAATTCCTTCGCGCAGAAGCACCCAAAAAAGGAAAATGGATGCAAGATCTATATGGTTATTTGGAGGCTGTAGAAAAAGGAGAAGGCCCAGCAGCACCCAAAGAATCGTTGGCTTATAACGCTGTTTCTAGTCTCCGTGATCTTTGCATCACGGGCTTTCGAGGCTCAGAATATATTGGTGAACAAGTGTTGGCTTATGCTCCAATACCCGGACAACAACAAGGATGTGTTGACTTGATGGAAACTACGGGCGGAAAATCTTGGTCGCTCTAGTTTAGAGTGTACGCAGATATTCTGCAATAGCACGGGCTTCTTCTTGGCTCAAGTTTTGATTGAGCATTTGGATGTTGTTATACTCTTTCAATAAGGCAATAGCGATAGGATCTTCTTTTAACATCTGTGTAGGATTAAGAAGCATATTCATCACCCATTCTGGACTTCTACGTTCATAGATTCCCGACATTGCAGGACCAATGAGTTTGCGGTTGGGGTAGTGGCAGGCCGTACATTTTTGTTTAAATGCTTCTGCACCTGTAGCAACTAAGGCATCGTCAAGGGCTCCAAAATCAACACTATCGATGGGACCAATCCCTTTATTTGAAAGATCGATTGGGGCTTTATCAGTTTCTACAGCGGTCTTTTTTTCTTCCTGTTGGGTCCGCTTGTATTCAAAATCTTTTTTCTTGTTTTCGGTTTCACCACAACTACTGATTAGCAGCGCTAAAAGGGCAACGGCAATTCGGTTCATTTTAAATTTTTTCTAAAGGTAAAAAAAATGCCCTCTTAAAAAAATGATTAAAATTAAATTTCAATACCAAAAAACCCCTAATTTAAAGCCTCAAAACCATAAAAACATGCAAAAATTGCACTCCTATAAACAGGTCATTCTGATTCTAGTGATGCTCCTCGGCAATCTCTATATCGTGGCGCAAGAAACGCCAAATCCGGTAGATAAAAAATATGTACGGCAAATCAACAAACTCACTAAAAATAAGCACATCCAAAAATCTTTTGAAACGATCAAGGCCCTAGAGCCTGAAACACACAACGATCTTATCGAGTTGACCGAAATCCCTGCGCCTCCTTTTATGGAAGCTGTTAGGGCCCAGGCATTTGCTCAAAAATTGCGAAATGCTCAAATTGACTCACTATGGATAGATACGGAAGGAAATGTTATTGGACTGCTAAAAGGCACCGAAAGAAAAAATGTAGTTGCGCTCAATGCCCATCTAGACACGGTTTTTCCAGAAGGCACCGATGTTCGTGTACGCGTGAGCAATGACACCCTATATGCTCCTGGTATTGGGGATGATACTCGAGGATTGGCCATGCTAATCACGGTTTTAAAAACCCTAAAAAAACAACAAATACAACCCAAAGATGACATCCTCTTTATTGCCACTGTTGGCGAAGAAGGCTTGGGAGACCTCAGAGGGGTCAAAGCCCTTTTTAGTCCTTCTGGGCCAAAAATTGATTCGTGGATCTCAATAGATGGAGGTGCATTGGGACGTGTCAATAACAAAGGGTTGGGCTCTTACCGTTATCGTGTTACCTATGCGGGTCCGGGAGGACACTCTTGGGGCGCCTTTGGTTTGGTTAACCCCCATCACGCATTAGGAACCGCCATAGACCGTTTTGTAACGGCTGCCGACAAATACACTTCTGAAGGCCCAAAAACCAGTTACAATGTTGGTGTAATCAACGGAGGAACTTCCATAAACTCCGTTCCCTTTAGTTCGTCTATGTTGATTGACATCCGCTCCGTAGAACCAAAACGTTTGGATGCCATGGAAGCACTTCTCAAAACAGCAACACAAGAAGCCTTAGACCTTCAAAATGCTCGAAAAAGGCGCGGTGCTGATTTGGAGCTAATTTTTGAAAAAATTGGCAACCGCCCTTCTGGAGAATTATCATCGGAGCTGCCTCTAATTCAAAAAGCCATGGCAGCAACCCAATATTTTGGTAAAACTCCCGAACTGACCCGGGGATCAACAGATGCCAATATTCCGATTTCACTCGGAATACCTGCCGTTACTGTTGGACGTGGAGGTACCGGAGGGAAAGCACATTCGTTAGACGAGTGGTGGTACAACGACAACGGACACGAGGCGATTCAATTTGTCCTATTGTTATTGTTGGCGCAGGCCGGAATTTAAAGGTTTACTTTTTGGTTTTTTGGTTACCAGATATACACCAAAAAGGACCAAAAGACAAGCAACCGTTTTTGGAATATCCAACCGATCGTTTTCTGTTACAACAGCATATACAATTGTAATCAACGGTTGTAAATAGATAAAAGCCCCGATAACAGAAGCGGGTAAGGTCTTGAGGGCATAGACATTGAGCAAGTAGGTCAAAAAAGTTGTACCAACCACAACAAAAACCATACGCCAGATAATATCTATAGGCAGTTGTCCCCACTCAACATTAGAAAAATCGCTAATCGTAACTGGAAAAGTCAGGAAAACACCTAACAAAAACATCCATTTCATCAGTGTTATGGTATGGTATTTTTGAGTCAGTGGTTTAACCAAAATCAGATAGGCGCCATAACTCGTTGCATTAATCAACAAAAGCACATTTCCTAAAGTCACATTGGGGGCATTAGCCACCGTAGTGGCACTGTAAAAGATCAATAGCAATGCCCCAGAAAAACCAATTACGATACCTATAAACTTGCGAATCCCGAGTTGTTCTCGTAGGAATATTACGGATAAAATCAAAACAATGATTGGGGTCAAGGTTACGATAACACCACTATTGATGGGGGTGGACAGTTCGAGTCCTTTAAAAAACATCAACATATTGATGCACATTCCCAAGAGTGCTGCAAAAAAAACACGAACATAATCCTTCCGCTCAATAGTCTCTTTGGGGGCCCACAAACTAAAAAACCAAAACAACAAAGAAGCACCAACCACACGCAACATAATAAATCCAAAAGCACCGATATAGTCGGGCATTACAACTTTGGCAATCGTATGATTGAGACCATAAATGGTTGTGGCTCCAAGAGCAGCAAGCAAAGCAAAAATTCTATTGTTCACTCAAAAAAGTATTGGCTGCCGCAATTGTTTTGGCACTATTACCGACAAACAGGTGATTGTCATAAATCAAAACGGGACGCTTAAGAAACGTATAGTGTTCTAAAAGCAACGCTTTGTATTGTGCTTCATCAAGATTTTGTACTTTAAGATTGCGTTGTTGGTACAATTGCGCCCGTTTATTGATCAATGCCTCATAACTCCCGCTCAATGTATAAAGGGTGTGAAGATGATCGGGAGTAAGGGGGTCTTTCTTAAGATCCACTTTTGTTACTGTTGCGGGAAGACGCAATGTGCTCATGATTCGTTTGCAGGTATCGCAACTGCTCAGATAAAAAAACGCATTCATAGACTGATTTTTTAACAAATAAAATGCATTTTGACGAAATGCATTTCAAATACGGCAAAATCAATACCTTTAATCCTTATTTATCAAATTGTTTTGGAAAAAAAATTACGCTTTAACAGTCTAACCATACACGGCGGCCAAGCTCCCGATCCAGCCTATGGGGCTGTAATGCCCCCGATCTATCAGACATCGACCTATGCACAGACCACCCCGGGAGGACATAAAGGATTTGAGTACAGTCGTACGCACAACCCCACAAGGCAAGCGCTCGAAAAAAGTTTTGCCCATATAGAAAACGGAGCCTATGGACTTGCATTTGCCTCCGGTCTGGCAGCCATGGACGCTATAATCAAACTTTTGAAGCCTGGAGACGAAGTCATCGCTACCCATGATCTATATGGGGGTTCTTACCGGCTATTCACCAAAATTTTTGAAACCTATGGCATTCAATTCCAATTTGTACCCATGGATGAAGTCAAAGCCGTAGCGACATACATCACCTCAAAAACCAGATTGATTTGGGTAGAAACCCCTACAAATCCCATGATGAATGTCATTGACATTGCAGCCATGGCAGCACTAGCAAAAGCACACAAACTCTTATTGGCAGTGGACAACACCTTTGCCTCCCCCTATTTGCAACAACCTTTGGATATGGGCGCAGACATTGTCATGCATTCGGCAACAAAATATTTGGCGGGTCATTCGGATGTGGTTCTGGGAGCCTTGATAACCAACAATGAAGAACTGGCCGATCGTTTGGCCTTTATTCAGAATGCGAGTGGTGCAGTACCGGGACCATTTGATTGTTTTTTGACATTAAGAGGAATCAAAACCCTGCATGTACGTATGGAACGTCACTGTCAAAATGCAGCCCTAATTGCCCACTATCTAGCACAGCACCCTAAAGTCGAAAAAGTTTATTGGCCGGGTTTTGAAAATCACCCCAACCACAACGTAGCAAAATCCCAAATGAATGATTTTGGCGCCATGTTATCCTTTGTCCCCGTGGGTGCGGATTATCAAGCAGCGATCAAAATTGTAGAACAATTGCAACTATTTACACTTGCAGAATCTTTGGGAGGTGTCGAAAGCCTTGCTGGACACCCTGCCAGTATGACACATGCCTCGATACCTAAAGAAATTCGAGAAAAAAGCGGTGTGGTTGATGCCCTAATTCGTTTGAGCGTGGGCATCGAAGATGTAAAAGATTTAATAGATGATCTAGAACACGCTATTGGCTAAAGGCGATTTACTACCTTTGTGATATTAACTCATCTTATGGAGCTCCAGACGGACAAACCCATTTTTTTTGCCTCGGATCAGCACTTTGGTGCACCTACACGCAAGGAAAGTAAGTTGCGTGAAGCAGTCTTTATGGACTGGTTGGTGCATGTTGAACAACAAGCAGGAGCTCTCTTTTTGTTAGGTGATCTTTTTGATTTTTGGTTTGAATATAAAAAGGTAGTTCCCAAAGGTTTTGTTCGCCCCTTGGGCAAACTAGCGACTATGGCAGACCAAGGACTCCCCATTTTTTATTTTGTAGGAAATCATGACCTTTGGATGACCGATTATTTTGAAAAAGAATTGGGAATCCCTGTTTTTCACAAACCACAAGATTTTGAACTCAATGGAAAAAAATTTCTAATTGGGCATGGAGACGGACTAGGACCCAATGATTTGGGATACAAACGCATGAAAAAAGTGTTTACCAATCCATTTCTAAAAATGCTTTTCCGATGGTTGCATCCTGACATTGGTGTTGCTTTAGCTCAGTATCTGTCTACCAAGAACAAATTGATTTCTGGAGCTGAGGACATCCAATTTTTGGGAGAAGATCAAGAATGGCTGGCACAGTATTGTCGTCGAAAATTAACGCAGCAACACCGCGATTATTTTTTGTTTGGCCACCGGCATTTGCCCATGCAAATCGATTTAGGTCAAAATGCAACTTACATTAACACAGGAGATTGGATCACCCACTACACCTATGCAGAACTCAATGGAACAACACTCTCTCTAAAAACATGGAAATAGATTAGATCCATGATCGAAAAGCAACAACTAGAATACGAAAATACTGTCTTGGTTGGGGTGATTACCGCAGCCCAAGACGCCGCTAAGTCTAAAGAATATTTGGACGAGTTGGCTTTTTTGGCCTACACCGCAGGGGGTCATGTTTTGCATCGATTTACTCAAAACATGAGCTTGCCAAACCCCAAAACCTTTATCGGGACGGGCAAAATCGAAGAGGTAGCCGCCTATGTAGAGCAACATGAAGTAACCACCGTAATCTTTGATGACGAGCTGACCCCCGCACAACAAGGCAATATCGAAAAAGCACTGCGTTGCAAAATACTCGACCGTACCGGTCTGATCTTAGACATTTTTGCACAAAGAGCCCAGACCAGCTACGCAAGAACCCAGGTAGAATTGGCCCAGTATGAGTACCTCTTGCCACGCCTCAAAGGACTTTGGACACATTTAGAACGCCAACGTGGGGGTATCGGGATGCGCGGTCCCGGTGAAACCGAAATCGAAACCGACCGTCGAATCGTTCGGGATAAAATTGCACTATTAAAAAAGAAACTAAAGCTTATCGACAAGCAAATGAGTACTCAAAGAGGTAACCGCGGAGCATTGGTGCGTGTGGCTTTGGTAGGCTATACCAACGTGGGCAAATCTACCCTCATGAATGCGATTGCCAAAAGTGAAGTCTTTGCCGAGAACAAACTTTTTGCCACCTTAGACACCACAGTTCGTAAGGTAGTTATTGGCAACCTCCCTTTTTTATTGAGCGATACGGTTGGATTTATAAGAAAATTGCCAACACAACTGGTGGAGTCCTTTAAAAGTACGTTAGACGAAGTTCAAGAAGCCGACTTACTTTTGCATGTTGCCGATATTTCGCATCCCAACTTTGAAGAACACATCGATTCTGTCAATCAGATTTTATCCGAAATCAACGCCAAAGAAAAACCAACCCTCATGGTTTTTAACAAAATTGACGCATATCAACCAGAACCTTGGGATGATGATGAGCTGGTTTTAGAGCGAAACAGCAGCCATTATACTTTGGCAGAATGGAAAGAAACATGGATGAGCAAAAGCAACGGCAATGCACTTTTTATTTCTGCATTAAGCAAAAAAAACTTGAACGATTTTAGAGAAAAAGTCTATGAAGCCGTACGCGAAATACACATCACCCGCTTTCCGTACAACGATTTTCTTTACCCCGAAGGGTTGGATAAACAGACGTCTTAACGAAGGGCTTTTGCGACCAATTTCAAGAAATCTTCCCGTTTGTTGGGGGCCAGCCATCGGGTGACAATAACAAGATCTTCTTCTGGAAAAATCATGATAAAATTGCCACCAAAACCGGCGGCATAATACATCTTATCGGAGATTTCTGGGATGTAATTGCTGCCCGTTTTGTTGTTGAGCCACCATAACATTCCATAATTTGGATTTGCCGTTGCAGGAACCAGTGCCTGATCGATCCACGTAGAATCAATCAAAGTTTTGCCGTTCCATTTTCCTTTAGAAAGATACAGCAATCCAAAACGGGCATGGTCTTCCGTATTGATAAAAAGACCTCCACCAGAGTGTCCTCCCCCTGAGACCGATTGTACTTTATAACCGTCCATGACGACCCAAGAGTTGTCATACCCAAACCACCTCCAGCTGTCGGAAGCACCAATGGGATCCATAATTTTTTCTTTCAAAACAAGAGGCAGTGATTTTCTCCAAACCTGTAACAAAGCATAGGCCAATACATTGACGCGCACATCGTTGTATTTATAATGTGTTCCAGGCTCATGGAGGGTTCGGTATTTCCAATCATCGATACTGCCGGTTTGTGGCGGGCGGTCTGCCCAGTCATACCCACCCCACAGTTGTCCCGACCAGTCAGAGGTTTGATGCAATAAGTGTGTCCAGGTGATTTTCTCATTGTGTGCGCCATCAAAGGTATTGTCCCAGATGTAGGGATACACTTTGTCGTCCAAAGATTGGATATGCCCTTCTTGAAGTGCAAGTCCTGCTACGGTTGCCAAATAGCTTTTGGTAACACTAAAGGTCATATCTACCCTTTTGGTATCTCCCCATGAAGCGATGAGATAACCGTTTTTGAGTATCATACCCGCTGGGCCACTCCTTTTTTTGGTAGGACCCAAAATTTCGTGGTAAGGTTCTTGACGAAAACCATTCAATATAGCTATCCTTAAGTCTCTTGATTCACTGTATTCATTAGCTTGGGCAAAAGAAACTACGGCATTAATTTTTTCGCTAGACAAGCCAAAAGATTCTGGAGATCGTTGCGCCCATTGGGCACCCGATTTGGGATAATAATAGTCCTGGGCCGTTAGCGAGAGGGATAAAAATAAAAGACTCAAAAAGAGAACAGATGGCTTCATAGTGTTATTATTTAAAGGATAAATATCGTAGTTTCACGTGGATGAATGTACAAAATAGAAAAACAAAAATCGATCTTTTGCTGCTTCAAGCAGATTTGGTATGGGAGTCTCCAGAAGCCAACCGGCGTCATTTCGAACAACGAATCAGCAGTGTTGAAGAACCTGTAGATTTGATTGTTTTGCCAGAAATGTTTACCACAGGATTTACCATGCACCCAAAACCTATTGCCGAAGCGATGCAAGGGCCTACAATTCGATGGATGCAGCAAATGGCGCAACAAAAAGGGGCTGCTCTACTAGGGAGTTTGGTGATAGAAGAGGCTCAACAATACTACAACCGTTTTGTTTTTGCGACCCCCGAGGGCGTATTATTTACCTACGATAAACGCCATACATTTACTTTGGCAGGAGAACACCTAGCGTATACTTCGGGTACGGATTTGGGAGTGGTCAACTATCTAGGTTGGCGGATTTGTTTACGAATTTGCTATGATTTGCGCTTTCCGGTCTGGTCTCGAAATCAAAACAACTATGACCTGTTGGTATATGTTGCCAATTGGCCAAAACCACGAATTAGCGCCTGGGATACCTTGCTTGAGGCTAGAGCAATTGAGAATATGTCTTATTGTGTAGGGGTCAATCGAATTGGAACTGATCCCAATGGACATAACTATCCAGGTCATTCTGCAGTCTATAATGGTTTGGGAGCTTCTATTGCCGATCCATATTTAGGGGATCCCAACAGCTTGCGCGCTAGTTTGGATTGGGAGGCTCTTGAAGTGTTACGGAATCAGTTGCCGTTTCTGGAGGACCGCGACGAATTTCGGCTACATTAAATGTTTCGTTGAGGTCCCAGTTGGCACGTAAGTCTAACTCAGCAGGGAAATACAACACTTCTTCAGGTTGAATTTTGTCTAGATAATGTCCGGTATCCCATTTTTGATTGCCATTGCCATCAACTACAAAACGTATTTTATACTTACCAGCGGGCAACAACTCCCAGGCGATACGAGTGGTACCTTCCTGATCGGTAACGCGTCGTACAGTTTTACCCTTATTGTCCAACAGTTCTAAGATATAGGGTGTATTGTCATTGTATTGTAAGTTGATAAAAATAGCACCATAGTTTTCGATTGACTGGGTGGTCGATACAAACTGAAGGGTGTCATTGACGCTTCCAAAAAAATCAGTTAACGCTTCAGGCAACAAATCGATCTGATACCTGTTGTTGGGCTCCAAGTCAAAGGCAATATAAACGCGGTCATAGTTTTGCTCAATTTTGGCCCGAAAAGGAATAGGCAATGAATCGATGTCTCTTACCGTTATTTTTTCTAAATCTAACTTTACAAGAGGCAGGTTGGAGGATATTCGAAAAGTGTCTTTGAGCATGATTTCATTACCCGTAATCCGGCTGATGACCAAAGAGTCTGCTATTGGTTTATTGAATTTGACCGTGGTGGTTCGTAGCGAATCTTGCAGCAAGTATTGAAATTTTAGCGAATCGGTCTGAATTCCTTTAAACCAATAATTGAGGGTATCGGTTTCACGATTTTTGTTAATGAGATACTCAAAACTATCCGGGAGATCGCTAATCACTTCCATTTTTTGATTTTCATATCTGCCATAGTAGGGGATCCCAATATGATGTCTATTGATAAAAAAGGGCCTTGCCCAGCTGAAGTTGGTTATTTCTTTAAAGATTTTTAAATCCACAATACTGTCCTGTGGCAGGGTAATATATTCTTTTCTAAACCCAATCTTGTCCACATTTTGATCAAAAAAATAGTTGCTGGCTACGTCCTTAATGGCAATGATTTCATAGGTTCCTGCTTTTAGATTTTGAAACCTATATATTGTTGAGTCTAAGGTGCTAGCAACATAAAGTGGCTGCTGTTTGTATATGGTCGAATCCTTGTAAACACTATCAACAGGATAAAGCTGTACCGATATATAAGAGGTAGTGACTTCGTCAAATGCATCCGTCACTCTTCCGCGGACATATAAAGAATCTATTGTGGCGCCCGTCGATAGGGTGTATGAAAAAAAGGGTAAGATATTTCCTTCGTTGTTGTCAGTGATGCTTTCGCCAAAATTGAAGGTGTAGGTTGTGTTTGGATTTAGAGAATCCAGCAATTCGATTTCTATTTTTTTGGCAATATTGGTTTGCGGATCCACCTTATAGGCTTTAGAAGGTAGCGGTGGAGAGATGATCAGCTGTTTGCTGATGTTGTTAAGTTTGATATACTCATCAAAGGTCAGTGTGATTTTTTCAGCATCAAAAAAAATGGTGTTTTGTTTGGGGCTGGCGTTGATCAATACGGGAGGTATACTGTCCTTGGCTCCTCCTGTTGGAGTACCTCTTTTGGCACATGCAGTTAAGAAAAGTGCGATTGCTAAAAAAAAGACACGCAATAATTGTTTCATGGCATCAATGCTGGAACAAAAATAACACAATATTCTTCTTACACCCTATAGGCTATGGTGACAATACTAACTTTAGAACCACGAATTTCAAGTAGTGCCTTGGCACAAGCACACAAAGACGCCCCAGTAGTCATCACATCATCGACCAACAACCAGTGTTGATTTGTGAAGTTGTGGTTGGGGTTTAGTGCAAAAGCGTCGGCCAATTCTTCCCAGCGATTCTGAACTTTGCCTTGGGCCAATTGTCGGGTATTTTTCTTTCGCCAAACCACATGATTGCAGACAGGGATTGCGAGCTTATCGGCAATCTGTTTGGCAAACCCTTCAACTTGGTTATACCCCCTTTTACGTTGCCGTTTTTGGTGTAAGGGCATTGGGATAACGGCCGTGCATTTTTCAAAAAAAGAATCTGAAAGTTGATCGGCCATCCAATCACCAAATAAAACACCAATGGCCCTCTGTCCGTTATATTTGAGTTGATGGATCAACTGTTCGATGATCCCTTTGGGATAAAACAAAAAGAGGGCTGTAGTATATTCTACAGGGATATGTGCGGACAGCCGTTGATGCATGATGTTGGTTTTGTGGGGCGTAAAATAGCAAAGGGGCAAACCCAGCTCGCACTTCAAACAAAGCGTCTTTTCATAAGGCTGCAAAACCCCACGACATCCAACACACAGCTTCGGAAAAAAAAGCTGGGCCATTGACCCAAATAAATTGATGATCGTTTTTTTCATGGATTTGATTTGGTGATTCCTAAAAATAATAAAAAGAAGTACTTTTGCGGCATGGCAAACGATAATGAAACTTTTAAAAAAATCATCTCCCACGCAAAGGAGTATGGTTTTGTTTTTCCTTCAAGTGAAATTTATGATGGCCTAAGTGCCGTATATGATTATGGTCAAAATGGCGTCGCACTCAAAAATAATATTCGTGAATATTGGTGGAAATCCATGGTGCAACTTCACGAAAATATTGTAGGTATCGATGCCGCCATTTTTATGCACCCAACTACTTGGAAGGCTTCGGGGCATGTTGATGCGTTTAATGACCCCTTGATTGACAACAAAGATTCCAAAAAAAGATATCGTGCCGATGTCTTGGTCGAAGATTATGTCGCAAAGATTGAAGCCAAAATCGAAAAAGAAGTAGCCAAAGCAGCCAAGCGTTTTGGAGATCAATTTGATCAACAGCAATTTTTGCAAACCAATCCTCGAGTGTTGGACTATCAAGAAAAAGCAACCGCCATTCTCAAACGTTTGGGACAGTCTTTAGAAAAAGAAGATTTGGCAGATGTCAAAGCGCTGATAGAAGAATTAGAAATTGCCTGTCCAGAATCGGGATCTCGCAACTGGACCGACGTCAAACAATTCAACCTCATGTTTGGCACCAAACTTGGGGCTTCCGCAGCCACTGCCATGGACCTCTACCTCCGACCCGAGACTGCACAAGGTATTTTTGTAAACTTTCTCAACGTTCAAAAAACCGGACGCATGAAACTCCCTTTTGGAATTGCGCAAACCGGTAAGGCTTTCCGAAACGAAATTATCGCCCGTCAATTTATCTTCAGAATGCGCGAATTTGAGCAGATGGAAATGCAATTCTTTATCCCGCCAGGGACCCAAAAAGAGTGGTACGATCATTGGAAAAAAACCCGTTTAGATTGGCATTTGGCATTGGGTATTTCGGCAGAAAATTATCGCTTTCATGACCATGAAAAATTGGCCCATTATGCAGACGCAGCTTGCGATATAGAATTCAAATTTCCTTTTGGTTTCAAAGAACTTGAGGGCATCCATTCGCGCACCGATTTTGATCTATCCAGCCACGAAGAATATGCCGGTAAAAAACTAAAATATTTTGATCCAGAACGCAACGAAAGCTATACCCCTTATGTTCTTGAGACCTCCATTGGTTTGGATCGCATGTTTTTAGCCATTTTTTCTAATGCTTACACCGAAGAACCTCTCGAAGATGGAAGCACAAGAATCGTATTAAAAATCCCCGCTGTACTCGCACCAACTAAAGTTGCGGTATTGCCTTTGGTAAAAAAGGACGGTTTGCCAGAACGGGCCCGTCAAATTGTCGATACACTAAAATGGGACATGACAGCCGTTTATGATGAAAAAGATGCCGTAGGACGACGCTATCGCAGACAAGATGCTTTGGGGACACCCTATTGTGTCACGGTTGACCATCAGTCCCTCGAAGACGGAACCGTAACCCTCCGAGACCGCGATACCATGCAACAAGAACGCGTAAACATAGACACCTTGTCACAGACCCTTGCCAAGCAGGTAGATCTCCGCAGCTTGCTTGAGAAGCTTTCTAATTAGAAAGCCTTTAGATGTCGATTGTCTTTTTTATCTTCGTAACTGATGGGGATAAAAATTCTTTCTTATAATGTCAATGGGATTCGAGCCGCGCTAAACAAAGGTTTTGAAAGTTGGCTGCAAGCCGCCAATCCTGACGTTTTATGCCTTCAAGAAACCAAAGCGTTACAAGAGCAGGTAGACACTCAGGTTTTTGAAAAATTGGGTTATAACCACTTTTGGTTTTCGGCACAAAAAAAGGGGTACAGCGGCGTGGCAATTTTGACCAAAAAAGAACCCCAATCCATAGTATACGGAACCGGCATTGAACAGATGGATTTCGAAGGCCGGGTCCTTCGGGTAGACTACCCCGATGTTTCGATAATCAGTTTGTACCTGCCCTCAGGAACCAACACCGATCGCTTGGATTATAAATTTCAATTTATGGACGAATTTCAAGCGTATATCGACGAACTCAAAAAAGAAGTTCCACATTTAGTTATTTGTGGCGATTATAACATTTGTCATCAGGCAATAGATATTCATGATCCGGTTAGAAACAAAACCGTTTCTGGATTTTTACCCGAAGAACGCGCCTGGATTGATGGATTTATGCGTGCTGGTTTTATCGATTCTTTTCGACACCTCAATCCCAATCCGCATCATTATAGCTGGTGGAGTTATCGTGCCAATGCACGCGCCAACAACAAAGGATGGCGTATAGATTATGCCTTGGTAGCTGAGCGGTTAGAAAACAAAATATTAAAATCCTATATTCTCCCAGAAGCGAAGCATTCGGACCATTGTCCGGTGGGGGTAGAACTAAACCTCGAATTATAATGAAAAAAATTTCTGTTGCTTTTTTAGTCCTTTTTAGCTTAAATGCGTGTGTATCTTCATCGGTTTTTAACGAATTAGAAAATCGATATGCAACGACCAAAACCCAACGCAACGCCCTGCAGCAAGCCAACGACTCACTAATTCAATCCAATGATTTGTTAGCCAGTCAGCTCGATCAAATACGTGTGGTGTCCCAACAGCGTTTGGACAGTTTACACGAACTAAAACAGATTTATGCAACCCTAAAAGCCAACTATCAGACGCTTGAAGAAAATAGCGATGCCGCCCTAAAGGAGCGCATTGCAGAAAATCTAGAACTTTTGGCACAGATTGCCGAAAAAGAAGGACAACTTACCCAAAGGGAGCAGCGTTTATCCGAGCTGGAAAATCTGATTGATAAGCAAGAAGAAAGCATGCGAAACCTTAAAAAAACGCTGTCCGATGCCTTACTCAATTTTGAAGGAAAAGGATTGACCGTAGAGCAACGCAACGGCAAAGTCTATGTCTCTATGGAAAACAAACTATTGTTCAAATCCGGCAGCTGGACCGTAGGTGCTTCCGGTAGGGAAGCCGTCCAACAACTGGGGCATGTTTTGGCAGACAATCCAGACATTACAATTTTAATCGAGGGGCACACCGATAATGTACCCTACAGTGGCAAAGGTGCACTCGAAGGCAATTGGGATTTATCGACCAAAAGAGCGACTTCTATTGTAAAATTGCTGTTAGAAAACCCCCAAATTTTACCTCAAAATCTTACTGCAGCCGGTCGTGGAGAATACATACCTGTAGGGCCAAATACAACCACCGAAGGTCGTGCTGCAAACCGCCGAATCGAAGTCGTACTTAGCCCTCAATTGGATCAGATTACACAACTTCTTCAGAATAACGACTAATTTATGGACTATAAAATTTTGCCCAATACTGACATCAAGGTCAGTAAGATTTGCTTGGGGACCATGACCTTTGGCAACCAGAACACGCAAAACGAAGGATTTGAACAAATGGATTATGCCTTAGATCAAGGGGTTAATTTTTTTGATACAGCAGAGCTTTATCCAGTTCCTGCAAATGCCGAAACCCAAGGAGAAACCGAACGAATTATCGGTAATTGGTTTCAAAAAACCGGCAAACGTGACCAAGTGATTTTGGCCTCCAAAATTGCAGGCCCTGGAGATTATACAAAACATATACGAGAAAACTTAAGTTTCTCAAAAGCCCATATAGATCAAGCCATAGACCTTAGCTTACAACGCCTAAAAACCGACTACATCGACTTGTATCAGTTGCACTGGCCTGAGCGAAACTCAAACCGGTTTGGGCAACGTGGATTTGTATATGACCCAAACGATCCGTGGGAAGAAAATTTTGAAGAGGTGCTTGAAGCCCTGGCACAAAACATAAAAGCAGGCAAAATCAGACATGTTGGACTATCCAATGAAAATCCATGGGGATTGATGCGATTTTTAAATGCCTCAAAGGCATCCAACTTACCCCGAATGATTACCATACAAAACGCCTATTCGATGCTATGTCGAGAATTTGAAACCGGAATTTCTGAAATCTGTCACCGCGAGTCGGTTGGTCTTTTGGCCTACTCTCCGCTGGGGTTTGGCGTCCTTACCGGAAAATATCTTGGTGGCAAACTTCCAGAAAAAGCTCGGTTGACGCTTTTCCCAAGATTTAGCCGTTATAGTAGCGAAAATTCGAGTAAAGCCACCCAATTGTATAAAGAACTCGCACAAGATCATGGACTGAGTCTAACGACCATGGCACTTGCTTTTGTCAATAATCGTTCATTTGTTACCAGCAATATTATCGGTGCGACTACGATCGACCAACTCAAAGAAAATATCGATTCGTATCAATGTAGCTTGCCTGAGGAAGTGTTGCGTAAGATTGATGAAATCCACAATCAGATTCCAAGTCCCGCAGTATAGTTTACCACACCTTAGAAGGTAGTGCTGCAATCAGTTTTTTGGTGTAGTCTTTTTGGGGATTTTCATACAAAAGATCAGCTTCTTCGAGCTCTTCTATTTGACCTCTATTCATGACCAAAATACGATCTGATAGGTATTTGACAACCGCTAAATCATGGGATATAAAAAGGTAGGTAATCCCCAGTTGTTTTTGCAGTCGTCGTAACAAGTTGATCACCTGTGCCTGTACAGAAATATCCAGTGCAGCGACCGCTTCGTCACAAATAATAAGCAATGGCTCAGTAGCCAATGCACGAGCAATTACGGCGCGTTGGCGTTGCCCTCCAGACATTTCGTGGGGGTAGCGGTGGTAAAATTCTTGACTCAAACCGACTTGTTCCAAAAGTTCTAGGCTGCGTTCATGCACCTGTATTTTATTTTTTTGTGGAAAATGCAGCCTGATTACCTCCTCGATCGCTGGTCCGATTTTTTTTAAAGGATGCAATGCACTAAAGGGGTCTTGAAAGATGTATTGAATTTTTTTTCGGAGAGCGTGTAGGGTTTTTTTATCCATTTTGTTCAAGGCCTTTCCTTCAAAAAATACCGAACCCGAAGTTGGGGGGTCCAAAAATAATAGTGCGCGTGCGAGCGTAGATTTTCCACAGCCCGACTCCCCTACAAGTCCCAAGGTTTCTCCTGGATAGAGGTCAAAACTCAATTTTTTGACCGCTTGAAATACCTTTTTTTTCTTCCAAAAGGGAGCTTCTAGAAGGTAGTGCTTTTCTAAATCAAATACTTCTAGAAGTGGTTTTTTTGCATAAAGCGTTAGATGTCTTTGGACCCGTTCGGCATTTGTAATATTTTTTATTGAGACCGTATGATTCAAAAAGTCTGCAATTGTGGGGAGTGTTTCGGGGCGTTTGTCCAAGGGAGGTCTGGAGTTAATCAATCCTTTGGTGTAGGGGTGCTGGGGGTTTTTAAAAAGGGCTTTGCACGGTCCCGATTCGACGATTTTTCCGTTTTGCATCACGGACACGTGATCTGCAAATGCTTGAACCAACTCTAAATCGTGGGAGATGAACAGAACGCTCATGTTGTTTTGGAGTTGCAGCTTTTTGATCAAAGCGATGATTTCTTTTTGAACCGTGACATCTAATGCCGTAGTGGGTTCGTCTGCAATTAAGAGTTTGGGGTTATTGATCAGTGCCATGGCAATCATAACCCGTTGTTTTTGACCACCACTTATTTCGTGTGGATAGGCATTATAAATTCTGTTGGGATCCGGAAGTTGAACTTTTTCAAAGGCCAACAGTACTTCTTTTTTGGCTTGGCTTGTTGTTTTTTTTTGATGTTGTAATAGTGCTTCTAATACTTGTTGTCCACAGGGCATACTTGGGTTGAGACTGGATTGCGGCTCTTGAAAAATCATTCCGATTTCGTTGCCACGGATCGCTTCCCATGCTTTTGAATTTTTGGTAAGCACATCTTTTTCGTCGAACAAAAATTTTTGACACTGCCATTTTAAGGTGTTGGGCAGTATATTGAGTAGACTAAGTGCGGTGAGCGATTTGCCACTCCCTGAGGCACCGACTAGGGCTGTAATTTGATTTTTGGGCAGTACTAGATCGATCTCCGAAACCAATTTTTTTTCTTCAACACAAACGGTTAGCCCTTTGATGTCAAGCAGTATCTTTTCTTTCATGTTAGAATATAAATTTGGTCGTCTTCAATCAAGGGTTCATTTCTCAATCTCAAAAATAGCTGCGCTACGGTAAGGGTGTCTTTTTCGCAATAACGGATAATGCGTTCTAGATCATTTTCTTCGTAAAAAATTTTGGCCACTTGACTACCGTCTATATCGTCTTTTGGAGAAGGAATACCCAGAACATGTGCCATGAGTTTGAGGGAGGTGTAGTGCTTGTAGTCTCCAAAACGCCAAAGTTGCATGGTGTCTAGATGGGGTACTTGCCAGGGTTTTTTGTCGAAAAGATTGAGTTTTTCGGGAAGTGTTATCTGGTGTTTGAGCATACGACGTGCGATGTACGGAAAGTCAAATTCTTTGCCGTTATGGGCGCACAAAAGATTGTTTTTTTGGTTAAAATGGTTTTCTAAAAGTACTTTGAAATTGAGTAAAAGTGATTTTTCTTCACCAGAAAAACTTTTGATTCTAAATTGTGTTTGTTTTTGACCGGGGACAAAATATCCAACAGAAATACAGATAATTTTACCGAACTCTGCCCAAATACCGGCTCGACTATAAAATTCTTCTGGGGATTCATCGTGTCTTTGGTATCGGGTTTTTTCTTCCCAAAGCGATTGGGAGGTTGTGCTGAGCTTCTGATGCTCATAGATTTCTGGGACCGTTTCGATATCTAAAAAAAGGACCTTTGCTCGATCAATTTTGCCTAACATTTTCAACAAGTTCTAAAGCGGCATCTATATAGATATAGATGTCTTCGGTAAATGGATTTGCGGCAATGGCTTCACCTTTGAGGTGCCCCAATCGAACGACGATGGTATTGGTTTCTGGTAGGACAATTACATATTGCCCCAGATGCCCGCGCATCATAAATGTAGATTGTCCTTTGTAGTTTTCGAGCCACCACCCATAGCCGTATTCGGGATCTTCTGGATAAATAGGCTGTATGGATTTTGCCACAAAGGTAGAGTCTAAAATTTGTAAATCTCCCCAGCGGCCATAATCTTTATAGAGTTTGCCAAATCGAGCAAAATCTAAGGCATTACTAGCAAAACAGCAATAGGCTTTTACGTTGCCATTTGCGCTACTGTCGACTTGCCAATAGGCACTGTGTTCTGCTCCCATGGGTTGCCAAAATTTTTCGGTCATGTAGTCGGCCAATTTTTGCCCAGTAGCTTTTTCAATCACCATTCCTAACAGTTGGGTTGTCCCACTTAGGTATTTAAACCCTTGATTGGGTTTTGAATCTATGGGTTGATCCATGATCAGTTTTGCGATGTCATCAACAAAATAAGCAGCTGCAGTAACAGAAAAAGGGGAGTAATAAGATTCTACCCATTTTTGTCCTGAGGCCATTGCAGAGAGGTTGCCTACGGTTACCGTTTTGGCATATTCGCCTTTGAGTTCGGGAAGAAAATCGATTGCTTTTTGGTCCAAACTTTCGATATGCCCCTCCATAATTGCTTTTCCTAAAGCTGCAGAGACCATACTTTTTACCATAGAAAACGAATTGCTTCGAGAATCGGATTGGTATTCTTTATAATATTTTTCGTAGAGCACGCTATCGTTTTGTATTACGACAAAGGCAACACTTTTGGTTTTTTGGTGGTATTGTTCTAATTGTTCAGAAACGGTGAGGGTGTTGTATTGCGAATGTTTGGGCCAGGGTTGGGGGTTGGGACTTTTATAGACCGTATCATTATCAAAATAAAGATAATCACTCAAAAAAGCCGTTTTGTGACCTCTAAGATAAATGTTGCTCATGCCTTTGAGTAGATAATCTGTATTGGTGGCATAGAGTACGCCAACCAAGATGAGCGTAGCGATAGCAATTATTTTGATGATTTTTTTCATGAGCTTTTTCTACTAAAATAGTGAATTTTGAAATTGAAAGCCTTCTAATTTTAGCAGGGCCTTTTTTCTTTCAATTCCACCCGAGTAGCCAATCAATTTCCCATCGCTGCCAATAACCCGATGACAAGGGATGACGATCAAAATGGGGTTTTTTGCAATGGCACCTGCTACTGCGCGAACTTTTTTGGTATCCCCAATTTTTTGCGCAACCTTAAGATAAGAAAGGGTGGTGCCATACGGAATTTCGAGAAGGATTTTCCAGATTTTTTTCTGAAAAGCAGTGCCTTTAAGGTCCAGTTTGAGATCAAATTTTGTCAAGTTGTTGTCGAAAAACTGATCAAATTGTTTAACAATTTCTAGAGGCGCTTCTGAAGAAATAGCGGCTTGATCGATGTCGCTTTCCAAAAATGAAATCTGCGCAATACCCTTATCGCTGCTTATAAAAAGTAGTTTTCCTATGGGGCTGTTGTAGATAAATTTAACGGCCATTTTTGTAATGTTTTCATCTCTAAAAGATTGAACAAAATACAAAAAAAGAATCGAAATTTATCCACCGATGAGTTGGGCTGCTTCTTTGGCGTGGTAGGTCGCAATGATTGCCGCGCCGGCCCGTTTAAAGGCTACCAGTTGTTCGAGCATTACGGGTTGATGATCGAGCCAACCGTATTTGGCGGCGGCTTTAAGCATGGCGTATTCTCCACTAACCTGATATACCGCAATGGGCGCGGCTATGTTTTGAGCCAATTGGGAAACAATATCCAAGTAGGCCAATCCAGGTTTTACCATAATGATATCGGCTCCTTCATCGAGGTCTCGTTTTGCCTCAACCAAGGCTTCTTTTTGATTGGCAAAATCCATTTGATAGGTTTTTTTATCTCCAAAACCTGGGGCAGAGTCTAAGGCATCCCTAAAGGGGCCATAAAATGAAGAGGCATATTTGGCACTGTAGCTCATGATAAGGGCATTGTCCCAGCCGTTGGCTTCAAAACATTGTCTGATTTTAAGCACCCGCCCATCCATCATATCACTAGGTGCAACGCCATCTGCTCCAGCTTCTATATGTGTGGCTGCCATTTGCGCCAATAGTTCAACCGTCGGATCATTGACAATTTTGCCATCAACAACAATTCCATCATGCCCATAGGAGGAGTAAGGATCTAGGGCTACATCAGTAAGTACCAACATTTGGGGTTGCGTATTTTTGATGGTTTTGATGGCTCTTTGCATCAAACCATCGGGGGCGATTGCTGCAGCACCTGTGTTGTCTTTGAGGGCTTCTTTTTCTTTTACAAAAACCAATACTCCTTTGATGCCCAACTGCCACAATGCATTGATTTCTTGTGGCAAAACATCGAGACTATATCGATAATAACCGGGCATGGAAGGGATTTCAGTCTTTTTGCCTTTTCCGTTTTCTACAAAAACAGGCGCTAAAAAATCATCGGTAGACAATTGATATTCCCGAACCAAAGCTCTGATAGATTCAGAACCCCTTAACCGTCTATTTCTTTGCAATGGGTACATGATTAGTCGTTTAATGTGTTAATATCCTCTTTTGAAGAATGCGTCTCATCAAAATTTGGAATGGTGATGTCCACTTCTGAAAGTTCTGTGTCACTTTTCTGAGCGGTACCGGTTTGGGGTGTTTTTTTCATGGTGCCAATCAACAGAATCGCGATGGATAAAATGATGACAATCAGCAGCAGATTTTGATCGATTTGATCGCTTTGAAATTGGGGATTATCCAGCTCTTTGATTTGGAAAAAAAGCAAGATGCTAATTAACCCTCTGGGCGCATGATAGGTTAGATTGCTTGGTTTTATTTTCAAGGTACTCACGGCCATATAAATATATCTTGCCAAAAGCATGGCGCCTACAATAAGCAATCCATACCAATAAGCACTTGGATCGCTAAGATTGCTTAAGCTGATCGAAAAACCAAAAAACAGAAAGAAAAATGTGCGAACCAAAAAGGTCGATTCTGCGGTGAGTAGATGAAACGATTTGAGCTGTTCTTCGAGTTTTTCGGGCTTGACTCCTCTTAAAAAATAGGCAGGCAAAAAATAGGTGCTGTTACTCAAAATCAAACCAAAAATAAAAATGGTAACCAATGCGGGCAAATGGAGGTACTTGCCAATGGCATATACCAAAACCAATAAGGCCAAGAGTAAGAAAAATTTTACGGGATGCACAATGCTTTTCATCAATTGAAAAAGCAAAAAGGTAATGCAAACTGAAATGACGATAATGCCCAAAAGTTGTAAGCCCAAGTTGGTCAATGACGCAACGCCAATTAGGGGTGCTTGAGTTTCAAACTGTCGAATGGCATAACTGAATATTAGGATCCCAATGATGTCTGAAAATGTCGACTCATAAACCACAAATTCTTTTGTGTGTTTATCGAAGCCCGAGGCTGAGGGTATGGCAACTGCACTACTGATAATCGAAAGTGGTATGGCGTGCAAGATTGCCGCTTCATAGGTGATTTCGAAAAACACATCCAGTAATTGTGAAATGATAACAATATTGGCCAATAGCAAAACAGCAGCTGCTAAAAACCCCCGGATCATGATTCCCATTTTTTCTTTCGAAATTTCAAGCTCTAAAGCCCCTTCCAAAACAATCAGAATCAGTCCAACAGTTCCTAAAACTTTGATCAGGTCATCCAAAATCCCCCAAGGGGTAAAATTATAAAACTCCAAAACGGCACGAGTAATCATGCCGGTGAGCATCAAAAGTATCACAGAAGGGAATTTGGTTTTTCGTGCAAAGGAATCAAAGAGGTATGAAAACACGACCAAGAGCGAAAAAATGATCAAGATTAGGGTGGCGTCCATCGGGTATTAATTTTAATGAAGGTACTTATTTATCTAGAACTATATCCAGTTGCGGGGATTTTTTAATACGTCAATCAAGCGTGCTTCCTGGGAGTTCAAACGAGGTTGGTGATCGTATGCCCATTGCACTTTTGGGGGCAGGCTCATCAAAATACTTTCGATACGACCATTGGTTTTAAGCCCAAAAAGGGTGCCTTTGTCATGGATGAGATTAAACTCTACATAGCGGCCTCTCCGAATTTCTTGCCAATCTCTATGCGACGCATTGTACTCCAAGTTTTTTCGTCGCTCTACGATCGGGAGATAGGCGTCCAAAAACACATCGCCAATACCTGTGGTAAAATCATACCATTGTTGGGCTGTTTTTTCTGTATTGGGGCGCAAATAGTCAAAGAACAACCCACCTATTCCTCGTGCTTCGCCTCGGTGGCTGTTCCAAAAATAGGTGTCACAACGTTCTTTGTAAGTTGTGTAAAACGAGGGGTCATGCTGGTCGCAAGCGGTTTTGCACACCTGATGAAAGTGTTGCGCGTCTTCGTCAAAAAGATAATATGGGGTTAGGTCTAACCCTCCTCCGAACCATTGATCTTGTATGTTGCCTTGCGCATCATAAAGCTCAAAATACCTAAAATTGGCATGGGTTGTCGGGACCATAGGGTTTTTGGGGTGCAATACCAAACTGAGACCACAGGCATAAAATTGAGCTTCTCCCACGCCAAAATAGTCTTGCATGCTTTTAGGTAGTGGTCCGTGAACCCCTGATATATTGACACCTCCTTTTTCAAACACGGTACCGTTTTGGATCACTCGTGTTTTTCCACCACCCCCTTCTGGTCGACTCCATTGATCTTCAATAAATTTTACTGACCCATCGAGGTTCTCCAGCGCAGTGGTGATTTGGTCTTGTAGGGTGTTGATGTATTTAAAAAAGGAAGCTTTCAATTGGGTTTGGGATTTAATAATATTCTTTTACGGCATCGACAAAGGCTTGTGCATGGGCTACCGGTATATTAGGTAAGATGCCATGCCCGAGATTAACAATATATCGGTCCTTGCCAAAGGCATTGATCATTTGATGAACATCGGTACGTATTTGAGAAGTGGGGGATAACAATTTTGCGGGGTCATAGTTGCCTTGAAGAGTGATTGCACCACCACTGAGATAACGTGCATTTTGAGCGGAGCATGTCCAGTCAATTCCGAGCGCTGCAGCACCTGATTGACTCATTTCACGAAGTGCGAACCAACAGCCTTTGCCAAAAACAATTACGGGAATTTCCGTTCTTAGGGCTGTTACAATTTGTTGGAGGTATTGCCAAGAAAACGTTTGATAGTCGTCTGGACCCAGAAGACCTCCCCAGGAGTCAAAAAGCTGAACGGCATCTACTCCGGTTGCCACTTTGGCCTTGAGGTAGGCGATGGTAGTGTCTGTAATTTTTTGAAGTAAGCGGTGGGCCAACTCGGGTTGAGAAAAACAAAAAGCTTTGGCCTTATCAAAGGTTTTTGATCCACTACCTTGGACGGCATAGCACAACAGTGTCCATGGCGATCCCGCAAAGCCAATCAGCGGCACCCGGTTGTCCAACAGTCCTTTGCTTTGGATGATGGCTTGTAGCACATAATTGAGTCGGTCTTCTACATCGGGTACCAAAACGCGATCTACATCTTTTGCTGTTGCTATGGGGTTGGGAATCCATGGCCCAACATCAGATTTCATCTCTACAGGAATGTCCATGGCTTGGAGGACCACCAATATATCGCTAAATAGTATGGCGGCATCGGTGCCAATTTGATCAATTGGCATAACGGTGATTTCTGCAGCAAGCTCGGGTGTTTGACAGCGTGTAAAGAAATCATACTGGGCTTTTAGCCGCATGAAATCTGGAAGGTATCGTCCGGCCTGTCGCATCATCCAAACAGGTGGACGGGTTACCGTTTGTCCTTTTAGGGCTTTTAAGAATAGGTCATTTTTGATCATTCAAATAGTTTTTTAATTCGATTAATAGGTAGGCTGCTTCGGGCCTTTTTGCAATTCTGATTTGATCGGTATGTTTTCTTGCTTCAGCAGCTGTGGTATCTCCCAAACAAAAAGCAGTTTTGTTCTCAAAATCATTATTTTGAACAAAACTTTTTACGGCCGATGGGCTGTAAAAAACGACACCTTCAAAAGGGTTTGTAAATGTTTTGGGTTGTAGTTCGGTGTCGTATAGAATGTGCAGATCTAATTTAATATTGTGTTGTTTTAGATGGGTTTCAATTTCGGGCCTTCTAAGCGTTCCACAAAAAAACGAAAAAGCCTCATTTTTGTGGTTTTTTACTATAAAATTGGCCAAATCGGCCGCATTTTGAGCAATTTTGACCACTTTTTGATTGTTTTTTGAAAAAACTGCTGCGGTTTTTTTTCCGACACAAAACAATTTTTTATTTCTTAAAGTGGCTAAGCCGTCGGGTAATTTTGCGGCTAATTTTGCGGCAAATGAACTGGTAAATATCCAATTTGGGGAGGTGTTTTGTAGTGTGTAGCCCAGCGCTTTTTTTCGAATAAAGGGGTATTCGACAACCGCACATCCTAGATTGAGCAATCGCGACCTAAAATCAGGGTCAATATTTTTGGTTACGAGTAATTGCATTTAATTTTTAATGGTTTTTAGTATCGCTTTCCCTCCTTGTGATAAAATGGTTTTGGCTAGCGTTTTGCCAAGTGTGTCTGCTGCGGTGATGCTGCCGGTGATTTCGGCTTCTACTGCTGTGCTCCCGTCGATTGCATAAACGCCCCCTTTTAGGTTGATGGATTGCTTGTCGATGGTGGCTAGTGCACCAACGGGTGCAGAGCACCCCCCTTGTAGGGCGCGCATCAAGCTGCGTTCTGCTGTGATACAGGCTTGAGTTTTAGAACAATTTATAGCCGCTAATGCATCAATAATTTCATGGTCATTATTACGAAGACAAATTCCGATGGCCCCTTGTGCAGGTGCTGGAAGCATCCAATCTAGAATTTGATAGGGCTGGTTTTTGAGTAAATCGAGACGATCGAGACCAGCATGTGCAAATAGGGCGCCTTCCCAATTTGAGGCTTGTAGTTTTTGCAACCGTGTTTGTACGTTGCCACGCAAATTGGCGCAGGTATATTTTGGATAACGGCGAAGCCATTGTGCTTGCCTTCTAAGGCTGCTGGTGGCAATGCTGCCCTTTTGGGGCAGTTGTTTTTGATCGTTTTTTAGGACAATAATATCTCTAGGGTCTCCGCGCTCTAGGGTTGCGCCCAAAAGGATTCCTTCTGGGAGTTGGGTTGGTACATCTTTGAGGCTGTGTACCGCAAGATCTATGTGATGATTGAGCAGGGCAGTGTCGAGCGCTTTTGTAAAGATTCCTTGAACCCCCATTTCGTATAGTGGCTGCACGAGGTCTTGATCTCCTGCACTGTCAATGGGTACAATAATTGATTGGTGGCCTTGTTTGGCAAGGAGGCTTTGAGCGCTATGGGCTTGCCAGAGTGCCAATTTGCTCTTTCGGGTTCCGATTCGAAGGGTTTTAGAGCGCATCTGCACGTATTTCTAATTCAAAAATATGTGTTAGCAATTTGGTTGCAGTGGCTGCTTCTTCGGGATTTTCTTTTAAGAAGGTGGCAATCTGCCCGGTGATTTTATTGATGTCGGTGGTGTTATTGGTGGGCCCATTGTTATTGGCAGAAGTGTTCCATTTTTCTTTAATGGCTTTAAGCAAGGGGGCGTGTTTGCGATGGGCTAACCAATCTTTAAAATCCGTTTCAATTTCTTCTATTATTTGAAGTGCATAGGGGATATGCTGTTTTCTTTTTTGAAGTGTAGCGTCTGTGATTTTGGACAGTTCGTCAAGATGGACCAGTGTCACTTGATTGTGTTCGGCCACCTGTTGTTCTACGTTTTTAGGAACCGAAAGGTCTAAAATCCATTGGGGTTTGTGATTGAAAATCATCGATTTACTTATTGTTGGCGTCGGAGCTCCTGTTGCTACAATTACAACATCTGCTTTTTGCAATTCTAAAGTAAGGTCCCCATAGGGTTTTACATCTAATTGAAATTTACCTGCGATTTGTTCTGCCTTGGCACTGGTTCGATTGATTAGTGTGATGAATTTGTTTGTGGTGTGTTTTACCAAATTTTCACAGGTATTTCTTCCGATTTTTCCGGTACCAAAAAGTAAAATTCTCTTGCGGTCAATGTCTGGTATGTTATTGAGGATATATTGAACGGATGCAAACGAGACTGAGGTTGCTCCTGTGGAGATTTCGGTTTCTGTTTTGATGCGCTTACTTGCTTGTATGATTGCATTGACCAGTCGTTCACTATACCCATTGGTCATTGCTCGTTTTTTGGAGGTATAAAAGCTTTTTTTAAGTTGACTAATGACTTCAAAATCACCCAAAATTTGACTGTCAAGACCTGTACCCACTCTAAAAACATGTCGAAAAGCTTCTGCATCTTCATAACAGTATCCCAATTGATCTAGAAGCAGTTCTAGTTTGGGGATTTGTCGGCACAATAATTTTTTGAAAAAAACAGGGGTTTCTCCCCAGCCATACAATTCGGTTCTGTTGCAGGTGTTGATAACAAGCAAATCCTTTACCCCTTTTTGTTTGGCTTCTTCTAGAAGTTCTTCAATTTGATGATTATCCAAGGCAAAAAATCCTCGGGTTTGTGCATCAGCTGTTTTGTAGCTAATTCCTACGGAAATAAATTTTTTTGGAGCAACAATCACATTCATCGGCGTCAAAAACAGCTCAAAAGTAGGAGGAGATGCTGATAAAAAATAACGCCAAAGGGACTTTTAATATCAAAATATGGATTTATGCAAAGGATGGGATACATTTTTGACAAATGTAGTATTTTTGCACCTTAGAAAGCTTTTGAAAGGACATCAATTTAGATTTATTCTAAATAACAAAATTGATTTAGTTTATGGAAAATAACGCTAAAAGAACTTTTTGGGAACACAAAATTGAGCCCGGTTTTGAAGTGCTTTTAATGCAGCACGATGGAAGCGAAGTTGCAACAGTACAACGATCAGTAAATCAAGAAGTTATCCAGTTTCATTTTTGTCTAAAAGGGCGTGGAGATTTGCAATACAATTCGGGGTCGTATACTTTTTCTGTCAATGAAAACCATGTGGTATTGCTCTACAATCCTCAAAAATTGTTGCCAATTCATCTAAATTTATCTCCGGACACTTGGATGGTAAGTGTGATTGTACCGATCAAAAAGTTTCATAGTTTGTTTTCCAATGACGCTGCTCATATTAGTTTTTTGAGTCCAGAAAACAACACGCAAAAGTTTTATGACGACCGTTTTTTTAATCCAGCAACAGCGGTTGTTTTGAGCCAGTTGCTTCAGTCAAAAGTCAATGATAGTGTCCGTGCACTATATCTTAAAGCTAAAATCTATGAGTTATTTAGTCTGTATTTTGACACCAATACGGCAGATTTAGAACAATGTCCATTTCTCGAAAATGAAGACCAAGTGCGGCGCATTCGTAGGGCCAAAAGTTTGCTTTTGGAACAAATGGTAGAACCTCCGACGCTACAAGAACTGGCCAACTATGTTGGCATCAATATCAAGAAGCTCAAAGAAGGATTTAAGCAACTCTATGGTCAAACGGTTTATGGTTTTTTGTTGGAACACAAAATGAATGAAGCCCAACGCTTGTTGGCTTCTCAACAATACAATGTCAATGAAGTGGGCTTGTATTTGGGGTATAGTACCTCCAGTCATTTTATTGCCGCTTTTAAAAAGAAATTTGGAACTACCCCCAAAAAATATTTAATGTCATTATCTTCGTAAAAAAAGACTATGAAAGGGGTTTTACTTGTAAACCTAGGCTCACCAGACAGTCCCGAGCCTAAGGATGTAAAAGTATATTTAGAAGAATTTTTGATGGACGAGCGGGTGATTGATTTTCCCAAATGGGCACGTACCCTTTTGGTAAAAGGGATTATTCTTAATACCCGACCAAAGAAATCCGCCAAGGCGTACAGCAAAATTTGGTGGAAAGAAGGCTCTCCGCTTATCGTACTCACTGAAAAGTTGCGCACAGAAGTTCAGAAAAAAGTATCCGTGCCCGTAGCCATAGCCATGCGTTATGGCAATCCATCGCTCTATACTGGGCTAAAGAATTTGGCCGACCAAGGTGTAGATGAAGTACTTTTGGTGCCGTTGTATCCCCAATTTGCAATGGCCACTACAGAAACAATTATTGTGTTGGCAGAAGAACTTCGAAATGCCCATTTTCCAGAGATGGATTTTACCATTTTGCCTCCTTTTTATAACCACAACGATTATATTCGGGTGTTGAGCAATTCGATTCAAGACAGTCTAAAAGGGGTGGAGTGGGAGCATCTTATTTTTTCCTACCATGGAGTGCCCGAACGGCATATCAGAAAATCAGATATAACAAAGTCTCATTGCAAAATCAATGGGACGTGCTGTCAAACAGATTCGCCAGCACATCAATTTTGCTATCGCCATCAATGTTATAATACCACAGCGGCCGTTGCAAAATATTTAGAATTGAAGCCCGAACAATTTACAACAACCTTCCAATCGCGTCTTGGCCTAGACCCTTGGTTGCAGCCCTATACCGATAAAACGATTGCCCAAAAAGCCAAGCAAGGGGTTAAAAAAATGGCCATTGTTACACCTGCTTTTGTCTCTGATTGTTTAGAAACCCTAGAAGAGATAGGCATGGAAGCGGTAGAAGATTTTGAAGAAAACGGGGGTGAACACCTTCATGTAATTCCGTGTATCAACGACCGAGAAGACTGGGTATTGGTTATGAGCCGATGGATTGACCAGTGGGCATTGGCCCAAAAAGAAACGGTGGATGCCTAAAGACCGAGCCGCAAAATTGGGGCAAATGCCCATCCCAAAGTTATTGATACAACAGGCTGTGCCAGCTGCTATTGGGATTTTGGTAATGTCCCTCAACATTCTTATCGACACCGTATTTGTCGGACAGTGGATAGGCGCCAATGCCATTGCAGCCATCAACGTTGTATTGCCGGTTTCTTTTTTTATTGGAGCTCTAGGTATGGCCATTGGAATTGGAGGTAGTTCTGTGATTTCTCGCGCCCTAGGAAACAAAAATCTCGATAAGGCGTTACTTACCTTTGGCAATCAATTGACTCTTACCCTTATTTTCACGGTTTCTTTTGTCATTTTGGGGTTGTATTTTATCGAAACACTAATTCCACTTTTTGGAGGTAAAGGTGCCTTGTACGAGCCTGCAAAGATTTACTATACGATTGTATTGTACGGTGTACCCGTGCTGGGGTTTTGTATGATGGGCAACAACGTGGTCCGTGCCGAAGGGAAGCCCCGATATGCGATGTATGCCATGATGTTACCCTCGATAAGCAACCTCAGTTTGGACATCCTTTTTATATATATTTTTAATTGGGGAATGGCTGGCGCTGCCTGGGCAACTACAATTTCTTATGGCGTTTGTGCCCTGTATTTGGTTTATTTTTTTCGATCAAAAAACTCCGAACTCCAGATCAGCTTTAAGCATTTTATCTTGGATCTCGGTATTGTTCGTCAAATTGGTGCCCTTGGGTCTGTGACCCTTGCCCGACAAGCAGTGGTTAGTGTCGTGGTGCTTTTGGTAAATACCATTCTCTACGATTTTGGCGGAGAGACCACAGTTGCAGTCTATGCAATTATAAGTAGAACACTCATGTTTGCGTTGTTTCCCGTATTGGGAATTACACAAGGATTTTTACCAATTGCAGGCTACAATTATGGTGCTCAAGACTATCAACGTGTTCGTGAAGTGATCAAAACGGCATTGCTATACGCCACGACAATGGCTTGTATTATAAGCATGTTGATTTTTATTTTTACAGAATCTTTTGTCTCCATCTTTACCGATGATGCAGCCGTACTAAATCAAACCCCCAATGCCCTGAGATGGGTGTTCGCCGCAACGCCAATAATAGGGATTCAACTGATCGGAGCCGCCTATTTTCAAGCCATCGGAAAAGCCCTGCCTGCCCTTTTGTTAACTCTTACACGACAAGGGTTTTTTCTCATTCCACTCATTTTTATCTTGCCGCCCTATTTTGGGGTCTTTGGCGTATGGATTGCCTTCCCTATAGGAGAGTTTATTGCCACGTTGATTACGGGTTTTTATTTACTTAAAGAAATAAAAACCCAATTGGACACATCTTCGCACTAAGAGGTTTTTCTTTCCCAAGTTTTTACGTACATTTTACCTTGATTTAAATAGACTTAAACATGAAAAGCATAAATTATTTCTTGATTATTTTATCATTGGCACTTACGATCCCCCAAGGGCTTAATGCACAGCGAAAAAAGAAACAAATCAATCCACCCCAAATCAACGCAGCGCTTCACAGCTCACTAACGTATAGACAAATAGGCCCCTTCCGCGGGGGACGTTCGGCAGCAGTAACTGGCGTACCAGGCAAGCCCAATCTTTTTTATTTTGGTGCCACAGGAGGTGGTGTTTGGAAAACCGAAGACGGAGGTAAAACCTATCAAAACATTTCGGACGGCTATTTTGGCGGATCTATAGGCGCAGTAGAAGTCTCTGATAGTGATCCCAACGTAATTTATGTAGGCGGTGGTGAAGTGACGGTCAGAGGCAACGTCTCTTCGGGATATGGAGTCTGGAAATCAGTTGACGCTGGCAAAACATGGACCCAAGCTGGATTGCCAAATTCGAGGCACATTCCTAGAATCGTTGTACACCCTCAAGACCCCGATATTGTATATGCAGCTGTACTTGGAAATATTTATAAACCCTCTAATGATCGTGGCGTTTATAAAAGCATAGATGGCGGAAAAACGTGGAACAAAGTACTCTTTGCACATCCACAAGCCGGAGCCGTTGAACTTCAAATGGACCCTTCTAACCCAAGACATTTATACGCAGCAACTTGGAACGTAAAAAGAACGCCCTACAGTCTAAGTAGTGGTGGAGAAGGATCAGCACTTTGGAAAAGTACCGACAGCGGTGCTACTTGGAAAAAAATAAGTGATAACGATGGGTTTGCCAAAGGCACCTTAGGCATCATTGGTGTCACGGTATCACCGGTCAATTCACAAAAAGTTTGGGCCATAGTAGAAAACAAAGACCAAGGAGGCGTCTATTTTTCAGACAATGCTGGTGAAAGTTGGAAACAAATCAACGACAACAGATCATTACGTCAACGTGCATGGTATTATTCAAAAATCTATGCAGACTCACAAAACGAAGACATCGTCTACGTAATGAATGTGCGGTATCACAAATCTACCGATGGCGGTAAAACCTTCAAAAGTGCCAATGCCCCACATGGAGACCACCATGACCTTTGGATTGCTCCCGAAGATAATCAAAGAATGATTATTGCAGATGACGGTGGGGCACAAGTTAGTTATGATGGGGGATCCACTTGGAGTACCTATTACAACCAACCCACGGCACAATTTTATCGGGTAACAACCGATAACGCTTTTCCTTACAGGATATATGCTGCCCAGCAAGACAACTCTACCATTCGAATTCGACACCGCTCTGACGGAAGATTTATTGGAGAAGATGATTGGGAGCCAACCGCAGGAGGAGAGTCTGCTCATATCGCAGTAGATCCCAACAATAACGATATTGTTTATGGAGGGAGCTATGGTGGCTTTTTAACACGTGTAAACCACAGCAATAACTCTGTTCGAGGCATCAATGTTTGGCCAGATAACCCGATGGGATATGGAGCTGAAGGAATGCGCTATCGTTTCCAGTGGAATTTTCCGATTGTCTTTAGCAAACACAACCCCAAAAAACTCTACACATTTTCTAATCATGTGCATGTTTCTGAAAACGAAGGGCAAAGCTGGGAGATTATCAGCCCTGATCTCACAAGAAATGACCCAGACAAATTAAAATCATCTGGTGGGCCCATTACACAGGACAATACAGGGGTTGAGTATTATTGCACCCTGTTTGCAGCAAATGAATCTCCCCTTCAAGAAGGCTTGATGTGGGTAGGAAGTGATGATGGACTTATTCACATAACCCGAGATGGTGGTAAAAATTGGACCAACATCACCCCCAAAAATATGCCCGAGTGGATGATGATCAACAGCATCGATCCATCACCTTTTGATCCAGCTACCTGTTATGTGGCTGGTACCCGTTATAAAATGGGCGACTTTAAGCCGTATTTATACAAAACCAATGACTACGGACAAACATGGCAAGAAATTACAAATGGCATAGACCGTGAACACTTTACACGTGTTCTTAGAGTGGATCCCAGTCGAAAAGGGCTGCTTTATGCAGGTACAGAAACCGGAATGTATATTTCTTTCAATGATGGACAAACCTGGACACCTTTTCAAAAAAATCTACCAATTGTTCCAATCACAGACCTGACCATCAAAGACAAAAGCCTTATTGTTGCCACCCAAGGTAGAAGCCTATGGATGATTGATGATCTTACAGTCTTACATCAATTAGACCCAACACAAAACAAAGCGCCTCTTAAACTATTTACACCAAAGCCCAGTTACCGAATCAACGCCGGCGGAGGTAGTGATAGCCTAACAGAAGGGACCAACCTCCCCGGAGGCGTAATGCTCCATTATTATTTAGAAAATTATGATGCGGAAAAAGACAGCCTGTCTCTCCAAATTGCAGATGCCTCAGGAGCGGTTATAAAAACCTTTAGCAATCAAGATAAAAAGAATCCCTTGAAAGCACAGCCCAAAGGAAATACCTTCTCTTGGAACCTTAGATACGAAGGTGCTGAACGCCTCGATGGAATGATCCTATGGGGAGCTTCTTTGGCCGGTGCACGAGCAGTACCTGGAACCTACCACGCTACCTTGAAACACAACGGGCAAGTGGCCAAAACCACTTTTACCCTTCTTCCTGATCCAAGATCTGAAGTTACTGTGGCTCAAATGCAGGAGCAATTTGACTTTGTTAATGGCATCAATGCCACCATTGATCGCTCGCACAAGGCGATTAAAAACATCAGAAAAGTCAACAAAAAGTTGGATGAGTTCATCAAAAATGACAACAAAGATGAGGCCAAAAAACTCGTTGAAGACGCGAAGAGTTTGAAAAAGCAACTCTCAGACATCGAAAAAGAACTTTATCAAACCCAAAACCGAAGTAATCAAGATCCACTCAATTTCCCAATCAAATTGACCAACAAATTGGGCCATGTTAACAACCTGGTGATGATGAGTGATTTTCCACCAACAGCTCAAGATCGAAAAGTAAGCGAAGAGCTGACCCTTTTGATCGACGAACAACTGAAGCAATACGAAAGTTTGATGGAAAATAATGTAAAGGCATTTAATACGGCTTTTGCCGCTCTAGAACTTGATTATTTGTCAACCACTAATTAATGCAAGAGTATTACAATTATATAAAAGCATTGCATCTGATTTTCGTGATCACCTGGTTTGCTGGTTTATTTTATATGCCTCGGTTGTTTATCTATCTTATCGAGGCTCAAGACAAACCCGTCTTAGAAAAAGAAATCTTAAGCAAACAACTCAAAATTATGGCGCGCCGCCTATGGTACATTATTACATGGCCATCGGCGGCATTGGCGCTGTTTTTTGCTTTGATATTATTGTATATCATGCCCAGTTGGTTGGCACAGTCTTGGATGTTAATTAAACTGGTTTTTGTGGTTTTTTTGGTTGCATATCACCTAAAAACACACCAAATGTACCGGCAAATAATGGCCAATATATTCAAACACAGTACCAATTATATGCGCATCTGGAACGAAGGGGCTACATTGCTTTTGTTTGCCATCGTATTTTTAGCCATCCTCAAAAGCAGTTTTCATTGGATTTTTGGATTGGTTGGGCTGGTTGGACTAGGCATCCTATTGATGTTAGGGATCAAATTGTATAAAAGATATCGCGGTAAAAACTAAGACAAATAAACATGCGTTTGTTTAGCACCACTTTTTCGTTACGGACACGACTGTTTCTAGCAATGATCTTGCTGGTATTATTGGCCTGTTTGATGATTTTGGGCGCCACCTATTTCCAATATCAAAATGAAGCAGAAGATTATAATCTCTTTCGACTTGACCGAAAGGAAAATCAAGTGCGACGACATGTCAACTATTTAGTCCAAAAAAATGGGTTGTTAAACGCCAATGATTCGATATGGGCGCTACACCAAGAAGAATTAAAAGCGATTACCGAAATCCATAAGGTAGAATTCTCCCTCTTTACATTAGAAGGTGATCCACTTTTCGTATCCTTTTTACCCTTAAAAATAATTGCCAATAATTATCATTTGGACGAACGGATTCTTAGAGATATTGGCAACCAAACTGGCGATCGTTTTCTGGAAAAAAATGAAGATGAAATTGGCAAATTTCAATCTTCATACAGCTATTTGAGAACCCCGGGCGGAACCCCCTATGGAATATTGTTTTTTCCCTATTTTGAAGACGTTTCTTTTTCAGAAAATGAACTAAATATTTTTTTGCAACGCCTTTATCAGATCTACCTGATCATGATGGTTGTGTCTATTTTGGCTGCTTTTTTCTTGGCCCGTTTTGTTACACGATCACTAGAGAGAATCCGACGCCAAATGGACCAAACGGGTCTCCTAAAACGAAATGAAAAAATCAACCTCAAAAATGCTACCCGAGAAATTCAAAGTTTGGTAAACTCCTACAACAAAATGATCGATGATCTAGAAGACAGTGCCGAGCAATTGGCCAAATCATCAAAAGACCAAGCTTGGCAAGAAATGGCACGTCAGGTTGCTCATGAAATTAAAAATCCGCTGACCCCCATGCGACTTACTGTTCAGAGTTTTCAACGCAATTATGATCCGACCAAATCCAATCATAGAGCGTATATCCAAGAATTTGCTCAAATTCTAATCGAGCAGATCGACACCATGAGTCAGGTGGCCAATGCGTTTTCTGATTATGCCACTTTACCCAAAGCGCAACTCAAAATGTGCGATGCTGTAGAGGTTACCAAAAGAGCCACCGAAATATTTGAACAAGAAGAAGTTGTTTTTTCTACTAACGTAGAAAAATTTGAAATTCCCATTGACCGCACCCAATGGATCCGAGTATTGACCAATTTGATACAGAATGGTCTGCAATCGATTCCTGCAAACAAAAAACCTGAAATCAAAGTGCAGCTTAATGTTACTCCCAAGTTTCTGAAAGTTAGCGTTAGCGACAACGGAATGGGAATCCCCAAAGACCTAAAGGATAAAATCTTTGAACCCAAATTTACAACCAAATCCAAAGGAATGGGACTTGGTCTAGGAATTGTTAAAAACATCGTTGAGGCCCACCACGGATCGATTAAGTACACCTCTGAGCCCAACCAAAATACCACTTTTACCATCAAAATAAAACGAACCGAAAATGAGTAATACAGTACTAATCACCCTTTCAGATCGGGTTGCTTGGGTCCGAATCAACCGTCCAGAGAAATTAAATGCTCTTAATAGCGAGGTGTTGCTGGCCTTGCATACGGAGCTCGATCAACTTCAAAACAATGAAGCTGTCCGTGTAGTGGTTCTGATGGGTTCTGGCGACAAAGCATTTGTTGCGGGCGCAGACATCAGCGAATTTGCCCATTTTAGCCCCGATCAAGCTCGAGAATTGGTTCATGAGGGACAAGAAAAAGTATTTGATTTCATCCAAAACTTTAAAAAGCCCGTCATCGCCGCCATAAATGGCTTTGCCTTGGGCGGAGGTTTGGAGTTGGCCATGGCCTGTCATATTCGAATTGCTTCTGATCAGGCAAAAATGGCTTTGCCAGAGGTGTCACTGGGAGTTATACCGGGATATGGCGGAACACAGCGATTGCCCCAGCTTGTGGGCAAGGGGCGTGCTTTAGAAATGATATTGACAGGCGCAATGATCGACGCTCAAAAAGCTTTAGAAATTGGATTGGTCAATCAGGTTGTCGCTCCAGAAGCGCTTTTGACAGAAGTGGCAAAAATGGCCAGCAAATTACTCAAAAATGCACCTGCTGCTCAAGCAGCAGCAATACAGGCTGTTGAAGCTGCTTTTGACAATTCTCAGTCTGGTTATGATGTAGAGAAGGACCTATTTTCGGCGTGTTTTGATACTGAAGATTTTGTAGAAGGCACCCAAGCCTTTCTCAATAAAAGAAAAGCAAATTTCTAAACGTCCAAAATTCCACTTTTGATGGTTGCTTCAAGCTGGTCTAAAAGATCGTCTTCAGAAAAATGACTGGGTTCTATCGGGTCGTGAATTTTAAATGTTAATCGGATCCCCAAAGGCATTGGGAAATAGTTGTCTTTTCCAAGTTTCCAAGAATTATTGACACTTATTGGTACGATAAGCGCTCGAGGCATGTGTTCTAAAAGTGTTTTGAGACCATTGCGTTGAAAACGGCGGGGAACGCCAGTTTTGGATCGTGTGCCTTCAGGAAAAATTACGGCTGCCCAGTTGTTTTTTTCTACCCGTTGGGCAAATGCCGTAATGGCCACGAGAGCGGCTTTAGAATCTTTGCGATCAATTAGCACCGAACCACCATGTCTTAGATTATAGGATACACTAGGAATCCCTTTTCCCAATTCTTTTTTACTGATAAACTTGGGGTGGTGTGCTCTAAAATACCAAATGATTGGCGGGATGTCGTAGGTGCTCTGATGGTTAGATACGATGAGCAACGGTCGGTTTTTTGGAAGTTCAGGAAGTTTTTGAAAATCAATTCGTGCACCTAATATATTGAGGCAGCGTAGTAGCATAAAATTGAGGTAATCCACCGACTTTTTGTGTATGGCATAGCCAAAAAGTCGGTACCCCAACACTTGTAGAACATGAAAAAAAACCAAACAGCCCAAGAAAAATAGGTAGTATATAACTGATACGCTATAGACTACAATTTTTTTCATAAGGCGCTAAGTTGGACTCTAGCAATGTTCGCTATAGGCTTGTTTTAGATTTTCTGCAATAAGATTAGCAGGGCGCCCTTCGATGTGGTGGCGCTCAATCATATGCACCAATTCACCATCTTTGAACAAGGCAATGCTTGGCGATGATGGCGGAAAAGGAATCATACGTGCGCGTGCCTGATCGGTAGCTTCACGATCGACACCTGCAAACACGGTATATAACTGATCGGGCGATTTGTCATGATCGAGTGAAATTCGAACACCTGGTCGTGCATTGGCTGCAGCACATCCACAAATCGAGTTTACAACAACCAAGGCTGTTCCTGTGTTGGCCAGTGCTTGGTCTACATCTTCTGCAGTAGCTAATTCTTTAAAGCCAACTTGAGTTAGCTCTTCACGCATTGGTCTTACGATTTCTTCTGGATACATATTATTTTTTTTTCAAAGATAAAAAAACTTAAGTTTGATGGTTAAAATTCTGAACCGCTAATCCCAAATAAATACCACTTTTAACTTATGATAAAATGGTTTGCTTCTCTCATTGGCTATATGTTTTTCCGTTTTCCGGGGGCACTATTAGGGTTTTTTATAGGAAGTTTTATCGATCAATTTTATAATACGACTAACAGTCGAGTTCAAATGACGGGATTTTCGAACCAACTGTTCGAAATGAATCTTTTGGCACTTGCCGCCCTGGTAATCAAAGCCGACGGCTCTATAAGCCCCAAAGAGCTCTCGTTTGTTCGCAATTATTTTATTTCCCAATACGGTGAAGTACGCGCCCAATCTATTTTTCAACGATTCAATACCGAAATCAAAAAAAACGTTCAGAGCATTCCTGATCTTACGGCTTTTTTCGTTACTCATATGCGTTATGAAACGCGCCTTCAAATTCTTCATTTTTTGTTTGCAATTGCTCAGGCCGATGGTCAAATTTCAAATAGTGAACTTGATAAAATTGCTCAAATTGCCCGGGGTTTACAATTGCGGCCTTTAGATTTTGAAAGCATCAAAGCAATGTTTGTCAAAGACGCCGACCAAGCATACAAAATTTTAGAAATCGACCCCAAAGCTTCTGTGGCTGAAATCAAACAAGCCTATCGAACCATGGTAAAAAAATACCATCCAGATCGTTTGCAAACGAAAGATCCGGCTATGGTCAAAGGGGCGCAAGAAAAATTTAGAGTGGTACAAGAAGCTTATGAAACACTAAAAAATGAACGCCAATTTTAACCTATGAACACCCTATTATTTTATTTTGAATTAGGACTAAACCACGTCTTGGATCCCAAAGGTTTGGACCACTTTTATTTTTTATTAGTACTCACAATTCCTTTTGCGTTTTATCAATGGCGGTCCTTGTTGATCTTGGTAAGCTTGTTTACTTTGGGTCATACCCTATCGTTATGGGTGGCTTATGAACAGTGGGTGCAGTTGCCCGATGCGTGGGTAGAGTTTTTGATCCCCCTTACGATACTTGCAACTTGTGTTCCGATATTGATTGCCAAAAACCCACAACAAACGACCATGAAAAGCCCCCAATGGACGGGTAGTTTAACGTTTATTTTTGGGCTTATCCACGGCTTGGGATTTGCACGATACTTTAAACAAATTGTCCTAGAAGAAGACGCTTATACCGGCCTATTTAGTTTTGCCATCGGAGTAGAAACCGCCCAACTTATCATTGTTGTCTTGGTGATGGTGGTGTCCTTTATGTTTACCAACTTGATAAAAGTAAGCGTCAAAAAATGGTTGTTAATCGTCAGTGCAATGGTTGCCGCCTTAGCCCTTCAGATGAGTTTGACAAATTGGCCCTATTAGCCCACAATTTTTGACTACAAACAAAATAGTATCTTCGTGAAATATGAAAGATCAAAAACAACTCAAATACGACCGAGCCTATTTAAAAATGGCCGCTGAGTGGGGAACCCTTTCTTATTGCAAACGCAAACAAGTTGGTGCGTTGATTGTAAAAGATCGAATGATCATTTCGGACGGATATAATGGCACTCCATCGGGGTTTGAAAATGTATGCGAAGATGATGATTATCAAACCAAATGGTATGTTTTACATGCAGAAGCCAATGCCATACTCAAAGTCGCTGCCTCTACACAATCGTGTAAAGGTGCGACGCTATATATTACCTTGTCGCCCTGTAAAGAATGCAGTAAATTGATTCATCAATCGGGTATCGTCCGTGTGGTTTATGCAAAAGAATACAAAGACAAAACCGGTTTAGAATTTCTTAAAAAAGCAGGAGTAACGCTCACCCTTTTACTCATAGATTGACGTTATGCGATTGAAAAACAATATTTTTTTATTACTCATCGTCTTGCTATCAATTAGTTTGGGATTATTGATCGGTTCGCAGGCAGAACAATTGCAACTTCCTGGATTGACTCCCAAAAATAAGTTATCCAAAATCCACAGGTTGATGGGGTATCTCTCCGAGAGTTATGTGGATAAAATCAATACTGACAGTATCGTCGATGTGGTAATTGAGGACATTCTCAATCAACTAGACCCACATTCGGTCTACATTCCACAAGAAGCCAGTCAAGAACTTGCAGAAAGTATGCAAGGCAATTTTGTAGGGATTGGAGTTAGTTTTTTTATGGTTGGAGACACCGTTTCTGTGGTTCGTGTTCTTGATGGTGGGCCCAGCAAAGCAGTGGGTATTGCACCTGGGGATCGCATCATGTTGGCCGACGGCGATTCGCTTTTTAATCAGAATCTTAGCAGTACGGATATTGTTTCAAAACTGAAAGGACGCCCCGACACCCCGCTAGAACTCGCCATCTATCGCAAACAAAACGATAGTGTATTTTGGGTCAATCTCAAAAGAGGAGCGGTGCCACTCAAAAGTATTGAAGCGTCCTACATGGTAAACAAAGATGTAGGCTACATAAAAATCAATCGGTTTTCGCAAACCACCTTTGTAGAATTTGAAAAAGCATTGCAGGTACTTAAGCTTCAAGGGCTTCAAACCCTAGTAATTGATTTACGCGACAATCCGGGGGGCTATATGATTCCTGCCAACCAAATTGCAGACGAATTTTTAAAAGAAAACACCCCCATTGTAATTACCGAAAGTAATAACGGCAAGCGTCAAGAAACCCTAGCAACCCAAAAGGGCCGTTTTGAAACCGGTGGGTTATACCTACTGGTCAATGAACAATCGGCCTCTGCCAGTGAAATTTTGGCAGGCGCCATACAAGACAACGATCGCGGATGGGTTGTAGGTCGAAGAACATTTGGAAAAGGCTTGGTGCAACAGCAAATGCCTCTAGGAGATGGTGATGCTGTGCGTCTGACTATTGCCAGATACTACACCCCGACAGGGAGGTCCATTCAACGTCCCTATAACGAGGACCACGAAGCGTACTATGCTGAGGTCAGAGACCGTTTTGATACTGGAGAATTGAGCGATGCCACGAAAGTGCCCCACAACGATTCACTTGCTTTTACGACCCCTAACGGCAGAACAGTCTATGGTGGCGGTGGAATTGTCCCCGACCTATATGTGCCAAACAATAACACGCAAGAAGAAGAATGGAACAGCTTTGTTTTGCGCTCCAATGTCATCAACCACTTTGTATTTACCACGCTCGATGCCCATCGCAACAGCTATACCTTTGGCCGCGTAGATCAATTTTTAGAACAACCATTGATCCAGCCCCAACAATGGCTTTCAAAATTTGAGGAATATTGTAAGCAAAATGGAATTCCTTTTGGATTTAAGGACCAGGAAAAAATTCTCACAGCCATCAAAGCCTATATTGGACTTCAGATCTTTGGCGAAGGGGTGTTCAATCAAGTGCTCAATACCGATGATCCTTTTCTTAAAAAAGTGTTGAATCATCTGCGTGAAAACACCGAAAGTTGATCACCGACCCGACTGTTTTTCGGCAATTTTTTTGGAAAGAAACAAAAGCAGCAACAACAAAAAAGCACAAGCCGCAGCCATAATCCCAATTACGGCTACCGAACTTTTTCCTTCTAGCGGGGAGGCCCAATCTACTTGTGTCAAATTAAAAATCAACATGCCTACAGCAACGACCATCAAAGCAATTAATGTTTTTTTCATAAGAAATGGCGGTTATATAAGTTGACCGATATTGGTCGTAAAAAGTTTTACAGCGATCGCCAATAAGACAATTCCAAAAACCTTTCTGATGATGTTGATCCCAGATTTTCCAAGTACTTTTTGAATGCCCTTGGACGATTTTAAAATAGCATACACGATAACAACATTGATCACAATGGCGACAATGATATTGACAACATCATACTCGGCACGCAACGACAACAATGAAGTCATCGTACCTGCACCTGCGATCATCGGAAAAGCCAATGGTACTATCGAGGCGGTCTCTGGCACATCGTCTCGATATAGCGAGACACCCAAGATCATTTCTAAAGCCATAAATAATAAAACAAAAGACCCTGCTACAGCAAAAGAATTGATGTCAATACCAATCAGGTTGAGAATTTCTTCTCCAATAAATAGAAAAGCGATCATGATACAAGCAGAAACAATTGAGGCTTTGCCAGACTGGATATGTCCAACTTTTTCACGAAGGGTAATGACCAATGGGATATTGCCAATGATATCAATGACAGCAAAAAGCACCATCCCAGCGCTTAAAATTTCTCGTGGATCAAACATGATAATTTTTTTTTCAAAGGTAATTACTTATGGGAAAGTGCGGTCTTTATTGTTTACTTTTAACCTAAAGTTTTTAATTCAATGTTTCAGATAAAGGACACCTTAGTTTCTGAGGCGCTTCTCGAAGAAGCCTTTCATTGTGATTTGCAAAAATGCAAAGGCGCCTGTTGCGTAGAAGGAGAGGCAGGAGCTCCGTTAGAAAAGGAAGAAGCCGAGCTGTTAGAAAAACACCTGGACGAAATTTTGCCTTTTTTGGAAGAAAAAGGCAAAGCCGCCATTGCACAACAAGGCACGGCAATCCAAACCCCTTTAGACGAACTAGAAACACCATTGGTCGATGGCAAAGAATGTGTCTACACGACCTTTGATGCCTCAGGTCAGGCCCATTGTGGTATTGAACAGGCCCATCGTGCAGGAGCAACAACCGTTCAAAAACCCATCTCTTGTCATCTCTATCCAGTACGTGTCCAAAAGTATTCTGAATTTACAGCAGTCAACTACCATCAATGGGCGATTTGTAGTCCTGCTTGTGCTTTGGGAAAGGCCCTTAAAACACCCGTTTATCAATTTTCTAAAAATGCATTAATTCGAAAATTCGGAGAGGTGTGGTTTGAAGAATTGGACCTTATTGCTAAAAATTATAGGAAGTAGCGTTTTCAGTATTTATAGGGCTTAACAAAGATTTTTAAGCCTAAAAATCTGATTTACAACTCTTTGCAATTTCATTAAAAATGAGGCCTCGGTTGATTTTTAGGGTTTTTTGTTAAAAAGTATCCTCGTTTGTGGATAAGTATCACTTTCAATTTTGAGTTCAATTTTGAATCTTTGTTAATCAAATCAGATAATACTAATTCTTAACGAAAATTAAAAAATGGCAGCTGTAGAACCGATCCTCCAAGAAAATGAAGACAGATTCGTAATTTTCCCAATACAACACCACGATATTTGGGAATGGTACAAGAAAATGGAGGCGTGTTTTTGGACCGCAGAAGAGATCGATTTGCACCAAGATCTTGACGATTGGAACAACAAACTCAACGACGACGAGCGCTATTTTATCAAGCACATACTCGCATTTTTCGCTGCCTCTGATGGGATCGTCAACGAAAATTTAGCCGAAAACTTTGTCAACGAAGTACAGTACTCCGAAGCCAAGTTTTTCTATGGTTTCCAAATCATGATGGAAAACATCCACTCAGAGACCTACTCCTTGCTGATTGACACCTATGTCAAAAACGACGCCGAAAAAACCAAACTTTTTAAGGCCATCGAAATATTTCCAGCGATCAAGAAAAAAGCACAGTGGGCATTGCGTTGGATCGATTCCGATTCGTTTGCAGAACGACTCATTGCCTTTGCAGCAGTCGAAGGCATTTTCTTTTCGGGTGCCTTTTGTTCCATCTTCTGGCTTAAAAAACGCGGATTGATGCCCGGACTGACTTTCTCTAACGAGTTGATTTCCAGAGACGAAGGCATGCATTGTGACTTTGCCGTACATCTACACAACCAACACTTGGTCAATAAAGTACCCAAAGAACGTATTTTAGAAATTATTTTGGATGCCCTAAAAATTGAGCGTGAATTTATCACCGAGTCCCTACCCGTGAGTCTCATCGGTATGAATGCTAAATTGATGACGCAATACCTCGAATTTGTAACCGATCGCCTCTTGGTAGAACTCGGTATCGAGAAACAGTTTAACGTGACCAATCCATTTGATTTTATGGACATGATTTCACTACAAGGAAAAACGAATTTCTTCGAAAAACGAGTTTCTGAGTACCAGAAAGCAGGGGTCATGAACAAACAAGAACCCGAAACCAAAATCAGCTTTGACGCCGATTTCTAGTAGATTGCCCTAGATCTTCATAAACCAAATTTCGAAGCCTCGGCTTCACCGAACCGATTAATAGTTAAGCGTATGTACGTAGTCAAAAGAGATGGCCACAAGGAGCCTGTGATGTTTGATAAGATCACAGCCCGAATCAGAAAATTATGTTATGGATTAAACCCCCTAGTCGACCCTACAAGGGTTGCCATGCGAGTAATTGAAGGGTTGTATGACGGTGTAACAACTTCAGAACTCGACAATCTTGCGGCCGAAATTGCCGCAACCATGACGACTACACACCCTGATTATGCACAATTGGCCGCTCGAATATCGGTATCCAACCTACACAAAAACACCAAAAAGTCTTTTTCAGAGACCATGAAAGATCTGTACGAATATGTCAATCCTCGTACCGGCAAAAAAGCACCGCTACTTTCTGATGAGGTGTATAAAATCATTTCAAAAAATGCTGAAAAACTCGATTCGAGCATCATCTACAATCGGGATTTTGGGTATGATTACTTTGGCTTCAAAACTTTAGAAAGATCCTATTTACTTAAGCTAAATGGCAAAATTGTAGAACGCCCACAACACATGCTCATGCGTGTCTCGATTGGGATTCACCTCGATGATCTCGAAGCCGCCTTAGAAACCTACGAATTGATGTCTAAGCGCTTTTTTACCCACGCCACCCCAACGTTGTTTAACTCCGGTACTCCCAAGCCACAAATGTCTTCCTGTTTCTTATTGACCATGAAAGACGACAGCATCGACGGCATCTATGACACCCTCAAACAAACCGCAAAAATATCCCAATCGGCAGGGGGCATTGGGCTTTCTATTCACAACATCCGTGCGACAGGATCCTACATAGCAGGCACCAACGGTACCTCTAACGGAATCGTACCTATGCTTCGTGTTTTCAACGATACAGCACGATACGTCGATCAAGGTGGTGGTAAACGAAAAGGCTCCTTTGCGATCTATGTAGAACCCTGGCATGCCGACATTTTTGATTTTCTCGAATTAAAGAAGAATCATGGAAAAGAAGAGATGCGTGCACGTGATCTTTTCTATGCCATGTGGATTCCCGATCTGTTTATGAAACGGGTCGAAGAAAATGGCGACTGGACGCTTATGTGTCCCAACGAATGCCCCGGACTGTTTGATTCTCATGGAGAAGAATTTGAGAAAAAATACCTTGGATACGAAAAAGCCAAAAAAGGGCGAAAAACGATCAAAGCCCGTGAACTTTGGGAAAAAATATTAGAATCTCAGATTGAAACGGGAACCCCATACATGCTCTACAAAGACGCAGCAAACCGCAAGTCCAATCAAAAAAATTTGGGAACCATACGATCCTCAAACTTATGCACCGAAATTTTAGAATACACTTCAGAAGATGAAGTAGCGGTATGTAACTTGGCGTCAATTGCACTTCCTATGTTTGTTGTTGATGGTGAGTTTGATCACAAAAAACTTTTTAAAGTCACCAAACAAGTAACCAAAAACCTCAACCGAGTCATTGATCGAAACTATTATCCGGTCAAAGAAGCAGAAAACTCCAACTTTAGACACCGTCCAGTAGGTCTTGGTGTTCAAGGACTTGCCGATACGTTTATAAAACTTCGTATGCCCTTCACCAGCGAGGATGCCAAAAAACTCAACCAAGAGATTTTTGAAACCATATACTTTGCAGCGGTGACCGCCTCTGAAGAAGAAGCCAAAAAAGACGGGCCCTATCAATCTTTTGAGGGATCACCCATGTCCCAAGGCGAATTCCAATTTAATATGTGGGGAATCAAAGACGAAGAACTCAGCGGTCGCTGGGATTGGGGAGCCCTCCGTAAAAAAGTCATGAAAAACGGTGTTCGTAACTCCCTATTGGTTGCTCCGATGCCAACGGCATCCACCTCGCAGATTTTAGGAAACAACGAATGCTTCGAACCCTATACTTCAAACATCTATACCCGTCGAGTATTGTCGGGCGAATTTATCGTGGTTAACAAACACCTGCTCGAGGATTTGGTCGAACTCGGCCTTTGGAATGAGGACATGAAACAAGAATTGATGCGTGCCAATGGATCTATTCAGCACATTGACATAATTCCTGAAGACATCAAAGAACTCTACCGTACCGTATGGGAAATGAGCATGAAAGACATTATTGATATGTCGCGTCATCGTGGTTACTTCATCGATCAATCACAATCACTCAATCTCTTTATGGAAGGCGCAACGATGTCAAAACTTACTTCGATGCACTTCTATGCCTGGAAATCGGGACTCAAAACAGGAATGTATTATCTGAGAACCAAATCGGCAGTTGATGCGATCAAATTTACCGTAGACAACACCGCCAAAAAAGTAGCTACGGTGGCTACGGCAGAAGCGACCAAGGCTGTGGCAGCGCCCGGACAGCAAATTGAGGTAGCACCACTAAGTCCCGAAGAGCTTAAAGAGATGATTTCAAAATCACAAGCCAGTCCAGACGATGACTGTCTGATGTGTGGTTCTTAGTAAACAGCAGGATACTATAATGAAAAAAAATCTCCCAATAGGGAGATTTTTTTGTTTTAAGAGTTCTTAATCAAAGCGTATTCAGTAGGTCTTTTTTAGACCACTTGCGACTAAAATTTTGCCGAGACATAATATTCTTTACTAAGATTACCCACAGATTTCACAAGATCTTTAGTTTCTAGTAGTAAGTTAAAATAAAGCGTTGTGTTTCTCGGTGAAGATTCATCCTTTCGTGTTCTTGAGATTTGTTCGTCGATTTTAGAAGAAATCAACTCGAGGCCCTCTTTACGTTCTTGAATGATTTTTTTCAATTTTTTAAAGTCTTTTTCCGAGAACACCTCTTCTATATTTGCCAGCAATTTGGTGATAAAGGCCTGAATTTCTTGGAGGTCTTTTACTTGAATATATTTTAGTGGCTTGTGGTTGTTGTCCACATGTTTGTAGCTCTTTCTTGCAATGTATTGTAAAGATTGTGCTACGTCTGTCAAATAGGCAAGTACGGTGATGTAAAAACTACTACCTCGGTAACTTTTTTCGTCTAGGTTTTTGATGAAATAGAAGAGGTGATTTCTGAGTTCATCAATTTCTGATTCAAGTTTTGTAATTTTCTTTTTACTTTTTTTAAGTTTTGGAGCGTCTTGTTTGGCAAGGCCATCGATGATATTTTCATAGATTTTAGAAGCTCTTTTCATTACATCTGCAATATTATCAGAAGATTCATTGATGATTTCCTGTACGGTTTTACTTTCGGATTTTTTCAATCCTACAGGGAGTTGCTTTTCATCCAACTTCTTTTTGTATGCCAGATAGTTTCGGACTAATAAAGCGGCAGCAACCAATAAAAGAACAGCAACGGCCGCCCCCTTACCGATATACATCAAATAGGTAATGACCCCGGCAAAAATAAACGCTGAAATTGCGGTAAAAAACCATCCTCCGATGACATTGACCACCCCAGCAACACGATAGACTGCAGATTCTCTACCCCATGCTTTGTCAGCAAGTGAGGTACCCATAGCAACCATAAAGGTCACATAGGTGGTAGAGAGCGGCAACTTCATTGAAGTCGCAATCGAAATCAAAATCCCAGCAACGGTCAAGTTGATCGAAGCCCGAATCAAGTCAAAGGCAGGAAGATCTTTGGCTTTTGTGGCCGAAATCGAAAGGATTGGTTGCTTAAAGCTTGATTCAATTTTGTTATGGATGGCAACAGGCAGAAACGCACTCATCAGATCAGAAAGTTTGATACTTCCTTTGACCAACAGTCGTGACAACATATTGGGTTCAAATTTTTCACTTCCTTCGCCTTGTCTAGAGAGGCCTATTTCGGTTTCAGTAACGTTTTTGGCTTTTTTAGAAAACCACAAAGTCAAAACCATTATTCCTCCTGCAATGACCAATAACAAGGGTTCTGCAGGCACTTTTTTGGCCAAAACTTCCATAGAAAATTCGGCAGCAGGAATCCCTGATGCAGCCCATGCTTCATAAGAATGGTATGCAGCCATAGGAACTCCAATAAAGTTTACTAAGTCGTTTCCTGAAAAGGCCAAGGCCAACCCAAAGGTACCTACAGCGATTACGAGGGTCAAAACATTTTGCTTTAAAACCTTATCGATAATTAGGGAGATCAACGTCCAAAATGCAAACATTATCAGGATCACAAGTAATCCTTGTTTGTCTAAAACGTTCTTGATATCATCATAAAATGGGGTGCCTTTCAACCCCTTAAAGAAGATAAAATATCCAATCCCTGTCAAACAAACTCCAGCGAAGATCGCGCCAAAGTGTTTGATTTTATTTTCGTATTGAAAAGAAAAAATCAATCGCGAGAGCCACTGAACTAAAGCACCAATGGTGAATGAGATGACTACGGATAATAGAATACCAGAAATAATCTGAATGGCTTTTTCTGTATTGATATAAGTTGTTAAGTCCGCAAGGGTTTGCGAGTCATCCATGCCAATTTTGATAAGCGACATCGCAACTGCAGCGCCCAATAAATTGAATACTATGGATACGGTTGTTGAGGTGGGCATTCCTAAGGTGTTGAAAAAATCCAACAGCAGAATATCTCCAATCATCACCGCCATAAAGATGAATATGATCTCATCAAAATAGAAGGCTCCTGGCATGAAAATTCCTTTTCGTGCAACCTCCATCATACCACTCGAAAAAACAGCCCCTATAAAAACTCCTAAGCTGGCAATTATCAAAATCTTTTTAAAAGAAATGGCCTTGGAGCCTATTGCAGAGTTTAGGAAGTTAACAGCATCATTACTCACCCCTACGATAAGGTCAATTACGGCGAGCACGGCTAGTGCGATTACCATTAATAAATATATGTTGTCCATACTTTTTGTCTAATTATTGTTTTTTTATCCTTTTTATTCCCTTTAAGTGTTCAAAAATTATAGCATTAAAAATGCAGTTCAAGTCCGGATCTAAATTGTACATTGTCGGTTGTGCCTCCAACCAAGGTTTTGACCACATCGGCTTGAACTTTTAGTTTATGGCCCAAAATATACTTAGAAATCCCCAATGTATATTGCTTTAGATCTTCTTGTTTTGTGATGGCTGCATAGTCTACATTAGTATAACGACCTACCAGTTCTACATTGTTTTTAAAGAGGTAACCGATTTGTGCATTAAAAGCCGTTCCGTCTAACACAATATCCCCTGATTCTGAACCGTCCGGATTGACAGCAACTGCTTGGTCAGAGGCCCGTTTTGCATATTCGATCATGGAAGAGATACCATTGTATTTAAACATCAAATCTACAAAGGTGGTCGCGATATCCGTTTGGTACAACAATCCATTATCCAATACCATATATGATCCCATTCCGGAGCGTGTTTTTACGGCATCATTGTTGAGATTGTAGGTGTAGGACAACATGACTTTTGGCGTTGCCTCACGTACTAAATCTGCATTGGAGTAATCTCCTTTTTTTTCAAATGTGCCAAAGGGGAGGACCTCAAACCGAGCGGTGTATTGCAGGCCTCCTTGGTTTCCAACAGTTACATTTCGTCCTTCGCCTTGAGAAAGGGCAAATTTTTCTCGAGTTACAAATTTGTCCGTCCATTTGGAGGTGTGCCGTAATTGGATTCCCAAATCGCGATCGATGTTAAATCTAGAATTCAAAAGTGAGCGGTCAATGAGTTGCAGGTTGGCAGAAGAAACTACACGCTCCACGTTGCCAGGAAGTTTGGTTTGACCCGCCCAAAATTCCCAATTTTCTGCGAAAGACCACATAATGACAGCATCTAAAATTTGGTTGGGGGCATTTTTTGTAAATGCATTGACGCCCGACAAATCATTGTTTGACAACCCCAGTTCGATTTTGTATCGCAATTTTGGAGAATACGCATATCCGTCAAATTTGAGACGTGCTCTTCGAACCAAAAATCCATACTGTGCATCGTCGTATCCAGAATCATTCGCATCCCAAGAAGCGTATTGACGCAGTTGAAAGCGGGGTGCAAATTTTACACTAAAAGATTGATCACTTGCCGTGTAGTTTAATAGACCTTTACCAAAAGAGATTTCATCGACTCCTTGTTGCGCTTTGACACCAAATGTGAATGCAAACATGACCAATGAAAATAAGAAACTGTTTTTCATTATTTTTGAACTTAATTTTATCGCTACAAAAATCAAAAAAACAATATTAACTTAAGGTTAAGCTTAGGTTATTAATAGATGAAAAATCTCTCGAATTAGAACGATTTTTTTGACATGATAAAAAATCACAATGGACGTCTTTTGATTTATAAACAGCGCGTTTAAAAACGGATTAATTTGAATTGGGAAACGCTTTTATCACTCAAACGGTATGGAGATCACTCCAAACGACTTCGTAGTGAACAGGACCACCTTAGACTTGGATTTGAAGTGGATTATGATCGGATCATCTTTTCGACGGCATTTCGCAGTCTTCAAGACAAAACACAGGTTATACCATTTTCTAAAACGGACTTTGTACACACCCGATTGACGCACAGTCTAGAGGTTTCGGTTGTGGGTCGTAGCTTGGGTCGTTTGGTTGGGCAAGCACTTTTGGAACGCCACCCCCATCTCAAAGAAAGTCTAGGCTATCAAGCAACCGATTTTGGCAGTATTGTAGCTACGGCATGTTTGGCCCACGATATTGGCAACCCACCTTTTGGTCATAGTGGCGAAAAGGCCATTGGTGCTTTTTTTGCGAAAGGCGCTGGTCAGCATTTCAAAGCCCTTTTTAGCCCCGAACAATATGCCGATTTATGTTCTTTTGAAGGCAATGCCAATGGGTTAAAGACGCTCTGTCAATCACTTCCTGGAAGCCCAGGAGGATTGCGTCTAAGCTATGCAACTTTGGGGACCTTTATCAAATATCCCAAAGCGAGTTTGCCCCATCGTCCTACAGCTCATGTGGCGGACAAAAAATTTGGCTTTTTTCAAACAGAAGCTGCTTTTTTCAAAGAACTTACCACCACTTTGGGAATGGTAAGTCAAGGTCGTGTAAACCGTCATCCGCTCGCCTATTTGGTTGAAGCAGCAGATGATATTTGTTATACCATCATCGATTTTGAAGATGGGATCAATCTCGGATGGATTTCAGAATCCTATGCGTTGGAGTACTTAATAAACCTTGTCAGAGACCGCCTAGACACTCAAAAATACGCCCAATTGACGGATCGTCCACAACGACTTGGGTATTTAAGAGCTTTGGCCATCAATAGTTTGATACAAGATGCTGCACAACAGTTTTTGGATCAAGAAGCCGCATTGCTTCGAGGAGAGTGTCCACATGCGTTATTGGACAAAAGTGTTTATCGCGCACAAATCAAAGACATCATTGATCTTAGTGTAGAGAAGGTCTATCGTTCTAAAGAAGTGATACAAAAAGAAATTATCGGCTATCGGGTGATCTCCACGCTTCTGGAGGCCTTTGTTTTGGCAGCACAGCATCGCTTCGAAAATCAAGAAACTACTTTCGATACTTTGGTCTTGAGTCTTCTACCGCAGGGGACTCCCTTAATAGGGGATTCGCTTTATGAAACGGTACTACACGCCACCTGTTTTGTAGCAAGTTTATCAGATGGCAAAGCGATGGAATTGGCAGCGCATCTAAAATAACGGCCTTAGTAGCTATAAAATTATACCTTTGCCAAAAAAAATGCTGCGCTGGACGTTATTCATTTTGTTCTTTGCCTTATTTGAGTGGTATGCCTTTCAGGCCATCAAAACCGTTACTCAAAATCGCTGGATCTGGTTGTTTTATTCGATTATTGTCATATCCATATTTGGTAGCCTCATTTGGGGGGGGTATAATCGTTCTGAGGGAATGACCGTTTCCTTCAACTATGCTATTGGATCATTTTTGATGCTGATTGCTTTTCAAATCTTGCTCATTGCCTTTTTATTTATCGAAGATTTGGCTCGGATTTTTCAGGCGATTTATGGCTATTTGACCGGAAATAAAGTCTCGGATGCTGGTTTTTTGCCAAGTAGAAGAAAATTTGTTTCTCAAATCGCACTGGGACTGGCATCAATACCTTTGACATCTTTATTGTATGGGATGTACAAAGGGCGTTATAACTACAAAGTACTTCAATATGAGTTGACCTACGATGATCTTCCCGAAGCCTTTGATGGATTTACCATTACACAGATTTCTGATGTACATTCCGGAAGTTTTGACAATGCCAAAAAGGTACAATACGGCATTGACCTGATCAATCGTCAACAATCTGATGTAATACTATTTACGGGGGACTTTGTCAACAACCAGACTTCAGAGTTGGACCCTTGGATTGACATCTTTGCCCAACTCAAAGCCCCTTTTGGCAAATACTCTGTTATGGGCAATCACGACTATGGCGATTATATGCAGTGGCCATCAGAAGCTGCTAAGGTGGAGAATTTTGAAGCGTTTAAAAAAGCACACCAATCTATGGGCTTTGATTTGCTGCTCAACGAAAGTCGTTTTTTAGAAAAAGACGGACAGCGACTTGCATTGATTGGAGTCGAAAATTGGGGTGCAGGGAGGTTTAAAAAAGCTGGTGATCTCAATAAAGCCGTCAGTGGACTACAAGCAACCGATTTTAAAGTACTTATGACACATGATCCCTCCCATTGGGAAGCCGAGGTGTTGCCCCACCCATTTCCGTTTCATCTCACCTTGAGCGGTCATACCCATGGCATGCAATTTGGCATCGAAATTCCTGGCTGGATCAAATGGAGCCCTGCCCAATGGCGCTACAAACAATGGGCTGGTATTTATGAACGCGACCAACAACGCATCAATGTAAATAGAGGATTTGGATTCTTGGCCTACCCAGGACGTGTAGGAATGTGGCCAGAGGTAAGTGTCATTACTCTGAGACGTACATCATCGCTAACTTAGAAAAAAATCCTACCTTTATACCCAGCGAATAGACCAAAAATGATACACCATGTCAAAGTTTGGAGCTCTTATCAATGACCACCAACCACTGCTGTTGGTATTTTTTAATCCCGATGACACCGTTTCTACCCTCATGCATCCCGTTCTCAAAGATGTGGCTGCCGCTATGGGCGATCATGGAAAAGTGATTAAAATAGACGTGGAAAAAAACGAGGTGCTTTCTCAAGCACTACGCGTCAAAGTTTTGCCTACACTCATGATTTATAAGGCAGGTGAAATGTTGTGGCGGCAAAGTGGAGAACAAGATGCCAACACACTGATCAGTCTGATGAAAGACCACGTGGACTAGAATCTATTCCTCTAAATTTTCTTCCCCTAACAACCCCTCTAAGGCCTGATTGTATTTTTGGGTTATTTGATTTCTAAAATCGGTACTATCTTGTTGTCCAACCACCATGACCAAATTTTGGAAATCCATTATTTCTGATTTAATACGGTCTACTACCAACATTTGGTTTTCTGCAGAAAAACTTCCATAGAGGTTCATGCGCTCGTTAAAAGTTTCGAGAATTTGCTCAGCCAAAGATTGGGCTTTGATGCTGTTATTGGCCAAATAATAGCCTTCTACAACATCGATCAACTCGGTATAAAAGTCATAGGGGCCATACAAAAACACAAACGGTTTGGAAGCCGCAACAAATCGATCGAGCTCTTCTTCCATAATCGTACGGTCAGCATGTACCAAAAGCGCCTCCGTCAGTGTCCGATAGCGTTCGATTTCGGTAATAACTTCTTCGCCCAATTGGTATTGGTCATTGATGTTTAGCGAAGCAAAATACTGAAGACGATCTGCGTATTTAGCGGCAATTTGTTGAAGTAGTTCTGCTCCCTTTTCAGAAGCGCCCAGACGATAATACCCGTCAACAAAAGGCACCAATAGGCTATAATAGCCAAAGAAGTCAACAGGCATTTTTTCAAGGGCCAAGTCGATGATTTCTAATGCTTTTTGTTCGTTACCTTCGTTGATTAATTCTTCGGCCAGACGCGCCATATTGCTACGGAAAGAAATGCTGTTTTTTCGTGTTTCTGGGTCGTGATAAATGTCAGAACGCTCGGAGTTACCCCAACTCCAACGCATAACAATATCATACATCAAATCACTGTCAATACGTCCCATTAGATAGGGGTTGTATTGGCTCAAAGGGGTTTGTATTGGCACCAATTTGTAAACGAGACCATCGAGCTGAAGGTATTCTTTCATCCAGATATATTCGGCATCATCATAGCTTCCTCCTGTAAAGTAGATTGGACGCTCCCAGTCGTTGTTGGCCAAAATATCGAGCATCATAAACTGATTTTTTGAAATTCCTGTTTTGGGAAGATCAATATCAACGTAGGGGACAATAAGATCAGCATCTTCGGGTTTTACAACGCCGCTTTTTAAGACGTTTTCTTTGTTGACAGGAACCCGCAATTTGTTGGTAGGATAAAACACCATTTCTTGCGTGCCTTTAGGGTAGTTATTTGGATCGACGCCCGATTGCACCAGAAGGCTTTTGTATTTGGTGTTTGGGTTATCGCTGGTTACCCAGTTGACAAAATCTTTAATATCCCATCTTACCGAGTCCAACAGGGCTTCATGTTTGATATAATCTCTTGTGCCATATGCGTATTGTGCATGTTTGGTTTGAGAGGGTATGGGCGCGCTTTTATAAGTTTGACGTTTCATTTGGTCGATGTACCAATCGGTTGCCAAAAGGCTGGTGTTGATTGTTCGTACATCGGTTCTAAATTCTTCAATTTCTTGAGCATACCATAGTGCAAAAGTATCGTTGTCTCCAATCGAAAAAATCATGGCACCTTTGTCTTCCTGAATGGATTGCAAATAAGCCTTGGCAATGGATTGGGCAGTATATCGGTTGGATCGATCGTGGTCGTCCCAGTTTTGGGAAGCCATAAGCAGCGGCACGGCTAACATTGTGAGTGCCACGGCCAAGGGCGGTAGCCATTTTGATGAATATGATTTTAGTTTTTGTGCGATCGCAAAAGCGCCCAAGCCAATCCAGACAGCAAATACATAAAAAGACCCCACGAGGGCATAATCGCGTTCGCGAGGTTCAAAAGGGCGTTCGTTGAGATACACTTTGAGGGCCAGTCCCGTAAAAAGGAAAAACAGCAACAATACCCAAAATCGTTTTGGATCTTGCTGGTAGACAAAAAAGAGTCCCATAAGCCCTACCAGAAGCGGTAAAAAATAATAGGTGTTACGGGCCTTGTTGTTGAGGGCATCTTTGTCAAGCTGGGATTGATTGCCCAGGTGTAACTGATCGATAAATGGGATGCCGCTGAGCCAATTTCCTTTAAGAATGGTATACTCGCCCTGCAAATCGTTTTGGCGCCCAACATAATTCCACATAAAATAGCGCCAATACATATAATTCATTTGATATTGAAACAAAAACTGAAGATTGCTCCAAAGACTGGGTTTTTCAATATCGAGGTACGGCCCAAAATTTCTAAAAAATTCGTGGTAATCTTTTCCTTGCAACAGCCCATCTTGAGCTTCTTTTTTGAATGCTGCAACACGCGCTTGAAGTTGCTCGTTGGAACGGTAGGGGCGTGCGATTTCAAAATTTAAAGGTGCCGTGAAGTCCATATAATTTGCGGCATGTTCGGTGCTCCACAATCGGGGTAATAAGCCGCGTTGGTCGCTGTTGGAATTGATTCGAGCATTTTCCCAATGATTAACAATGTCGTAGCGCCCTGTTTTGAGGTTGCGCTCATATTTGGGTTTATCATCTATATAGGGTTCATCCTCGTCCTGCCCCACATACATATCGGAGAAAAAAGGCCCGTAAAACAATTTGGTTTCGGGATATTGTTCGAGGTTATAATAGGCCAAAAGTTGGCGGGCATCTGATGGGTCATTTTCGTTAATCACCGTATTGGCATTGGCCCGGATAGGGATCATGATCCAAGAAGAAAAGCCCAAGAACACAAACAGTATGGCCAATATCCCAGTGTTGAGATTGACCCAATTTTTTTGATAGGTCCATCTCAAGGTATAATAAAAGAATAGGACCATCACTAGACCAGCGATGAGGGTGCCACTGTTGAAGGGCAGCCCGATGCTGTTGACAAAATAGACTTCGGCACGGCCAAAAAGGGCTAGGGTTAGCGGCAATAGCAGCTTAAAAATAAACAGTAGTACCGCCACAGAAATCATGTTGGCAATCACAAAACCCTTTAAGGTTGTTTTTTTATAATTTTTAAAATAATAAATCATACCAATCGCCGGGATGGTCAAAAGCCCCATAAAATGAACGCCAAAAGACAATCCAATAATAAAAGCAATCAGCAAAAGCCATCGATCGCCACGAGGGGTATTCATATCTTGTTCCCAACGCAATCCCAACCAGAAAAGCAACGACAAAATAAAGGTAGCCATGGCATAGACTTCGGCTTCAACGGCATTGAACCAAAAACTGTCCGAAAAACAAAAAGCAAGTGCTCCTACTGCGGCAGACCCAAAAAAGGTAACTCGCTCTTGTAGGGTATCAAGCGAACTAAAGGCAGGCAATTTTTTTAACAAAAGCGTGAGGGTCCAAAACAAAAACAAAATCGTAAAGGCGCTTGAAAAAACGGACATATAATTGACCATCAGCGCAATTTTTTCAGGGCCCGAAGCAAATAAGGCAAAAAAGGCACCCATCATTTGAAACAAGGGTGCACCCGGCGGATGCCCAATTTGTAATTTGGCTGCTGTGGAAATATACTCGCCCGCATCCCAAAAACTGGCCGTTGGCTCAACCGTAATCCCAAAAGTAGCAAGGGCTATAAAAAATACAATCCAACCGATGAGGCGGTTCCAAAGTTTATAATCGTAATCCGTCATGATGTTGTTTTCGACAAAGCGAAAATACTAATTAATCAGGGGAACTCAAGTTCATTAAATAAAGATTAACGTATCCAATGGATTTATTAAGAACAAAAATTTGTGATAAAAAAACTTTACTGTAAATTTGCCACGCATTTGGCCCATGGTGTAACTGGCAACACGTCTGATTTTGGTTCAGAAGAGTCTAGGTTCGAGCCCTAGTGGGCCAACAAAAAAGGATCGCAATAGCGATCCTTTTTCTATTTATAATTATCAAGTTTAGTTTTATATCTTTATTTATTAATTTAAACTGATAGCCAATTATTCATGTCCATTCATTCACTTGTTTACGATACCCCTGGAAAATTTCAAGAAACACGTTTCGAAAAAATCCACAACCTCACCTTTAGTTCTTCATCAGAAGCTTCCAAAATGGTGGCTGCAGAAATTGCTTCGGGGATTCGAAATTGTATCGACCGCCCCTATGTATTGGGATTAGCAACCGGATCATCTCCGATAGGCGTCTACCAAGAATTGGTACGACTTCATCGCGAGGAGGGATTGAGTTTTAAAAACGTGGTGACATTTAACCTAGACGAATATTATCCGATCGACGCCAAAGACATCCGGAGCTACCACCATTTTATGCACATCCACTTGTTTGATCATATCGATATCCCTGCCGAGCAGATTCACATACCAAAGGGCAACATACCGATGGAAAAAGTTCGGGCCTTTTGTACGGAGTACGAAGAAACAATTAACGCCTATGGCGGATTGGATTTTCAATTGCTTGGTATTGGCAGGACAGCTCATATTGGGTTCAACGAACCCGGATCACATCAAAATTCGGTCACCCGTCTCATTACTTTAGATGCCATTACCCGATCCGATGCAGCAAATGATTTTAATGGGTTAGAAAATGTTCCCAAAAAAGCCATAACCATGGGGGTGTCCAGTATCATGAAAGCCAAGCGTATTGTATTATTAGCTTGGGGACATAAAAAAGCACAAACGGTGGCACGTACTATTGAAGGTGAAGTTTCTAGCAAAGCGCCGGCCACATTTTTACAGCACCATAAAAATACTACCATCATACTCGATGAAGAAGCCAGTAGTGAGTTAAAACGGTTTAGAACACCTTGGTTGGTTCGCGATTGCGAGTGGACAGATGATCTACGCAAACAAGCCATTGTTTGGCTGTGTAAAAAAGTGAATAAGTCCATATTGATGCTTACCCAAAGAGATTATAACGAGTACGGCTTGTCGGATTTATTAGCCACCATGGGGTCCGCTTATGAACTCAACATCTGGATGTTCAATCAAATCCAAAAAACCATCACAGGTTGGCCTGGAGGCAAACCCCATCACTCGGATGAAAACCGCCCCGAGCGCTCCACACCTGCGGTCAAAAGGAGTATTATTTTTAGCCCCCATCCCGATGATGATGTTATTTCAATGGGAGGTACTTTTGCCCGGCTAATTGATCAGGGTCATGAAGTGCATGTCGCTTATCAGACCTCTGGAAATATTGCTGTTTCGGACGAAGATGCGTTGCGCTATGTCGAAGTTGCATTGCGCATGGAACCCGATTCTAAAAAGTTTCAGGCACTCAAATCAGAATTATTAGACACCAACAAAGCACCCATAGATAGCGAACAATTGCGATTGGTCAAAGGGACCATCCGCCGCAGCGAGTGTTTGGGAGCAGGACGTTTTTTAAAATTGCCCGTAGAACAGCTTCATTTTTTGGACCTCCCGTTCTATGAAACGGGTACGGTAAGAAAAAATCCACCCTCTCAAAAAGATGTTGACATTACCCTAGCACTTTTTGAAAAAATTAAACCCCATCAAATCTTTGCTGCTGGTGATTTGGCCGATCCTCATGGTACACACCGTACTTGCTTGGATGTATTGTTTGAAGCGCTAAAGCAAGCCAAAGATGAGTCCTACATGAAAGATTGCTGGGTATGGCTCTACCGAGGGGCTTGGCAAGAATGGGGCATCCATGAAATTCACATGGCCGTACCGATGAGCCCAGACCAGGTATTGCAAAAGCGAAATGCAATTTTGTTTCACCAATCTCAAAAAGACAAAGTGATGTTTCAAGGAGAAGATCAGCGTGAGTTTTGGGTCCGTGCCGAAGAGCGCAACCGAGATACCGCAAAAATCTACAATGCCCTTGGAATGGCCGAATATCAAGCTATAGAGGCGTTTAGACGTTATTTTTATTAATTAAAATTCTTTTTGATAAGGATTTTATACGAATGCTTGTCGTTGTAAAAGTCATATAAAGTTGCTATGAGGATTTTGGTATTATTTTCTCTCATATTCTTCTGTTTCAACTGTTCTACCGAACCCAAAAGCAGCACCGTTGAACCTAAGGAGATCAGCACATTGGCACAATGGTTAGCAATTGATTTTAAGGACAGGCCCCCTCTGGAGGAAACCCCATTTGCAGATACACCACTATCAAAAGCCGAGGCAAACCGTGCCATGGAAGAACTCATAGACGATTATCAAAAGACATTTGATGCGTCCTATGGCAACCAATGGACAAGGCGGGTTTTGGAACTGGGCAATTTGCAAATGCCCTTTTATTATAAACGATTTGGCACTCCGCCATCAGATGGAAGCGCATTGTATATTTCGTTACATGGAGGAGGAGGTACTACTGCAGATGTAAATGATCAACAATACAACAATCAGAAAAATTTATACGATCAGACCATGCTTGGTCTAGAAGGGATTATTGAGCAATTTGAACCTCAAAATATGGTTACCTATTTTGAAAACCAATTGATTATTGCCGAGGTCCATGCACGTGCTGGAAATACAACCCAAGCCTTGACGGCCTTGAATCAGGTGCGTACATGGCTCAATAATGGGGGGCAACTTAATGCTAATTTTTCTGGAGAAACCTACCTGTATGCTCCTTTTATAGCAGCTGATTTTGAAAACGGAGGCATCGAAAACCAAGACAATATTTCGGCTCAAAAAGCCCTTTTAAGAGAAATCATAGAAGAGCGCTACGTATCGGGTTTTGGTATGCACATTTCGTTTAATGATGCGCGCAGACTACGCAAAGCCGACTCGGATATTTCGGTGCCTTTTGTAATGAAAAACAATTCGAGTACACAACGTGCCGAACGTTTGCCCTATGCTTATGATGAGTTGAATTCAAATGAAAATGCTCCCGAGGATCCAGGTATTTTTCAAAAAACACCGGTCAATCAATAAGGTATTTAGTTTGCTACTCAAAAGGGGGCGCTGCCCCCTTTTTTATCTAAAGAACCAAAAGGTTATTTGGAAGCTCTTCGAAGATTCATTAGCTTCGGTGTACTATTTGTATTTGATGGATTTTAAAAAACTACAGTTGCCCCTTTTGTTTTGCTTGACCTTAGGTTTGGCACCCTACACCCCCGAGCCACATATATTAGGAAAGGTTCGTTGGTTGCTCGGAGGCGCCAACGGTATGCAAGCTCTTGACTGGTTTGATCTTCTCATGCACGGCTTCCCTTGGCTCTATCTTTTATACGTTATTACTAAGGGTGTAAAACCCAATAAAACACTGACTTTTTTGTGCTTTTTTCTTTTTGGTTGCTGCCTTTGGGTCAATTTATGATCTAATAATACCATAAAAACGTATCTTAGAGAGATAAACTACGAATTATGGGAGTCGGAATTCTCTTTTTTGCATCACTTTTTTTGTGCTTAGGCATAGGTCTGTTCATAGAAATTATCGAACGTCTCTAGACTTATAATTTATTGATAAAACTGCCCAGGGAATCTTTGAATTGGAATCCCGCCTCGGTTCGGTATTTGTTGAGTTTTTGATGTGATTCGAGCCCCCAAAGGAGAAATTCTTTGAAAAACCACCGATCCTCGGTGTTCAGTTGCGGTTGAAATTTGGTCACAAGGTCCTCCAATGGCACAATCGCATCAAGTTGTTTTTGATAGGCAGCATCCGTTTGACGATCTTCTAAAAACAATTCATTGTCACTAAAAAACCACTGCAGCAATTCATCATAAGGGCTTTTGCTATTGGGTTTTTCCAATTTTTCGATTTTTGGGAAATAGTCTGCAAACAGACTTTTGACCGCTTGATTGATGAGGTGCATACCAATTTGATCTGCACCTTCTTGCTCTCCTTCATAGACCAGTTCAATTTTCCCATTGATGGCAGGAATCACCCCAAAAAAATCGGCCATTCTAACCGAGGTATTGTCCGAGCCGTTGGCCAGCATTCGATGTTGTGCAGTACTGATAAGGTTTTCAAAAGCCGTAATGCTCATTCGGGCGCTGACTCCACTTTTGGCATCTACAAATTCGCTTTTTCGGGCCTCAAAGCCTATTTGTTCAATAATTTCTTTGGCCAATTCGGGAACGTGTATCTGTTTTTTTTGGGCATCGGTAAGTTGTACCTCTTGGGAGGTGATCGCCTTAGAAATCTGTCGATTGTTGGGGTAGTGGGTCAAAATCTGAGAACCAATTCGGTCTTTGAGAGGGGTTACGATACTGCCCCGGTTGGTATAATCTTCTGGGTTGGCAGTAAATATAAATTGTAATTCAAGGGGCATGCGAAGTTTGAACCCTCTTATTTGAATTTCTTTTTCTTGCAAAATCGAAAAAAGTGCCACCTGAATTCGGGCTTGCAAATCCGGCAATTCGTTGAGTACAAAAATACAGCGATGGGCCCTGGGGATCATTCCAAAATGAATCACACGCTCATCGGCATATGACAACTTGAGACTGGCCGCTTTGATGGGGTCAATATCCCCGATAAGATCGGCTACAGTAACGTCGGGCGTTGCCAATTTTTCAAAAAAACGATCGTTGCGGTGCAGCCAATCGATTGGGGTGTCATCGCCTTTTTCTTCTATAATATTTTTGGCATAAAGCGAAATGGGCAGCATGGGGTCATCATTGATTTCTGAACCTGCAACTACGGGTGTCCACTCATCGAGTAGTGCTACCATAAGGCGGGCAATTCGGGTTTTTGCTTGACCACGTAGACCCAATAAATTGATGTTATGCCCCGATAAAATTGCACGTTCTACTGCTGGGATAACGGTGTTTTCATAACCAATAATCCCATCAAAGTTTTTTTTGCCAGCGCGGAGGTTGGTCATGAGATTGTTGGCCAATTCGTGCTGAACCGTTGTGCTTCTGTATCCCGAAGCTTTGAGCTCTTGTAGGGTTTTTATAGTGGGTTTTTTCATAACAATTAGTTCATTTTTTTTCTTCTATTGCTTTCATAGTCTTCAAAAATCATATCTCCAAGGCCATTGAGTCCTGTGTAGAAAGCTTTTCCCTTGTTGTGGGCTGTAAATTCTTGTACAAAATGTTTGAGATAGGGGTCACTGGCAATCATAAAGGTGGTTATTGGGATCTGAAGTTTTCTTGCTTGGCGGGCCATCAGATAACATTTGTTGACAATTTTTGGGTCTAAGCCCACACTGTTTTTGTAGTAGGAGCCATCGGGCATTTGCAAACAACTAGGCTTGCCATCGGTGATCATAAAAATTTGTTTGTTGGTGTTTTTTTTTCGTCGTAGCAAGTCCATGGCCAAATTGAGGCCGGCCACGGTATTGGTGTGGTATGGCCCCACTTGGAGATAAGGCAGTTCTTTGATGGATATCGGTCGGGCATCATTTCCAAAAACCAAAATGTCTAGGGTGTCTTTGGGATACCGAGTGGTGATCATTTCTGCCAACGCCATGGCTACTTTTTTAGCAGGGGTGATACGATCCTCGCCGTACAAAATCATACTGTGGCTTATGTCAATCATCAAAACGGTACTCATTTGGGCTTTGTAGTGTGTCTCTGACACCACTAAATCGTCTTGACGAAGCTGAAATTCATCAATACCCCCGTGTATTTGAGCATTTTTTATGCTTTCGGTCAGCACTATTTTTTCGAGTCCGTCGCCAAACTGAAAGGGACGCTGGTCTCCCGACGCTTCTTGGCTAGATCCGCTATATTTGGTTCGGTGATTGCCTGTTTTTGATTTTCTGAGTTTTCCAAAAATCTGTTTTAGTGCATGTTCGCGTAAAAATTTTTCAGTCTTTGGCGTGATCGTAAAACTAGGATCATTGCCGTCCGGCCGAATTTCTTGACGCACATAACTCTTTTTTAATAGATCGTCAATAAAATCATCTATTGTATAGTCGGCATCGGTCAGTTCATATTCTTTGTCAAGCGCTCGAAGCCAATCAATAGCTTCATCAAAATCTCCAGAGGTGTGAATAATCAGTTCTTTGAAAATCTCGAATAAGCGCTCAAAAGGCGAAAGCACTTTGGGATCGTGTTTGGTAAATCGCCAACCGACACGCAATTTGGTACCCTCAAATTCGGAAGATTTGTTTTTCATAGCCTTGTCTCAAATATAAACAAAAAGTGCATCGCAAGAAAGTCTTAGAAGGCAACCAGGCTTTCCGAAGAGATGTTTGTAACTATTAGGTGATTTCATAAATAATTTTTACTTTTGCCCTGTTTTCTGATAAAAAAGTTTAGAGGCGACTAACAGGTCCCTCTTTTTTTTACTATGAATTTAAAGTCAAAGGTCGAACAATTGTTAAACGCAGCTCTGGAGGCTCATCCGGCACTCTTTCTTATTGATTTTAGGGTAGGTGCCGATAATGCCATCAAAGTTGTGTTGGATGGAGATCAAGGCGTGACCCTCAAAGATTGTGTATCTGTAAGCCGTATGATCGAGCACAACTTGGATCGTGAAGCCGAAGACTTTTCTTTGGAGGTTACCTCCGTTGGTGTTAGCGCCCCTTTGGCGTTGCCCCGACAATATGTAAAAAATATTGGAAGAACACTTGAGGTAACGACTGCTGCTGGAGAATTGTTAACCGGTTCTTTAGTAGAAGCAAATGATCAGACCTTTGAATTGACATGGAAAACCCGTGAACCCAAGCCTGTTGGTAAGGGTAAAACAACCGTAATCAAAAATAAAACCCTGCCGTATGACGAAGTGCAATCGGCAAAAGTAATTGTACAATTTTAATCCTTTAGCATGGAGAATTTAGCATTAATTGAGTCCTTTTCAGAGTTTAAAGATGAAAAACTAATCGACCGCGTCACCCTTATGGTGATTTTAGAAGAGGTCTTTAGAAACACCTTAAAACGCAAGTTTGGCTCCGATGAAAACTTTGACATCATTATCAATCCCGACAAAGGAGATTTAGAAATTTGGCGCAACCGTATCGTCGTAGAAAACGGCGCGGTCGAAGACCCTAACCAAGAGATTGAGTTGGATGAAGCCAAAAAAATCGAACCTGATTTTGAAGTGGGAGAAGATGTTTCGGAGGAAGTAAAAATTGCAGCACTCGGGCGTCGCGCAATTATGAGCCTTCGGCAAAATTTGGTTGCAAAAATATTTGAACACGACAGCACCAATATCTTCAACCAATTTAAAGATCGCGTTGGTGAAATATACACAGCCGAGGTACATCATGTTAGAAATCGCGAAGTCATCTTGCTCGATGATGAAGGTAACGAAATTATATTGCCCAAAGACCGCCAAATACCTAATGATTTCTTTAGAAAAGGAGACAATGTACGTGGGGTAATCGATGCGGTAGAAATGCGTGGCAACAAACCGAGAATTATACTTTCTAGAACCTCTCCTGTTTTCTTAGAAAAACTATTCGAACAAGAGATCCCCGAAGTTTTTGATGGGCTAATTACGATCAAAAAAGCCGTTCGTATTCCTGGAGAAAAAGCCAAAGTAGCCGTAGATTCTTATGATGATCGTATCGATCCAGTAGGCGCTTGTGTAGGGATGAAAGGATCTCGAATTCATGGTATCGTCCGAGAACTTGGCAACGAAAACATCGATGTAATAAACTACACCAACAACTTGCAGTTATTCATATCAAGAGCCCTAAGCCCTGCAAAAGTCAACTCCCTCAAAATCGATGAAGAAGAAAAGCGCGTTCAAGTATTTTTGAACCCCGAAGAAGTCTCCAAAGCGATTGGAAGAGGAGGGCACAACATCCGACTGGCAGGCAAGCTAACCGGTTTTGAAATTGATGTATATAGAGAAGGTATGGAAGAGGATGTAGAATTATCAGAATTCTCGGACGAAATCGATGCATGGGTGATTGAAGAGTTCCAAAAAGTAGGACTCGATACCGCCAAAAGTATTTTAGAGCTCGATGCAACAGACCTTATAAAAAGAACCGACCTCGAAGAAGAAACCATCAAAGATGTAATCAAAATCCTCAGAGAGGAGTTTGATGATGAAGCTTAATATTTGCTAAATTTGAACCAACACCAACCCGTATATGGCTGACCAACCTAGTATCCGTTTGAATAAAGTTCTCCGCGAATTTAACATCTCGTTAGACCGCGTTGTGGACTATTTGGCCCAACAAGGCGTCGAAATCGAAGCACGCCCAACAACCAAAATTTCAAACGAGTTATATCAACTCTTGCTGGACGAATTCGAAACCGATAAATCCAAAAAAGATGCTTCTTTTGAAATCAGTGAAGAAAAACGAAAAGAAAAAGAAAAGCTTCGTAAAATCCAAGAAGAGAAAGAGTTAGAACGTCAGCAAGCCCTAGAGCAAAAAGAACAGGTAGTCCGTGCAAAAGTCGATATTGAAAAACCCAAAATGCTTGGAAAGATCGATCTAAACCCGGTTAAGAAACCCGTTGCAAAACAAGAAAAGCCAGCAGCAGCTCCCCAAGCCGAAGTCGAAAAAGATTCCGAGGTAGAATCTCCTTCTAAACCAACCGTAGCTCCTGCCCCACCAGTAGCCGAAAAGAACGAAGCAGAAGAAAAAATAACTACTCAATACAAAAAACTAACCGGTCCCAAAAAAACCGGTCAGACGATTAACCTAGATGCAGTAAACTCCAAGGAGAAAACTGTCGAAGAAGCCCGAAAACGCAAGCGAAAAAGAATCAGTAAAGACACCAAACCTGATCCTAAAAAAGCGCCAGCACAACGCTCTAAAGGAGGCAATCGTCAACCTCAGATTAACAAAGTAGAGCCCACGGAAGAAGAAGTACAAAAGCAAATTAGAGAAACCCTTGAAAAACTTCAGGGCAAATCCTCTAAATCTAAAGGGGCCAAATACCGAAGAGACAAAAGGGATCAGCATCGTCAAAAGTCCGAAGACGAAATGGCTCAAATGGAAGCCGAAAGCAAAATAATTCGGGTTACAGAATTCATCACAGTAGGCGAAATTGCAACGATGATGGATATCAGCTCAACAGAAATTATTTCTGCCTGTATGTCATTGGGAATTATGGTCACCATGAACCAACGCTTGGATGCTGAAACCCTGAGCATTGTTGCCGAAGAGTTTGGCTATCAGGTTGAATTTGTCAAAACAGAACTCGAAGAAAATATAGAAGATGAGGCCGACAAAGAAGAAGACCTTCTAACCCGCGCACCTATCGTTACAGTAATGGGTCACGTTGACCATGGAAAAACATCTTTGCTCGACTTTATACGTGAAGAAAATGTAATCGCCGGTGAGTCAGGAGGGATTACCCAGCACATCGGAGCCTATTCGGTGAGTTTAAAGGACGGCCAACGTATTACCTTCTTAGACACCCCAGGCCACGAAGCCTTTACCGCAATGCGTGCACGAGGAACTCAGGTTACCGATATTGCTATTATTGTAGTCGCTGCAGATGATGATATCATGCCGCAAACCAAAGAAGCTATTAGTCACGCTCAAGCAGCAAGCGTACCCATAATTTTTGCCATCAATAAAATTGATAAACCCACAGCCAATCCGGATAAGATCAAGGAAGCTTTGGCAGGGATGAACCTTTTGGTCGAAGACTGGGGAGGGAAAATCCAATCACACGACATCTCAGCCCTCAAAGGAACAGGTGTCAACGAATTGCTAGAAAAAGTGCTTTTAGAAGCAGAAATTTTAGAACTTAAAGCCAATCCAAATCGCAAGGCCAAAGGAACAGTTGTTGAAGCCTACCTCGATAAAGGCCGCGGATATGTATCGACCATTTTGGTGCAAAATGGAACACTCAAGATAGGAGACTACCTCTTGGCAGGTAAACACAGTGGTAAGGTAAAAGCCATGTTCGACGAACGCGGAAAAAACCTAACCGAAGTGCCCCCATCAACACCTGTATCTGTACTAGGGCTGGACGGAGCACCTCAAGCGGGCGATTCTTTTAATGTATTGGAAGACGAAAAAGAAGCCAAACAAATTGCAGCCAAAAGAACCCAACTCTTAAGAGAGCAAAATGTGCGCACTCAAAAGCACATTACCCTCGATGAAATTGGAAGACGTATCGCCCTTGGAGACTTCAAAGAGTTGAACATTATCCTAAAGGGAGATGTTGACGGTTCTGTAGAGGCACTGACCGATTCCCTTCAAAAATTATCAACCGAAGAAATTCAAGTAAACATCATTCACAAAGGTGTTGGAGCAATCACAGAATCTGATGTGCTCTTGGCAACTGCTTCAGATGCTATTGTTATTGGGTTCAATGTCAGACCTACAGGAAACAGCCGCGAATTGGCCGAAAAAGAAGCTATTGATATCCGTTCTTACTCCATCATCTATGACGCAATCAACGATGTTAAAGATGCTATGGAAGGGATGTTGTCACCAGACCTCAAAGAAGAAATCACAGGAATGGCCGAAATCCGCGAAACCTATAAAATCTCAAAAGTGGGTACCATTGCAGGATGTATGGTGCTAAGTGGTAAAATTTTCCGTAATTCAGGAGTACGACTTATACGCGATGGTGTTGTGATCTACACAGGTGTATTGGATTCACTCAAACGCTTTAAGGACGATGTCAAAGAGGTTGCCAAAGGTTATGATTGTGGACTTCAAATCAAAAACTACAACGAAATTAAAGAAGGAGATCAAATCGAGTGCTTTAAAGAAGTAGCAGTTAAAAAGACGTTATAAACCCGTTTTGGGTTCTAACAAAAAGGCTTCTCTAAATGTCTTTTTTAAAATATTGAGCTGCTCGAGTGCATCAAGGTATTTTTTGAAAGGCCCAACTTGCACCTTATAATTGGGTGTTTCAAAGCTCATTTTTACTTCCAATTCAGGGTCAAGTTCTTGAACTTCTTCCATGATTTCAGTAGCCTGATCATAGGTGCCATAATACAGTTGAATCATATAGAATTCATTCGCAAATTGTTCACGATTGGCCTCAATTTTCAACATTAATGCTTTTGAGATCAAGCTATCTTGTTTAACCTCCACAAGGGCCTCTTGGCCCCAAATAACATCCGATGTGGTGACGCTAATTAGAACAAATAGAAGCCATTTTGTCGCTTTTCTTTTCATAATACAAAGGAATACATTTTATCACATTTTACCCATAATTTAAACAGAACAAAAACCTTATTTAGAACAAATATAAATTAGGCATATTGTGAGTGCTATTATTTTTACAATAACAATGCTATACTTACTTTTGTGTGATTTTAGAAAGGAACTTTGTTAGATATCACTTATATATTCAACATGAAACAGGGGTTAAGCCAACGCATAACCAGAGGTTTCCACTCATTTCTACTTGTAACGCTACTTCTAGGAGCTACTACTCAATCTTTTGCTCAAGAGCCAGACGTTGAAGCCGGAAAAAAACTCTTCAACGCCAACTGTGCTGCTTGCCATAAACTCAACAAAAAAGCGGTAGGACCAGCACTTAGAGGTGTATCACAAAAGTATGATAAAGAGTGGTTATACAGCTGGATCAAAAACAGTGCCGCAATGATCAAAGCTGGAGATGCACAAGCCATTGCTATTTGGGAAGAATATAACAAAACAGCCATGACTGCTTTTCCACAACTTTCCAATGCAGATATTGACAACATCATTGCCTATACTGATTATACACCACCCGCAGCTGCAGCAGCAGCACCAACTGCCGGAGGAGCTGTTAGTGCAAACACATCTGGGATCAGCAACGACCTTGTATTGGCTGCCTTGACACTGGTTTTCTTGTTGTTGGTTGTGATGCTTTTCTTAGTGCAAAAAACACTCATTAAGATTGCCAAAGCAAGTGGTGTAGCACTCGAAATCAAAGAAAAACCCGAACGCACCCCAATCTGGAAAGCGTTTGTTCAAAATCAATTTTTGGTTTTTGTTTCTGTAATTTTCTTATTATTGAGCAGTGCCTATTTTGCATATGGTTATTTGATGCAGGTTGGTGTGGACCAAGGCTACATGCCCGTTCAGCCCATTCATTATTCACACAAAATACACGCTGGGGATAACCAGATCGAATGTAAATATTGCCACTCTTCTGCTCGCGTATCCAAGCACTCCGGCATTCCTTCTCTCAATGTATGTATGAACTGTCACAAGAACATTGCAGAATACAATGGTGAAGAAGATTTAGAAAATGGCTACACCAAAGATTTTTATACCAAAGAAATCAAAAAACTATATGCAGCCGTAGGATGGGATGAAGAAAACCAACGATATACGGGCGAAAGCAAACCTGTTAAGTGGGTTCGTATTCATAACCTACCTGATTTTGTTTACTTCAATCACGCCCAACACGTTGAGGTTGGACAGATTGAATGTCAAACATGTCATGGCCCAGTAGAAGAAATGGAAATTATGTACCAATATGCTCCGCTAACCATGGGTTGGTGTATCAACTGTCATCGTGAAACAAACGTGAAAGTAGAGAGCAATGAGTACTATGCAAAAATACACGAAGAACTCTCCAAAAAGTACGGTGTTGAAAAACTGACCGTTGCTCAAATGGGTGGTTTGGAATGTGGTAAATGTCATTATTAAACGCGCAAGAAGAACGTATATGTCACAAAATAAGACCTATTGGAAAAGCGTTGATCAACTGGATCCTCAAAACGAGATGGTTCAAAAGTTGGAACAAAACGAATTTACCGAACATTTGCCTGTTAATGAGTTTTTGACCGACCAAAAGCAACTGGAAGACAGTGCTACCAGTCGTAGAGATTTTCTCAAATACGTAGGCTTTAGTACCGCTGCGGCCACCTTGGCTGCTTGTGAAGGCCCTGTCATCAAATCAGTTCCTTATGTGGTACAGCCCGAACAAATTATTCCGGGTATTGCCAATTATTATGCTACTACCATAGCAGATGGATTTGATTTTGCCAGTATTCTTGTCAAAACGAGAGAAGGCCGCCCCATCAAAATAGAAAACAACTCCGATGCACCATCTTTCGGAACTGCCAATGCCCGTGTGCATGCTTCTGTGTTGTCACTTTATGACACCAAGCGTCTTCAAGGTCCGAAATCAAATGGCGCGGAGATTAGCTGGGATGATTTTAAATTGCAGGTAGGTGCAAAACTCAAAGCCCTAGCCGCAACGAACAAGCCCGTCGTATTGCTAACACAGACCTTGGCAAGTCCGACTACCCATAAAATTATTAACGATTTCATCGGGGCATATCCCAATGTTAAACATATTATTTACGATACAGTGTCTTCTTCGGAAGCCCTCGATGCCTTCGAAAATGTTTATGGAACGCGAGCACTCGCGTCTTATGACTTTTCAGAAGCTGAAACAATCGTGTCAATTGGAGCAGATCTAATTGGTGACTGGCAAGGCGGTGGCTTTGAAAGTAGCTATGCCAAAAGCCGCGTGCCGAAGGGACATCATGGTACAGCTAAGATGTCACACCATATACAGTTCGAATCCAATATGTCACTTTCTGGAGCAAACGCCGATGTCCGCGTACCAGTAACTCCTGCAATGCAGAAGAACGTATTGGCTCACCTGTATGCCGAGCTTACCAATACAGCCATTAGTGGTTCACTACCTGCAGATTTGGCACGAGCCGTTTCTAAAGCAGTAGCTCGTCTCCGTGCTTCAAAGGACAAAGCTGTTGTCACTTGTGGTATAGAAGATGTTGCCGCACAAGAACTCGCCATTGCCATCAATCAGTATTTAGGCAGTGTGTGTTTCCAACCCAACAAACCCTTATTTCACCGTCAGGGAAATGCGACACATGTTGGGCAGTTGATTGATGACCTTCTAGCAGGAAACTTAGGCGGTTTGATTACCGTTGGTGTAAATCCTGTACTCACTGCACCCAATGGGTCAAAATTGGAAGACGCCATCAAAAAATTAGATCTTTCAGTAGCGTTTTCAATTAAAGAAAACGAAACGGCGGTTGCTTCTCAATATACGGGAGCCACCCCACATTATTTAGAATCTTGGGGTGATTATCAAATGGCAGCAGGGCACTACGCACTTGCTCAGCCAACCATCCGTCCATTGTTTGATACGTTACAGTTTCAAGATGTGTTACTGAGCCTAACAGGTTCGTCAACGTCTTATTATGAAGCGATCAAAAGCCACTGGCAAGAAAGTATACTTGCGGATCAGTCTTGGAGTCAAGCACTTCACGATGGATTTGTAATCACAAATACGGTTTCAAATTATAGCGCCACTCCAATTGCGACGGCTGCTCACGTAAGAAGCCTAAACGCTGCAGAAGAAAGTGGTATGTCACTTGTGCTTTATACCAAAACAGGTATGGGTGATGGTCAACAGTCAAACAACCCTTGGCTGCAAGAGTTTCCTGATCCGATCACTCGAATTAGTTGGGACAATTATTTGACCATTTCGCAAGAAGACGCAAAGCGTTTGGGGCTCAAAAATGTCAATGTTGCCAACGGTGCACTTAACGGAAGTTATGCCAATGTATCCGACGGACAGACTACACTAACGGTACCTGTTCTTGTTCAGCCAGGGCAAGCACCCGGATCTGTTGGGCTTGCTGTCGGTTATGGACCCAAGCTTGGATCGCAAGAAGAAATGCAAGTTGGTGTAAATGCCTATCCGTTTTATAAAAACTTTAAATCTGTACAACGTGTAGAAATCACACCTGCAGATGGCTATCATGAGTTTGCTTGTGTTCAATTACACAACACACTTATGGGGCGTGGAGACATTGTAAAAGAGACCACCTTAGAAATCTTTAATACTAAGGACAAACACTACTGGAATGCCATTCCTGAAGTTTCCAAAAATCATATCGAAATGCCCGTTACTTCGCCAGAAGTAGATATGTGGCAAGAATTTGATCGTTCTATCGGACATCATTTCAATCTTTCTATTGACCTTAATGCTTGTACTGGTTGTGGTGCTTGCGTTATTGCTTGTCATTCTGAAAACAATGTTCCGGTAGTAGGAAAACGTGAAATGCGCAAATCTAGAGATATGCACTGGTTACGTATAGATCGCTATTATTCTTCGGAGACGACCTTTGAAGGGGACAATACAACCAAAGAAAATATCTCAGGATTGGGAGACTCCCTAACCACCTTTGGTGAGATGGAACAAGCTGCTGCCAATCCGCAAGTGGCCTTCCAACCCGTAATGTGTCAACACTGTAACCATGCGCCTTGTGAAACTGTATGCCCAGTAGCGGCAACTTCACACGGGCGTCAGGGGCAAAATCACATGGCCTATAACCGTTGTGTCGGAACACGTTATTGTGCCAACAACTGCCCGTATAAAGTACGTCGTTTCAATTGGTTCTTATACAACAAAAATGACGAGTTTGACTATCATATGAACAACGATCTTGGTCGTATGGTCCTCAATCCCGATGTAGTGGTTCGCTCTCGAGGAGTCATGGAAAAATGCTCTATGTGTATCCAAATGACACAAAAAACAATTTTGGATGCCAAACTCGAAGGGCGTGAGATAAAAGATGGAGAATTCCAAACAGCATGCTCTAAGGCTTGTGGCACCGGAGCAATGGTCTTTGGAGACATCAATGACAAACAAAGCAAAGTGGCTGCGTTAAAAGAAAGTGATCGAATGTATCATTTGTTAGAGCACGTAGGAACAAAACCTAACGTGATGTATCAAGTGAAAGTACGTAACACAGAGGCATAATTTAATTGTAAGAAAAATTAGTCGTATGGCATCGCATTACGAAGCACCAATAAGAAAACCATTAGTAACCGGAGACAAGTCCTACCATGACGTCACGGTTGATGTTGCGGCTCCTGTAGAAGGGCAAGCCAACCGCCAATGGTGGATTGTTTTTGGAATAGCTCTAACCGCATTTTTATGGGGTTTGGGTTGCATCATTTATACCATTTCTACAGGAATTGGCACATGGGGTCTCAACAAAACGGTAGGTTGGGCTTGGGACATCACCAACTTTGTATGGTGGGTAGGTATTGGACACGCAGGGACACTGATCTCTGCGGTACTTTTACTTTTTAGGCAAAAGTGGCGAATGGCAATTAACCGCTCTGCAGAAGCCATGACTATTTTCTCCGTAATCCAAGCAGGTTTATTTCCCATCATTCACATGGGGCGCCCATGGTTGGCCTACTGGGTACTTCCGATTCCTAACGGGTTTGGATCGTTATGGGTCAACTTCAACTCGCCATTGTTGTGGGACGTATTTGCCATTTCTACCTATCTCTCCGTAAGTTTGGTATTCTGGTGGACAGGGCTCTTACCAGATTTTGCAATGATTAGAGATCGTGCAGTACGCCCGTTCCAAAAGAAAATTTACAGCCTATTGAGTTTTGGCTGGACTGGTCGCGCCAAAGATTGGCAACGTTTTGAAGAAGTCTCTTTGGTCCTGGCAGGACTTGCTACCCCTTTGGTACTTTCGGTACATACGATTGTATCTTTTGACTTTGCAACTTCGGTCATCCCCGGATGGCACACAACGATATTCCCTCCCTATTTTGTGGCGGGGGCGATCTTCTCCGGATTTGCCATGGTCAATACCTTATTGATCATCATGCGGAAGGTTTCTAATTTAGAAAATTATATTACCGTGCAACACATCGAATTGATGAACATCGTTATCATGATTACGGGTTCTATCGTTGGTGTAGCATATATAACAGAGCTTTTCATCGCTTGGTATTCTGGCGTAGAATACGAACAATACGCCTTTTTGAATCGCGCTACCGGACCTTACTGGTGGGCATACTGGGCCATGATGACCTGCAACGTGTTTTCACCACAATTTATGTGGTTTAAGAAATTGAGAACAAGTATCATGTTCTCCTTTATTATCTCAATTGTTGTTAATATCGGTATGTGGTTCGAACGATTTGTAATTATCGTGACTTCTTTGCACCGTGATTATCTTCCCTCTTCATGGACGATGTTTTCACCAACCTTTGTAGATATCGGAATCTTTATTGGAACCATCGGATTCTTCTTTGTTCTTTTCTTGTTGTACGCAAGAACCTTCCCAGTGATCGCTCAGGCAGAAGTGAAGACCATTTTGAAATCCTCCGGAGAAAAATATAAAAAATTAAGAGACGGAAATGAGTAATCAAGTAATACACGCTTTATACGACGATGACGATGTGCTGTTGAGCGCTGTCAAAGCTGTTGTCAAAGACAAGCATCATATTGAGGAAGTTTACACCCCGTTTCCAGTCCACGGATTGGACAAGGCAATGGGTCTCGAAGAAACACGTATTTCGATAATGGCCTTTATCTATGGGTGCATAGGACTCAGCGTTGCCGTCCTAATGATGAACTTCATCATGATACAAGATTGGCCACAAAACATTGGTGGTAAACCCAGTTTTTCGTATCTCGAAAACATGCCCGCTTTTGTACCGGTAATGTTTGAGATGACCGTTTTTTTTGCAGCACACCTTATGGTCATAACCTTCTACTTGAGAAGCCGTTTATGGCCCTTCAAAAAGGCAGAAAACCCCAACCCATTGACCACAGATGACAAATTCTTGATGGAAATCGCTGTGGACAATAACGAAAGTGACCTCAAAGCCCTTTTGAAGAAAACAGGAGCAATCGATATACAAGTAATTGATAAAGCGCACTAGAATGAAAATAAAAGGTTTAGCAATTTTATCGGTATTGAGTATGTTGGCCCTGCAGTCATGTTTTGACCCAGCCAAGCCCAACTACCAATATTTTCCCAATATGTATGAGCCTGTAGGTTATGAAACCTATGCAGACTCGGATGCCTTTGCCAATGGTGTTGAAGCGCAATTGCCTGTAGCGGGTACGGTTGCACGTGGATGGGAACCTTATGACTATCCGGACACCAACGAAGGGTATGAAGCGGCCAAAGCCAGCCTAAATTCTCCATTACTAGATACTGAAGCAAACCGTGCCGAAGGAGAAGCACTTTACAATATCTATTGTGCAGTATGCCACGGTAAAAAAGGGGACGGTCAGGGCATACTTATGACACGAGAAAAGTTTTTAGGAGTACCCAGTTATGCAGATCGCGAAATCACCCCGGGTAGTATATACCATGTGCTCATGTATGGCAAAAACGCAATGGGTTCTCATGCAGGTCAAGTTAACGCCGAAGAGCGTTGGCAGATCGCACAACATGTAATGGCACTACGTGCCAAATTAGTTAAATAAGAAAAGCTTAGAAACGTATGTATACTTTTCCTAGTACATTGAAAATCACAGCGCTTAGCCTAATAGTCGTAGGACTTTTGGGCATCGCTTACGGATTCTTATCAGCACCTTCTACCGTCGCAGAAGCACAAGCCATGGTAGCCGATGCCCATCATGGTGAAAGTCATGCACCAGCAGCCGAACATGCTTCTGACGCATCCACACATCAGGCAATGGGTCATGAAGCTGGAGCCGTAGCTCATGAAGAGCAAGCTGCTCACGAAGCAGACGACCATGGCGAGCATCTTTTGCATCAATTGCAGAACAAACCATGGGCGGCAGTGTATGTAGCAGCATTCTTTTTTATGATGCTTGCACTTGGGACCTTAGCATTTTATGCCATCCAAAGGGCTGCTCAAGCCGGTTGGTCCCCAGTTTTATTTAGAGTAATGGAAGGAATTACAGGTTATCTCTTGCCAGGCACGTTGATTGTTTTTGTGTTGTTAGTATTATCAGGAATGCATTGGAACCACTTGTTTATTTGGATGGACCCCGAGGTGGTTGCTCATGACAAATTGATCCAGGGAAAAACAGGCTTTCTAAACGTACCTTTTTTCTTAGCTCGTGCACTATTCTATATTCTAGGATGGAACGTGTATCGCTATTTTTCAAGAAAATTCTCAATCGCACAAGATACCGCCAACGATATCAGTTACCACAAAAAAAACTTCAGAATATCTGCTGGTTTTCTAGTGTTTTTTATCGTAACCGAGTCGATGATGTCTTGGGATTGGATCATGTCCATAGACCCACACTGGTTTAGTACCTTATTTGGGTGGTATGTATTTGCCAGCATGTTTGTAAGCGGAATCACCGTTATTGCATTGATCACCATCTATCTAAAATCAAAAGGCTATTTGGAGAAAGTCAATGACAGTCACATACATGACTTAGGAAAATTCATGTTCGGAATCAGCATCTTTTGGACCTATCTTTGGTTTTCGCAGTTTATGTTGATTTGGTACTCCAATATTCCAGAAGAAGTTACTTATTTTATTACCCGAATCGAAGATTATAACTTGCCCTTCTTTGGAATGCTAGTTATGAACTTCATTTTCCCCCTGTTGATTTTGATGAATAGCGCATACAAGCGTTTAAATCTTTTCATCATTATGGCGGGAATTGTGATCCTCCTTGGACACTATATGGACATCTACAACATGATTATGCCCTCTGCTGTAGGAGACCAATGGTTTATAGGAATCCCAGAAATTGGAGCGTTCCTTTTCTTTTTAGGATTGTTTATTTATATCGTGTTTAACGAATTGACCAAAGCATCATTAGAAGCAAAAGGAGATCCTTATATGGGAGAAAGTGAACATTTTACATATTAAAAAAATAGGAAGAGATCGATGACCCTTGTACTCACACTTACCGTTTTAATTCTAGTTGCCATTTCAATTTGGCAAATCACTAAAATATTCGAATTGTCCCAAGGCAATAAAGAAAATACACAAGTTGCTACAGATTCTGATAACAATTACAATGGTAAATTGATGTTTGCCTTTTTGTTGTTTATCTATGGACTAACCCTGTTTTCATTTTGGGCGTGGGGGGATGTCTTGCTTCCCGAAGCCGCATCCGAGCATGGTACCGATTATGACAATTTGATGTGGATTTCGTTTGCCATCATCTTTTTTGTGCAAACCATAACGCAAGCCTTACTTCACTATTTTGCCTATAAATATCGAGGAGAAAAAGGCAAAAAAGCACTTTTTTATGCGGACAATGATCGTTTAGAAGCCATATGGACGATCATCCCTGTGATTACCTTATCAGGATTGATCCTTTATGGTTTATATACATGGACCGACATCATGTCTCCATCAGAAAATGAAGAAGCACTCGTTGTTGAACTTTATGCACAGCAATTTAACTGGAAAGCACGATATGCGGGAACGGATGGCGTGTTGGGAGATGCTAACGTACGCTTTTTACAAGATTTTGATGGAAAAAACCTCGTAGGGATAGATGCTACAGACCCCAACGGATTGGACGATGTCGTCGTACAAGAATTGCACCTGCCTGTTGGACGTGAAGTGGTATTTAAGATGCGCTCTCAAGACGTTTTACATTCGGCATATATGCCCTTTTTTAGAGCACAAATGAACTGTGTACCGGGTATGATTACCGAATTTGCCTTTACGCCAGTCACCACAACTGCCGAAATGCGACTTTCACCCGAAATACAAACCAAAGTTCGCAAAATCAATAAAATCCGTAATGAAAAGAGCCAAGAGCTTATTGCCAACGGTGATGAAGCTTTAGAGCCCTATGAATTTGATTATTTATTACTTTGTAACAAAATATGTGGTGCTTCTCACTACAACATGCAAATGAAAATTGTAGTAGAAACCCCCGAAGAATTTGAGAAATGGATGGCGCAACAGCAAACCTTTGCACAATCCATCCAATAACCTATAAAAACAAAAGATATGTCAACAGCAGCAGCACACGCACACGAAGAGGATCACGGGCATCATCACAAAGAGACCTTTATGACTAAATATGTTTTTAGTCAGGATCATAAAATGATTTCTAAGCAGTACTTGATTACGGGACTTTTTATGGGGATTATTGGGATTGCGATGTCTCTTTTATTCCGTTTACAACTGGCTTGGCCTGAGCAACCTTTTGGTGTTTTTGAAGTACTATTGGGCAAATGGGCTCCCGATGGGGTAATGGATCCCAATGTATATCTTGCACTGGTGACCATCCATGGAACCATCATGGTCTTTTTTGTGCTAACAGCGGGTCTTTCGGGGACGTTTAGTAACCTGTTGATTCCTCTTCAGATTGGTGCACGGGACATGGCTTCTGGATTGCTTAACATGATTTCTTTCTGGCTGTTTTTCTTGTCAAGTGTCATCATGGTAATTTCCCTGTTTGTAGAAGCTGGACCTGCAGCCGCAGGTTGGACGGTATATCCGCCATTGAGTGCATTGCCACAAGCACAACCAGGATCCGGTCTTGGTATGACCCTCTGGTTGGTGTCGATGGCCATCTTTATTGCGTCCTCTTTATTGGGATCACTCAACTACATAGTAACCGTACTTAATCTAAGAACCAAAGGAATGACCATGACGCGACTTCCTTTGACGATATGGGCATTTTTTGTTACTGCCATTATTGGTGTTGTTTCGTTCCCTGTGTTATTATCAGCAGCTTTGTTGTTGATTATGGACCGTAGTTTCGGAACCTCATTCTTTTTGTCAGACATTTTTATACAAGGAGAAGTGCTTCACTATCAAGGAGGTTCTCCTGTTTTATACGAGCACTTATTCTGGTTTTTGGGACACCCCGAAGTGTATATAGTCCTTTTACCAGCACTTGGTATTACCTCTGAGATTATTGCTACCCATGCGCGCAAACCAATTTTTGGTTACCGTGCAATGATCGCTTCAATCTTGGCAATTGCATTTTTATCGACAATTGTTTGGGGACACCACATGTTTATTTCTGGAATGAATCCTTTCTTAGGATCAGTATTTACATTTACGACCCTATTGATCGCGATTCCGTCTGCGGTAAAAGCATTCAACTACATCACGACCTTGTGGAAAGGAAATTTGCAACTTAACCCTGCAATGTTATTTTCTATAGGGCTGGTCTCCACCTTCATTTCTGGGGGACTTACCGGAATCATCTTAGGGGACAGCACCCTAGACATCAACGTCCATGACACCTATTTTGTTGTAGCACACTTCCATTTGGTTATGGGGATTTCTGCACTCTATGGATTGTTTGCAGGAGTGTATCACTGGTTCCCAAAAATGTTTGGCCGTATGATGAATAAAAACCTGGGTTACATTCACTTCTGGGTAACTGCTGTTGCTGCTTATGGTGTGTTTTTCCCCATGCACTTTATCGGAATGGCAGGGCTACCACGCCGTTACTATACCAATACTGCTTTTCCTTATTTTGATGATTTGGCAGACATCAATGTGGTCATCACTGTATTTGCGCTTATAGCAGGTGCCGCACAACTGGTGTTTTTATACAATTTTATCCATAGCATGTTTTACGGTAAACCAACCAAGCAAAACCCTTGGCGTTCCAACACTTTAGAGTGGACCGCCCCCATAGAACACATGCATGGTAACTGGCCTGGGGCAATCCCACATGTTCACCGTTGGGCCTATGATTACTCCAAACCAGGTCATGACGAAGATTTTGTGCCCCAGCACATCCCTCTTAAAAAAGGAGAAGAAGAACTTCAGCATTAAAATATTACGAAGACAGTAAAATATAAAAGCGCTACCCGACCGGTAGTGCTTTTTTGTTTTTATTACTTTTATAGCAATTGAGCAGGTATTTATAGTGCTATTAGCGTTGTCGATGCTTCGAATAATAATATATTTGATCAATGAATGAGCATTTGGATCCAGAGGGGCTACACTTTTCAAAAGAAGAAAACGATATCGATCGTGCCTTACGGCCGCTCAGTTTTGACGACTTTGCGGGTCAGGATGCCTTATTAGAAAATCTCAAAATTTTTGTTGCCGCGGCCAATCAGCGCGAAGAGGCGCTTGACCACACCCTGTTTCATGGGCCTCCTGGATTGGGCAAAACCACACTTGCGCATATTTTGGCGCATGAACTCGGAGTAGGCATCAAATTGACCTCGGGCCCAGTCTTGGACAAGCCGGGAGATTTAGCCGGTTTGTTGACCAATCTTCAGCCTAGAGACATTTTGTTTATTGACGAAATTCATCGTCTTAGCCCCATAGTAGAAGAATACCTCTATTCTGCAATGGAGGATTATAAAATTGACATAATGATCGAAACCGGTCCCAATGCGCGCTCGGTACAGATTACGCTTAACCCGTTTACCTTGGTTGGGGCGACAACCCGTTCTGGACTTTTGACGGCGCCCATGCGTGCCCGTTTTGGAATCACAAATCGTTTAGAATATTATTCTACCGAATTGCTCAGCACCATCGTCGAACGGAGTGCATCCATCCTCAATGTGCCTATTGCCGCCAATGCCGCTATCGAAATTGCTGGCCGCAGTAGGGGAACACCACGTATCGCTAATGGCCTGTTGCGTCGGGTACGTGATTTTGCACAAATAAAAAATAACGGTACGATAGATATTGACATTACGCAATATGCCCTAAAGGCACTTAATGTAGATACGCACGGGTTAGATGACATGGATAATAAAATATTGACAACCCTTATCGACAAATTTAAAGGGGGACCAGTAGGGATTACGACCTTAGCCACTGCAGTTTCAGAAAATGGAGAAACCATAGAAGAGGTTTATGAACCCTTTCTGATTCAGCAGGGATTTATTGTTCGGACTCCGAGGGGCCGAGAAGTGACAGAACGTGCCTATCAACATTTGGGGAGGGTCAAAAACAGCCAAGGCGGTTTATTTTAGTTGCACACCATGGATCAATCTGCCTCGCAATGGATCAAGAAGCAAGCCCAAGAATTGGGGTTTCTTTCTTGTGGAATTTCCCAAGCCGCATTTCTAGAAACCGAGGCACCGCGTTTGGAGCAATGGCTCAAAAATGGACATCACGGCGCCATGGGCTATATGGAGCGTCATTTTGACAAGCGATTGGATCCCAGAAAATTAGTGCCTGGTGCACAAAGTGTTATCTCCTTGTTGTTCAATTATTATACCTCAAAAACACAAAAGGATGCCGAGGCTCCGAAAATTTCTAAATATGCCTACGGCACCGATTACCATTTTGTTTTAAAGCAAAAGCTAAAAACTTTTTTTCAGCTCATGCAAAAACAATTTGGCGCAATTGAGGGGCGTGTTTTTGTCGATTCGGCACCCGTGATGGACAAAGCGTGGGCCGTCAAAAGTGGCTTAGGGTGGTTGGGCAAAAATACCAATGTGATCGCTCCAAGAGAAGGGTCATTTTTTTTTATTTGTGAGATAATAACCGATTTAGAATTGGACTATGATGCTCCAATGACTGATCATTGTGGCACCTGCACAGCCTGTATCGATGCCTGTCCAACGGAGGCACTAACACCCTATCAGATCGATGGGAGCAAGTGCATATCTTATTTTACAATTGAGCTTAAAGAGGCCCTGCCGGACTCCATAAAAGGGAAAATGGACAATTGGATGTTTGGATGTGATGTCTGCCAAACCGTCTGCCCTTGGAACCGTTTTTCAAAGTCCCATAATGAGCCCCAATTTGAGCCGCACCCCGACTTATTAGAAATGCGTGCTCAAGATTGGGAAGAGTTGACACAAGAAACCTTTAAAACGGTTTTTAAATCAAGTGCTGTAAAGCGAACCAAATTTGAAGGATTAAAAAGAAACATTTCTTTTTTAAAACACGTTTAAGAACTCTCTCGCTTTATCAATGATGTCTTAATAACCTTCGTGTTATAGTTGATGTTTTCCTTTGCTTTCAACGCTTTTAGGTCTTTTAAAAATTGTGTAAAAATAGCTTTCCCCATTTTTTTTCCAGGCTGGTTGATCGTCGTTAGTGAGGGGCTGGTTAAAGCAGTAAGATGCCAATTGCTAAATCCCACAACGCCAACTTGATCAGGGATTCTAATTTTTTGTTCCTTGAGAAATTTTATCGCACCAAGGGCTGTCATATCGGTATGTGCAAAAATGCCATCGATATCTGGATGTCGTGCCCATAATTTTTTTGCAGCTTCATATCCTTGATTTTCATTTCCCTTTTCACAGATTTCCACATAATCGGATTGATATTCGATGCCATTTTTCTCAAGGGTTTTCCGATAGCCAATAAAGCGGTCTATGGCCACTTGTGGTAAAAGCCCACCACGGAGATGCGCAATTTTCTTTTTTCCGCTATCGATTAGATGTTGAACGGCTTGGGAGGCTGCCCCTCGATCATTGATCACAATTTTGGACGATTTTGCAATTTTTGATACCCGGTCATATTGGATCAAAACGGTGCCGCTTTTCCAAATTTCTTCCAAATGCGAAACATCATGGCTGTCTTGAGCCAAGGACAGAAAAATACCGTCAACTTTTTGTTTTAACAGGCGTCGGATATGAATTTTTTCCAATTCATAACTGTTGGATTTTAGGACGATGACCAAATAGTTGTGTTCTTCGGCTTTTTCGATAATGCCCTGAAGCAACATGCTGAAGAAATAGTGCGCCAGTTTGGGAATAATAATGCCGACGATTTTCGATTCTTGTTTTCTTAAAGAAGTAGCAAAAGTATTTGGGGTAAAGTCAATCGATTGGGCATAATCTAAGACCTTTTTTCGGGTAGCCGCACTGATGTCCGGATAATTGTTTAAGGCCTTAGACACCGTTGTTATCGAAATATTTAGTGCCTCGGCGAGGTCCTTAAGGGTTTTTGTTTTCATAATTCTTTATTCATAGCCCTTTAAAATTATGAAAAAATCATTTCGAAAACGTTTTCGACATCAAATAAATTATTTAATCCACCATGTGAAATTTATGTTAAAGAATATTTTGTAAAATTGTAATTAAGGATTAGAAAATCACAATTAACTTAAACAATCTAGAATGAAAAAAAATCTATTATCATCATTCTTTGCTATGGCATTTATGTTCATTGCACAAGGGATGTATGCACAAACAGTCAATGGTACTGTTTCGAGTGAAGATGGACCTCTTCCTGGAGCTTCAATAGTAGTGAAGGGATCAGGAGTAGGAACGACTACAGATTTTGACGGAAATTTTGCCATTGAGGCAGCCTCAGGAGATGTTCTTGTAGTTTCATTCGTCGGTTTTTCTTCTCAAGAAGTTACCGTTTCTGGTCAAGACCAGATTACTGTATTTCTTGAGCCCGATAATGAACTAGAGGAAGTAGTTGTAACTGGATATGGTTCACAGCGAGAGAAGGAAATTACAGCGTCTGTTGTAAAGGTAGAAGCAGAAGACTTTAACCAAGGAGCAATCAGTGACGCCTCTCAATTATTACAAGGTAAAGTAGCGGGACTTCAGATTTATAATCGAGGAGGAAACCCCAATGCTGCTGCTACTATTCGATTAAGAGGTATTTCTACAGTGGGTGCAAACACCCAGCCTCTTATTGTTATTGACGGTGTAATTGGTGCATCTCTTGCTAACGTAGATCCATCTGATATTGAGACCATCAACGTTTTGAAAGACGGTTCTGCTGCTGCAGTATATGGATCTCGTGGATCTTCTGGGGTAATCTTAGTAACTACAAAATCGGGTAGAGAAGGTAGAATTTCACTTACCTACAACGGACAAGTTGGTGTTACTGAAGCCTTAAACACAGTAGACATTATGACTGCAGATGAGTTTAGAGCACAGCCTGGAGCCACCGACCTTGGTGCCTCTACAGATTGGGTTGGTGCGGTTACTCGTCAGGCCGTTACACGTATCCATAACATAGCTGCTGCTGGTGGTTCTGGAGATACATCATACCGTATTTCTGCCAACTTCCGCGATGTAGAAGGAGTACTTATCAGTTCTGACTTTTCTCAGTTCAACACCCGTATGAACTTTTCTACAAAAGCACTTAACGACAAATTGACGATCAATGTAAACACAGCATTTACTCGTAGAGAGCAAAACAACGGTTCTATGGAATCTTTGAAGTATGCTGTATTGTATAACCCAACTGCTCCGATTTATGCTGCTGACTACACGCTTGGCGCATTCAATGGTGATCAGTTTGGAGGTTATTTTGAAACCTTAGGTTTGTTTGACAGCTACAACCCTGTTTCTATTGCGAAGCAGCAATTGAATCAAGGAAATAAGTCTGAGCTTAACTATAGCGTTAATGCTGAATATAGCGTAACAGAAAACCTTTCAGTTAACCTTAACGCTGCGAGCCAAGTAAGCAAGTATTCAAACAAATTGTATAACCCAACAACCTTGTACCGTGGAGGTAACGCTACCTCACCTATTCGCAAAGGTTTGGCAGAGTTCTATGATCAGACATTTAGCTTTAAGCTGTCTGAAATCTATGGACGTTACACTACCGAATTTGGTAACACAAGCATGGTATTGACTGCAGGATACTCGTATCAGCAACAAAATTTTGAAGACCACTTTCTATCTTTAGGTGATTTCCCAAATGAAGCTGCCGCAGGAATCGACTTCATAAATGCGATTGAGTATTCTCAAGACTTATTAAACGCTGGATTTATTGGAGCAAACTCCAATGCGACTCCAGACGAAAAAATCATCGCATTCTTTGGAAGAGCTAACGTAACCATCGACGACGGAATTTTCATCAACGCTTCTTTACGTAGAGAAGGTTCTACAAAGCTTGGTGCCGAAAACCAGTGGGGGGTATTCCCAGCCGTTGGTTTGGGGGTTGACCTCAATAAATATTTAAGTTTAGGGATTGATAAATTTAAAGTGCGCTTAGGATACGGTGTAACAGGGGCACTTCCTGGTCCAAACGGTCTATCTCAGCAAATCCGAGGATTTACCTATGACGGTGGTCAAGGTGGTGGATCATCCTCACCTTCTCGTGATGCGAACCCAGATTTGAAATGGGAAGAAAAAGCCGAGACCAACTTAGGTTTCGAATTTAGAAAAGGTAAGTTAGACGCTACACTTGATTTATATTCTCGTGATATTTCTGACTTCATCTTACAGCGAAGTGTGGACGTAGCCGTATATCCAACAGGTACACGTTTTGAAAATGCTGGTAAATTAAATACCAAAGGAGTTGAATTGGCGTTAAACTATCAAGTTAATGATGCTTACAACACCGGCTTAGTACTATCTACTTACAAAACGACCCTAGAAGAGTACGTTCTTGAAGGTGGTGAAATGCGTGCTAACCTAGGAGCTCCTGGTCAAAACGCGACTGCGGTTATCAAAGTAGCTCAAGGTCAAGAAATTGGTCAGATTTGGGGCCCTGTTTTCGAAGGTGTAAATGCTGACGGAACAGCAATCTTGTCCGACATCAATGGCGATGGTCAATTGGTAGTAGGTCAAGACAAAGCCTTGGACGAAAATGTTGACTTTACAGAACTTGGTAATGGTATTCCTGATCTCGAATTGGGTTGGACCAACCAAATCACTTTTGGTGACTGGTCAATCAATGCTTTCTTTAGAGGTGCATTTGGACACAGTTTGGTAAATACTTTCCGTGCGTTCTACGAGCCTAGAATTTCTACTCAAGGTTCTTATAACTACGTAAACACTGAACTTGCTCCTGCAGGCCTTACTCAAGCACGCTTTAGCTCATTGTATGTAGAAAAAGCAGACTTCTTTAAGTTAGACAACCTAACAGTAACTCGAAACATTGATGCAAGCAGCATCAGTGGCATTGATGCAATTCAAGTTTCATTGAATGCGCAAAACCCTATTGTGATTACTAATTATACTGGACTTGATCCAGAGCCATCATTGGTGGATATAGGTGAGGAAGGTAACGGTGCTGATGTACTTTCTCCTGGTATGGACAGAAGACAAAGTTATTTTGCCTCACGTTCTTTTACATTAGGTCTTAATATCAAATTTTAATCAAAAAAATTAAGTAATTATGAAAAGTATATTTAAAACAATGATGCTTTCCGCCATTGCTTCTTCTGTCGCAATTTCTTGTACAGACTTAGAAGAAGAGTTGGTAGGTGACATTACTTCTGCTGTTTCTGTCAGCGCACCCGCCGTTGGAGGCGCAGGTGGTGGTGGTGGAGATGCCCTAGCGGGAGCATATTCACAGCTTCAATGGTCAGGAACAGCCAATCACTTCAGTTATTTCAGTCTTCAGGGATTGACCTCAGACGAAATGGCCATTGCCGCCAAAGGTGGTGACTGGTACGATGGAGGTGTATTGGTTGAAATGCACCGTCACACCTACGGACCCACTAACGGTATTATTGGTAATACCTGGGGAGGCCAATACGGTGGTATTGGTGCTGTAAATGATGCGATTGCCAACCTTGGTTTATCCGCTAATGAAATCAACCAAATGCGTGCGCTAAGAGCCTATTTCTACTGGAGATTAATCGATATCTACGGAAACGTAAAAATCGTTACTCAACCCGGTCAAGACGCTCCGCAATCCAACCGTGCTCAAGTGTATAGCTTTATTGAAAGCGAACTTTTAGCAGCACTTGGTGCTACAGAAATTAGCGCTAATACCACTTTTGCAGACACAGGTCTTCCTGCAAGCTCAAGCGTTTATCGTATCAACCGATACGGTGCGTTAGGGATGTTGGCAAAATTATACCTTAACCACGCCGTATATCTAGGTTCTGAAGATGCAGCGATTTATGCTAAAGCAGCTGCTGCGGCTAAAATGATTATGGATAGTGGGGTATATCAACTTTGTGGTGCGGGATGTAGCGTTCCTAACTTAGGAAAGCGTCCTGATGTTGCCGAAGATCCTTCAACTTTAGAAGGCTATGCTGCTGTTTTTGCTGCGAACAACGACAACAACCCAGAGCATATTTTTTCTGTAAACTTTGACGAAGCAACCGCTGGAGGGATGAACTTCTCTCAAATGACCTTGCACTATGCAAGCCAGTTGACTTGGAACTTCCAAGACCAACCTTGGAATGGATATGCAGCGCTTGAAGAGTTCTACAACTCATACGAAAATGGAGATGCACGTAAAGCCAATAACTTCATCGTAGGCCCTCAAAAAGACTACGGAGGAAACGCACTTAATGACTTTGCTGCTGACGATCCAGGAGGAATTGTTTTGGACTACACCCCTGCTATCAACGAGTTAGAACCTAACTCATTGCGTCAAGCGGGTGCACGTCTAGGTAAATTTAGCTTCAAGCAGTTTGGTCGTCCAGACATGAGCAACGACTTTCCAATCGTTCGATTAGGAGATGTCATGTTGATCTATGCAGAAGCACATGCCCGTAGCCTCGGAAACTGGAACAACGCAGAAACGCTTGCTGCTGTCAACGCAATTCGTACAAGAGCGGGTGTTGCGACTTTCTCTTCGCTTACTGCGGACACCTTCTTAGCAGAAAGAGGACGTGAGATGTTCCAAGAGAGTTCTCGTCGTACGGATTTGATCCGTTTCGGAAAGTACTCTTCAGGTACTTGGTGGGAAAAAGGACCATCACCTGCTCACAAGCAATTGATGCCAATTCCTTTTGATGCAATTCAGTCATCAAATGGGTCACTATCTCAGAATCCCGGTTACTAATACCTAATTCTAATAGTAAAAAAGCTGCTCGCAAGGGCAGCTTTTTTTTATCTTGCCAATCATGAAAAGTCTAAAATATCTTTGTCTATCGGTCATTGTATTTTGGGGATGTTCATCAGATAAAGACCAACGGTTTGTTTCGGTAGCACACCAAAGTGGTATTTCTTTCGAAAACACCTTGTCGTATACCGAATCTTTTAACCCATATACCTACCGAAATTTTTATAATGGCGGTGGGGTAGCACTTGGTGACATCAACAACGATGGACTTCAAGATATTTTTTTTACCGGCAATTTGGTCTCCAACAAACTGTATCTCAACAAAGGACAATGGCGGTTTGAAGACATCACCCAATCGGCTGGGGTAGCCAGCCCCGATGTGTGGTCCACTGGCGTCACTTTTGTTGACATCAATAGTGATGGATGGCTGGATATTTATGTTTGCAAATCCGGAAAACCTGAAGGGCCTAGACGGTACAATGAACTTTTTATCAATAATGGGGACCTGACCTTTACAGAAGCTGCTAAAGACTATGGGTTGGACATTCTTGGGTTGTCTGTACATGCTGCATTTTTAGATTTTGACAAAGACGGAGATTTGGATTGTTATATTCTCAATAATTCGATTCGGTCTGTAGGTGGTTATGATCTTATCAAAGGCCAACGTGAAATTCCAGACCCCAATAATAACGGCAATAAATTTTTAGAAAACCGTGACGGCTATTTTGTCGATGTCACCCAAAAAGTAGGAATGTACACCAGTGCAATTGGTTTTGGATTGGGCATTACTATTAGTGATTTCAACAACGATACATGGCCCGATCTTTTTATTTCTAATGATTTTTTCGAAAAAGACTACCTCTATATCAACAATCAAAAGGGAGGGTTTGACGAAGTTTCAGAATCTTATTTTGATGCGTTATCTATGGGCTCAATGGGGGCAGATTCTGCGGATTTGGACAATGATCTTTTTACCGATTTATTGGTTACAGAAATGCTTCCTGCTACCTTAGAACGCAAAAAACTAAAGGCCAAGTATGATTCTTGGGACAAGTTTAGTTTGATGATGCGCCAAGGCTATGGCAAACAATATCCACGAAATATGTTACAACGCAATATGGGCGATGCCGGATTTTTTGACATCAGCCGCAAAACCAATGTAGCAGCTACCGAATGGAGTTGGGCGTCTTTACTTTTTGACATGGACAACGATGGCCTAAGGGATATTTTTATTGCCAACGGTATTAACAAAGACCTGTTAGATCGTGACTATCTCTCCTATATGGCCAACGAGCAGCAAGTACGTCTTATGCTTCAAGATCAAAAACAAGTGGTGAAAAATCTTATTGACATTATGCCCGATTCTGCCGTGCCTAATTTTATTTTTCACAATCAAGGAGATTTTATTTTTAAAGAAAAAACAGCAGATTGGGGTCTCGGCATCCCCAGCTTTAGTAACGGAAGTGCATATGGTGACTTAGACAACGACGGTGACTTGGACCTGGTTGTCAATAACGTCAATATGCCCGCTTTTGTTTTCAAAAACCAAACGGATACCTTGACAAACCGAAGTCTAAATCTAAAACTACAAAGCGTATCAAAAAATAACTTTGCCATTGGTGCAAAGGTTTTTGTTTACTACAATAAACAAAAAGCCATGGGCGAATTATTTCCTTCAAGAGGCTTTCAATCTTCGATCTCATACCCATTGCATTTTGGCGTAGGAACCACCAAAACAATTGATAGTGTCCAGGTGATTTGGCCCAACCAAGTCGCAAAAGTGTACCAAAATATACCAACCAACAAAATGGTAGTTCTCAATGAAAATGAAGGAGAAAGACGGACTATTAGCACCCCAACTAAATCCCAAAAACCACGATCAAGACCTTTTATTTATAAACATTCAGAAAATAATTTTAGTGAATTCAACAAAGAGCGTTTGATTACTCAAATGCGAAGCAATGAAGGCCCTGCTCTGGCAGTTGCAGACCTCAATGGAGACGGCTATGACGATGTTTTTATTGGAGGTGCCAAAGGGCAAATCGCCGCCCTTTATAAGAGCGACGGCAATGGGAGTTATACTAAAATAGAAGCTCCTTTTCAAGAAGATATCGATGCTGAGGATACCAATGCCCTTTTTTTTGATGCCAACGCCGACCAGCATCTAGACCTGTTGGTTGCAAGTGGAGGCCGAGCTTTTTCACAATACTCAACTTCTCTAAACGATCGCCTTTACCTCAACGATGGAAATGGAAATTTTATAAAAGATCCTACAGCAATCCACTATGAACGCTTTTTTTCTTCCAAAGCCCTCGCCGTTGCAGACTATAACCAAGATGGTCACCTTGACTATTTCGTTGGCGAACGCTATGATTTGCAAACGATTGGTAAAAAAGCAGATGGATTTTTGATGCAAAACAATGGCGCTGGAAAATTTGCCATAGATCAACAGCCTGCGCTACAACAATTGGGCATGATCACCGACGCACATTGGTTTGATCTCAATAGCGACAACTGGCCCGATTTGATTGTTGTTGGCGAGTGGATGCCCATCACCATATTGATCAACAATAAGGGGGTTTTTGAAAATCAAACCCAAAAATACGGGCTATCCCAAACCTCAGGACTGTGGAATACCATACATCTAACCGATCTCAATCAAGATGGGCACATTGATTTTATTGCGGGCAATCACGGCACCAATACCTTTATGGAACCCCAAATGCGACTCTACATAAACGATTTTGACGGAAACGGTACCGAAGAGCAAATTTTGTGCCTCAATAGAGCAGGAAAATACTATCCCTTTTTGGATAAAGACGAGCTGATTGCCCAACTGCCATCACTCAAAAAAAAGTTTACCTACTACAAAGAATACGCCTCCAAAACCATTGAAGATTTATTTTCAAAAGATCAAATCAAAAGCGCCCAAATCTTGTCTATAGACCGCCTAGAGTCCACCGTATTTTTGCATTACCAAAACGGTTTTGAGTCTCAGTCACTGCCCGAAGAAATTCAATATGCTCCAATCTATGAAATTGCAGAAATACAGGGGTTAAAATCTCAAGAAAAAAAGTTTTATTTGGGTGGAAATCAATATCTTGTCAAACCCCAATACGGAAGCTATGATGCCTCTAAAGGCTGGGAATTAGGACTTAAAAAAACAAAAAATAATTCTATCGATTTTGACCCCCCAAAGGCTTTAAACATCTCAGGTCAGATCCGTGGAATTAAACGTATTAAAACCGAAAATAAGTCGTTTTTAATTTTTGCAATAAATGATGAAGAAGTGCTGTTTTATGAGTTGGAATAATTTTAAAAACACATTAAAAGTTTTTGTTTTAGCTGGAGCACTAGTCGGGTGTACTTCAGAATACGATAAAAAGGTTAAGGAAGGGTTGGCTTTGAAAGAAGACCATCCAGAATTAATTTTTGACATCGAAATGGGACAAACCCAAAAAGATTTTTTTGGCAAATGCTGGGAGCTCAACAAAAAAGGACTCGTTGCTCAAGGGCCCAGCAATCAATATGTTCGTCATGTACTGGACCAAAACTCGCCCCTGTATCAACCCGATAAAAATATGGAGCTGCTTTTTTATGGCCTTTTTGATAAGGCCAACATTATACGCGGCATGCGTTTTCGCATCTCCTATTTAGGTTGGGGACCTTGGATCGAAGATATGCAATCTCAATACCTCATGCGTTCTGTCAAAACAATGATGATGGAGCTCTATGGAGGCAATCCCTTTTTTGAGTTGAACGAAAAAGTAAATGACCATCCGATCGCTGTCAAAATTGACGGAAGCCGTCAAATCACAGTTTTTGTTTTTGACAACCGGTTTGTCCATGCCATCATCGAAGACCTAAATTATAAATCATGATTGCAAAAAATCGTATCAGCACCATTCTTCTTTTTTCAAGTTTCATCTTCCTAAGTGGTTGCACGACCAAGACCCAATCACTATTTGAAGCGGTAGATCCAGCAGCGATAGGGATGCCTTTTTCAAACGATTTGACCTTTGATAATGATTTTAATGTTTACAAATACCGAAACTATTATAACGGAGGTGGTGTTTCTTTAGGCGACATCAATAACGACGGTCTAATAGACGTTTATCTGACAGCCAACCAAAAATCCAATCGGTTGTTTCTCAATAAAGGCAATTTTACTTTCGAAGACATTACCGAAACTGCTGGTGTAGCTGGTACAAAGGCCTGGTCAACAGGAGTGACCATGGTGGATATCAATGCTGATGGTTTTTTGGATATCTATGTCTGCAACTCTGGTGATGTCAAAGGCGACAACAAGCAAAATGAACTTTTTATCAATAACGGTGATCTAACTTTTTCCGAACAATCAGAAGCCTTTGGGCTTGACGATAAAGGCTTTTCTACACATGCTACCTTTTTTGATTATGACAAAGACGGCGATCTTGACGCCTATCTTTTAAACAATTCTTACCAAGCTATTGGCAGTTTTGACCTTAGAAGAAATGAGCGCCCCAAAAGAGACACTGCTGGCGGCGACAAATTAATGGAAAACCAAAACGGTTTTTTTGTTGATGTAAGTGAAAAAGCAGGAATTTACGGAAGTGTAATCGGCTTTGGTTTGGGAGTAAGCGTCGGGGATGTTAACAACGATGGCTGGGAAGATATCTTTGTTTCTAATGATTTTTTTGAACGTGATTATCTGTACATCAACCAGCAAAATGGCACGTTTAAAGAAGACCTGGTCAATCAAATGCATTCCATAAGTGGTGCTTCTATGGGTGCAGATATGGCTGACATCAACAACGATGGCAACAACGATATTTTTGTTACAGAAATGTTACCGTCCGATTATCAGCGGTTAAAAACAGTCACCACTTTTGAAGATTGGAACAAATACCAATACGTGGTTAACAATGGTTACCACCATCAGTTTACTCGAAATATGCTCCACCTCAATAATGGTGACGATACCTTTAGTGAAATTGGCCGTTGGGCGGGTGTAGAAGCCTCCGACTGGAGTTGGGGAGCCCTCTTCTTTGACATGGACAACGACGGCTACAAAGACCTGTTTATCGCCAACGGGATCTATCAAGATTTGACCGATCAGGACTACTTGCAATATGTTGCCAGTGATGAAGTAATAAAATCAATTGTTCAGAATAACGAGGTGGACTACAAAAGATTGATTGACATTATTCCTTCTAACAAAGTGCCCAATCATGCCTACCGAAATACAGGAACGTTGGGGTTTGAAGATTTTGTTGACTCAGGACTTCAAGTTGCAGGCTTTTCAAACGGCGCAGCCTATGGTGATTTGGACAATGACGGAGACCTTGACTTGATCGTCAATAATGTCAACATGCCACTTTTTGTGTTTAAAAACACCGCAGAAAATCGCAATAACAACTACGTCAAAATTCGCTTAACAGGCACCCCTAAAAATCCCAACGCGCTTGGGGCAAAAATCTTTGTAAAAGCCGTTGATCAAACCTTATTGCATGAAGTACAACCTGTACGGGGCTTTCAATCGAGTATGGATCTTCTTGCCACCATTGGTGTTGGCCAAGCTGCAACAGTTGATGTAGAAATTATTTTTCCTTCAGGAAAAAAAATTGAAGCTCAAAGTCTGTCCACCAATACGTCCTATACGTTTTCAGAAAGCGATGCGCAAATGCCTGAACCCGAAAAATCCGAAGACCAAAATTATTTTTTGCCCATCACCCAATCCGATATGCCCCTACAAGAAGAAAACAATTTTGTGGACTTTCATCGCGAGCGACTCAGTTACCATATGTTGAGTACCCTAGGCCCAAAAATACAGCTGGCTGATCTCGATGGGGATGGAGCCAAAGAGATGATCTTTCCTGCGGCCAAAGGCTTTGCCAGTCAAATCTTGAAGCAAACCTCGAAGGGGTGGATAGAAGATCAAAGAAATACCAAACTTTTTGAGTCCTTAAAAGAAATTGAGCATATAGATACTGCCGTTTTTGATGCGGACAATGATGGCGATTTGGACCTGCTTGTTGTTTCTGGCGGGGTCGAAACGTCCATCTATTCATCGTATCTCAAAGACGTCTTACTAATCAATGATGGAAAAGGTGTTTTTAGCCAAAAACTAGATGCACTCCCTCAATCCCTTAATCAAATAAGCACGATGGCCGTTGCCGTTGCCGATATCGATGGTGATGGCGACCAAGACCTTATGATCGGAGAACGTTCGATTATTGGTGCTTATGGACAATTGGGGTCTGGTTTTATTTTACATAACGATGGTGCCGGAGTTTTTACAGATCAGACCAAAACCAGCGCTCCAGAACTTCAAAATGCAGGGATGTTTACGGCTGCAGTTTTCCATGATTTTGACGAGGACGGAGATCCTGATTTATTGGCTACAGGTGAGTATATGGGGCTGCAGATTTATCAAAATAACGCTGGGGTGTTTACACTCCAAAAGGACCACCCCCTGGCAAAGCTAAAAGGCTGGTGGAATACTTTGATGTTGGTGGATATTAACGGTGATGGTCGCAAAGACTTGGTTGCTGGAAATCATGGAGAAAACAGTCGGTTTAAAGCCTCTCCACAAACCCCGATACGCTGTTATTATAATGATTTTGACGATAATGGCAAAGGGGAAGGTGTACTTACCTTTACAACAGAAAACCAACAAGAATACCCCTTTGCGCTACGACACAACTTGATTGGTCAAATGAAAAGTTTGAAAAAAAAGTTTCCCAACTTCGATTCGTTCAAAGCGGCGCAAATCAATCAAATTTTACCGCTTGACAAATTGCAATCCAGTGTCATTTGTGAGGTCAATGCCTTGCAGACCAAATTGTTTATTAATCAAGGAGGTTTCAATTTTTCAGAAGCACCCCTGCCCCAAGAAGTACAGTTTAGTCCAATCTTTGCAATCAATCACATAGACTA
>JAFMLE010000001.1:157504-205476 GCA_017852395.1 Flavobacteriaceae bacterium
ATCAATAATGACGGATTAGAAGATCTTTATTTTACCGCCAATTTATTGCCAGATCGATTGTACCTCAACAAGGGTAACATGCAATTTGACGATATTTCTGAACAAGCCGGAATCAGCCCATTGCCCACATGGTCCAATGGTGTTACCATGCAGGACATCAACAACGATGGGTTGATTGATATCTATGTGAGCAAGGTGCCCATGAAAGGGCTCTTTAAAAATGAACGACATCATAACCTGCTATACATCAACAATGGTGATCTTACCTTTACTGAGGTGTCAAAAGATTATGGATTAGATTTTTCTGGTTTTTCTACCCAAGCCGCTTTTTTTGATTACGATCGCGATGGAGATTTGGACATGTACCTACTCAATCATGCGGTACATTCTGTTCGAAGTTATGGATCCATCAAAAAGCGTTCAGAAAAAGACTCAATATCTGGGGACCGTTTTTATAAAAATATGCTGTCAGAAGGTCAATCTCTTTTTGTGGAAGTCACAGAAGAAGCTCAAATTCTTAGTTCACCACTGGGTTTTGGATTGGCAGTGACCACTACGGATATCAATGACGATGGCTGGTTGGATATCTATGTCGGAAATGATTTTCATGAAAATGACTATCTGTATATCAACAATCAAGATGGCACATTTAGCGAGTCGTTCAACCAATATTTTACACATACTTCACGATTTACCATGGGGGTTGATGTAGCAGATCTCAATAACGACGGTGCATTGGATATTTTTACCACCGACATGATGCCCTATGACGCTCAAATTGCACTCAAATCTGGTGGAGAAGACACCAATAAAGTCAATCAAATAAAGAAAAACCTTGGATTTGAAGCTCAATATTCTAGAAACCACCTACAACTCAAAAGGCCTTATGGAGACTATGCCGAAATCGGCCTATTGACCGGCACCTACGCAACCGATTGGAGTTGGTCTGTACTCATGCAAGACTTTGACAACGATGGACGCAACGATATTTTTATATCGAATGGAATCGAAAAGAGACCCAATGATCTGGACTACATCAATTATTTGAGTGATAGTAAATTTTCGGAATTTGTAGAAACCGAAAAAAATGAAGCTAAAAAAGATCTTATAGCAAACATGCCCACGCTTCAAATACGCAACATACTTTTTCAAAACAAAGGCAATTTGGACTTTGGTACGGTTAACACCTCTTTTTTGGGTAGCCCATCCTACACCAACGGGTCGGCCTACAGCGATTTGGACAATGATGGTGACTTGGATTTGGTGTTGAACAACCTAAATGCACCGGCAACCATTTTGAAAAATACCACCTCAGAAGCCGTCCAAAGTTTGTCAATCTCACTTGAGGCCCCAATCACTGAAGGTGCCAAAATCACCCTATACCAAGGTGGTAAAAAACAAATAAAGGAAGCGGTTCGGGTTCGAGGATTTCAGTCCAGTTCAACACCTCGAATTCACTTTGGTTTAGGACAAACTCCCGCAGATTCAATACTAATCCGATGGCCAAACGGCAAATTGCAATGGCAATATGGTCCTTTTCAAAAATTTGAAAAAATAGCCTACAACCCAACACCTGCGGCAACCGAAACGATTGCTTCAAACGCTGAATACACGCTTTCTATTCTGCCGTTTAAACATAAAGAAAACACCTATCTGGACTATGAACGCGAACAGCTAATACCCGAAAAGCTATCGCTCGAAGGCCCTGCAGTAGTCTATGAAGACTTTAACGGAGACGGCAAAAAAGATTTGTTTTTTGGAGGCGCCCGCTATCAAGCTTCTCAACTTTATATTGCCAATAAAAAGGAAGGGTATCGACTACAGGATATTGAAGATTTTAGAAAAGACGACAAATATGAAGATGTTTCTGCGGCAGCATTTGATGCAGACAATGATGGTGATCTAGACCTTTATGTTGTTAGCGGAGGAAATGATTTTAAGGAGCAGGACGCCTACTTGATGGATCGCATATATATCAATGATGGAAAAGGAAATTTTGCCCGCCTTCCTATTTTCTTACCTCAGACAAATGGTAGTGTGGTAGTGGTCAATGATATGGACGGCGATGGCTTTCAAGACCTATTTGTAGGCAGTCGTTCGATACCGGGAGCTTATGGACTCAGCCCCCACAGTTTTGTGGTCAAAAACAACGGTGATCTTACCTTTGACCCCATTTGGAAAAATCGATTGGGAATGGTTACAGATGCCATTTGGCATAACATCGACGACGATCCCGAAAAAGAATTGTTGGCAGTTGGAGACTGGATGCCGGTCATGGTGCTAGATCGACAAGCAGACAACACCTATCAAATGCAGATACTGCCCGATAGCAAAGCACACTATGGTCTGTGGAACCGAATTCTGGCAGCAGACATCAATCAAGACGGTAAGGAAGACCTTTTGCTCGGCAATGTCGGCCAAAACTTCAAGTGGCAGCCAAGCCAAGAAAAGCCGGTATATCTTTATTTAGATGATTTTGACCAAAATGAACAGCTTGACCCCATCATTTTTTATGACTTTTTTGGCGCTCCAAGACCTTTTAATTCTAAAGATGATTTGGGGCAACAGTTGCCCATGATAAAGAAAAAGTTTACCAGCTACGTTAAGTTTTCTGAAGTAGAAAACCTAAAGGACCTCGTGGACTATAAAGACGAAGAAGTCCTTGAAATCAAAAAAATGACGGATGCTCGTTCACTCTTATTGCTAAAAAGTGAAAATGGCTTTCAGGTGCAACCGCTTCCCCAAGAAGCACAATTTAGCAGCATTCAAGATTTTTATTGGGACCCAAAAAAAGAGCAGCTTTTCTATTTTGGCAACTCCAATCAGTTTGTAACAGAGTTGGGACAACAAACGGCCAACCCGGGAGCTATCGCAAAATTTATACATGACAAAAACGGATTCGAGCATCAAGAATTTTTACCTTTACCCATACAAATCAATCCAAGAAAAATCATCAAACTCGACGACGGCACCTTTTTATTGTCCTCAAACGATGATTATGTATATTTAATAGCCAAAAAAATCCCAAATGAATAAGTTTAAGCTCCTCATCATAAGTGTACTAACACTCCATTTTGGATGTGAAAGAGACACCAGTTATCTAAGTCAACTACAAGACCCCAGTCTTTTTAGAGATGCGATGAAAAATTTATCGAACATCGTTGTCTATGACATTTTTTCACCGCCTGTTGCATCACGGGTTTATGTATATCCATCGATTGCCGCATACGAGACCATGCGCTTGGCACTGCCCGATCAGTATCAATCGCTTAGCGGTCAAATCAAGGGCCTGACTCCTTTGCCCGAAGCCAATAGCGACCAGGTAAATTATAACTTGGCGGCCTTGTTGGCCTTTAACAAAGTGGGTAAAATGCTTATCTTTTCTGAAGATCGAATGGAAAAATTTCAAGAAGCCTTAGACCAAAAAATCCGTGACTTTGGTGTCCCTAGATCCGTTCGGATTGCCTCTGAAAATTTTGCAGAAACCGTGGCAATACACATCAAGAATTGGGCCGATGGAGACAACTACAACCAGACCCGTACTTTTCCAAAATATACCATCTTAGATGGTGATCGTTTCTGGAAACCCACACCTCCAGACTATATGGACGGCATAGAACCCCACTGGAATCAGATACGCACCATGGTTTTGGATTCTGCAGGGCAGTTTCCTCCCAAAGACCCACTGCCTTTTGATCTTACCAAAGGGAGTCCATTTCAAAAACAACTGCAGCAAGTCTATGAAGTGGGTGGGGGCTTGGGCGAAGAAGAACTGGCAATCGCCAAATTTTGGGATTGCAATCCCTATGTAACCCATCATCGTGGGCACGCGATGTTTGCTACTAAAAAAATTACGCCTGGTGGGCATTGGATTGGGATCACAAACATAGTGACCAAACAGGCCGAAAGTGACTTTGGCGAAACAATCAATGCATTTACCAATGTAAGCATTGCATTGTTTGATGCTTTTATCAGTTGTTGGGATGAAAAATGGAAAACATTGGTGGTACGCCCAGAAACACTGATTAACAAATACTATGATGAGGAGTGGCTCCCGGTTTTGCAGACCCCCCCTTTTCCAGAATATACCAGCGGCCATTCTGTAATTTCAAGAGCTGCTGCGATTGCCCTTACAGATATATATGGTCCTGATTTTAGATTTGAGGACACAACCGAGTTAGAATATGGGCTTCCCGCCCGAACTTTTGACTCCTTTATTGCAGCTTCTGAAGAAGCCGCAATTTCTAGGCTTTATGGAGGTATCCACTACATGATGGCGATAGAAGAAGGGGTGAAGCAGGGTGAAAATGTAGGGAAGTTTATTGTAAATAAAATTCAAACAAATACCCCTTTGCAAAATGACTTGGCCGCTTCAAATTGATTGATACTATGGAAAAAAAGCAACTTTCTTTTTGGCAAATTTTGACGATGAACTTCGGTTTTTTTGGGGTCCAATTTAGCTTTGGTTTGCAGCAAAGCAACATGAGTGCGATCTATAAATATCTGGGTGCAGAAGAGTCTGAACTTCCCTTGCTTTGGTTGGCAGGCCCTATTACTGGCCTTGTTGTACAACCCATTATAGGCGCTATAAGTGATGGAACCTGGTCGCCAAAATTTGGCCGTAGGAAGCCCTTTTTTCTGATAGGCGCTATCATTGCTAGTTTGGCATTGATTGCCATGCCCTATTCGAGTAGTATTTGGATGGCTGCCAGCTTGTTGTGGATTTTAGATTCGGCCAACAACATAGCCTTGGAGCCCTACCGTGCTTTTATTTCAGATAAGCTTCCCGAAAAACAATACTCTCTTGGATTTTTGATGCAAAGCTTTTTTACGGGTTTCGGAACTACTTTGGCCAATTTCACCCCTGCCATATTGGTGTCTTTTGGTATTTTGGCACTTAGTGACAAAATGGATAACGGAATTCCTGTTTCTACCTATTGGGCCTTTGGAATTGGCGCAATAGCATCAACAGTTACCATTTTGATTTCTGTTCTTACGACATCTGAGTATCCTCCAACAGAAGAAGAACTCCAAAAAATCGAAGAGGAAAAAGCTGCTGGGCCACTTTTTACACGAACGATTAACAATATCGTGAGTGCTATCAAAGAAATGCCAACGACCATGAAACAGTTGATTCCGGTTATGTTTTTCCCATGGTACGCAATGTTTTGTTATTGGCAATACCTTACCTCTGCACTTTCGTTATCATTGTATGATACCCTCGATCAAAACACGACTTTTTTTAACCAAGCACAATTGCTCACAGGCAACCTTAATGGAACTTATAACATCATCTGTTTTACCATTGCCTTTGCGATGATTCCTATTGCACGAAAACTCGGAGCGCAACGCTTACATTTTGTGAGCCTCCTACTGGGTGGAGTTGGGCTTTTGGTGATGCCCTATCTTTCAGATTCAACCCTTTTGTTTAGTATTCCCAATCCTTTCGGGAGTGGGTCGATTGAAATTAGCCAAATCTATCTTTTTTCTTTTGGATTAGGGATTACTTGGGCCAGTATGATGGCAATGCCCTATCAAATGTTGGCAGCTGCAATACCTGGTGATAAAACAGGGGTGTATATGGGCATTTTCAATATGTTTATCGTGATTCCAATGATCATACAAATTTTTTCAATGCAATACCTTGTGTACGATCTGTTGGGTCAAAACCCGATCAACGTCATTCGATTGGCCGGTGTCTTTTTGATTATAGGGGGTGTTTTTTCATTATTTGTTAAAGTGAAAAAACAACCCACACTCAACCAATAGAAAAGGTCTAAAAAAAATTTACCTTTGACAAAGTATCATAATGTATGCGAAAAGATCAACAACGAAGACAAGCGCTGGTATATCATGCCAAGCCCAAGCCGGGTAAAATTGAAGTAGTCCCCACCAAAAAATACAGCACCCAACGCGACTTAGCATTGGCATATTCTCCAGGGGTAGCTATTCCTTGCCAAGAAATAGAAAAAGAAACAGCCAATGTCTACAAATACACCAATAAGGGCAATTTGGTTGCTGTAATTTCTAATGGCACAGCAGTTCTAGGGCTGGGAGATATTGGTCCAGAGGCCGCTAAACCCGTTATGGAAGGAAAAGGGTTGTTGTTCAAAATCTTTGCAGACATCGATGTATTTGATATTGAGGTCGACGCTAAAGATCCAGAAGCCTTTATAGCTGCTGTAAAAGCAATAGCGCCAACTTTTGGTGGCATCAATTTGGAAGATATCAAAGCACCGGAGGCATTTCTGATCGAGCAGCGCCTTAAGGAAGAGTTGGACATTCCAGTCATGCATGACGATCAACACGGCACGGCCATTATATCATGTGCCGCACTTTTAAATGCTGTAGAATTGGCAGAAAAGAAAATTGAAGACATCAAAATTGTAATTTCTGGCGCTGGGGCAGCAGCCATTTCTTGTACACGTCTGTACAAAGCATTTGGCGCTCAATCCCAAAATATTGTAATGACAGATAGCAAAGGTGTCATCAGAAACGATCGCGAAGGCCTTACTTCCGAAAAACAAGAATTTGCAACTGATCGTGACCTTAACACTCTAGAAGAAGCCCTTGTCGGTGCAGATGTCTTTATTGGGCTATCGATGGCCAATATCGTAGACGAAAAGATGCTACTTAGCATGGCTCCAAAACCCATCGTCTTTGCGATGGCCAACCCCGACCCCGAAATCAATTATGATCTGGCCTGTAAAGTACGAGAAGATATTATTATGGCAACCGGTCGTTCAGATCATCCCAATCAGGTCAATAATGTACTGGGATTTCCCTTTATATTTAGAGGGGCTTTGGATGTGCGGGCTACCAAAATCAATGAAGCAATGAAAATGGCTGCCGTAAAGGCACTTGCCGACCTTGCCAAAGAACCTGTCCCCGAACAGGTCAATGTTGCTTACGAAGAAACCCGTCTTTCTTTTGGAAAAGACTACATCATTCCCAAACCTTTTGACCCACGTTTGATAACCACCGTACCGCCAGCTGTCGCCAAAGCTGCTATAGAATCTGGAGTGGCAACACAACCCATTGACGATTGGGAACGCTATGAAGAAATTTTAGCACAACGTTTGGGCAACAGTCAAAAAATGGTCCGTGATCTCCATGATCGCGCTCGAACCAAACCCAAGCGCGTTGTTTTTACAGAGGCCGATCAATTGGACGTACTCAAGGCCGCGCAAATCGTATTAGAAGAAGGCATTGCACAACCCATCTTGTTGGGACGTGAAAAAACCATCAAAGAACTCATGAAAACCATTGAGTTTGATGAAGATGTACCCATTATTGACCCCAAAAAAGATCATCGAAATTCCATTCGTGAAAAATACGCTCACTTGTTTTGGCAAGCACAAAAACGACAAGGAAGAACCCTATACGATTCAGAGCGGCTTATGCGTGAGCGCAACTACTATGGAGCCATGATGGTCGTCAATGGCGATGCCGATGCCATGATTTCGGGCTATTCTAGAAACTACCCACAGGTGGTACGCCCTATTTTGGAAATTGTAGGCAAGCAATTAGGCACACGCCGCATAGCAGCGACCAACCTGATGCTAACCGATCGTGGCCCAATTTTTCTTTCAGACACTACCATCAACGTAGAGCCCAATGCCAAAGAACTCGCCAAAATCGCACATATGACCGCAGAAACGATGAACTTTTTTGGCATCACACCCGTTATGGCGATGCTCTCTTTTTCAAATTTTGGGTCATCTGAGTATCCACAAGCAAAAAAAGTCAGAGAAGCGGTCAGTTTTTTACATCGTTATTACCCTAGCCTAGATGTAGACGGACCGATACAATCCGATTTTGCATTAAATCGAGAAATGCTCAACGATCGTTTTTCATTTTCGACCTTAAACCGCAAAAAAGTCAACGCACTGATTTTTCCCAATCTCGATGCGGCAAACATCACCTACAAACTTTTGAAAGAACTCAATAATACCTTGTCTATAGGCCCAATTTTGATGGGACTTCAGCACCCCATCCATGTACTACAACTTGGTGCATCGGTTGAGGAAATTGTTAATATGACTGCTGTTGCAGTTGTCGATGCACAACAAAAAGAAAAGCAACCCGAATGATAACCCAAATCCAAGGAAAACTTGTAGAAAAACACCCTACCTACGTCATTATCGATTGTGGAGGCATTGGATACGAAGTGCATATTTCTTTGCACACCTTCGCACAAATCGGGAGTGATGAAAATCTAAAGTTGCTTACCCATTTACACATCCGTGAAGACGCTCACATCCTTTACGGTTTTGCAACCGAACTAGAGCGGGCGTTATTTCGGTTGCTCATCTCTGTTTCTGGAATTGGAACCAGTACCGGAAGGACCATGTTGTCGGCCATGGCACCAGCACAAATTGAGCAGGCGATTAGAAATGATGATGAAAAAGCCATCCAGTCCATAAAAGGAATTGGTCTCAAAACCGCCCAAAGGGTAATTATTGAATTAAAAGACAAGCTGAAAACATTGCCCGAAAGCAGCGAAATTCAATCCTTTTCAAACAATACTATCAAAGAAGAAACGTTATCAGCACTAGAGGTTCTTGGTTATCCAAGACGCTCGACCGAAAAAGTGATAGATAACCTTATTCAAACCGCACCTGAAAGTTCTGTAGAGCAGCTTATTAAGGGCGCTTTGAATAAACTTTAAGAAGTTTGTTTAGAAACAAAAAATACGTTTTAAGAATTTCATTGCGTTTCCTTTTTTTCATCCTATTAACAGGTTGGGGAAGCGCACCACATCTTTTGGCACAAACCCAACAAGCCACACCTACGATACAAGCTTCTGAACTGGGAAGAATTGACCTCCCACCCTCACAAAGTGTCGCTACAGATTATCAATACGACCCGCTAACCGATCGTTATATTTTTGTCCAATCCATTGCAGGTTATCCGATTACCACGCCACTAGTACTTACCCCCGAAGCCTATGAAGCTCGAAAATTGCAAGAAGAACTCAAGGCGTATTTTAAAGAAAAAACGATCACGCTAAGCGGCAAATCGGCCAATTTGGAGGATACTCAAAAAAACCTATTGCCCGAACTCTATGTAAACAATCAGTTTTTTCAATCGATTTTTGGAAATAGTGCAATTGATATCAATCCACAAGGGTCCATAGGGATTGATTTGGGGGTTCGGTATCAAACCAACGAAAATCCTTCAGCCTCACCCCGTAATCGAGAGAGCTTTAGCTTCGATTTTGATCAACGTATCAATCTCAGTCTGGTAGGTAAGATAGGCGATCGCCTACAGATAACGGCCAACTATGATACAGAGTCCACTTTTGATTTTCAAAATTTGGTAAAAATTCAATTTAATCCCCCAAAAATCACCGACGTGGTCAGTGTAGATAAAGGACAGATTGTTGAACGTGCAGAAGCACTTAAGGATCGATTTGATGAGGCCAAAGAAAAGTTTTCAGAAGCCAAGCAAACAATCAATCGTTATAAGCAAAAACTTGATCAGTATAAGGACAATGTCAACACCTATGCCAAAAACCCGATGGCATTGGGAGGTGATGTAGCAGATTTTATTGACGGAAAAGTAACCGAGGATGGGATCATTCAAAATATCGATTTGGGAAATGTAAGCATGCCACTCAACAATAGTTTGATACAAGGGGCACAGAGTCTTTTTGGAGTTCGGGCAGATCTCAAATTTGGCAATACCACCATTAGTGGGGTGTTTTCTGAGCAGCGATCACAGTCTCAAAACGTAACTGCACAAGGTGGGGGTACCCTGAGTGAATTTGATCTATTTGCGCTCGACTATGAAGAGGACCGTCATTATTTTTTAGCACAATATTTTAGAGACCACTACGACCAAGCCTTAAAAAGTTATCCGTACATCAACACCAAGGTACAGATAACCAGGATTGAGGTATGGATCACCAATCGGGGAGCACAAACACAAAGTATTAGAAACATTGTTGCGCTTCAAGACTTGGGAGAGGCGCTCCCCGAAAATACCACCTTACAAAATCGGATTCCAGAATTTTTTAACGCCGAAGCGGTAGGGCTTATACCCAATAATGCCGCAAACAAGCTCGACCCCAAAGCCATCAATAAGGGTGGGGTACTCAACGACGCCATTCGAGATATCGCGACCCTCAAATCTGGATTTGGTAGCTATAGCGCTTTAGTGCAAGAGGGGATTGATTATGCCGTTTTAGAAAGTGCTCGAAAATTAAATGAAAATGAGTATCGTTTGCATCCCCAACTCGGCTATATATCTCTAAACCAACGATTGAGCAATGACGAGGTATTGGCTGTAGCATTTCAATTTACCTATCAAGGGCAAACCTATCAGGTGGGTGAATTTGCCAACGGAGGGGTTCCTGGCACTACCTTAGAAGAAAATGCCAACAGCGGACGCCCCCAACTCAAGACCAACAGTTTGGTGGTTAAGATGCTTAAAAGCAATCTAACCGATGTTCGGCAACCCGTTTGGGATTTGATGATGAAAAACATCTATAACACCGGTGCTTTTCAAATGGCTCCAGAAGATTTTAGACTATCCATACTTTACACGGACCCTTCGCCGATCAACTACATCAGTCCGATTGATGCACAAATTTGGCCCAAAGGACTGGATCAAAAAATCTTATTGAACACCTTTGCACTTGACCGTTTGGACAATTATCAAGACCCCGTGCCCGAGGGGGATGGTTTTTTTGATTATATCCCCGGTATCACCATAGACGCCCAGTTTGGAAGAATAATTTTCCCTTCGGTAGAACCTTTTGGGCGTTTTCTTTTTGAACTTTTGCGAAACCCATCAAGTACCAAAGAACGCTATGAAAGTGAAGACAGCTACAATGCCAATCAAAAGCGTTACGTTTTTCAAGAGTTATATTCTCAAACCAAAGCGGCTGCTTTAGAAGCCACAGAAAAAAATAAATTTCAACTCAAGGGGCGCTACAAATCCGAGGGCGGAGATGGCATCCCTATCGGGGCCTTCAATGTTCCAAGAGGCTCGGTTCAAGTTACCGCAGGAGGCAGGTTGTTGCAAGAAGGACTTGATTATACCGTAAACTATGATATTGGTCGCGTTAAAATTATTGACGAAGCACTGATTGCTTCTAACGTACCCATTGATATATCGGTAGAAAATAACTCTTTTTTCAATCAGCAAAACAAACGATTTTCGGGCTTCAACATTCAACATCAAATCAATCCTAACGCCTATGTAGGGGCCACCTTGATCAACTTGAGTGAAAACCCCCTGACGCAAAAAGCCAATTATGGAACAGAACCTGTCAACAATACCATGATAGGATTTAACACCAATTTTTCTACCGAAATCCCCTTGCTGACCCGCATGGCCAACGCACTACCCAACGTGTCCACTGAGGTGCCTTCACGTGTGTCTTTTAGAGGAGAAATTGCTTCTCTCAAAGCCCGTAACCCGCGTAATACCCAATTGCAAGGTGAGGCCAATGTCTATATTGATGATTTTGAAGGCGCCCAAACCAATATAGACATCAAAGGATTTACCGCTTGGAATTTATCCAGCGTGCCGACCAAAAATTATAAAGGATCCGAAAGCCCAGCTGGAGATCTTCGGGGAGGATATGGACGGGCAAAATTGGCTTGGTATGCCATTGACCCTATTTTTTATACCGCACGCAGACCCGATGGTGTCAATAACGACGATATTTCTTTGAATACAACCCGCAGAATTTTTATCAAAGAAATTTTTCCTGAACAAGATTTGGTGCAAGGGACTACCACCGTCCAAAACACGCTAGACCTGGCTTTTTATCCTTCAGAAAAAGGCCCCTATAACGATGCGCCTCAAAACACGTTTGCCCGTGATCAAAAAGAAAATTGGGCAGGAATTATGCGTCCGCTTTCGTCAACCAATTTCGAGCAATCCAATGTAGAGTTTATCGAGTTTTGGTTGTTGGATACTTTTTCAGAATTAAACAAAGAAATCGCACCACAAGCACAGTTGGTTTTTCATTTGGGTAATATTTCTGAAGATGTGCTAAAAGATGGGCGCAAGCAGTATGAAAACGGTCTGCCAGGGGTTGCAAGCCAAAGCCTAATCAATGAAACACCCTGGGGGCGTGTACCCGCAAAACAATCTTTGGTATATGCATTCAACACTGATTCTGATGACCGCCCATTACAAGATGTTGGGTTAGATGGTCTTTCGGATGCCGAAGAAAAAGCGGTGTATAAAAACGGCCCAGACGAAGATCCCGCAGGAGACAATTACCAATATTTTGTAGCCGCATCGGGCGGCGTCTTGGAGCGCTACAAAAACTACAACGGAACCGACGGAAACTCTCCCATTGCCTTTTCTAACACAGATCGAGGAAGTACCACCGAACCCGACAGTGAAGACATCAATAGGGATCAGAGTATGAATACCATCGACAGTTATTTTGAGTATCGCGTGCCCATCAAATCGTATATGACCGTTGGCAATCATCCGTTTGTGACCGATGTTCGAGAAAATGTAAAAGTGACACTTCCAAATGGTCAAGAACTGACAACACGATGGATTCAATTCAAAATACCCATACAGAAAACCTATTATGAAGGAACCCAATATAACGAGTATTTTGAGGCCATCAATTCGATCGAAGACCTGCGGTCAATTCGGTTTATGCGTATGGTGGTTAGTGGTTTTGAGCAAGATGTGGTTTTCCGATTTGGTACCCTGGACTTGGTGCGTGGAGATTGGAGACGGTACAACAAATCCTTAAACCGCAACCTGCAACAACTGTCCAACACCACAGTAGATATTAGCACGGTCAATATTTTAGAAAATGAAAATCGAATCCCGATAAACTACATTTTACCTCCCGATATTCAGCGTGAGCAAATCAACAACAACAACACCATCGTACGTCAAAACGAGCAATCGTTATCGTTCCGTATCGCTAATTTGCAACCTATGGATGCCCGGGGAGTCTTTAAACCGGTCAATCTAGACATGCGTCAGTATGAAAAGTTGCGAATGTTTATTCACGCAGAATCTTTGAGCAATAAGCAACCCCTGCCCGGAACGGGTACCTTGGAGCAGTATGATCAGAGAATGGTTGCTTTTGTTAGACTCGGAACCGATTATCAAGACAACTATTATCAGATAGAAATTCCGCTTAAGCCAACGGCTTTTCAAGAGGGTACTGCCAATAGATATACCGCCGAAGAAGTTTGGCAACCTGAGTCCAACGCCATTGAAGTGCCCTTGAGTATTTTGTCAAAATTAAAATCACTGGCTTTAGAAAACCCCAATTTTAGTGCGGCAACATATTATGACGAGGAACTAAACCCGATAGAAGAATTTACACCAATAAGCAGTTTGCCAGGGTCCAAAAAATATAAATTTGCCATTAAGGGAAATCCTTCTTTGGGCGCCATAAAAACGTTGATGATTGGCCTCAAAAACCCCTCAACGCAGCTGGGAGACGAACTCAGCGGCGAGGTGTGGTTTAACGAGTTGAGCATGTCAGGAATAGACTCCAAAGGCGGGTGGGCTGCTGTCGCTGCTTTGGACGCCAACATGGCCGATCTAGCCAACCTATCCGCTACGGGTCGGTACTCGACCATCGGATTTGGCAATTTGGACCAGTCACCCAACCAACGGAGCAGAGAAGAAATGTTGCAATATGACATGGTGACCAATACCAATTTGGGCAAATTGTTACCTGAAAAATGGGGAATGCAATTGCCCATGAATTTTGGTGTTGGAGAAACCATCATCACACCAGAATACGATCCCTTCTATCAAGATCTTACTCTTGAAGACCGAATCGATGCATCCAAAAATGCGGGCGAAAAAGCGTCCATTAGAAATCAAGCCATAGATTATACCAAAAGAAAAAGCATCAGTTTTATAGGTGTTCGCAAAACAGGAGGCACAGAAAAAAAGCGCTTTTATAACCCCGAAAACCTTGACTTTTCCTATGCCTACAACGAGCGCTACCATCATGATTATGAAGTAGAAAAACAACTTGATGTGTCCATGATGATGCAGGCCAACTACGGCTACAACATCCAATCTAAAGAGATTGTTCCGTTTGAAAAGGTCGAATTTTTTAACAACAAAAAATATTTAGAATGGTTGCAGCAACTCAATTTTAATCCCTTGCCAAGCACCATAGCCATAACAACAGGGATCAATAGAGAGTTTCGCAGTCAACGTTTTCGTTCGGTGTATATGGAAGGGGTGGACGCTGCACAGCAGTTGGCACTTCCCGATTTGCTGCAACGCAACTACCTCTTTGATTGGTCGTATACACTCAATCATAATTTGACGCGTTCATTGCGACTTACTTTTACGGCATCGAGCAACAATATTGTCAAAGATTATTTTAAAAATAAAGATTTACAAGATGAAGGATTGCGACCCAAAACCAGTGGCATTTGGGAAAATATTTGGAGTTCGGGAGAAAGCAATCGTTTTTTCCAAACCTTGACGCTTAACTATAAAATCCCTTTCCAATACATACCCATATTGAGCTTTATAGATGCCAATTATAGCTATACAGGAGATTTTAACTGGCAGCGCGGATCCGAAGCACTCGCTCAAGTTGTGAGCGAAGATGGGACGTCTTTGGGAGTGGTGCATACGGTACAAAATGCCAATACCAAAGCCCTAACGGGGTCTATTTCTTTTGACCGATTGTACACGATTTTAGGAATCAATCGATCGGGTAGTGCCTTTGCAAGAGCCGTTAGAGCGCAAAGGGGACCTCAAGCCGGTAACAAAGAAGAAACAGAAAACGAAAAGCAAAAGTCAAAGAAAAATCTTAAAAAATTCATCGACGTTTTGACCAAAATCAAACGTGTTCAATTTAACTATGCCGAAAATAACGGTATGGTATTGCCTGGCTATCTGCCCGGTATTGGTTTTGCCGGAACAACCCAGCCCACCTTTGGTTTTACAATGGGCAGTCAGTCGGACATTCGCTATGAGGCGGCCAAGCGCGGGTGGTTGACCCGTTTTCCGGATTTCAATCAAGCCTTTACTCAGGTACACAATTCCAAACTCAATGTTTCGGCACAAATTGTTCCGACCCAGGACTTGGTCATTGATCTGAATGCCGAACGTAATTTTTCTAAAAATTTGATCGAAAATTTTAAGGTAGAAAATCAAGAATATCAACCGCTAAACAGTAATGTAAACGGTAATTTTGGAATGTCAACAATCTTGATAAAAACCTCCTTTAACCGATTGCGTGGGGTCACTAACCCTGGGTTTGATGTTTTTAGAGCCAACCGTTTTATCGTTGCACAACGTATGGCAAGAGATCGTAATCTTCCCTTGACCAATGTCAATAATGAAGGCTATCCAAAAGGCTTTAGCAAAAACCAACAGGACGTACTCATTGCGGCATTTTTGTCCGCTTATACAGATACTTCACCAGAAAAAATAAGCCTCAATCCCATCCAAAAAACACCACTTCCAAACTGGAACATCAAATACACCGGGCTCTCCAATCTCAAGGCTTTCAAAAAATTATTTAAACGATTTTCATTAACCCATGCCTACCGGGCCAGTTTGACACTCAACAATTTCCAAACCAATCTCGAATATGATCCGGAGCAACCGTTTCGACAAGACGAAATTGGAGATTGGATTCCCCAAAAACTCTATAGTAATGTCAATTTGGTAGAGCAATTTAATCCCCTGATGCGATTGGATGTCGAACTGGTCAACTCGGTTCGGGTACTTGCTGAAATGAAAAAAGACCGCGCCCTTTCTTTAAGTTTAGATAACGCCCTATTGACCGAGTCCAGTGGAAACGAATACATTGTCGGATTGGGTTATCGCATTAAAGACCTTCGTTTTAGAACTTCTATAGGCGGTAAACGCAAAACATTGCGAGGCGATCTCAATATGAAAGCAGACTTCTCCTACAGACGCAACCTTACAGTTTTACGAAACTTAGAATACAACGACAACCAGGTTACTGCTGGACAGACCCTGATGTCACTAAAGTTTACCGCGGATTATGCCTTGTCCAAAAATTTGACAACGCTATTTTTCTACGACCACAATTTTTCAAAATTTGAAATTTCAACCGCATTTCCACAAGCAAGTATCCGATCTGGTTTTACGCTTCGATACAATTTTGGCAACTAAATTTCTTTTTGTAGAGAATTCGTTTACATTTGCTTTCTAAGGAAAGTAAAATGAATATACCGCAAGATTTAAAATACACCAAAGACCACGAATGGGTCCGAATCGAAGGCCATACAGCCACAATAGGGATCACTGATTTTGCACAGAGCGAGCTTGGAGACATTGTTTATGTAGAAATCGAGACCCTTGACGAAGCACTCGAAGAAGAAGCAGTTTTTGGCACGGTAGAAGCCGTCAAAACTGTTTCGGATTTATTTATGCCAGTACCCGGAACGGTAACCGAAGTCAATACGGAACTAGAAGAAACGCCAGAATTGGTAAATTCGGATCCCTATGGAGCAGGCTGGATGATCAAAGTGACCTTGGACGAAAACATCGATGCCAGCAACCTAATGGATGCAAATGCATACCAGCAATTGATAGCAGGCTAAATCATAACAAATTTGAACTAAAATAATTTTATAGTGCGCAGACCCAAATATGCGTTTTGTTTCACTTTTTTTTTTAGTTTAGCAATTCACTAAACGTACACGTATGCAACCGAAGAAAAATCCCAAAGTAGATCTTTCTAAAAATAGCAGCCTCTATTTTGTCATTGGACTTGCTGCAATTCTTTTTATTACATGGCAAGCCATCGAATGGAAAACTTACGAAAAAGACCTCTATGGCTACGAAGCACTCGATGTCGAAGATGATGACGATGAAGAAGTGCCAATCACCGAACAAATCAAAACTCCACCACCACCTCCACCACCGCCACCAGCTCCCGAAGTAATCGAAGTTGTTGAAGACGAGGAAGAGGTTGAAGAAACCGTAATCGAATCTACCGAAACCAACCAAGAGGAAATTGTAGAAGTCGTTGAGGTTGAAGAGGTTGAAGAAGATATTGATGTACCCTTTGCAGTGATCGAAGACGTGCCGATCTATCCCGGTTGCGAAAACGTTTCAAAATCGGAGCGAAGAGATTGCTTTCAAGATCAAATCAATAAGCACATCAAGAAAAACTTCCGTTATCCAGAAATCGCTCAAGAAATGGGCATACAAGGACGTGTTTATGTACAGTTTGTGATTGCCAAAGATGGCCAAATCACAAACATACGGATGCGGGGTCCTGACAAAAATTTAGAAAAAGAAGCAGAACGTATTATCAGCAAGTTGCCACAGATGACTCCTGGTAAGCAGCGAGGACGTGCTGTTCGGGTGCCTTTTAGTATTCCGATTACTTTTAGATTGCAATAACCCTCCAAATGATATTTTAAAAGCCCAGCAATTGCTGGGCTTTTTTTATTCCATAGCGTTTTGGCTAATTTTTTGTAAATTAAGTAAAACCAAATCTTACCGTTATGGAATCCAAAAAAAATCCTAAATACGATTTAAGGCGTAACAGCAGTCTCTATTTTGTCATCGGACTTGCCCTAATACTTTTTATTGTCTGGCGTGCCATTGAATGGAAATCTTACGAAAAAAACACCTATGATTATGAACAACTTGATGTCACAGATGACGATGATGAAGAAGTCCCAATCACAGAACAGATTAAAACACCCCCGCCACCGCCACCGCCCCCAAGTGCTCCAGAAGTGATTGAAGTTGTGGAGGATGATGAGGAAGTAGAGGAAACAATCATCGAATCTACAGAAACCGATCAAGAAGAAATCATAGAAGAAGTTGTTGTAGAAGAAATTGAAGAAGAAGTGGACGTTCCTTTTGCGATAATTGAGGATGCTCCCATATGGCCCGGATGCGAAAAACGACCAAAATCAGCACGCCGAAATTGTTTTGAAGAACAGATCAAAAAACACATCAAAAAAAATTTTCGCTACCCCGAAATCGCTCAAGAAATGGGCATTCAAGGTCGGGTTCTTGTAGTCTTTGTGATTGATGCGGAAGGTCAAATCGTTAATATCCGGATGCGCGGCCCCGATAAAAATCTCGAAAATGAGGCCAAAAGAATTATTGAGTTACTGCCCAAAATGACACCCGGTCGTCAACGCGGTCGTGCAGTGCGAGTGCCTTATAGTATTCCTATTGTTTTTAGATTGCAATAATTTGTAGCGCTTTGATGCCCAATAGTGACTTTGCAGATCGAATTTATGGTGCTTTATAAATTCTAAGTTATCTTTGCTGCCGCATAGCAGATAATGAAAACCCACACAGAGACAAAATCTACCATTACAGCCATACCCACCCTCAGCGATTTTTTTCAATTGACAAAAATGCGTTTGGCACTGAGTGTTGTTTTTTCGGCTTTAGCGGGTTATTTTCTAGCGGCACCAACCTACGATCCTTTGGTGATTTTGTACCTTTTTTTGGGAGGATATGCTATGGTAGGTGCGTCCAATGCGTTCAATCAAATTCTTGAGATCAAGCGCGATGCGCTGATGAAGCGCACCCAAAACCGCCCGTTGCCATCGGGTCGCATGCGTATATCTTCTGCTTTTGTCATTGCAGCATTGCTAACCCTATCAGGGGCTTATTTTTTATATGCGATCAATCCGCGAACCGCACTTTTTGGTATGGTCTCGATCTTTTTATATGTATGTTGTTATACTCCTTTGAAAACGATCACGCCTTTGTCGGTTTTTGTTGGCGCTTTTCCGGGTGCCATCCCTTATATGCTCGGCTGGGTGGCCTATACGGGTAAGTTTGGAATAGAGCCCGGGGTGTTGTTTATGGTGCAATTTTTTTGGCAGTTCCCGCATTTTTGGGCCATTGGTTGGCAACTTGAAGACGATTATAACAAGGCCGGTTTTAAAATGTTGCCTACAGGAAAAGCCGATCAAGCAACCGCTTTTCAAATTCTCTTTTATTCGATGTGGACCATTGCAATCTCCATCTTGCCCTACACCAATTATACAGGAAGCCTTCAACTAAGTGGTGTTGGTTGTATTGTGTTGCTGCTGCTTGGAGCCGGATTGTTGTACTACGGAATCCGTTTGATGCGTTTCAAAACAAAAAAACAAGCCCGACAACTTACCTTTGCCAGTATCGGGTACATAACCCTTGTGCAAATTGTTTATGTAATTGATAAAATCATTTTCTTATGACTTCGGATACTTTTGAACAAAAAAATAATAGGGCCAAAAAAATGATGTTGTGGTTTGCCATGATAAGCATCACAATGACTTTTGCCGGTCTAACAAGTGCTTACGTAGTAAGTAGTACCCGTGCCGATTGGTTAACCGATTTTCAGATGCCTGAAGCATTTACCTACAGCACACTTTTAATTTTTGTAAGCAGTATATTTTTTCATTTGGGCAAAAAGGCATTGCAACGCGATCAGATCCCACAAGCCAAGCTTTGGGTTTTGGGTACTTTTATGCTTGCGGTCTTGTTCATTGTCACCCAATTTCAGGGGTTTAGCCAGATCATTGCTCAAGGCTACTATTTTACAGGAGCGCAAAGTTCGATCACAACCTCATTTTGGTATGTACTGGTTTTACTCCATTTAGCACACCTAGCGGCTGGAATAATCGTGTTGGCAGTTGTGTATTATAACCTGATTAAAAACAAGTATAGCGCACAAAAATCCTTAGGTTTTGAACTCGCAGTAATTTTTTGGCACTTTTTGGATTTTCTTTGGTTGTATTTATTCTTTTTTGTCCTTTTGTACCGTTGAAAAATTAATACATTTGTAAAATCAAATAATTTAGACAGTTTATGGAAGTAGCAACATCAAACCCAGCAGAAGAAACCAATGTTTGGGGAGGTGGAACGAGACCCTTAAATGCCAGTTATGGTAAGCTGATGATGTGGTTTTTTATCGTATCAGATGCCTTGACCTTTTCTGGATTTTTAGTTTCCTATGGATTTTCAAGATTTAAAAATATAGACTCCTGGCCCATCGCCGACGAGGTGTTTACTCACTTTCCATTTTTACATGGAATAGATGCACCGATGTACTATGTCGCCTTGATGACTTTTATCTTGATTTTCTCATCCGTTACCATGGTATTGGCTGTAGACGCAGGACACCATATGCAAAAAGGGAAAGTAACCTTTTATATGTTTTTGACCATTATTGGAGGAGCCGTTTTTGTGGGATCACAAGCTTGGGAATGGAAAAATTTTATTAAGGGCGAATATGGCGCTTTAGAAACCAAAGGCGGACAAATTTTGCAATTTGTAGACCAAACAACAGGCAAACGTGTGGCGCTAGCAGATATTGCTACACCGATTGCCACGGATCGTGAGACACATCTTGGAAGCAATGGCGTATGGTATGTTTCAGAAACCGAGCTTCCATCCGTCAGTGTTGCCGAAGTCAAAGCAGGGTTTGAAGCCAATGAAAATGTGGTTATTAGAATCCAAAAACTTGACGAAAATGGCCACAAGACTGTTTTGTCCCGTGCTGAGTCACTCGAAAAAATAAATGCCGCCACAACGGTTGTAGAAGGCGCCAATTTGATTCATAACGAATATGGCAACAGACTCTTTGCAGACTTTTTCTTTTTCATCACTGGATTTCACGGATTTCACGTATTCTCTGGGGTAATCATCAACTTGATCATATTTTTTAATATAATTGTGGGCACTTATGAAAAGCGTGGACATTATGAAATGGTCGAAAAAGTTGGACTGTATTGGCACTTTGTAGACCTTGTATGGGTTTTTGTATTTACATTCTTTTATCTCGTTTAAACGTCGTAACGCATGGCAGCAGATCAACATAATTTAGCAATATTTAGAGGGTTATTAAAGTTCAAATCCAACCAACAAAAAATTTGGGGTGTTTTGATTTTTCTTTCCATCGTCACCATTATTGAGGTTTTTTTAGGAATTGTTAAACCACAATTTTTGATGACACCCTTTTTGAGAATGAAATTATTGAACTGGATATTTATCATCCTGACAATCGTTAAAGCCTATTATATAGCCTGGGATTTTATGCACATCCGAGATGAAAAAGGTGGTCTTAAAGGGAGTATCGTCCTCCCCCTAATCATCCTTATTCCTTATCTAGTTTTTATTGTACTACTCGAGGGAGATTATATCTTTGATGTAATGCGTGACGGCTTTGTAAGCTGGAACTTTTAGGCAATACCGCTAGCGTATTGCGCTAATTTAAAGTAAAGAGCTATGAGTACATCCTTGAAAAAGTACACCGTATTAACCATACTCTTTGTTTTCCCGGTAGTGATATATCTCTTTTTTGCTTCGGGTAAAAACAACTTTGCCAAATTGCCGGTTTTGACAAATTCGATTGCTTCTCTCGAACACTTTGAAACTCAAGGCCCACCGGTTACTTTAGAAAATAAAATCACCATACTTGGTTTTTGGGGACAAGCACTAGACCGAAAAAAGGGAGACGCCCTCAATCTTAACGAAAAAATTTACAAACGCTTTTATCAATTTGCAGACTTTCAGTTTGTAATGCTCTTAGAACAAGGACAACAAAACGAGGTAGAAGCCCTGAAAGCAAGCCTCAGAGAAGGCGTAGGTACCGATTTGCAAAAATGGAACTTCCTGTTTGGCACTAAAGAAGACCTACAAACCGTCTTTTCGAGCCTACAAACCCCTTTGGAACTTGACCAACAAGGCAGTACTCCCTATGTTTTTATTATCGACAAAAAAGCCCAACTCAGAGGGCGAAATGACGACGAAGACACTGGAGTACTCTACGGGTTTAATGCAGAATCTGTTGCTGAAATTAACAACAAAATGTTGGACGATGTTAAAGTAATTCTTGCAGAATACCGCCTGGCTCTAAAAAAATACAATGCCGATAGAAAAAAATAGATGATGAAAAAATATTGGGCCTACTCCGGAATGGTATTGATTGTCGTTATTTTTGGGATCATTGTAATCCCAACACTCAAAGACCGAATCTCTAACAATACAATTGTCGAACAAAATCGCAGTGCTCAAGCCCTGCCGCTTTCCTATATCAATCTCGATGGTACCGCACGGAAAGTCCCCGATTTTGTAATGACCAACCAAGACAGTCTTCTGATTACAAATGAAGATTATTTAGGAAAAGTTTTTGTTGTAGAATTCTTTTTTACAAGATGCCCCAGCATCTGTCCCATCATGAATAAAAACATGAAACGCTTAGACGATACTTTTGGATCCCGATACGATTTTGGCATCGCTTCGATTTCTATCGACTCCCAATTTGACACCCCTAAAGTGCTCAAAGAATATGCAACCCGTTATGAGGTACAATCACCCAACTGGCATTTTTTGACTTCAGATCAAGAATCCGTTTATATGCTGGCAAACCAAGGATTTAATATATTTGCAAGCATCAATCCTGAAGTAGCCGGCGGTTTTGAGCATCAAGGATATTTTGCCCTAGTCGATAAGCAAGGATATATCCGTTCTCGAATAGATTCTTTTGGAAACCCCAAAGTGTATTATTCTGGAATTAACGAACTCAATCCCAACGGAACTGACGACATGGATCTTTTGATAGAAGACATAAAACAACTCTTGAATGAAACACCATGAGTGAAAAAGAAACCTTAAAATACAAAAATTGGATCATCGTATTGTCCGTTGCCATTCCGGTAGCGGTGGCGCTTCTTTTTATGGTCCGGATTCCCAATGTAGCACCGCTAGGCTTTTTGCCTCCTATATATGCCATGATCAATGCAACTACGGCCGTCATATTGTTATTTGCTTTGGTCGCCATAAAGCGAAAAAACATACTCCTTCATGAGCGGTTGATGAAATTAGCGATTTTTTTGTCTTGTGTATTTTTAGTCATGTATGTTGCCTACCATATGACCTCTGATCCTACACCCTATGGGGGGACAGGAGTCTTACGATGGGTATATTATTTTATACTCATTACTCATATACTACTCTCTATAGGGATCATCCCGATGGTATTGGTTACTTACGTTAGGGCTATTTCAAAACACTTTATATCCCACAAACGAATCGCAAAAATTACCTTCCCAATCTGGTTGTATATCGCCGTAACAGGAGTGGTAGTATATCTAATGATTTCACCCTATTATGGCTAGACAGTCCCTCGTATTATTTTTTGTATTATTCTTGGGTCTAAGCCTAGACATGAGTTGGGCACAATGCTCTATGTGTCGTGCCGTACTAGAATCTGAAGAAGGCCAACAAACAGCAAAAGGGATCAATGATGGCATACTTTATTTGATGGCCATACCTTATGTACTCGTAGGAATCGTGGGCTGGCAAATTATACGAATTATGAAAAAAAAGGATGCTTGAGTGTAACTTTTTACAAAAAAAAGCGTCTATAATAATATAGCCAATCCCCAAACAAATAAAGGGGGGCTGGCTAAGTCGAACAACACTACAATGATTTCAATCAAAAACCTACACAAATCTTATCAAATGGGCGCTTCGTCCCTTCACGTTTTGAAAGGCATTGACTTTCATGTTGAAGAAGGCGAATTGGTCGCCATCATGGGATCTTCTGGATCCGGAAAATCTACACTGCTCAACATCCTTGGAATGTTAGACACCGCTGATGAAGGGCAATACATTCTCGACAATGTAGAAATTAAAGACTTGGACGAAACCAAAGCCGCAAAATACCGCAATAAGTTTTTGGGATTTGTTTTCCAATCCTTCAATCTGATCAACTATAAAAACGCCGCCGAAAACGTATCCCTGCCACTTTATTATCAAGGGATATCTCGCAAAGAGCGCCAACAAGTAGCATTAGAATATCTCGATCGTGTTGGACTCAAAGAATGGGCGACACACCTACCAAGTGAGCTCTCTGGAGGACAAAAACAACGTGTAGCCATCGCACGAGCAATGGCATCACGTCCTAAAGTCTTGCTTGCTGACGAGCCCACAGGTGCGCTAGATACCAAAACTTCATATGAGGTAATGGATCTCATCCAAAAAATAAACGAAGAAGGTAAAACCATTTTGGTCGTTACACACGAGCCAGACATCGCACAGATGTGCAAACGAGTAGTAACCCTAAAAGATGGAGTGATTGTTGAGGACAAGAAAGTAAAACAAGTAATGGCTTCAGCACATGTTTAATAGAGATCGTTGGCAAGAGATTTTTCAAACCATAAGCAAAAACAAACTCCGTACCTTTTTGTCGGGTTTTACTGTGGCTCTTGGAATTTTTATTTTTGTCATCCTTTTTGGTTTTGGCAACGGGTTAAAAAACACCTTTCAAGAGTTTTTTCTTGATGATGCTACCAACACATTATTTGTTTTTGCTGGTCGTACCTCAAAACCTTATAAAGGGTATAAGGCAGATCGCCGAATCGAGTTTAAAAATGATGACCTGTCAGACATCAAATCCGAATTTGATTTTTATTTAGAAGACATTACCCCTCGTATCACACGAAGCGCCAATGTCAAATACAAAAACGAATCCAACAACTACAGTACCCGCGCTGTAGCACCTGCCCATCAAGCCATCGAAAAAACAATTTTGATGAAAGGGCGATACATCAATCAAAAAGACATCCAAACCCAAGCCAAAGTTGCAGTCATTGGTCGATTGGTAGCCATTGATTTATTTAAATCTGAGGATCCCATTGGCAAATACCTCGCATTTGACTCAAGTGTTTTTAAAGTGATTGGAGTTTTTCAAGACGAAGGTGGCGATAATGAAGAACGCAACATATATATACCCTACACCACACGTCAGGCTATCGAAAAAAGTAATGACAAAGTTGATCAAATCATCGTAACCTTCAGACCCGAATTGGGCCATCTCGGCGCTCTTGCTTTTGAAAAGGAGCTTCGACTATTTTTGAAAGCCAAAAAATCCATTGACCCTACCGATCAGAATGGGATTTTTATACGCAATGTCGCCGATGATCTTAAGCGAAACCAACAATTTTCAAACGTGTTACAACTCATTGTCACCTTTGTAGGTCTGGGAACTCTTATAGCCGGGATTATTGGGATCTCCAACATCATGGTTTTCGTAGTCAAAGAACGCACAAAAGAATTGGGCGTTCGAAAGGCACTCGGTGCCAGTCCCAAATCGATAATTGCAATGATATTGCAAGAGTCCGTATTCATCACCCTCATATCGGGATATGTTGGTATGTTGGTTGGGGTTATTCTTCTTCAAAATATAGGAACAACCCTCGAAGATTATTTTATCAAAAATCCATACATCGACGTGTCAACTGCTATTTTTTCAACCTTTATTTTGGTGGCCTTTGGTACTATCGCAGGGTATATACCCGCCAAAAGAGCCGCTCAAATCAAACCAATAATTGCTTTGAGAGATGACTAATTTAAAAATCATTTTTGACCGCGACACCTGGCAAGAAATTTTTGGTTCGATTCGCAAAAACAAAATTAGAACCATCATCACTGTTATCGGAGTTTTGTGGGGCATCTTTATTTATATAACCCTTTCGGGTTCTGCAAAGGGGTTGGATAATGGGTTTGAACGCGCTTTCAAAAACATCGCCAAAAACTCAATGGGGTTTTGGGCACAAAGAACCAGCGTACCCTTTGCAGGCTTCAAAATTGGAAGAAATCCTGAACTACGCCTTTCCGATGCACGTTTGCTAAAAGATCGTATTGGAGGTATTGAATTTATTGCTCCTCGAAATTCACGCGGGGTATTTGGAGGAACCCCACCTTTGGTGGTCAATAACAACAAGTCGGGCAATTATCCACTCTATGGAGATTATCCCTCTTATGCCAAAATCACCACAAAGAAAATATATAATGGTGGGCGTTTTATCAATGATCAAGATGTCAAATACCAGCGCAAAGTTTGTGTCATTGGCGAGCGCGCAGAGAAAGAACTTTTTGAAAAGGGCGAAAACCCTGTGGGACAATACATCAAAATCAATGACATCTATTTTCAGGTCATCGGTGTACACAAGTTTATCCCCGGAGGAGGTTTTGAATCGGAAGGGGACATATTTATCCCATTTTCTACCTACAACAAAATGTATAACCGTGGCGATCGGGTTGATTTTTTCTTTTTGGCCGCCTATGATGATCAAGATCCCGTAGCCATCGAAGAAGAAGTATTGTTTAACCTCAAACGCATCCATAAAGTATCCCCTTTAGACGAGCGTGCTTTTGGCTCATTCAATATTGGAGAAATTTTTCAACGAATCATTGGCTTTGCTCGAGGAATGACCTTTTTGTCCTTGGTCGTTGGAGTAGCAACGATTATAGCAGGTGTTATCGGAATTGGAAACATCTTATTGATTTCTGTAAAAGAGCGCACCAAAGAACTTGGAGTACGTCGTGCATTGGGAGCAACACCTTCTGAGATCAGAAGCCAAATCTTATTAGAATCGGTCTTTCTTACCATTGTTGCAGGAATCTGTGGAATCATTCTTGCGGCCTTTGTTTTGGCTGGGATCAATGCTGCAACCCTCAACTTAGAAGACTTTCCTTACACCAATCCAACCGTGCCCTTATCCTATATCTTTGGCGCCCTATTTATTATGGTCTCCTTAGGAACACTCATTGGCCTGATACCCGCTCAACGCGCTGTTAGTATAAAACCCATAGACGCATTACGTGAAGAATAAATCAACATACCTTTTAAACCTCTAATTTTTATGAAAATTTTAAAATATCTCGGAATAGCAGTTTTTGTTTTCGGTATTCTTTTTGCCGCTGCTTATTTTGTAAAAACCAACAGCAAGTCTATTGTGGCCTATGATACCGAATCGGCCATAATTACATCAATAGAAAGAAAAACCGTTGTAACCGGAAAGGTAATCCCAGAAGATGAGGTAGAAATCAAACCTCAGATTTCTGGTATTATCGAACAAATTCTAGTCGAAGAAGGTGATCAAGTCCAAATGGGCGACCTTTTAGCACGGATTAAAGTGGTCCCCAATGAACAAAGCCTTAGCAATGCCGAAGGCCGATTGGCCAGCTTAGAATTGGTGTTAGAAAATGCTAAAATCGAGTTTGATCGTAACCAAAAATTATTTGAAAAAGAAATCATTTCTTTGAGAGAATATCAAACGGCTCAACTAAACTATGGCCGCGCCCAACAAGATGTTGTAAATGCCAAAAACGACCTGCAAATTATTCGTTCTGGATCTGCTGGAGGATCGGCAACTGCCAACACCAACATTCGTGCAACAGTACCTGGTACCATCCTCGAAATCCCCGTCAAAGAAGGAGATCAGGTGATCGAAAGTAACACCTTTAATAACGGAACTACTATCGCTCGAATTGCCGACCTAAATCGCATGATTTTTGAAGGAATGGTCGATGAAGGCGAGGTAGGTAAACTCGAAGTAGAAATGCCTCTGGTGGTCAATCTAGGCGCCATTCAAGGCAAAGATTTTGAGGCCAAACTCAAATTTATAGCACCTAAAGGAGTTGAAGAACAAGGGGCGGTAAAATTCAAAATCGAAGGTGATGTATACCTCGATGAATCCGTGTTGGTACGCGCCGGCTATAGCGCCAATGCGTCGATTGTTTTGGAGCGCAAGGACAGTATTATGGCCATTCCAGAGTCTTTATTGCAATTTGATCGTAAAAGCGAGCAACCCTTCGTAGAATTGATGAAAGCAGATCAAAAATTTGAACGTCAAAATGTCGAAACCGGGATTTCGGACGGAATCAATGTAGAGATCATCTCCGGGATTACTATGGAAGACAAAATTAAAGTCTGGAACAAAACAGAGCCTCAAAAAATTGGTAGCGAGGAAGAAAAAGATAATTAATCGCTCTCAAGCCTATAATTATGCAAAAAAATAAACTATTTATACCCGTTTTGACCCTACTTATAGGAAGTTATGTTTCTGCGCAAAAGAAATATACCCTACAAGAATGTGTTGAGCTGGCGGTAGAAAAAAACATATCCATAAAGCAATCACAGCTCGATGTACAAAATGCCGAAATCACCAAATCTGATGCTTTTGGTAATTTTTTACCCAACATCAATGCCTCTGCAAGCCACTCCTGGAATGTGGGGCTCAACCAAAACATCACAACAGGAATTTTGGAAAACACCACAACCCAATTTACCTCAATGGGTGGGTCACTTAACGTCGATGTTTTTAAGGGTTTTCAAAACGTTAATCAAATGTATCGTGCCAACCTCAACCTTTTGGCGCAACAATACAAACTTGCTGACATGACCGATGACATCATGCTTTTTGTAGCCAATGCATACTTGCAGGTGATGTTCAACCGGGAGTTGTATCAAGTGCAACAACAGCAAATACAAATCACAAAAACCGATTTGGAGCGTACGCAAGCACAAATTGATGCGGGCGTTTTGGTCGCCAACGAAATCTATGAGCTTGAAGCCAACCTGGCAACGCAAGAGCAAGAACTGATTCGTCTCGAAAACACCTTACGACTTTCCAAAATTAGCCTTGCGCAACAATTGCTAATAACGGATTATGAAAATTTCGACATTGCTACCGAAGATTTTGAAGTTCCTTTTTCAGAAATTCTGTCTAAAAATCCAAAGGAAATATTTGAAAAATCGATGACGTTCCGAAACGACATCAAATTGTCAGAAACCAATATTGCTATAGCAGAAAAAGACCTTGCCATTGCCAAAGGCACTCTTCAGCCGTCACTTAGAGCCTTTTATTCATACAGTACGCGGATATCGTACAGCGACCGTTTGATAGCAGGCGATGGGTTTACTGAAAGCCCCATTGGATATGTTGGAGAGACCGGACAAATTGTTAATACGCTGCGACCTAATACAAAAGTTATTGGCCCAAAATCCTTTCAAGATCAGTTTAGTCTCAATGAGGGTCAAAATTATGGGTTGAGTCTAAGCATCCCCATTTTTAACCGCAATACGGCAAGTAATCAAGTAAAGCGTTCTAAAGTAAACCTATTGCGAAATGAAAATCTTTTAGAACAACAAAAATTAGAATTAGAAACGGCTGTAAACCAAGCCTATAACGATACGCGTGGAGCTTTTACCTTTTATGAGGCAGCCCAAAAAACAGCCTATGCCCGAGAGCAAGCATTTTTAGTTGCACAAAACCGCTATGAGAATGGCGTGCTTAATACGTTTGATTTTGTTCAGTCCAAACAACGTTATGAAACAGCATTATCTGATGAGATACGCGCCAAGTACGATTATATCTTTAAACTCAAAGTGTTGGAATTTTATTTTGGGGTTCCGATAGAAATGAACTAATTCGAAATTTATTTTAATTAAAAACACGGGTACCGCCCGTGTTTTTTTATTTTTGGGCCCATGAGTTTTTTATTATTTATCGAGACGGCAACCAAAAACTGTTCGGTGGCATTGAGCCATAAAGGCCAATGTTTAGGTTATTTGGAAGCCTCAGAAGCTCAATTTAGCCATAGTGAAAAACTCCATCAATTTATTCTAAAGTTATTGGAAAGCAAGGGCGTGTCCCCCAAAGAATTGTCGGGGGTGGTGGTCGATAAAGGACCAGGATCTTACACAGGCCTAAGGATAGGTGTAGCCACGGCAAAAGGACTTTGCTATGCCCTAAAAATTCCATTGATTTCCTTAGATAGTTTAGAAGTTTTGGCCGCTTCATTGCCCATCGATTCCCAGTCCTATATCATACCCATGATAGATGCGCGAAGAATGGAAGTGTACACCGCTGTTTTTGATGCTCAAAAAAAGCGAATAAAACCCATTTGGGCAGAAATTCTACAGCCCCAGTCTTTCGAAGCATTTTCTGACTCCAATCGATGCATCATTATTGGAAATGCGCAAGAAAAAGCGCAAACAATTCTTAAGGCACAGTCAATCGAATATTACCCAAACTGTATCGAGCCTTCGGCAAAAGATATGATTGCTCTGGGGACGCAAAAATTTAATGCTTCTGTTTTTGAAGATCTTGCTTATTTTGAACCTTTTTATTTAAAAGAGTTTTATACTACACTACCAAAAAACAATTAGGCTTTTAGGTTTTTTAGTACCGCATTCAATTTGGTTTCGGGTTGTAAACAGCGGTTATTTTCGCACAGATAAATAAGGGTTTTATTTTTTTTAAACCGATTTTTAATAAGGGGCAGTTGGTTGTCGTTAGCTGCTGCTGCAAGTAGTGTGTTGGAGAATTGATGTTGATGAATTTTGGCCATAATTGCTTTATAATCAGCTCCAACAACGACCAGTTCTCGTAATCCTTTGTGATGACACCAATACAATTGAATCCAGCGACCGTATCCTTTGGGGTATTGTTCAATTTTGGGGAGGATAGCCTCCAACATCTCAACTGCATTTTTTTTCCAATCCATGCGATTTAGATGTGCAGAAAGCCGATATAGATTGTCGGCCATAAGCGCATTTGAAGACGGGATTACGTTGTCTTCGAGCTCTTTTTTTCGGACGATCAACGAGTGATCTTGAGTTGCTGTGTAGAAGAAATAAGGGCTTTTATAGGCTTTAAAATGTGTTAGGCAATAGTTTGTAAGTAGTGAAGCCCGGTCGAGCCATAGGGTTTCAAAAACAGTTTCGTAACAAAAAATACAGGCCTCAATTAGCAGCGCATAATCATCTAAAAAGCCGCTTATTTTTTTGGTATCATCATGAATGATCCGGTAGACTTTTCCTGATTTTTCTACATAATGTGTAAATAAATAGTCAAGATTTTTTAGGGCCCTATTAAGAATTTTAAGGGATCCAAAAGTTCGATAAGCATCCAAAAGCCCTTTAGAAACCAAAGCGTTCCACGCTAAAACTATTTTTTGGTCTTTAAAAGGTGCGGGTCTTTTTTTGCGGTATTCTTCAAGGGTTTTGAGCCATCCTCGGTTTTTGGTATCAAAATGGGCGAAGTCTATAGCATGTGCTTTTGAAAAGGCAACAGCGTTTTGATCTCGGATCAAAACATATTTTTCATCTTCCCAATGACCAAAAGCATTAACGTTGTAATATTTAAAAAAAAGGGCTGCATCCGCTCCAAGCAGGTTCTCTAACTCATCTTTGGTCCAAATATAATAGGCTCCTTCTTCTTTAACCCCCATGTTATTTGCACTATCTGCGTCTATTGCACTATAAAAAGTTCCGTTTGGGTTGGTGAGCTCTTCATTAATAAAACGAATGATGCTCTCCACGGTTTCTTTATACAATGGATTTTTTGAAATGCGGTATGCCCGGCAATAACTGTTTAGAAGCTGGCCATTGTCGTAGGCCATTTTTTCAAAATGGGGAATGTGCCAATGCTTGTCAATTGCATATCTGGCAATTCCGCCACCGATTACATCGTGGATGCCCCCAAGGGCAACTTTTTCCAGAGTTTTGTCCCATTGTTGGTATAAGGGGTGGTTAGCATTGGCTCCAGCAATGCTTTGAAAAGCATCCAACAATACGGGCATCATGAATTTTGGGGGATGGTATCCTCCATATTCGAGGTCTTGATTGAGCAGTAGTTTGGATTGTATTTTTTGAAAATCAAGTGATGTATTGGAAACAATTTTAGATTCTATTTCATTCCCTAAATGATTGAGAAGCTCTTCCCCATAGTCTAGGAGTTTTTGAGGGTCTTCTTTTTGAATCTGAACAATTTTGGTGAGGACTTGCATCCAATCTTGTCGAGGCAAATAGGTGCATCCCCACAAGGGTCTTCCATCAGGTAATGCGACAATGTTGAGCGGCCAACCGCCACTTTGTGTGAGTACTTGTAAGGCCTCCATGTACACTTGATCGATATCAGGTCGCTCTTCGCGGTCCACTTTTATCGAAACAAAATATTGGTTCATCAAAGACGCAACCTCTTGATTATCAAAAACTTCATTTTCCATTACGTGACACCAGTGACACGCGGCATACCCAATGCTAATGACCAATAGTTTGTTTTGTGATGCAGCTTGTTCTAGGACTGCGTTGTCCCAAGGATGCCAATTTATAGGATTATAGGCATGTTGAAGTAAATAGGCACTTGCCTCTTTGTGTAGCGCATTTGGTGAACGATTAGCCAAAACAAAAGGGGTTAGCCATTAATGGCTTCAACCGTATTTACTTTACCTGGTAGCATTTCTTTGAGCATGCTTTCAATACCATTTTTTAGTGTGATTGTAGAGGAGGGACAGCCACTGCATGCGCCTTGCAAAATAACCTTGACCTTTTGGTCCTCGGTCGAATACGAATCAAAGGCGATGTTGCCACCGTCGGAGGCTACGGCAGGCTTGATATATTCGTCCAAAATTTTAACAATTTCAGATTCTATACCTGTTAGGTTTTTTGGTGTGTTTTCAGAAACCGATGTTTCATCTATTTTTGGCGCCTGTTCTTCTATTACTTTTTTACCCTGCTGGAGATAATCTCTTATAAATTCGCGCACTTCCATTACGATGCTTTCCCATTCGATGCGTTCGTATTTGGTGATGGATAGATAATTGGCATCGATAAAAATTTCTTTTACAAAAGAAAATTGAAAGAGTGCTGTTGCAAGTGGGGCATCTTTTGCGGTGTCGAGATCTTTAAATTCATAAACTTGCTCAACCAGCATTTTATTAGCCACAAACTTCATCACATTGGGATTGGGCGTGCTTTCTGCATAAACCGTCACGGGTACGGTTTTGCTATGTTCCTTTTGGTTCAACACCACACCTCCTTTGTTAAGGTATTCTTCGATTTGAGTAGTGACTTGCTCGATGACTTCTTCCCATTCTAAAATATTGAAACGCTCGATTTGAAGTGCCTGGTGCGTTAGGGTAACTTTTTTTACAAAAGGCAGGTAGAAGAGCTGCTGTACGATAGGCGCTTCTTTGGCTTCATCAATATTGGCATAGGTTGTAGATCGGTTTAATTCTAGTGCAGGGCTAATTTCAAAATGGGCCCATGCATTTCCTTTTTTACATTTTCCAGCGACTCGATACATCGTTTTTCTTTTCAGCTAAAATACAAATTCGTGGATGGTATACCATCAAAATTAGATTGTCAATTGCCAAAAACTATTGTAGTTTTAACCAAAAGGGAACAAATGATACTAAAAACAATTCGTGGTTATACACCCCAATACGGTGCCCATTGTTATTTTTCTGAAAATGCCGTTGTAGTTGGCGAGGTAATCATGGGCCGAGACTGTTCGGTTTGGTTTAATGCGGTTGTTCGAGGAGATGTCAATACCATCACTATTGGAGATCGTGTCAATATCCAAGATGGTGCTGTTGTGCACGCTACCTATAAAACAGCCCCTACCAAAATTGGCAGTGATGTGTCCATTGGTCACAACGCGATTGTGCATGGTTGTACGATAGAAGACAAAGTGTTGGTTGGAATGGGTAGTATCATCATGGATCATTGTGTGGTGGGTACCGGTAGTATTATTGCTGCGGGGAGTGTCTTGACTCAAAATACGATTGTTCCTCCAGGGACGATTTATGGAGGGGTTCCTGCCAAGTTTATTAAAGCGGTTGATGCGGAATTAAAATCCGGTCAAATAGAACGCATTGCCAAAAATTATATAACCTATGCCTCTTGGTTTAAGGAATAAAAAAAGCGGCTTTAAGCCGCTTTTTTTTGATGGGATAATATTTCTTAGAAGCCCAATTCTTTTTTAACATCGGCCATCAGATCTTTTCCTTTGGCAATGATTACACTACCTCCGTTGCTTGAGTCTAGAACATATTCAAATCCTTGAGCAGCAGCAACATTTTCAATAGCTTGACGGGCTTTTTCATAAAGCGGGCGCATCAAATCCATTTGTTTCTTTTGGATGTCTTGAGCAGCGTTTTCTCTAAACTGTTGCAAGCCTTGTTGCATGCTTTCTAACTCTGCTTGACGCTTTTGGTTGATGATTTCGGTTTGGTTTTCAGCATCAGCAGCATAAGATTGTGCTTTGGTCTGAAATTCTTTGAAGGTTGTTTCTAGGTCAGCTTGATAGGTTTTCTCTAGTTTTTCCAATTCTTTTTGCGCAGCAATCACCTCAGGCATTTCACTGATTAGTTTTTGCACTTCAATATGAGCTACTTTTGACTGCGCTTGTGCATTACCAAATGGGATAACAAAAAGGATAATTGCAACTACAAATTTTTGAATGTTTTTCATGGGTTCAATTAATTACTTCTATGGATTATTCTTACTGTTTAATTTTTCTTTGACCGCTTCTATGCGTTCCTTTTGGGCTTTAATTTTTTGTTGTCGATTCAGTCGTTTTAAAACCAGATCGCTAATATCGTAATTTTTTGATGAATATAGCATCACAATATCTGCCGATCTATCAAAAATAAAGTCATATTTACGTTCTACTGCAATTTCTTGAACAATAGTCAGTACTTGATCTTGAATGGGTTTTAGCAATTTGTTTCTTTGAATAATTCGATCGCCTTGAGGACCAAATCTTTTTTCTTGTAACAAGATGATTTCGGTGGCAAAATCCTTAATCTCCAGTTCGCGATCTGCAATCAGCTCGTCGGTTAATAAAATACGCTCTGCTTCGAGTTGATCTTGATATTGTTTGAGTTGTATTTTTTTGAGCTCGATTTCTTTTTTCCACGATACAATACGCTCGTCCAACAAACGGTTGGCTTCTTTGTATTCGTCAACATTTTCTAAAATCAAATTCATATCAATGTATCCAATACGCACGCCTCTTTGTGCATGTGTCTTTGCAAACATAGCGATGCAGATAACAAAAAGAGCTATTTTGAGATTCCTCATAGTGCAGTAGTGGTTATTATTTTATTTTAAAACGTAAATATTGCTGAAATATTTTAGCAGCTAATATGTTCTAAAATTGTTGGCCAATAATAAAATGGGTTTCCCAACCATTAGGAGAGGTACTTCCGTTGGTAGCGCTGTCAAATCCATAGCCAAAATCAATTCCTAACAACCCAAAAGCGGGCATAAATATCCGAACACCTGCACCAGCAGAACGCTTGGATTGAAAGGGGTTGAAAGCGCGGAAACTGTCATAACCATTGCCCGACTCTAAAAAAGAAAGTGCATAGATCGAAGCTGTCGGTTTTAGCGTAATTGGATAGCGCAGTTCCGTTGTAAATTTGTTGTAGATTACGGATCCATCACGACTAGAGAGCGATTGGTTTTCGTATCCACGCAATGCGATGTTTTCGCGACCATCGAGTGCATAGGTTGCCATTCCGTCCCCACCTAAGAAAAAGCGCTCAAAAGGGATGTTGCCTCGATCTGGATTGTAGGCGCCCAAAAACCCAAAGTCTGCTTGAGCTTTTAGGATAAGTTTTCCGATCACTTTGGTGTACCAGGTGCCCGAAAATTTAATTTTATAATATTCTAACCACCGAAACTTTTCTTGATCAATTTTTGCATTGATCGGATTGCCCCTCAAATCTTGATACTCGGGTTGATTTTCCAAATCTCCATAGTCGATATCTGTAAATAAGGAGTAGGGCAGGGTGAACTTTCCACTCAAGGTAAAATCAGACCCACTTGTAGGAAAAATAGGGTTTACCGCGGTGTTATTTCTACTTAATGCAACAGTATAAGCGAGGTTTTTGGACTCACCATCTCCAAAGGTAAAGAGGCCTGTAAAATAGTTGTTGAGGTTATAATATTGGTAGGCAATGGCCTGTGATAGGGTAAAATAGTCGTCGGGTACTTGCAGTCTTTTGGCCAAGCCCAAAGTTATACCACTGATTTCAAAGGATTGGCTCTTATCCGCACGCCCAGTAAAATAATCATAACGAAACTGTTTGGTGTGGGAAAGCGAAACAGAAAGTTGTACGGGTTGTCTCCCGCCAAGCCAAGGTTCAGAAAAGCTAAAGCTATAAGTGTTATAGAACTGACTCGACTGTAAACGCAGTCGCAACGTTTGACCGTCCCCCATGGGTAGGGGTTTATAATATTCTTTATTAAAAATATTACGCATCGAAAAGTTGTTAAACGAAAGCCCAAGTGTTCCGATAAAGCCACCACCGCCATAACCTCCTTGAAGTTCTATTTGGCTGGCTCCAGACTCAACCAATCCCAATTCGATGTCAACCGTCCCGGCATTAGGATCGACACGTTTAAAATCTGGATTGATTTGTTCTGCGTCAAAAAAACCAAGCTGCCCAACTTCACGAACCGTTCTGACGAGTTTGTCTTTGCTATAGAGTTCTCCAGGTTTTGTTCGGAGTTCTCTAAAGATCACATGATCATTGGTTTTGGTGTTTCCGATTACAGAAATTTTATTAAAACTGGCCAGCTTGCCTTCTGTGATTCGAATTTCAAAATCAATGGTATCGTTTACAGCACTGACTTCTACCGCATTGATGTTAGAAAATAAATAGCCGTTGTTTTGGTAGAGGTTGGTCAGGTCGATCGCATCGGGTTTTGTTTCATCAGCAATACGTTTTTTGAGAAGTACACCGTTGTAAGGATCCCCTTTTTTGATGCCCAAAATTTGTTGAAGTTGATAGTCGGTATAGGCACCATTTCCGATGTAGTTAATGTCTCCAAAATAATAACGGCGACCTTCTTCTAGATCAATATTAATGGAGAGTGTATTGTCTTCGTTTACAATCACAGTATCGTTTAAGATTCGTGCGTCTCTGTACCCTTTTTCTTTATAAAAGTCAATCAAGGCTTCTTTGTCCTCGATATAGTCTTTTTCGATGTACTTTGATTTTTTCCAAAACCGCATGGGTAGGCGCTTTTTGGTCTTTTTTATTTTACTGGCAAGTTTAAAGTTGCTAAACCGTTCGTTACCAGAGAAGTTAAATTCCTTAATCTTAACGCGATCGCCACGGTCAATATTGACCACCATTTTGAGGTTGTTGGTTCCCGTAGTGTCGGGGATGGTATTCAAGACTACCTTGGTGTTCAAAAAACCTTCTTTGCGATATTTGTTGACAATGTAGTTTTTGGTATTGGTTAAAAAACTTTCGGAGAGTTTTTTACCCTTGGTCAACTCGGTGTCTTTGATGAGCACATCTGCTTTTCCCTTTTTGACCCCCTGCACTCTTACTTGAGAAAGGGATGGCAGTTCTTCAATTTGAATTTCAAGTGTCGCTCGATCGCCATTGATATGAGTAAGGTAGAAGTTGATATCACTAAACAGCTCAAGTTTCCATAGCTTGTTGATCATGCCACTGATTTCTTCTCCGGGGAGTCGCAAGACTTGTCCTCGTCGTAAACCGCTGTAGGAAATAACGGTCTGATCGTTAAAAGTTTTGAGACCCGTGACCCGTATGGAGTCGATGGTATATTCTTTGCCTTTGACAAACTGATCTACTTGTGCATGGGTTGTCCCAATCAGACCTAATACAACAATTAGGGCGACAACCAGTCGGTTTGTTATCAATCTATTACGTTTTGATTTGTTCACTGGTTTTTCCAAATCGTCTTTCTCTATTTTGGTAATTTAGTAGGGCATCATGCAAATGTCCTTCGCGAAAATCAGGCCAATATACAGATGTAAAATAGAGTTCGGCGTAGGCAGCCTGCCATAACATAAAGTTGCTTATACGCTGTTCTCCACTCGTTCTGATCAACAGATCAATATCGGGTAATTTTCGGGTGTAAAGATGCTTATTTATAATGGATTGGTCAATCTTTTCGGGTGAAATTATATTATTTTTAACGCCCGTTGCAATTTTTTGTAAGGCTTGTACCAAATCTTCTCTTCCGCCATAGCTCAACGCAAGGGTTAGGACCATTTTGTCATTGTTTTTCGTCGCTTGGATCACGTGATTCAGTTCTTCCTGAACTTTATCTGGCAACTGATCAATTGAACCGATGGCTTCCAACCGAATTTGATTTTTTAGCAGTTTTTCAAACTCATTTCGTAGCGATCGTAACAGCAGTTCCATAAGCGTGCCGATTTCTTCCTTAGGGCGGCTCCAATTTTCTGTAGAAAATGCAAAAAGAGTCAAATAAGAAATTCCCAAACGTGCTGCTTCTTCAACAACTACTTGAACGGATTTGATCCCTTTGGTATGACCAAAAACACGATTTTTACCACGTTGACTTGCCCATCTGCCGTTGCCATCCATAATGATCGCAAGGTGTTGGGGTAAATTGTCTTTATCAAGGTGCTCCATCAGTTTTCTTTACAATAACATGGAAGATCGCCAAAGGTAAAGGAAATTGTTATTCCAGAAAAGATATACCAGTCGTTATTCTGTATATTTCCAAATTTTGCAAACTCAAATTCTTCAATTGGGTCGCTGCCGTCAAGATTATCGGTCAACGCATACCGAAGGCCAACCTCCAAACCGATGACCCAAAAAGGACTGGGATTGTATTTTAGTCCTACAATAACGGGCAGGGCAACACTTTGTTGGGCGTCGTATTTGATTGTTGCAGCAGGTGCAGGGCCCGAAAAGTAGAAAGCATCAAAATCTACATAACTGACCCCAAAGGCCAAATAGGGGGTGAATTGTTGATCTCCAGAATGCAGGTTGAAATCCACAAAATTGATTTCGGTGCCCAAAAAAATTTCGCCCAGGGTGTTTTCAAAGCTATAACCTCTTAAAAACCGTCCTAAGTCTTGTGCGCGATAATCACTCCCTTTGATCTTGCCATACATCACGCTGGCTCTCAAGGCATATCGGGTGGTAACATTCCATTTATAAACCAAGCCTAAACCATAGCTTGAGGGCATGACCATCATGGTATTGCCGACATCACCGCGATAGTTGCTGCTCCCCAAAAATGCACCTAGTTCATGAAACTGTCCACGGGCAGTAACACTTCCTAATATCAAAATCGCAAAGAGCACCGTTACTTTTTTCATAAAAAACAGGAGCGCCTCGACTTGAAGCTAACCCTTTTTACAAACTAAAAAACCGCTTGTTTATTGCGTATTGCGTGTATCAATTCCCCAAAATAATTTTTCGCGTAGGGTTTTAAAAAAAGTGTCCCCCTCCAGTTGAACGGTAAAGACAGAAAAGGCGGCTTTTTTGAGGGTTAAAATCGCATCATTTTTAACATTGACAATCCGCGAATCTAAAGCGACCAAATGATCGTTTCCACGGCCAGAAACCTGAATTTTTATTTCGCATTTATCCGAAATAATCAAGGGTCTGTAGTTGATATTGTGGGGCGCGATAGGATTTAGAATCCAGTTGTGATTGTCAGGAGTAAGTATCGGCCCACCACTACTTAGTGAATAGCCCGTAGATCCTGTAGGAGTAGCAACTATAAGGCCGTCAGCCCAATAAGTCGTTAAGGGTCTGCCGTCGATTTGCGTATCGATCGTCAACATAGAAGTGGTGTTTTTTCTACTTATACAAACCTCGTTAAGGGCGTATCCAAAATCTTCTAATGCTTCGATATTTGCGGTTGATTTTACTTCAATCAACGAGCGTTCTATGAGTTCATATTTCTGATCAAAAAAACTGTTAAGCCCTTTTTGGAGGGATTCTTTTTGTAAACTGGTCAGAAAACCCAACCGTCCTGTATTGATTCCAAAAATAGGGATCTCAGAATCCTTTACATACGGAATGGCTCGTAATAAGGTGCCATCTCCACCTACGGAAAATAAAAAATCAACATCGGAGGCAATCGTACCACTGCTATCAAAAAAATCCAAGAGGGCTGCCTTTGAGGGATCGATAAACTTTTTGAGTCGATGATCGACAACAACATCATGTTGTGCTTTTTCAAGAATTGAGATAATTTCTTTAGAATAACTGACCGAGGCGTCTTGGTCAAAAGCACAAAAGATAGCGATACGCATAGCGTTCTTTTTTTGTCAAAATTACAAAACTTTATTCCAGCAACGGATTTTTGAAGGACAAACAAACTTAATCTTCATTTATAGGAGGAACCAAGCATAACTTTTTATTTTTGTGTAAAAACAAAATTGCATGACCCAGCTAAGTGTCAACATCAACAAATTTGCCACATTGCGCAATGCAAGAGGCGGCAATACACCCGATCTTATAAGTGTAGCTAAAGATGTTCAGCGGTTTGGAGCTCAAGGAGTTACTGTACATCCTAGGCCCGACGAACGCCATATCCGCTATGCAGATGCCCGCGCGCTTCCAGAGGTCATTGTTACCGAATACAACATAGAGGGTAATCCGAATCCAAAATTTGTTGATTTGGTATTGGACATAAAGCCTACCCAAGTCACTTTAGTACCCGATGCACCCGATGCCATCACCTCCAATGCCGGATGGGACACTGTCAAAAATTTAAAATTTCTGACCCAAGTCATCGCACAATTTAAAGCGGCAGGTATCCGGACGTCTATTTTTGTAGATCCAGACCCCATACAAATAGAAGGTGCCGTGGCAACCGGGACGGATCGGGTAGAACTATATACCGAGAGCTATGCACAGTATTATGCTCAGAACCCCGAAAATGCCATCAGGCCGTATGTGATCGCTGCAGAAAGGGCAAATGCCTGTGGTTTGGGCCTTAATGCCGGTCATGATTTGAGTTTAGAAAACGTGCAGTATTTTGCCCAAAATATTCCCAATCTATTAGAAGTTTCGATTGGTCATGCCTTGGTATGTGAGTCCCTATATTTAGGTTTAGAAAATGTAATTCCGATGTACCTTCAAAAGTTGCGATGATGATATTACATGCCAACATAGTAGGCGATGGTAGAAAAGATTTGATCATTTTACATGGTTTTTTGGGGATGGGAGACAATTGGAAGACCCACGCCCGTCAATGGCAAATTATGGGCTATCGTGTCCACCTGATTGACCAGCGCAACCACGGACGTAGTTTTTGGAACAGCACGTTCAATTATAGTGTACTTGCCGCGGATCTTGACCACTACATAAACTACCATCAAATTACCGAAACTTTGATACTCGGTCATTCTATGGGAGGCAAAACAGCGATGCATTATGCTTGTCAAAACCCCCACAAAGTAAAAGGCCTTATTGTTGCTGATATTGGTGTAAAAAAATATCCTCCCCACCATCAAGAAATTCTTGAGGGCTTAGCATTGTTACATAGCAGAACGCTCACCTCCCGAAGCCAAGCAGACCAAATTTTACAAGAAAAAGTTTCACACAACAGTATTCGACAGTTTCTTTTAAAAAATTTGTACAGAAAAACTCCAGAAACATTGGCTTTACGGCTTAATATTGATGTGCTAAAAAATGCTTCGGAGGCTGTAGGAGCGCCACTACCAGACACTTTTATATATGAGGGCCCATGCTTGGTTCTCAATGGAGGGTTGTCCAATTATATCCTCCCAGAAGATCAACAAGGCATTCGCCAACACTTTCCTCAGGCGACCTTCAAAACAATTCCAAATGCGGGTCATTGGTTGCATGCCGAAAACCCCAAAAGCTTTTTGGATGAAGTACACTCGTGGATGGCACGCCTCTAAGATTTCACAGCCTCAATCAATATTGTGATATTCTAATTTCTTCGTTTTCAAAAACGAGAGATTGCCTATTTTTACTTCGACTAAAAAATCATGGAATATACCATTCGCAAAGCCCAACAAAACGACGCAACTGCCATTTTAGCATTAATTCAAGAATTGGCAGCCTTTGAAAAACAACCTGATGCAGTAGCCCTTACCGTTTCAGATTTGGTACGTGATGGTTTTGGAGACCATCCTTTGTTTGAATGTTTTGTAGCAGAGCTAGAAAATCAAATTGTCGGAATGGCGCTTTTTTACCCTCGATACTCGACCTGGCAGGGAGCCACATACCACCTAGAAGACCTGATTGTTAAAGCACCGATGAAGCAAAAAGGAATTGGATCTGCTTTGTATCAGGCCTTTATTAGGCATGCATTTGCAAAGGGCGTCAACCGGATTGAATGGGTTGTGTTGGATTGGAATGCTCCTGCGATTGATTTTTATGAAAAAAGCGGTGCTCAAATACTCAAAGACTGGCATTTGGTGCAAATGGATCGGTCTGCGATGCAACACTATTTAGACCAAATCAATTCATGAAAGTTTTCAAATTTGGTGGTGCCTCGGTTAAAGATGCAAAAGGCGTTCGCAATCTGGTAGAGATAGTCAAAGACAATGGGCTACAAAATACCCTAATTGTGGTTTCGGCAATGGGCAAGATGACCAATGCCTTTGAGGAGGTTGTCGCCCAGTATATGATTGCCCCCAAAAAAACACCCGAAAAGTTACTGGATATTGCCGCCTACCATCTTGAAATTATCGAGCAGCTCTTTGAGCCACAAGCCCAAATAGGAGCCAAGGAACAAGTGTCCGCATGGTTAGAAGATCTTAAAATATTTTTAAAGCGAAATAAATCACCAAAGCAAAGCTTTGTTTATGACCAAGTAGTATCCCATGGCGAGTTGTTATCTACCCAAATCATACAGCAATATTTTCAAGAGCAAGGACTCAAAAGCCAGTGGGTTGATGCCAGGGACTGTGTCAAAACCGATGCCTATTACCGCGATGCCAATTTGGATTGGGAAGCGACAAAACAAGCCATTGATACCCAAATAAAAAAGGGAGGAACCTACATCACCCAGGGGTTTATTGGAAGCGACGCAAACAACAATACCACTACTTTAGGACGTGAAGGGTCGGATTATACGGCTGCAATTTTTGCCTATGCGTTGCAAGCAACTTCGGTGACCATCTGGAAAGATGTACCCGGGGTACTCAATGCAGACCCGCGCATTTTTAATCCGACACAGTTGTTGCTTCATATATCCTATCGCGAAGCGATTGAGTTGGCGTATTATGGCGCATCGGTGATTCATCCAAAAACCATCCAACCGCTGCAACGAAAAGAAATCCCACTTTTTGTCAAACCCTTCAACGATCCCAAACAAAAAGGAACCGTAATCACTAAGGGGCATCCAATTGTCCCTCAAATTCCTTGTTTTATCGTAAAGCAAGAACAGGTATTAATTGAGCTGGCCAGCCGTGATTTTTCATTTATTATTGAAGAGAATATCAGCGAAATTTTCCAGCTGATGCATCAGTATCAAATGAAAGTAGAGTTGATTCAAAACTCTGCGATTAGTTTTTCGGTCTGTGTCAGCAACAAATATGGACGTCTCGAGGGCTTGGTTAACGCACTTCAAGCAAAATTTAATGTCGAAGTTGTAGTAGGAGTCGCTTTATATACCATTCGACATTTTAACCAAACGGCTATTGACCGCATCAAAAATAACGAAAAAAAAATTTTGTTAGAACAACGGACGCAAGAAACCATCCAATTTGTTGTCGCTAGCCCGGCAGTGGATTAAGGTGCTCTTTTGCAAAAGCTTTGCAGAAATCATCTATGGCCTGGCGTGTTTTTCTAAAGGCTGCTAAAATGGCTTCTTCGCTGCCTGATATTTTACTGGGGTCTTCAAAATTTTGGTGTAACCGAACCGCATTTTTTGAATGGAAAACCGGACAATGTTCTTGTGCATGGTCACAAACCGTAATGATAAAATCAAAATTGATGCTTTTGTATTCATCCACCAGATTTGAAGTATGGTTAGCGATGTCTATCCCCACTTCTGCCAGTGTGCTAACGGCTCTTGGATTTACACCATGGGTTTCGATTCCGGCGCTATAGATATTTGCTGTGCCTCCCGAATAATAGTTTAAAAAACCATGTGCCATTTGGCTTCTACAGGAGTTTCCTGTACATAATACCAATACATTTTTCATTTTTTCTCAATTTTAGGATGAAAGTATGTTTCGAATTTATCAAGGATGACTTGAGCCAGTTTGAGATGACTCTCATAAGTCCACCCACCAATGTGTGGGCTCAATACTACCTGTTCTAAACAAATCAGGTCATCTAGTGGTTTGGGCATCTGTGGTGCACCAAAGACCGAGGTAAAGGACCGGGACTCGTATTCGAGCACATCCAACCCCGCGCCACGTATTTTTTTTGTCGTCAATCCTTCGATCAGACTCTCTGTATCCACGGCACTTCCACGGGCGGTGTTTAGGAGCCAAAAAGGATGTTTCATTTTTTGGATAAAGTCCCTGTCAATCAGTTTTTGAGTGGCCTCGGTTTCTGGAGTGTGTACGCTGATCACTTCTGCTTCTTGCAGTAAGGTCTCCCAGTCTACTTGTGTAGCAAAACGGTCTCCTTTGTCTGGAACAATGTCATAACAAAGTACTTTTACGTCAAAACCTTGAAGTTTTTTTGCAAACTGCTGCCCCGTATTTCCATAACCAATGATACCGACTGTTTTTCCTTCCAGTTCCCAACCTCGATGTGCTTCACGAAGCCACGCTCCGGCACGAATCGAACGATCTCCAGCCGGAATTTTTCGGAGCAAGGCCAAAAGCAATCCAAGGGTGTGTTCGCCTACGGCATTGCGATTGCCCTCTGGGGCAGCAAACAGTGCAATATTTTGCTTTTGAGCAAATGCTACATCAATATTTTCAAGACCGGCACCCAGTCGTGCAATAAATTTTAATTTTTTTGCTTTTTCTAAAAGGGCTTTGTCAAGTGGAAATCGACTTCGAATTACGATGCCCGAGACTTCTTCTAACAATGGCTGCAATGCGGCCAATGGGATGTCGTAGGCTTCTATATTTTCGTGCCCCAAAGCTTTAAAACCCGCAATAAGTGCTGGGTGATTTTGGTCAACATGAAGTATTTTCATGAGAAAAAATTAGAATCCAAGGATGATTTTTGCAATATAGAAGAACAAGAAAATACCAAAGATATCATTGCTTGTAGTAATAAAGGGACCTGTGGCAATCGCAGGATCAATCCCCCGACGATCCAAAACAATTGGGACAAATGTCCCTACAAGTGCAGCCACCACAATGACGCTCATCATGGCACCGGCAATGGTTAGACTCAATAAAATTCCTTGGTCGATCAGCACCCCAAATCCGATGATTAGCAGTGCCAATATAAGTCCATTGATCAGGCTGAGTCCTACTTCTTTCAGCAACCGGTTAAACAAGGATCCCTTGACAATATCATTGGCCAAACCTTGTACGATGATTGCCGAAGATTGTACCCCAACGTTTCCTGCCATTGCAGCAATAAGAGGGGTGTAGAAAAATAGATTTCTTAATTCGGGTTCATTCATTACCGTTTCAAAATCTTTAAGAATAAAAACACTGCCTAGCCCTCCGAGTAGCCCAAGAATCAGCCAGGGTAAGCGGGCTTTGGTCAGGGTAAAAACGTTATCATCTGCCTCTACATCCGACGAAATACCAGCGGCAAGTTGGTAGTCTTTTTCGGCTTCTTCTTTTATGAGGTCTACGATATCGTCAATGGTAATCCGCCCCAAAAGTTCTTTTTTGTCATTGACAACGGGTATGGCCTCAAGGTCGTATTTGGACATGATTTTGGCCACTTCTTCACCATCTGTATCAACGGTTACATAATCGACATTTGGGATGGAGATGTCTTTTACTAATGCTTTAGAATTGGCTGTAATTAGATCTTTTAGCGATAGTCGGCCTTTAAGTCGATTTTTGGTGTCAACCACGTAGATCGAATGTACTCGGGTTACGTTTTCTGCTTGTGCCCGCATGCGATTTAGGCATTTTAAAACGCTCAAATCTTCTTCTACCTTTACCAATTCTTTGGCCATCAATCCACCCGCCGTGTTTTCGCCATAGCTAAGCAGCTCGCGAATATCTTCGACATAGCTTGAGTCCGTCAACTGTGAAATTACTCGTTCTTTGCGTTCTTCGGAGAGTTCGGCAATAAGGTCTGCCGCATCGTCCGAATCGAGTTCTTCAATTTCATCAGCAATTTCTTTGGCCGATAGATTGTTTAGAATGGTTTCCCGCAGATCTTCATCAATTTCTGCAAGGGCTTCTGCGGTTTTGGTACTGTCCAGAAGTTTTACCAGATAGGTAGATTCTTCGGACTCGAGTTCGCTCAAAATTTCGGCAATGTCTGCATAGTGAAGATCGTTCAAAAGATTTTGCAAGGCCTTGTTTTTCCCCTGATCAATTAGGGAGCTGACCTTTTCCAAAAAACTTTTATCAATCTGAAAGGTGGACATCTTTGATTTTTTGTGCTAAATAAATAAACTGGGTTCCAGAAAGTTTTTCTGGCCGCAGCTCAAAGATAGCATCTTCTGTCAAATTCTTTGGTAATCCAAAGGATTTTAGCCCATTACGTAGTGTTTTACGACGTTGTTGGAAACTGGTCTTTACAATTTTAAACAAAAGTGCGACATCACAATCTGGCGTGTAGTCTTCTTTGCGTTTCATGGTTAGTACGCCAGAATCTACTTTTGGAGGTGGAATAAATACGTGAGGTGGAACGGTAAAGCAGTATTCGACTTCGTAGAAAATTTGAGTCAGTACGGACAAAATGCCGTAGGTTTTTGTTCCTGGTTTTTCGCAAATGCGTTGTGCAACTTCTTTTTGAAACATGCCCGAAAAAAAGGGGATTTGATTTCGGTATTCTAATACTTTAAAGACAATTTGTGTGGAGATATTGTAGGGAAAATTGCCCATGATTGCCAACGGTGCTCCTTTGAAATAGGTGTTTAGATCTAATTTTAAAAAATCACCATGGATAATGTTCTTGTCCAAATCTGGAAAATGGACTTTTAGATACGCTACTGACTCTGCATCGATTTCGATCAGATGCAACGTCTGTTTTTTTTGGATGAGGCATTGAGTCAAGACCCCAGTTCCTGGGCCAATTTCCAATACAAATGGAACTTCTTGCCCGTCAATGGTATTTGCAATCTTTTGCGCAATTTCGGGAGCATTTAAAAAATGTTGTCCCAGGTTTTTTTTAGGACGTACAGACTTCATTGATGCGTGCTTATTATTTCTAACTGTGTGCTGAAAATCAAAGCTTTGTTACCAAACTGTTCTAAGATTTCTTGTCGGTGGATGGCACTCTGTTGCGTCAAATAATGGTCAAGTTTTTTTTTGTCGGCTGCCGAAAATTGAAGGGCATAACTACCCGTAATTGCACCTTCTTCTGTACGCACCCGTAAAAGTTGCGCCGATGAAAATCCATTGTCAGACAACATTTTTGGGATATAGGTTTTTTGTACCCAATTGGTCCATTGGGTTTCAATATCAGAGTCTACTTGAAAGGTGACGTTATAGAGTATCATGTCTAGTCGATTCGCTCAAATCCCGTGTAGGGATGTAGTGCTTTTGGAAGCACAATTCCTTCTGGGGTTTGAAAGTTTTCGAGGATACCTGCCATAACGCGGGGGAGTGCCAACGCACTACCATTGAGGGTATGCACGCTGTGTTTTGCTCCTTGAGCGTCTTTGTAGCGAAGCTGAAGGCGCTCTGCTTGAAAAGAATTGAATGTTGACACAGAACTGATCTCGAGCCAGCGATCTTGGGCGGTAGAAAAAACTTCAAAATCATAGGTTAACGCTGAGGTAAACCCAATATCACCACCGCAAAGTCGGAGGATACGATAGGGCAGTTCTAAGTCTTTTAAAATATTTTTGACATGTGTTACCATGGCATCGAGAGCTGCTAGGGCATTTTCGGGTTTTTCGATGCGTACAATTTCAACTTTGTCAAATTGGTGCAGACGATTAAGCCCGCGAACATGGGCGCCATAGCTACCGGCTTCTCTTCTAAAACAAGGTGTATAACCTGTCAGAGCAATGGGCAGTTGACTTTCTTGAAGCAGCTCACCACGATAAAGATTGGTTAGCGGAACCTCTGCTGTTGGTATGAGATAGAGGTCATCTAAGGGCGCATGATACATTTGTCCTTCTTTATCCGGAAGTTGACCTGTTCCAAAACCAGAATCTGCGTTGACCAAATGGGGTACTTGCATTTCTTGATAACCTGCTTGGGTATTTTTGTCAAGAAAAAATTGAATTAATGCACGTTGCAATCGTGCTCCCTTGCCTTTGTAAACCGGAAAACCTGCCCCTGTTATTTTGCTTCCCAGCTCAAAATCGATCAAATCGTATTGGGTGGCAAGATCCCAGTGTGGCAAAGCGTTGTCGTGAAGTTTTGGAATGGTGCCTGCCTCGAAAACAACTTCGTTGTCTTGTTCTGAAGTGCCTGCGGGGACACTAGAGTGCGGAATGTTTGGAATTTGCGTACGTAGCTCCCACAAGGCATCGCTTGTGGTTTGTAAAGTTTCTTGAAGTGCTTTGGTACTGGCCTTAAGTTGCGCTGCTTCTTCTTTGAGGGGTGCCGCTTTTTGGGCTTGACCGCTTTTAA
>JAFMLE010000008.1 GCA_017852395.1 Flavobacteriaceae bacterium
AGTTGCGCTGCTTCTTCTTTGAGGGGTGCCGCTTTTTGGGCTTGACCGCTTTTAAAAAGTGGGCCAATTTCTTTGGCCAATTGATTGGCTCGGGCCAATTGGGCGTCAAGGGTGGTTTGTATTTCACGTCTTTTTTGATCCAATTCAATGATTTTGTCAATCAAATCAATACGGTCAAAATTTCTTTTTTGAAGCCCTAGTATTACTTCTTGTTTGTGGTTGCGGATATCGTTTAGCGCAAGCATAGGATAGATACTATTTTTGGCAAAGGTAAGGCTTTATGCATTTTTCGGGCTTGATCCATGACGGAAATATGGTTAGGGGTTGGTGGTGTTTTGTTGGTGGAGTTCCAAACATTTGGTTTTATCCTTTTCTAACTGAGCTTGTAAGGCCTCTAGCGAATCAAATCGAACTTCATCACGAATTTTTTGTAATACCTGAATGACCAGTTTTTGGTCGTATAGCGATTGGTTGAAGTCAAAAAAATGCACTTCGATTGTGGCATTCTTACCATCAACGGTCGGTCGATTGCCAATATTCATCATCCCGTGGAGTTGTTGACCCTTCCAGTGGCTTTGCACCCAATAGACACCGTTGGCAGGGAGTATTTTGTACGGAAATTGGAGTTGCAAATTGGCGGTCGGAAAGGCAATGGTTCTTCCCAGAGCTTGACCCCTAACCACCAGGCCTGATAGAATAAAATGACGTCCAAGATAGCGGTTGGTTGTTTGCATATCACCGGTTGCAAGGGCTTGACGAATTTTGGTAGAACTTACCGCCACATCTGCAATGTCCTGTGCTGGGATAACTTTAACTTCAAAATTGTAAAGTTGTCCATAGCCAATCAAATCACTGACCGTAGCCTCTCTGTTTTTTCCAAAACGATGGTCATACCCAATGATCATTTTTTTGGTGTTGATTTTTTTAAAAAGTAAATCCCGAGCAAAGGTTTCGGCTTTGATACGAGAAAATGCCGTGGTGAATTTTTGAACAATCAAAATATCGATTCCCAATTTTTCAAGACTTGTAATTTTTTCATCCAAAGTATCAATCATGCGGACGCTATGGTCTTGCTGAAGTACAATTCTGGGATGTGGAAAAAACGTGAGCACAACACTGTGGCAATTTTGCTGTTGGGCTTCATCAACTAAACTTTTCAGAATTTTTTGATGCCCTATATGCACACCATCAAAGGTACCGATGGTCAAAATTGCTGGTTTTGCAGGCGAATATTTATCGAGATCGTAGAGGACCTTCATCAATTTTTTATATCTTTCAAATTAACAAATTTATGCTCAAGCATACAAAAATAATAGGCCTAAGCATCGATTTGAAAATTTAAAAAAACGTATATCTACAAACGGATACCTCGGTTGAATCATCGCTTGCTAATATTATTATTTTTTTTGGCATCCCTACCGATGCATGGCCAGCAGTATTGGTCAAAAAACCCGCCCTCTGCAACTCATTTGTTTGCCCTTAGCACACCCCAAGAAGGAACTGCATGGGTTTGGCAGCCCGACCAATGGCAACCTGCCGCTTTTTCGACAACGAACAAAACTTCTCTTGCACTTGCTTTGCCCAATGAGCAGTCAGAATTAGAGGTTTTTGAGCTCTATCCGTTAAAAATTTTGAGCGAACGCTTGCAGCAAAAATATCCCAATATTAGGACCTATGCTGGCAAAAGCAATACACGGCCGGGAGTTACTGTTCGAGCCACACTATCTCCTTTGGGGGTAAGTGCTTGGATACAATTGCCAGATCAGCAACATTTTTTCATTCAACCCCAGCAAAATATCAAAGGTTTGCACTGGGCGTATAAACGAAAATCTACTGATTTTTCACCCGCATTTGTTTGTAAAACTGAAGATAGAAGCCGTTTAAAAAATTTATCTACTTCAACAACCGCGAAGCTTACAGCAACCAATGATGAGGTAAAAACCTTTCGGATTGCGGTTACTACAACAGGAGAATATACCCAGCACTGGAATGACGGTGATGACTCCAATGGGACTGCCAAAGAAGATGCATTGGCCGCTATCGTCAACACCATCAACCGTGTGAGTCAGGTTTATGAAGTCGATCTGGGGATTCGACTGGAGTTGGTTACTGGGACAGAAACCTTATTTGACGATCCGACTACAGATCCATTTAATACTAATTTTAACGCCGAAGCCCAAAGTACCATTACAGAATTGGTGGGAGAAGCCAATTATGATCTTGGCCATTTGTTTGATTATGCCGCTGATCCAACCGGAGATGCAGGGTGTATTGGTTGTGTCTGCGAGGACAATCAAAAGGGACAGGCCTATAGCGTGCATCCTTTTTCTTCAGATACCGGCCCTTATTTGAGTGACTACTTTGATCTGGATTATGTGGCGCACGAAATAGGGCATCAGTTTGGTGCAACGCATACGTTTTCGCATAATGTAGAAGGCTTTGGCACCAATGTAGAACCCGGAAGTGGGAGTACCATAATGGGATATGCAGGGATCACTGGTGCAAACAACGTGCAACTTCATGGCGATCCCTATTTTCATGCAAAAAGCATTGAAAATATCTTGGATTATGTTGCTACGACCTCCTGTTATCGGGTGACCGCGATAACCAATCAAGCACCAGAAATCACCCCTGGAGACGATTATACAATACCCAAAGGAACTCCCTACAGGCTCAGTGCTCATGCTACCGATCCCGATGGCGATCTTTTGTATTATACATGGGAGCAGATGGATGATGGGGCAGTGCCACAAGAAGTTTTTGGGCCTGAAAACTTTGTGGGTGCTCAAGCACGTTCGCTTCCGCCATCTGAAGATGCTTGGAGATCAATTCCTAATATGGAGGCAGTTTTGGAAGGAACCCTTACCGAGGTAGCGCCAAATGTAAATAGCAACTGGGAAACCGTTTCTTTGGTGGGCCGTATTTTGAATTGGACCGTAACGGTACGCGATCGGTTTGCGAATGCCTTGGGACTCGAAGGACAAACAGTTCGTGATGACATTGTAATAACCGTAACCGATGATGCCGGACCATTTAGAATCAGTTCTCAAACTACAACAGGAACCACTTGGCGCTCGGGTGCTCGAGAATCCATCACTTGGGAAGTGGCTAATACAGATCAATCTCCAATCAATACAAGTACGATATCAATCTATTTGTCAATCGATGGTGGTGCAAATTTTGACGTTGTATTGGCAGAAAATATTCCGAATACAGGCCAAGCTTTTGTAACTGTACCCAAAGATGCTGACACCACCAATGCACGGATAAAGATTGTTCCTACCAATTCGATTTATTTTGCTGTCAATGCGGCCGCTTTTACAATCGTTACGCGTCCCTACCAAATGGAATTTGAGGAGTATAACAAAGACCTTTGTGATGTTGGAACCATTAGCTATCCTTTCACATTTTCTTTTGCTGAGTCAGACGGACAAGCGGTACAATTGACTGCAGAAGCCCCAGAGGGCGTTACTGTGACCATTGACCCGAGCAATTTTTCAAATAATGGAAATGGAACCGTAAGAATTGTTACCGATTCAAACACCCCATTAGGTCCTCAAAGCTTGGTCCTAAAAGCGGTTCGAGGCAGTTTAGAAGAATCTTTTTCGGTCGAATATCGAATATTTGATTCGGATCTTCAGGCACCTGCGCCGATCAGCCCTCCAAATGCCGCAACCGAAATAGGTTTAAATACGACGTTGGTCTGGCAAGAAGATCTGAACGCCGAATCCTATGATATTGAACTCGCAACAAATCAAAACTTTTCTAATCCAATACTATCAAAGAGCGTAATTTCTTCTCGATTAATTTTAAACGATTTGGAGGATTCAACCACCTATTTTTGGCGTTACAGGTCTATCAATCCTTGTGGACAAAGCTCGTATAGTCCCACACAACAATTTAGAACGACCTCAATCAATTGTGTCAATTTGAGTGCAGAAGGGCTCCCTAAAAATCTTAATGATGCCACCAGTGTGGGCAATGGAGTGACATTGGCTTCAGTTTTTGTTGATCAGTACAATGTGGTTGAAAGTGTGCGTGTAAAAGTTCGGATTACACACACCTATGTATCCGATCTGATTTTGTATTTATTGGCACCCAACGGCCAACGTGTGATGCTTTCGAGTGAAATAGGCGGTAGTGGTGATAACTATTTGGATACGGTTTTTGATCAAAGTGCATCACAAAGTATTTTGAGCGGTACACCTCCTTTTACCGGTACGTATAGACCCCTTGAGAGTCTGGATCTTTTTAAAGGGATCAGTGCAGCTGGAGAGTGGAAGTTGCGCGTGGTCGATGTCTATACCCAAGACACAGGAAGTATTTCAAATTTTGAACTAGACTTGTGTTTGCAAGGTGTTCTAGAGACAAATGCCGACGAAGATTTGTTTGTAGATAGTGTAGATAACTGCCCTTTTGTTTTCAATAACAATCAAGAAGATTTTGACGGTGATGGACAAGGAGATCTGTGTGATTTGGATGGCCAAAATAATTTTACTTTAACAGCTTATGATGAAACGTGCATTGGAAAATCAAATGGCCGATTGCGTATCGATGTCATAGCAGACTTTGATTATCAAGTTCATGTATTAGGCCCCAATGGTTATGATAGAAACTACACGATGGATCATCAGGGATTGGAGATAGAAAATTTAGGTGCAGGTACATATCTTATATGTATTTCAAGTGATACTGACCCCAATTTTGAACGCTGTTTTACAACGGTATTAGAAGCCCCAGAACCCATGACCGTACAAAGTTTTGTAGATCCGAGCAATCATATTTTGCAATTGGACGTTTCTGGTGCAGCAAATTATGAAGTTACTCTCAATGGGATATCGTATCAATACAGTCAAAAAGATCGCCCCGAAATTCTTCTTAAAGAAGGTGCTAACGTACTTCAGGTGACAAGCACAATTCCCTGTCAGGGGAGCTATAACGAATTGGTGTATCTAGACACAGAATCGATGAGTTTTCCCAATCCTACCTCAGGGGCTTTCACGCTCTTGGTCGGCGGAAAATCTAAAACCGTAGCATTGACACTCCGAGCGATGGACGGTACTTTGCTGAGATCCGAATCGCATCAAATCGGTGAACAAAACCGATCCGTTCCGTTGGACATAAGCACCTATCCACCAGGGACATACCTCCTACAAATCAATACGGCAGGACGCGTTGAGACCCTTAAAATATTGAAAAAATGAAGCTAGTAAAGCATCTTATTGTCCTCATTTTTATTTTGGGTTGTGCCAAAGAAAAAATTCCTGTTCCCGAAATCGCACAGTTGTTAGCCCCAGAAAATAATGACAATTGCACAACGGCTCAAGTGATTGACGAAACCCAAAGCCAAGTCAATTTTCAATGGGCGACTGCTTTGCATACAGACACTTACATACTTTTTGTAGAAAATAAAAACACGGGCCAGCAAAATAGTTACAGTACTACATTTTTGACCAAAAGCATACGGTTGTCTCGTGCAGCGACTTATGCTTGGTGGGTAGTTACTGAATCAGAAGCTTCTGAAATGTCGAGCAAAAGTGCGGTGTGGACCTTTTATTTAGAGGGTTCTGCAGCGGCCAATAGCCTGCCTTACCCGGCATTATTGATCAGCCCGGAAGACGACGCTGTTGTATTTGCGGGCAGTGTCAATTTGCAATGGAATGGAAGGCATCCAGAAGGTGCGCCGCTTCAATATGAAATATATGTGGGCAACCAACCCAACAACTTGATCAAAAAGGCAGGGCCTCAATCCGGAAATTCCTACAGTTTTGATGTCAGCGCATCAAGCACCTATTATTGGAAAATAAAAACCATCGATCCAGAGGGTGATTTTGCAGATTCAGCAGTCTATTCTTTTCATACCCAATAAGATACTAGTTGCCATTGTAAAGATTCATGGTTTTGGTCACTCCCTGAAGACCAAAACTCAATGCGGCATCCGCGGATTTTTCTACTCGAGAATCTAAAGTTTGCTGTTCTTCTGCATCCCACTCACCAAGGACAAAATCAACTTGATTGAACGCTTTTTCAAGCTGACCGATGCCAAATCTAAGTCGGGTGTAGTTAGATGTGTTTAGTTGATCCTCAACATCTTTTAGTCCATTGTGCCCTCCGGAGCTGCCTTTGGTCCGAATTCTAATGGCCCCAAATTGGAGGTGTAAATCATCGGTGATGACAAAAATATTTTCCAAGGGGATATGCTCTTTTAACGCCCAATAGCGTACCGCCTTTCCACTGCGATTCATAAGAGTAGTGGGTTTGAGCAATACAAAAGTTTTGCCCTTGTGGTTAAATTGGCATTTGAGCGCAGATTTGACCGTTTCAAATTCTTGGTCAAACGCTTTTGCAATATGATCGACAACCAAAAATCCGATATTGTGACGCGTATTTTGATAGTCATCCCCAATATTTCCAAGACCTACGATTAAAAATTTTTTCACAGCGAGCGGTTCTTTTTTAAAGAATGACTTTAACCCAAACATGGTTAAAAATAAAAAAAGCATCTCAATTTGAGATGCTTTTCAACAGTGATTACAGATGATTTATTCTGCGTCAGCAGGATTTTGAGCTTCAGTAGCGTCTGCCGAATCTGTGGCTGTTGCTTCTGATACTGCGCCCTGATCTGCGGTAGCTTCATCTTCCTCCTCTTCAACTGCATTCATTGATGCTCTTGATGTACGTACTTGACATACTACAGTATTGTCAGGATGCAAGAAAACGTAGGCGTCGTTTTGAAGTTGTGAAGTATAAAGTTTGTGTCCCAATTTTAGTTTTGAAATATCGGCAATGATATAATCGGGTAGATTGTTAGGTAAAGCACGGATACGTAGCTTTCTTTTGTTAAGACGCAGTACCCCACCACCGTTTAAAACACCAGGCGCTGCACCTTGTATTTTTACAGGGATATCCATAGAAATTTCTCTGTCGTCGAACAATTGATAAAAATCGACGTGCAAAATCTTGTCGGATACAGGATGGAACTGAATGTCTTGAAGTACGGCATTGATGGTTGTTCCGTCTTCTAATTTGATGACCACAGTGTGGGCATTGGGTGTGTAAACGAGTTTGCTGAAATCAAGTTCGTTTGCGGAAAAATGAAGGGGTTGGTCGCCTCCATATAACACACAAGGAACTCGTCCAGCATTACGTAAGGCTTTGGTCGCTACCTTGCCCACGCTTTCTCTTTTCGAACCGTTAATAGTAATTGATTTCATTGTAGTGTATTTATTGAATTATAAAGTTTGATCCTATGGATTTATTGTTGTGAACGTTTTGCATTACAGCAGCAAAAAGTTTTGCACAGCTAAGCACCCGAACCTTATCGCTTGATTTGCGGGGGGGGATAGAGTCGGTCACAATCAATTCTTTGAGTTGGGATTTTTCGATTCTCTCGTAGGCATCTCCAGACAACAACGCGTGTGTGCATACTGCTCGTACAGATAGCGCACCTCGCTCAATCATCAAATCTGCAGCCTTGGTTAGTGTGCCGGCAGTATCTACCATATCATCGACAAGAATGACATTTCGACCTTTTACTTCCCCGATCAATTCCATGTGAGAAATAACGTTGGCCTTGGCACGTTGCTTATAACAGATCACCACATCACTTTCTAAATATTTAGAATATGCATAGGCGCGTTTAGAGCCACCCATGTCAGGAGAGGCCACAGTAAGGTTGTCCAACCCCAAAGATTGAATGTAGGGAAGAAAAATACTGGAAGCAAAGAGATGATCCACGGGTTTTTCAAAAAATCCTTGAATTTGATCTGCATGGAGATCCATCGTAATGATACGCGTAGCACCTGCGGCTTCTAAAAGTTTAGCAATAAGTTTAGCGCCTATCGGTACACGAGGTTTGTCTTTGCGATCCTGTCGCGCCCATCCAAAATAGGGCAAAACAGCAGTGATATGCCGTGCAGATGCGCGCTTGGCAGCATCGAGCATCAAGAGCATTTCCATGAGATTGTCCGAACTAGGGTGTGTAGATCCAATGATAAAAACACGCGTACCACGCACTGATTCTTCAAATGATGGCTGAAATTCGCCATCGCTGTAGCGCTGAAATAGCACATTGCCCATAGAAACACCAAAGGCATCGGCAATCTCTTTTGATAGCGTCTGGGTTTGTGTACAAGTAAATATTTTTGCTACTGTATCCAACGTCCTAATTTTGTCCGGGATGCAAATGTAAAATAAATATTTTGCTCCATGTCGAAATCTTTATTGAAATCCCTTTTTTAAGTAATAAATTTTATATTTTTGGCCTCCACAAGGAGCCTTGGTGGCGGAATTGGTAGACGCGCTGGATTCAAAATCCAGTGCTGGCAACAGCGTGTGGGTTCGATTCCCACCCAAGGTACTTATATTATCCGTAACAGTTTTTTTTCCAAAAAAAGGTTGCGGATTTTTTCTTTAGTAGAAAATAGGGATGACTAATCTGTTTGGGGGAAATGATTAGTATTGGGGTTTAATATTTATTCTATTACATTTAAAATATTGTTCACTGTAAACCAATTAAAATGAATAAAATAATAGTTCTCAGCTTAATTCTATTTTCTATTGCTCTAAACAGTCAAACTGCTTACGAATATTCTGGGGTGGTAAAAGATAAAAATACAGGCACAACCATTGAAGATGCAATTGTTTTTGTTCAACCTTCAAGAATTTTTAAAGCAGGCTATTATTCTGGTGTAAAGACCAAGAAAGATGGTGCTTTTAGTGTACGTTCAACCTACGGGCTTCCGTCTTTTTTAAAAGTTAGTAAAAACGGCTGTACGTCCAAAAAAATTAAAATTAAAGAGGGAGAAAAATATTTTGAGGTTCTAATAAAATGTGATTCCAGCACCATCGAGGAGATTATTACTGCCCGAAACTCCGATGATGATTTGGATGGGGTTATAAACTATGATGACGATTGCCCCAATGAGGCAGGAGACCCTAATAATAATGGTTGTCCATGGCCGGATACAGACAATGATGGTGTTTTTGATAAAGATGACAAATGCATTAATGAAGTAGGAGATCCGAATAATTCTGGATGTCCATCAGATAGGGACAATGATGGGGTAAATGATAATGAAGATAAATGTCCTAATGAAGCTGGAGACCCGAAGAATAACGGATGCCCGATTCTACCAAAAAAGCTACTTTCTCTTTTAGAAAGTGACCAACGAAATATTTTGTTTGAAGCGAATGTTTTTCAATTAAATCAATCTGGAGAAAATATAATTAGTGAAATTGCACAGGAGCTCAAGCAATTTCATAATGTTAGAATACGCGTCTCTGGACATGCCTCTAGTGATGGAAGTCGAGGTTTTAATCAAATATTATCTGAAAAACGCGCTTTAGAAATTAAAAAATATCTAATGGACAAAGAAATTGATTCTAGTAGAATTGAAATTAAAGCTTTTGGTGAAGATGCGCCCGAGCACAACAATAACACAAAAGAAGGCAGGGCCAAAAATAGAAGAGCTAATATTGCTATCATTGAGATGACCAAAAATTAAAACCAATCGATAAAGCTTAGATTCCACCGATTAATACTCTTCAATGCCATTGGTTTAGCCTTTTGGTCGTTCTGTTTGGGCCATAATTTCGGTGGCTTGTTTGGATAAAGAGACCAAACGGAGTGTAGTTTATTTCTTATTTTGCATCCATATTTAATAAAAACAAGAGATGCTAAGGACGCTGTTGGCTATTGGATTTTGGGTTGGGATTGCTACATCTTATTTATTTGCTCAAAATCAGAAAAAAGCAAATAACCTCATCAATGAAACCAGCCCATACTTGCTTCAACATGCCTACAATCCGGTTGCTTGGAATCGTTGGGAGCCACGTTCATTGAAACAAAATGATCAGGACCGTTTGCTAATCATCAGTATTGGTTATTCAAGTTGTCATTGGTGTCATGTCATGGAAGAGGAAACCTTTAGTGACGACGCGGTTGCTGCGCTGATGAATGAAAATTTTATCAATATCAAAGTTGATCGCGAAGAAAACCCCGATGTTGATCAACTCTACATGCGCGCTGTTCAGTTAATGACCGGAACGGGGGGCTGGCCACTCAACGTGGTAGCACTGCCAGATGGACGACCCATTTTTGCAGGCACTTATTTTGAAAAAGATCAATGGGTAGCAATTTTGGAACAGCTCATCACGGCTTATAAAAACGATAAGGATAAGCTTTATGATTTTGCCGCCCAATTGGCCGAAGGGATATCGGGTCTAAATCCTGTGATAAAATCGTCTGTTGAAGCGGACTTTGAGCCTCAAGTACTTGATGCCGCAATGCTTCAATGGACCCAGCAATGGGACCAATCTTGGGGAGGGCTAACTGAAGATCGGCAGAAATTTATTCAACCTGGGCAACTTCAATATTTGATGCAGTACGCTTATTTATCCCATCAACAAACCGTAGATGACTACATCGAAAATAGTTTGGAGATCATCTTACAAAGCGGCATAGTCGATCAGCTCAATGGCGGTTTTTATCGGTATAGTACAGACCCCTACTGGCAGGTTCCGCATTTTGAAAAAATGCTGTACGACCAGGGCCTTATGCTCTCTTTTCTAGCTGCCGCCCATCAACGGTATAAAAGCCCATTAGTCACGAAGCAGCTCAATGCTACTTTTGACTTTTTAGTCCAGTCCTTTCAAAATCCCGAAGGAGGATTTAGTGCGTCTTTTGATGCAGACACCCCTTTGGGAGAGGGTGGATATTACCTTTTTACTTCCGATGAAATTCAGCAGGTTGCTCAAGAAAATCTAAAAGCATTTTGCGAACTTTTTAAGGTGGATTTAAACACCCCATCGTTTGAAAATAAATTCCATTTACAATGGAATACCTCAGCCGCTATTTTTGGAACACCAGAAGGTATTGGCCGCTTTGAGGATTGGATTAGTGACTTAAAAAACATTCAACAAGCACGCTTGGCACCCAAGAGAGATGATAAAATTGTGCTTTCTTGGAATGCCATGGTGCTCAAAGGTTTTGTTAGAGCCTATCAAGCTACCTCAGATCAAAAATTCTTAGACGCTGCCGTCCAGCTATGCGATTTTATAAACCAAAATATGACCAAAGGTGATTTGTTGTTCCATACCTTTCAAAACGGGAAACCAGCAATTGACGGCTATCTAGAAGATTATGCGTTTTATGTAGAGGCACTTTTAGCCCTTTATGAAACCACCGCAAACACCGACTACCTAACTCAAGCTACCGTACTTACTCAAAAGGCCATTGCCCTTTTTGAAGATCAAGAGCAATTGTTTTTTAATTTCAAATCGGAGGACGACCATTTTGTTGATTTAATTCTTGTCGAGGACGGTGTAATACCTTCTGCAAATGCTGTAATGGCGGAAAATCTATTTCGTTTAGGAACACTTTTGGATCGCGAGGAAGATAAAAAACGGGTGGTGTCATTGTTGCAAAATATGCAGCCCAGCATCTTGGTACATCCCTCAAATTATTATCGGTGGGCCAATTTGTGGATGTATCAGGCCCATCCCTTTTATGAAATTGTAATTGTTGGCCAGGAAGCTCAACAGAAAACGCTAGAATTTGGTCGCAATTTTCTGCCCAATGCACTCTTTCAATTTTCGGAAAGAGCAAGTGCATTGCCCTTACTTGAAGACCGATATTTTGAAGGAGAAACCTACATCTATGTTTGTCAAAATAAGGTTTGCAATCTCCCTGTTATGGATGTAAAAAAAGCACTTGATCAGTTGCATAAAACCGAACAAGTGCTCTTTGGTAATTGATTTACGCCTTTAGGCTGCGTTGATCTCCTTGATAAGATTGAGCGCAGACCCTGCTCTAAACCATTCGATTTGAGAAGTGTTATAGGTATGATTGGCTTTGATCGTGTCTTTAGAACCATCGCTATGTACCAACTCTATAGTCAAAGGTTTACCAGGAGCAAAATCTTTGAGATCGACAAAGTTAAAGGTGTCGTCTTCTAAGATTTTGTCATAATCATCAGGATTGTCAAAAGTAATTCCTAGCATTCCTTGTTTTTTGAGGTTGGTTTCGTGAATACGGGCAAAAGATTTTACCAGCACTACACGTACACCCAGGTGTCGAGGCTCCATCGCAGCATGTTCTCTTGAAGAACCTTCACCATAGTTTTGGTCACCCACAACAACGGTAGGGATATTTGCTGCTTTATAGGCACGTTGAACGTCGGGGACGCCGCCGTATTCGCCGCTAAGTTGATTTTTTACAAAATTGGTTTTTTCGTTAAAAGCATTCACGGCACCGATCAGACAGTTGTTGGAAATGTTGTCCAAGTGGCCTCTATATCGCAACCAAGGACCGGCCATTGAGATGTGGTCTGTCGTACATTTGCCTTGTGCTTTTATCAGCAATTTGGCCCCTTCGATGTTTTTTCCATCCCATGGCGCGAAAGGCGTAAGCAATTGTAGTCGCTCAGAGTTTTCTTTGACAATGACTTCTACGCCAGAACCATCTTCTTGTGGTGCAATGTATCCGTTGTCTTCTACATCAAATCCCTTAGGGGGGAGTTCTAATCCTTTTGGTGGGTCAAGACGCACTTCGTTACCTTCTTGGTTGATGAGGGTATCTCGAGTGGGGTCAAAATCCAAACGTCCCGAAATTGCAATTGCTGCGACCATTTCTGGAGAAGCAACAAAGGCATGTGTATTGGGATTACCGTCAGCACGTTTAGAAAAATTTCTATTGAACGAGTGTACAATTGTATTGCGCTCTTGTTTGTCGGCTCCTGCGCGTGCCCATTGGCCAATACAAGGCCCACAGGCATTGGTAAAAATTTTAGCATTTAGTGCTTCAAAAATCGAAAGAAGACCGTCTCGTTCTGCAGTATAGCGTACTTGTTCAGACCCAGGGTTGATTCCAAATTCTGCTTTGGTGACCAATTTTTTTTCAACGGCTTGTTGTGCGATAGAGGCGGCACGTGATAAGTCTTCATAAGAAGAGTTGGTGCACGACCCAATCAACCCCCATTCTACTTCTAGAGGCCAATTGTTTTCTTTTGCTTTTTGGGTCATCTCAGATACGGGTGTGGCCAAGTCTGGTGTGAAAGGGCCATTGAGGTGCGGACTGAGCGTATCGAGATCGATTTCGATGAGTTCGTCAAAATAAAGTTCGGGATTGGCATAGACTTCGGCATCTGCAGTAAGATGTTCTCTTACGGCATTGGCTGCATCGGCGACATCGTCGCGATCGGTTGCTCTAAGATAGCGTTCCATGGAAGCGTCATAACCAAAGGTAGAAGTGGTTGCTCCAACTTCTGCGCCCATGTTACAGATGGTTCCTTTTCCGGTACAAGACATAGATTCCGCTCCGGGGCCAAAATACTCGATGATGGCTCCTGTGCCCCCTTTGACGGTGAGGATTCCTGCTACTTTAAGAATTACGTCTTTTGGTGCGGTCCACCCGTTGAGTTTTCCGGTTAATTTTACACCGATAAGTTTTGGAAATTTAAGCTCCCAGGGCATATCGGCCATGACATCAACGGCATCTGCTCCACCTACGCCAATGGCTAACATGCCAAGACCTCCTGCGTTGACGGTATGCGAATCGGTTCCGATCATCATACCACCAGGGAATGCATAATTTTCCAATACGACTTGGTGAATGATACCGGCACCGGGTTTCCAAAAACCAATTCCATATTTTTTTGATACGGACTCTAAAAAATTAAAAACTTCGGCACTGGTATTATTGGCCGAACGCAAATCGGCTGCCGCTCCTTCTTTGGCTTGGATCAAGTGATCGCAGTGAACCGTAGTTGGTACAGCAACTTTAGATTTTCCGGCTTGCATAAATTGCAAAAGTGCCATTTGGGCAGTTGCATCTTGACAGGCGATACGGTCGGGAGCAAAATCTACATAATCAACACCGCGTTTAAATGCGGTGCTTGGCATGGCATCCCAAAGATGGCTGTAGAGAATTTTTTCACTAGCAGTAAGCGGACGATTTAATAGTTTTCGAGTTTGCGCAACCTGCGCGGCAAGTTTGGCATAATGCGCTTTTATCATTTCAATGTCAAAGGCCATTGTTTGTGTTTTTGGTTTCGCGCTAAAATAATACTTTACAGCGATTTCTAGAACCGTTTTGACGAAGAAATGGCATTCTGTGAATCGAGATTATGGGATTCTCTTTTTTTTATATAAAAATCAAATTTTTACAAACGTGAAAGGATATTTTTTAACCATTCGAAAGATTTTGGGTAGGGCGCATAGCGAACAAAGGGATCGGTCCATAGCCCTCTTTTGACAATGGGTTTAAAATGAGTAAAAGTATCAAAGCTATACCGTCCATGATAGCTGCCCATACCGCTGTGCCCAACCCCACCGAAGGGCATATTGTCATTGACAAATTGGACAATCGAATCGTTGATTACCATACCGCCGTTGGAAAAATTTTGGCTGAGTTGTTGTACCCATTTTCGATTATTAGAAAAAACATAAAACCCTAGGGGCTTTTCAAATTGTCGCAAAATTTTGGTCACATCTGCTTCCGTTTGATAGGGGATGATGGGAAAAATAGGTCCAAAAATTTCATCTACCATAGCGGGTCCATTTCCAGTTTGGTCGAGTATGAGGGTCGGTGCAATAAAAAGGTCTTTGGCATCTGACTGTCCACCATAAAGTAGGTTAGCATCTTTGAGGTATGCTGTTAATCGGTTAAAATGTTTTTCATTAATGATCCTTCCATAACTCGATGAGTTTTGCGGTTGGTCACCAAATGCTTTTTGGATTTCTTCAATCATCAACTGGGTCAATGGTGCTACCACATCCTCCTTTACAAGGGCATAATCGGGGGCAATACACGTTTGACCACAATTGAGAAACTTGCCCCATACCATCCGTTTAGCAGTAATTTTGAGTGGGGTGGTGCCATCAACGATACACGGACTTTTGCCTCCCAACTCTAAAGTAGTGGGGGTGAGGTGTTCGGCTGCAGCTCTTGCAATGTGTTTTCCAATTGCGGTGCTTCCCGTGTAGATGATATAATCCCAGCGCTGTGCCAGGAGTTCTTGAGCGGTTTGTGCATCACCAAGCACTGTTGTGACATGTTCGGGTATAAAGGCTGCTTTGATGATTTTTTCCAAAACAGTTGCCGTATGGGGAGCTTGTTCGGAGGGTTTGAGCACTACCGTGTTGCCTGCGGCTACAGCGCCAACTACCGTATTTAAAGAAAGTTGAAAGGGATAATTCCAAGGGCTGATGTGTAGGGTGCAGCCATAAGGTTCTGGTACAAGATAGTCTTTGGAGGGGAAATTTAAAATCGAGCTGGGCATTCTTTTGGGGGCGGACCATCGCTTTAGATTACGGAGCATATTTTTGGTCTCTTTGACGACAACAAAATACTCCGAAAGATAGGTTTCGTATGCGGGTTTTTTTAGGTCTTTGTAGAGCGCATCATAGACTTCTTTTTCATGATTTTTTAAAACCGACAAAAACTGTCGTAGCGTTTTTTTTCTAAAGGCAACCTCTTTGGTTTGGTGGGTGTCAAAAAAGGCCCGTTGCGCCTGAACAATTTGTTTGGCTTCCATTTGCTTTTTTTGTGAAAAATACAACAATTATTTTTTGATATAGAAACCCCAATCGATTGTTTAATTGTCAGTCAAGATGCTTAATATTTGTTTAGAAACTGCTATTTTCGAATCATAATCTATGAAAAAGAACGCCTGTTTACTCCTTATTTGGATATTGGGATTGAGCGCAATTGCTCAAGAAGACTCGATTCCTGTGATAACATTAGATGCGGTAGAGCTCAAATTGTTTCGCTCTGCAGTTTCCCAAGAAAAAACCCCCTTTGCAATCAGTCAATTTTCATTTTCAAATATTGATCCACCCCGTCCAGAGGGTAGTTTAGATGCTTTTTTGGCGGCAACCCCGGGGCTTTTTATACAAAACAGCTCTAATTATGCGCAAGATTCTAGAATTTCGATTCGTGGATTTGGAAGCCGCGCAGCTTTTGGAATTCGGGGCATCAAACTTATTGTAGATGGGCTTCCTGAAACCACCCCCGATGGGCAAGGTCAGGTGGATAATCTTACTTTGGGCTTGATTCGCAATATCGAAGTATTGCGCGGTGCTCAATCGGCACTATATGGCAATGCCTCAGGTGGTGTTATACTCATCAACACCCTTGATTTTGATCCAAATGCTTCAACAACTGCAGGATTGAGAATGGGAAGTTATGGCCTGCAACAGCAGCAAATTGCCACCCAATTTGCTACGCCCAATCAACAGTGGATGATTCATGCAGGAAGGTTTAAAACAGACGGCTATCGGTCGTTTAGTCAAATGCTGAGTCATCAACTTCAGCTCAAAGGAAAGTTTGACCGTCCCAATGATGCGCAGTGGAATTGGCAATTGAATTATACGGACAGTCCTTATGCTCGAGACGCAGGAGGACTTACACTGGAGGAGGTCAAAAACAACCGCAAACAAGCACGTGATCGCAATGTTCAATTTCAAACCGAAGAAGCCGTCCAGCAACTAAAAACGGGATTGGCCTACAGGAAAAAAGAAGGGGATCGACTTTTTAATAGCTATGCGTTTTTCAATCACCGGATTTTTGATGCTTTTTTGCCCCTCAACGATGGCGGGGCAGTGGCTTTACAGCGCAGCTATTTTGGTCAAGGTGCAAGTTGGCAAATACCATTTTTGCCTCAACGGGGCCAAGGAACCCTCCGACTGGGGTTTGATTGGGCGGTACAAAACGATGCTCGAAAGCGCTATGACAACAACTTTGGTAAGCGTGATGCAGCGACTCTCGATCAGATTGAGATCTTCCAAAACCTGGGCATGTTTGCGCTGGGCCAGTGGATGGTCGGAGCTTCAAATTGGATGGCGGGCTTGCGCTACGACACCAATATTTTGAAGGTGAATGATCGTTTTTTAGTCAATGGTAATGCATCTGATCGGATTTTGCTCAATGCCCTAAACCCGAGTTTGGGTTGGCATTATGACTACAAAAAGGGAGGTTCGTTGTTTGCCAATTTTAGTACAGCTTTTGAGACCCCAGCTTTGAGCGAATTGTCAGCGGACCCTCTTGGCACAGGCGGGTTTAATAATGACCTAAAGCCCCAAAAAAGCACAACCTACGAAATGGGATGGCGAATCAAAAAAGCAGATGTCGAAACGGAATTGGTAGTGTTTTGGATCAAAACAAAAGACGAATTAACCCCCTATGAATTGGCAGCCTTCAATGGAAGAACTTTTTATCAAAATGCGGGAAGTACAGACCGAAAGGGCGTAGAATTTTTTCATAAACGAAAATTGTCAACATATTTAACTGCACGTATTTCGTACACCTTCGCGGATTTAAAATTTGATGCATTTTTGACCGAAAACAATGACTTTTCAGGCAATGTGCTGCCGGGGATTCCAAAGCATACAAGTTATGGACAGCTCAATTATACTGGTCCAGCGTGGCAGGGTCAATTGGCACTTCAATATCGGGGAGATTTTTTTGCTGACAATAGCAATGCCGTTGCGGTGGATAATGTGTTGTTGATCGACCTGAGTTTGCAAAGAACGATTACGCTTCAAAAAACACGTCTAACCCCATATTTTGGAATTCAAAATTTGATGAACCAAGACTATTTTGACAACATCAGAATCAATGCCTTTGGTGGACGGTTTTATGAGCCAGCGGCAGGACGTCAACTATATCTAGGGATAAAATTTGCAGTTAAATAAATCTATTTCTTGTTTTTTTGCCTTCTAATTTTTTTGGGATTGATCCACATCCAAAACCCACTAACACTTAAAGTAAGCAGTCCCAAACCAAGCAAACTAGTATAGGATAGTTTGAAAAAACTTTGATCCTCATTGATCCAATAATCCAGAATGGAGCCGTCATGAATTTTTTCGATAAAATCCGAATTTCGTGTAGCAACGGAGAGAATCAAACCGCTAGCACAGTCAACTTGGATTTCTGAAAAATGGTTTTTAAAAACAAATTTTACGGTTCCTTTTTCGGGTCGAATATCAATACGGCTGACGGCTGTGTTTTTTTGCAACGAATCAGAAACATAGGTTTGGGCAATTGTCGTTAGGTCAGCGATGCTTAACCATCGGTTGGGTTGGTTTGGGGCAATTCCGTTATTTGTTTTGGGTAAGAGTGTTGTCTGTTTTTTCCAACCTAATAAGATTCCGGTAGTGGCCGTAAGCAGAAAAAAACTGAGCAATACAATAGAGACGGACTTGTGAATATTGCGCCACCAGCGAGTTTTTTTGGCCAGGATTTGGGTAGAAGTGTCTTTTGTTTTCAAAAGGTTTTAATTCGGCTTCAGAGTTTTGGTAAAGATAAAATTTAATGAGAACTAATACGAAATAGTTTTAATAGCAAAATATTAAGTGGGTTTCTAAAAACAATTGTATTTTTAAAAAAAGATACAGATTTTATGATCAAAAAAGTGCTTTCAATTTTATTGATGGGGTTGATTTTCAGCCCACAGCTGATTCAGCTTCAGCATGCCTTTTCAGATCATAAACATCCTACATGTCAGATAGCAAAACACCATTTGCACGAAGACAACTTGGACTGTGACTTTGGCGATTATTTTCATACCTCCCACTATGTTATCAGCCCTTTTTATGCGCAAGAAGTTTTTGTAGTTCCGGCACATAAAACCCCTCAAATCTACAAATCGCCCATAGTGGAAACGACGGTTTTGCAACATAAACTATTGCGAGGCCCTCCTATATTTTCATAGTTTTTTTGTCCCAAACAGGACCTACATTTTTTTAATTTTTTTAAACATACTATGAAAACACACGTATATATATCCCTGAGTAGCTTATTGTTTTTTACGTTACTGATAAGTTGTACCAAAAAAGAACCCGTATCTATTAATGAAGAAGAAGTTATCGACAGAGTAGTTGTCGAGTTGACCAATTCCAACACCAACGCCAAGACAACTCATACTTGGAATGAAGGTGATACCAGCCTAGCCATCTCGTTGGTTAAGGGCGAGCGCTATAGGGCCTCGGTATATTTTTATAACGCGACAGACCCCTCAGATATCGAAGATATCACCGAAGAGGTTCGTGAAGAAGCGGATGAGCATTTTGTATTTTATGAAATTGCTTCGGATAACCAATTGGCAATAACTACAGCTTCGAATGACACCAAAGACAGCAGTGGCAATGCAATTGGATTGCAAACCCAATGGGAGGCAAAAGAACGAGGGACGACCCTGGTACGTCTCTATCTTATCCATGAGCCGTCTAGCAAAAGTGGTAGTAGCCGCAATGACTTTGGAGGAGAAACGGATGCTCAAATTGATTTGAACATTACGGTAGAATAATCATAAGGGGTTGGTTTTTACCAACCCTTTTTACTATAAATAAAATAACAATATGCAACGCTGGTTTGTAAGGTTGTTTGTGCTAGTATTTTTGCTGGTCTCCAATACGGTATTTGCTCAAGATTGTCACATTGAGTTACGGGGTCGTGTTATTGATCTTCATGAAAATATTTCTTTAGAAAGTGCATTAATTCTTTTGAATGATGATCAATTCTATACCTACAGCGATTCCAATGGCCTATTTGTAATCGAAGGACTTTGCCCCGGAAGTTATAAACTCACAATCAGTCATCCGAGTTGTGATGCACTTAATAAAACAATTGACCTCAAAGCAGATTATGAGGATACTTTTTATCTCGAGCACCACATAACTGCGCTCAGTGAGGTTATTATCAACGACCAAAATGCTCAAAAAAAGGTAGAAACAACCCCAGAAGCGTTGATCCAAAAAAATCAACTCGATCGTTTTGCCGGGCAGAGTTTGGGAGATGCACTTTCACAGGTAGCTGGGGTAACTACCCTCAAGACAGGCAATGTAATTGTCAAGCCCGTTTTGCACGGTATGTATGGTGCCCGTGTTGCGATGGTTGCCGATGGGGTTCGGGTCAATGATCAAGAGTGGGGAGCTGATCATGCGCCGTCTATAGACCTCAATGCTGTTGAGCAAATCAGTGTTGTAAAGGGGGCAGCAACCCTTAGATATGGGGGGGATACGCCCGGAGGAGTTATTATTATGGAAAAAAGTAAATCGTTTCTAAAAGACACCCTCTTTGGTCATGTGATTTCATCACTTGCTTCTAATGGAAAAGGAGCCGCTTTGACAAGCAATCTCGTACGGGGGTTTTCTAATGGTAAATACCTAAAAGGGCAGGCAACTCTTAAAAAAAGAGGCGATGTCTCCGCACCAGATTATAATCTTTCCAATACCGGTTGGACTGAAGCGGCAATCAGCTTCCAATTGGGGAGCAATAAAATCCTTAACGGTTGGGAAATTGATTATAGTTTTTTTAAAAATACCATAGGGATATTGCGTAGTGCACACATTGGTAATGTCGAAGATTTAGAACGTGCATTGTCAAGTACAACACCTTTACGAATCCATCCATTTACATATAGTATCACAGCCCCCAAGCAGCAATCACAACACCACAATGCCAAGCTGAATTATTTTAAACGTTGGGACGATAATTCCAAACTAGAAGTTTATTATAATTTTCAATGGAATCAACGCAAGGAGTTTGATGTAAGACGTGGTGAAGATCGTAATATGGCGGCTATTGATTTGCAATTGATGACGCAGAACATTGCCTTGCATTATGCATGGAAAGGCATCGAGGGGCTTCGCTATACTACGGGGATACAAGCCCTTTTGCAAGACAACTTTTCCAACCCCGAAACGGGAGTAAAACGGTTGATTCCTGATTATTTAAAATACAATTTAGGCGCCTATGCAACGGCCCATTTCAGTCCAAATAATCAGTGGGCTTTGGATGTTGGGGGACGTTTGGATTGGAGTTTTCTTGATGCCCAAAAATATTATAGCAATGCCACATGGGCTGCTCGTGGTTATGATTTGCGATACGCCTCATTTGAAGTGCGGCAATTGGCTACTCAAATATTGACCCGCCCACAATTTGAATTTTACAATTGGGCATTTACCACAGGAGCGCGCTATCAATTGTCGTCCAATTTTGAGGGGACCATTAGCTATAATTTGTCCCAGCGCGCGCCGAATGCTGCAGAACTGTTTAGTGACGGTTTGCACCATGCCCTAGCCACAATAGAATATGGCAATCTTGACCTCAAAAAAGAAATAGCACATAAAATTTTGTTTAATGGCAACCTTAGTTTCGGAGCAAATACATGGAATATAACCCCTTATATTTCTTGGATCAAAGATTATATTTTACTCGAACCAGGAGGTTTTGAACAGACCATCAGGGGGGCATTTCCCTATTATAACTACAAAGGGGTTGATGCCCAATTTTTGGGTATGGATATGGAAGCGCAATGGGTTTTTACCCCTACAGTCGCATTGAGACAACAACTCAGCTGGGTGCGTGCCAAAGAGACCCGTAAAAAAAGGGATTTAATACACATTCCCCCATTGTCTCTATCACAGAGCATCTTATTGACGCATCCCAAAAGAAAGTATTGGAAATGGGAAATTTTTAATACCACTGTATTGAAGCAACAGCATTATCCAAACAACAATTTTGATTATCAATTTATTGAAAACGGTCAATTAACCTCCAAGCAAATCGATATTAGTACCCCTCCAGACGGCTATTCGATCTGGGGAACTTCTCTAACGATGAATTGGAAGTTTGCCGGCCAGCGTGCGCTAAAATTTCAAATTACTATAGATAATCTATTTGATGTGTCTTATAGAGACTACCTAAATCGTTTGCGTTTTTATGCTGATGAAATAGGGCGCAATATTCAACTTATGATAAAATATAACTTGTGAAGCAACGACAATTAGTTTATGCAATAATTTTTGTGCTGCTCAGCATCGTTCATGTTTGTGCCGTTGCTGTCGATGCAGAAACCATTCGTTTTTGGACCAAGCCCATGTTGATGCCGTTATTGGGACTCGTATATTATGAGTATGCAATTCAACGTACCAATAAGGTGATTTGGGCGTTATTTTTCTCTTTTTTGGGTGATGTATTTTTGATGGGATCTGGTGTTTCCTTTTTTTTGGGAGGGTTGGGGTTCTTTTTGTTGGCGCACCTCTTTTATAGTTATCAATTGATGGTTATGCAACAATGGAATCTAAAAGGGATGCTACTCGCACTAGTGCTTTTTGGGTCCTATGCTAGCGTTTTGATGACCGTACTCTATCCAACACTCGATGCGTTGTTGTATCCTGTTTTTGCCTACGCGTTGATAATTTGTTTCTTTGGGTGTTTGGCTTTCCATGCCTTTTATACCGCACCCAAAAGAGGCTTATCGATTTTTTTGGGCGCAAGTATTTTTATCCTATCAGATAGTATGATCGCAATAAATACTTTTTATCTTGATTATGAATACTTTACAACTGCTGTTATGACAACCTATTTGGTAGCACAAGCATTGATTGTCTATTATTTTGCCCGAGAAGTTGTAAATTGAGGTATGAAAGATCTCCATTTTTTTGCCGTTGCTTTATTGATTTTGTTTTTTTCGATGCCCTTTCTTCATGCACAAGAAGAAAATGACTATGATGATACTGAAGAAGAAAATTATGACATACTTTTGCCTTTGAATGATCCTACTTCCGAAGGACAAACCCTATTTGTAGAAGAACTTTTAGATCTTGCCGGATATGTTCCAGAAAAGATTGTCATCTATCAAACGCTTCCCAACAACGCCCGTGTGTTTCGAGTTCGGTTAGATTCTGTAACAGGCGGTTTTGTCTTTGTCCGTTTTGATAAAAAAAGCAAAGAAAATTTTGTTGCCAACAAAATGATTGATCCCGGGGTATATTTTAACCTTCAGGCGGCCAAAGAAATTATGCGAAGACAAACCGACAAGGCGACACTCAATAAAAGTGATGTTGCCATACAAGCTTCGGATCAAGAACGAATCACCAATGGCGAACTCAATAGTTTGCGAGAAGGGTTTCAGGTCAAAGAAGAAGAGCGCTTGCAGCAAGAAAAAAGTGCGTTTGAACAACGCCGCGATAAAGCACGTGCCAAACAGTTACGCAAACGCAAACGCAAAAATAATTAGCGTTTGACAGTCAATATTCCATCAGCAATGCTGGTTTGATAACATCTCAAACTGCCGTTACAATTGTTTTCAAAACTATTGTTGTGATAGCTACAAGTAAACGTGTTGTTCGCAAAAGACCATTTGTCGCGGTTGCCTTCATGAGGGCAAGCATTGTCAAAAGCACGGATCTGGGTGTTGCTGATGCGTATCAATAAGAGGTTTTCTGCTGTATAATTCATCCAGCCACCTACGGCGCTCAAGCTGCTAAACTGCGACTCACTTAGGTTGATACTGACCGTTCCACCAATATTATTGGTAGCGTTTGTTTCTTCATTGTCATCCTGTTTTCCACAAGCTTGCATTACCGGAATTCCAAAAGCTACCATTAGTACAGGTGCGCAAGCTTGTTTTAGAAAATCTCTTCTTTTGTTTTTCATTGCAGTTTTAAATATGTTTAATTTTTATTAAAAATACTAAAACAAAATTAACCCATCCGAATACTTATGAGTATTTTTGAAAAAAAAAGATGCGACTATATCTATTATTACTCTTCATTGGAGGTGGATTGTATGCTCAAAATTTGGGAACTCTTGCCGGACGTATTACAGATTCTAAAACGGGTTTACCTTTGGAGGGCGCCAACATAATTTTGGAAGGCACTACTTTGGGGGCCGTGACCGATTCGGATGGTTTTTTTAGGCTCGAAAATATCCCTCCCCAAACCTATAATATCCAGGTGCGTTATTTGGGATATGAATCCCGAACCCTTTTCAATCAGATAATAAAATCTGTCGGGACTCCAGAGCAACTAATTGCTTTGGTAGAGCAAAGTGATGACTTGGCAGAGGTCGTTGTATCGAGCCCGTTTCGTACTACAAGAGAGACACCGCTATCTACTCAAACTTTTTCTGCAGTTGAAATCGAAACCTATCCAGGTGGAAACAACGACATTACCAAAGTGGTGCAAAGTATGCCCGGAATTTCACCCTCTATTGGTGGTTTTAGAAACGATATTATTATTCGTGGAGGTGCCCCAAACGAAACAGTATATTATCTGGACGGTATTGAGATTCCTAACATCAATCACTTTAGCACGCAAGGGAGTGCTGGTGGTCCGGTAGGGATGATCAACGTTTCTTTTGTGCGCGATGTTACTTTGTCAAGTTCTGCTTTTGGTGCGGAGTATGACAACCCGCTTTCGGGTGTATTATCTTTTCAGCAGCGTGAAGGCAATGCCAACTCCTTTGGCACCAATTTTAGATTGGGAGCGAGTGAAGCGGCATTTACTTTTGAAGGACCATTATTTCGAAAAAATAAAACCGAGCCTGCTGCAACTACTTTTTTATTTTCGATTAGACGTAGCTATCTACAGTTTCTTTTTGAGCTTATCGGGCTGCCCATACGACCCGATTATTGGGATTATCAGTGGAAAGTAAAACACCAGATCAACGCAAACAACTCCCTCACCTTTATTGGTATTGGGGCGATTGATGATTTTTCAGTGAAAGCACCTGATACCTTTGACGAAAGGCAACAAGCAGCCATTGAGCAAGTACCGATTATTCAGCAAAAATCCTTTACCATGGGGGTGTCTTGGAAGCATATTTTGTCAGACAACAATGGATTGCTTACCACAAGTCTTAGCACCAATCGTTTGGACAATAATTTTTCGAGGTATTTGGACAACGAGGCACAAACAGGCTTGGTTTTTCAAAACGACTCTTATGAGTGGGAAACCAAATTGCGCTCCCACTTGCAGTGGTATAAAGGTCCATGGAAATACGGTTTGGGATTCAATCTTCAATATTCAGATTATATAAACGACACCTCAAGTTTGCAGTACAGCCTCATATATGGTACGGCTATAGATTTTGTCAAATACGGTCTTTTTGCTAAAGCAACTCGCAGTTATTTTGACGATCGATTAGACCTTTCATTGGGGGTGCGATGGGATGCCGACACCTATACTTCGGCTTCAAGTTTTATGGATAATTTTTCGCCACGCGCTTCTTTTTCTTACCGACTGACCGAAGATCAACGCTGGAAGTTCAACGGATCTTTGGGTCGCTATTATAAAATTCCAACCTATACAATGTTAGGCTATCAGAACACGGAAGGCGTGTTTGTCAATAAAAATGCACAATACACCCAAAGTGACCATATCGTTGCTGGCATCGAACACAATTTGGGGCCTGCCGCACGTTTGACTTTTGAAGGATTTTATAAAAAATACAATCAATACCCGGTTTCTATTCGAGACGGGGTAGCATTGGCCAATAAAGGAGGTGGATTTGAAGTCTTAGGTAACGAACCAATCACGACCGATGGAGCAGGTAAAGCCTATGGGATCGAACTACTTTATCAGCAAAAACTGACGGGAAATTTTTATGGGACGTTTGCTTATACCTTTTTCTACAGCCAATTCACAGGTCGTTCAATTACGTATTTGCCCTCGGTATGGGACAGTCGTCATTTGATTTCTTTTACGGGTGGGTATAAGCTCAAACGCAACTGGGAACTCAGTGCACGTTGGCGTTATGCGGGCAATACCCCATATGTCCCTACAGATCCTGTTGCCACTCTGGCAAATTATCCTGAAGTGGTCTTGGATTATAACCGATTGGGAGACGAATTGTTAGATCCTTTTAGTCAAGTCGATGTACGGGTCGATAAAAAATGGAATTTCTCCAAATATTCATTAAACCTTTATTTTGACTTTCAGAACTTTTTTGCTCAAGGGACCCCTTCTCCTGATGACTATGGTTTGGCTCGGGCAGAAGACGGAACCTTACTATTACCGAGACAACTAGTACGTATCGCAAGAGAAGATCAAAACAATGTGCCCATCCCTTCTTTTGGAATTGTAGTGGATTTCTAAAACTATTTAAAGGCGTTTAGTCCTGTAATATCCAAGCCGGTGATTAGCAAATGGATGTCGTGTGTGCCCTCATAAGTGATCACGGATTCTAGATTCATCATATGGCGCATAATGCTGTATTCGCCGGTGATCCCCATACCTCCAAGCATTTGTCTTGCTTCACGAGCTATAGCAGCCGCCATGGCTACGTTGTTGCGTTTGGCCATAGAAATTTGTGCAGAGGTTGCCTTTCCTTCATTTTTGAGTGTCCCAAGGCGCCATGCGAGCAATTGCGCTTTGGTGATTTCCGTAATCATCTCGGCCAATTTTTTCTGTTGCAATTGGGTTTGCCCAATGGGTTTATCAAATTGAACACGTTCTTTGGCATAGCGTAGCGCTGTGTCATAACAATCCATGGCAACACCTATTGCACCCCAAGCGATACCGTATCGTGCCGAATCTAAACAGGATAAAGGGGCGCCGAGTCCTGACCTTCCGGGCAATAGATTTTCTTTAGGAACTTTGACATTGTCAAAGATGAGCTCTCCTGTTGCTGAGGCTCGTAGCGACCACTTGTTATGGGTTTCTGGAGTAGAAAATCCTTCCATCCCACGTTCTACAATCAGGCCATGTATTCGCTTGTTTTCATCTTTGGCCCAGACTACTGCAATGTCTGCAAAAGGGGCGTTAGAAATCCAAAGTTTTGCACCATTTAACAAAAAATGATCACCTTGATCCGAAAAATTGGTGGTCATTCCAGAGGGATTAGACCCATGATCGGGTTCGGTAAGACCAAAACATCCCATCATTTTTCCAGTGGCCAATTGAGGCAAGTATTTTTGTTTTTGTGCTTCACTACCGTATTTCCATATTGGGAACATGACCAACGAAGATTGTACCGAAGCTGTAGATCGGATACCACTATCTCCGCGTTCGATTTCTTGCATCAGAAGACCATAACTGATATAATCCAGTCCTGCTCCGCCATATTCTTCTGGAATGTACGGGCCAAATGCACCAACTTCTGCCAATCCAGGAAGTAGATGTTCGGGAAAACGTGCTTCCTGTGCATAGTTTTCTATTATGGGAGAAATTTCTCTTTTTACCCAATCTCGCGTTGCTCCTCGAACCAAAAGGTGTTCTTCGGTCAGTAAATCATCAATTTGATAATAATCGGGTGCTGAAAATAAATCTGGCTTCATATTAGGTCTTTCTTTTTCAAATGTAGAAAATAATAGACGATCTAAGAAAGAAAAAGATCCAACAAACCTTCGGGGAGTTGCATGTGAATCGTTGTTTTCTTTCGGTCGATTTTTTTAATCAGATCATCGTGTAGTGGCACCAGTATTTCTGTTCCATGCTGATCGATGACAAATAAGGGTTGGGGGCCCATGTCATTGATTTGTTTGACGGTGCCTATAGTACCCTTTTGATCATCAATAACTTCAAAACCAGTAACCTCGTGATAATAAAATTGCTTACCAGTCAATTTTGGTAAAATGTCCAAGGGCAAGTAGAGTTCGCACTTCAAAAGTTGCTCAGCATCAGATTCGGTATCTACTCCTTCAAATTTTATGCGAAGTAAACGCGATTTGTGGAGTTGGCAATTTTCTATAAAAAAAGGAATCAGTCCTGTAGGTGTTTCAACAAAGACTGATTCCATCTGTGTGTATTCTTCAAGGTCGTCACTTTCTATTTTGGCTAGTAGCGCTCCCTTAAAACTGAATTTCCCAACAATCGTTCCGAGATAAAAGCAGTCCTCTTTTTTCATAAAAAGGTGCTTTGTACGCGTTACTCTGCGGACTTTTCTTCAGAAGCTTCTTCTGCTGACGCTTCAGCAGTGGGTGCTTCTTCAGTATCAGGTGCTTCTTCAGCAACAGGCGCTTCTTCAGTAGCAGGTGCCTCTTCAGTAGCAGGTGCTTCTTCAGCAACGGGTGCTTCTTCAGCAACGGGTGCTTCTTCAGCAACGGGCGCTTCTTCAGCAACGGGCGCCTCTTCAGTTGCAGGTGCCTCTTCAGCAGCGGCTTCTGTTTCAATTGCCTGCAGGGCAGCAATACGTTTTTCGTTGGCTTCTTTTTCTGCAGCTAATGCTTTGGCTTTTGCATTGGCCTCTTCTTTTGAGAGACCATCAACTTTAGCTTGAATTTTAGCTTCTTTTTCCTCAAGCCAAGCAGCAAATCGTTTGTCTGCTTCTTCTTGAGTAAGTGCTCCTTTGCGAACCCCTCCATTTAGGTGGTGTTTCATCATCACACCTCTATAAGAGAGTAATGTACGAGCAGTATCTGAAGGTTGTGCTCCATTTTCTAACCATTTCACGGCAGTATCAACATCGAGGTTGACGGTAGCGGGATTGGTTGTTGGATTGTAGATTCCGATTTTTTCAAGGTAACGACCATCACGTTTTGATCTGCTATCAGCGGCGACGATCCAATAGAAAGGTTTCCCTTTTTTTCCGTGTCTTTGAAGACGAATTCTTACTGGCATAGTATATTAAATTTTGAGGTGCACGACCCCGGTTATTAATTATTAGGCTGCAAATGTAAACTTATTTCAACAATCGACAAATCTTATTGTAATTGTTTTTCGATTTGGGTTATTAGGGTTTGCTTTCTTGATCAATGATTTCAACCAGGTGCTTGATATAATCTTCCATAGTAATTGATCCAGGACTTGTTTGGTCTTCACCATGGCCTGGTAGGTCTGGTGTAATCACACGATGCCCTTCTTTTTCAAGATGAGGAACTACGGCATTCCATTGCCATTTACCCAGCCAAGCTGAGTGAACCAATACGATGGTTATTTTGGGCTGGTTAGCTTGCGTGGCACTTTCTGATTGTGGGGAGGTGGTAAAGGTACCATCAGGCGGTATCGCCTGATGGTTTAAGAGGTGGGTTTTCATAAGTAGGTAAATTTTTGGGGGTAGGGTTAGGTGTTTTTTAGTAGTTAAACAAATAATCGACATCCAATTCTTTGACTTCACCGATTTTTGATAGTTCTTTAAAATCAATGTCTTTGCGGTTTCCGATGATTGCCATGTCAAAAACAACATCTTTTACATTTTCATCAAAAAAGGCTTTTAGATCGTCAAATTCAAAATCTTTAAGTTGTTGGTAGGTGTCTTTTCTAATGTCATAATCAAGGCCTCTTTTTTTTAGGTCTTCATAGGTCCAAAATATTTTGTCTTTGGTAATCCTTTCGGCTTCAATTTTTTTAAGTTCAGCGGCTTTAGCCCCTTCGAATTGTTCTTTGGCATAAGGAATATCAGACAATAATTCGTTTAAAGCCTCGACAGCCAGAGGGATTTTGTTGGCTTGTGTACCGATATAGTTGAATAGAAAGTCGGGCTTTCCTTGTTTTGAGTTCTGTGCATACACAGAAGCTGCTGAATAAGCTAAGGAACGGGATTCTCTAATTTCTTGAAAAACAATTGAGGATAAGCCTTGGCCAAAATAGGTGCCAAACATTTGAGCTGCTGCCGTCTTGGAGGGATCATATTTTTCGCCTTTATGCATTAAGATGATTTCGGATTGTACCATGTCATAATTCACAAAATAAACCTTCCCTTCATTTTCTTTTTCAATGTACGTATCCGGTTCTGGATAGTCCTCTAGAACATCGGCAACCTTATGTACACGGTCAATACTTTTGGAGATGTAGTCTAAATCTTTGCCATAATAGAAAAAACGATGCTTATAGTTTGGCAAGGATTTGACCAAATCTACTAAAGTTTGTGGGTCAATTTGTTCCAGTTCTTCTACTTTAATAACGTTTCGTAATCGTGAGTTTTCACCATATTGCAAATAACTTGCAAAACCATTCCAAAGAATACTACTTTTACTGCTCTTTATATTTTCTCGACTTTTGGCCACACTTTCAATATACTTTTGGTAGGCTTCTTGGTCAACTTTTAAGTCTTTGATCACGTGTTCCATAAGGGTAAGGCCTTCTTCAAGATTTTCTTGAAGTCCAGCAAGACTAAAAAACACTTGATCGCTGCTGGATTGTGTATCAAATTCGATACCCAATTTGTAAAATTCTTTTTTGAGTGCTTCTGGATCGTATTTGGTAGTGCCCAAATAATCCATATAACCCAAGGCATAGGGTAATAATTTGATGTTATCACTCCCCATGTCAAAAATCATATCCAGTGAGGCGAGTGAGTTGACAGGGTTTTCTATGGATGCAATTTCTATATCCGAAGCCGTTTTGTTTTTTAAAATGGCGTTGTCATAGTCTACAAAAACAGGCTTTAACTCTTCGCTAGGAGTGTTGGTAAATTGGACTAAGAAATCTGATTTTTTATCGCGGTTGAGCTCAATGGGTGTGATCTCAGGTTTATCTACTTTGACAAGCCCCGTAGCCTCTCCCTGTCTTTTGTAGGCAACCACATGGTTGTTTTGAAAAAAGGTGTTGGCAAAATTGACAATGTCTTGTTTGCTAATGTTTTTGATGTCGTCCAAAAACCGAACTCGGTCTTCCCATTTTTGGAACTGCGTAAAGGCTTTGATATAGGAATAAGCAACATTGCCTACTTGTTCATATTGTCTGATCTCACTAAGCTTGAGGTCGTTTACGACTGCTTCTGTTAACCAGTCTTCAAAATTCCCTTTTTTGAGTTCTTCTAGTTGGCCCAAAAGCAAATCCCTAACGTCTTCTAGTGTTTGGTCTTTTTTGGGCGTTCCTGTAAGTTCAATATAACCATAATCATTAAAAAACGAAGCACGTGATCCGGCCGATTGAAGGGCCTTTTTTTGATTGAGGTTTAAATCGATAAGTCCTGCGGTGGAGTTGTTTAGGATCATGTCAATCAATCTGAGGTACTTTTCGTCCTCAGACCCAACACCTTTACTTCTAAAAGCGACCTTTACAACTTCTTGGTCTGGACCAAAAACCACTGTTTCTATGGGTGCTGTTATTGCGGATTCTTTGGGCTGTTGGGGGTGTGTTAAGGGCTGGTTTTTAGAGCTGCCAAATGCGGCGTCTACCAATTGTATTGTTTCTTCAAATTCCAAATCTCCGACCAACACAATTGCCATATTGTTGGGCACATAATATTTTTCGAAATAATTATTGATCGCGACTAAAGAAGGATTTTTGAGGTGCTCAGATTTACCTATTGTGGTTTGTTGACCATAAGGATGGTTAGGAAAAACGGCATCCATAAGGGTATAGAATAATTTTCTTTGGTCATTGTCTTGAGCACGATTGAATTCTTCATAAACGGCTTCCAATTCTGTATGAAACAGTCGGAGAACCAGTTTGCTCATTCGCTCCTTTTCAAGAGTCAGCCACTTTTTGAGTTGTGTGTTTTGAATTTTACTTTGATATACGGTTTCTTCAAAAGAGGTCCATGCATTGACCCCTTCTGCACCAATCGATGTCATCATTTTGTCAAATTCATTTGCGATTGAGTATTTTGATGCCTCAAGTGAGATTTGATCAATTTCGCGATAGATTTTCTTTTTTTCTTCTAGATCATCTGTTTTCTTGTGTTTTTCGTAGAGATCAGAAATTTGATCAAGAAGCACCTTTTCTTTTTCCCAGTCTTGGGTACCGAATTGATCGGTTCCTTTAAAGAGCATGTGTTCTAGATAGTGTGCAAGCCCTGTGTTGTCGGCAGGATCATAAACAGATCCGGCTCGTACGCCGATAAAAGTTTGGATTTTTGGCTCGTCTTTATTTTGACTCAGATAGACTTTAAGTCCGTTTTCTAATGTATAAAGTCTAAGACCGGTTGGATCATTGCTGACCGTTTCATAATCGAAACCGTTGGCATCAGTATGCTGTATTGTTGTAATCGTGTTTTGCTGACAACTAACAACGATAAATAAATTGAGGATGAGTAGCAGTAGGTTTTTCATAATCATGGGGTTAGAGTCAAATTTATTCATTTTTTTTAATTTTTAATAGGTGCTAAAGGGTTTATTTCCAATTTATGGCCAGATTAAATTCAATGATTTGATCAGGTTTCAACAACTGTTTAATTTTATCTTCAAATACGGGCAAATTTTGTGGAGTTATGTCTGATGTGACCAACAGTTTAAGATCAGCCACATGTTGTGCTCCGTCCAAAGACCAGATCTTCAGATGTTCAATAGCGACAACTTCAGAGTAGTCTAGAATCTTTTTTTCAATGTCTTCAAGGTTGATATTTAGCGGAGTTCTTTGAAGAAAAAGCTGCAAAGTTTCTCGAAGCCGCCGAACCACATTCCACATAATATAAACCATGATACCCAATGAGAGCATCGGATCGAGCCAGGGCAAGTCAAAAAACAGAAGCAAAATAGATCCGATTAATATGGCGGTCCATCCCAATACATCTTCGAGCAAATGCAACGAAATTATTTTCTGATTCATACTTTGGCCACTATGAAGTTTCCAAGCGGCAAAGCCGTTAAAGATTACACCCAGTATGGCAAAAACCACCATGCCTTCGGCATCGGTTGGTTCTGGATGCAGCAAACGTTTGACGCCCTCCAAAAAAATAAAGATACTTCCGATCAATAATACCATAGCGCTTATAAGGGCGCTTAAAAGCGAAAATCTTCTAAAGCCATAGGGGTAATTTCTGTTGGCGGGTTTTTTAGATTTTTTCTCTAAAAAATAGGCCGTACCAATCGTTAGGGTATCACCCAAGTCATGGATGGCATCCGACAAAATGGCAATGCTATTGGTATAGAGTCCTCCGATGATTTCTATGAGCGTAAAAATCAGGTTGAGGAAAAACGCAACCTTAAAGTTTTGAGTATCCTCATCTACAATTTGATGCGCATGGTGGTGTCCCATCTATATAATTCAAATTTCTTTAGCGTTTAAATGTAATTAGTTCTCAGCGATCAGCCCCAATTCGAGCTGTTTTTTTTTACAATGGATCAAAAAGCCACTTCCCTAAGCGATGGTTTGTTCAACCCCACAAAAAACCTTATTTTTGCGCCCTAATTTTATATTTCTTTATGAAAATTTCGCACCAAGAACTCGACGCCCTCAATGCTGTTTTAACTGTAGCCATCGACCGTAAAGATTTTTCGGAAAAGGTAGAGGCTATTCTAAGCGACTATCGTAAAAAAGCCAATATACCTGGTTTTCGAAAAGGACATGTGCCTATGGGCATGATCAAAAAACAGTATGAGACTGCAGTAACTGCCGATGAAGTCAACAAACTCTTGCAAGAAAATTTGGACAAATACCTCAAAGAACAAGCCATTGATATTTTGGGAAATCCATTGCCCAAAGCCCAAGATCAGCTCGACTGGAAGGCGGACCAACTCAATTTTGAGTTCGAGTTGGGGTTGGCGCCAAAGTTTGAAATCGATCTCAAATCACGAAAAAAAGTGACGCAATACATCATCACTGCCGAAGATAAAATGATCGACGAGCAAATTGAGCAGATTCAAAAGCAGTATGGGAAACTTGTGGCACAAAAAGAAATTAAAAACGGCTACGAAATCACGGGTCATTTTTTTAGTGAAGCGCTAGAGATTGACACTACTTCAACCTTTACGGTTGACCAAATAAAGGGCAAAAAAAACACCGATGCGCTCAAGGTAGCCAAAAACGGAGCAGCCCTAGAACTCGAAACCAAAAACCTGTTTCAAGAAGCCGCTGTTGCGCAACAAAAATTAGGCATTAGTGCAGACCAAGCAAAAGCCCTCAAAGGACCGGTCACACTCAGTATTAAAGAAATTAACGAACGGGTTTTGGCAAAACTTGACCAAGAATTGTTTGACAAACTCTACGAACCCGGAACCGTCACTGCTGTAAAGCAGCTCAAAGAAAAAATTAGAGAAAATATCGAAAAGCAGTTCGAACAGCAATCCGATCAAAAACTGCTTAACGACGTCACCGACCACCTGATCGAGAACACGCAATTTGATCTACCCGAAGTTTTCTTGAAAAAATGGTTGCAAACCACCTCCAAAGAACCCCTTACAGAAGAACAGGCTGCTGCCGAATACGACCAGTCTGTTAAGGGAATTCGTTATCAACTTATCGAAGGAAAAATAATTGCAGATCACAACCTCCAGTTGCAATTTGAAGAGCTCAAAACCTTTGCCAAAAGCATGATCGTCAGACAAATGGCACAATATGGGCAACTTCCCCCCGAGGACAAACAACTCGATGAGATTGTCGCACGTGTAATGACCAATCAAGAAGAAACCCGCCGCTTGTCCGAACAATTGATAAGCAGCAAACTCTTAGAATTTTATAAAGAAAACGCACCCCTTAAGCCTAAGAAAGTAACGTTTGGCGATTTTGTCAAAGAGGCGTACAGTCAAGGCTAATTTATTTTCATTACTTTTATTAAGACAATAAAATATAAAATGGACTACGGAAAAGAATTTAAAAAATACGCGACCAAACACCACGGTATCAATGCCATGTACTATGACAAAATTGTCAGTAGTATGACGCCATACATCATTGAAGAGCGCCAACTCAACGTGGCCCAGATGGATGTTTTTTCGCGATTGATGATGGATCGTATCATGTTTCTTGGTACGGCAATCAATGATCAGGTCGCCAACGTGATCCAAGCGCAACTTTTGTTTTTACAAAGTATCGATAGCAAGCGCGATATTCAAATGTATATCAATTCACCAGGAGGGGGTGTATATGCTGGTTTAGGCATCTATGACACCATGCAATTTATCACCCCAGACGTAGCCACAATATGCACCGGTATGGCCGCATCAATGGGTGCAGTGTTGTTGTGTGCTGGCGCTGCGGGCAAACGCTCTGCACTCACCCACTCGAGGGTCATGATTCACCAACCTCTAGGCGGTGCACAAGGCCAAGCTTCCGATATCGAAATCACTGCTCGTGAAATCCTTAAGCTTAAGGACGAGCTTTATGAAATCATCGCAAAACATAGCAATCAAAAAGTAGAAAAAGTACATCAAGACAGTGATCGTGATTACTGGATGCGTGCCGAAGAAGCCAAAGCTTACGGTATGGTAGACGAAGTACTCGCTCGAAAATAAACAGCCTAAAACCCCAATCCTATGAGTAAAGAAGAATTGAGTTGTTCCTTTTGTGGTCGGACAAAACCGCAAACCCAACTTTTAATAGCCGGCCTAGATGCACATATCTGTGACAAATGCATCGAGCAAGCTCATGGGATTGTTCTAGAAGAAGGACACGAAGACAAAGAAAAGCAACAGCCAGAAATTGAGCTAAAAACACCCAAAGAAATAAAAACCTTTTTGGACACCTATGTGATTGGACAAGACGATGCAAAAAAGGTACTTTCTGTCGCGGTTTATAATCACTATAAAAGAATTCTGCAACACCCTGCCGAAGCAGATGCGGTAGAAATTCAAAAAAGCAACATATTGATAGTAGGTCAAACCGGTACTGGCAAAACACTTTTGGCACAGACCATTTCAAAACTGTTAAAGGTGCCTCTGGCCATTGTAGACGCCACTGTACTTACCGAAGCTGGATATGTCGGCGAAGACGTCGAAAGTATTCTTACCCGTTTATTGCAAGCTGCAGATTATGACGTTGAGCGCACACAAAGAGGAATCGTTTTTATTGATGAAATTGATAAAATTGCTCGCAAAAGCGACAACCCCTCCATAACCCGAGATGTGTCTGGAGAAGGTGTGCAACAAGCATTACTTAAATTGCTCGAAGGGACCATTGTCAACGTACCGCCTAAGGGAGGCCGAAAACATCCCGATCAAAAATTTATTGAAGTAGATACTTCAAATATTCTCTTTATTGCTGGCGGTGCTTTTGATGGCGTTGAAGCCCACATTAGCAAACGACTCAACGTCCAAGCCATAGGGTATAAAGCTGAATCCGAGCGTACTCAGATAAAAGATAATGATCTACTGCAATACATTACACCCACAGATGTAAAATCATTTGGATTAATCCCCGAAATCATCGGAAGACTCCCTGTGCTGACCCATCTCAAACCCTTGGATAGTGAGGCGTTACGCGCTATTTTAACCGAGCCCAAAAACGCACTGATCAAACAATATGAAGCCCTCTTTCAGATGGATGGCATTACTCTAACAATGACCACAGGGGCTTTAGATTTTATCGTAAGCAAGGCGGTTGAATACAAGCTTGGTGCCCGCGGTTTACGCTCGTTATGTGAAGCCATACTCAACGAAGCCATGTTTGAACTTCCCAAGTCAGAAACTACCGAGCTTAAGGTTACCAAAAGCTATGCAGAAGCACAATTGAGTAAAATTGAGCTTCCCAAACTCAAGGCCGTTTCTTAATTGTTGAGGGCCAACAACACTTCCAAAAATTCCCGAGAATTGGACAGTCGAGGGACTTTATGTTGTCCGCCCAATTTGTTCTTAGAGGCCAACCATTGATAAAATAACCCTTTGGGTGCAGCATGTACTTTTGGAAGGTTAAGGGTCATGTTTTTATATCTTTTGGCTTGATAATCTGAGTTGATCTCTTGCAATTGTTGGTCTAGATAGTGCGTAAAAGTATCAAGATCTTGGGGTGCAGATTTAAATTCAATCAACCACTCGTGACCTCCTTTTTTATTTTTTTCCATAAATATCGGTCCGGCTGTGTAGTCAACAACCTCTAATCCAAATTTTTCGCAAGCCATTGCCAATGCTCTGTCAGCGTTTTCTATCATAAGCTCTTCACCAAATACATTGATGTGGTGTTTTACCCGTCCACTCACCCGAATGCGGTAGGGATCGAGACTCGTAAATCGAACAGTATCTCCAAGTTGATAACGCCACAGCCCTGCATTGGTAGTGATTACAACTGCATAGGTTTGGTGGAGTTGCACAGCATTGAGAGGGATCGGTTGCTCTTGGTTTTGGCTGGCGTTGATAGGAATAAATTCATAAAAAATACCATAATCTAACATCAACAAAAGATCTTGAGAGTTGTTCTGATCCTGAATTGCAAAGAACCCTTCTGATGCATTATAGATTTCATAATATTGAAATTTATTGCTTGGAAACAATTTTTGAAACTGTGCCCGATAGGGATCAAAATTGACTCCCCCGTGAAAATAGACTTCCGCTTCTGGCCAGATTTCTAATATCGAAGTTTTACCTTCTTGTTGGAGCACCTTTTCTAATAAAACCAACATCCATGAGGGCACCCCTGCTAGACTGGTCACGTTTTCTTCCAAAGACTCTTTTATGATTGCTGCCATCTTCTGCTCCCATTCGGACATTAGAGAAACCTTCTGGCTGGGGGTGCTACTCAGCTCTGCCCAAAAAGGGAGGTTGTCGATAATGATGGCGGATAGATCGCCAAAATAACTGGTGTTGTTTTGATATAATTCAGAGCTACCGCCCAAACGCAAGCATTTTCCAGACAGTAGTTGGGCATTTTCATTATTATTAAAATAGAGCGACAGCATGTCTTTGCCGGCTTTAAAATGACAATTTTCTAACGCCTCACTACTCACCGGAATAAATTTGCTTTGCGCGTTGGTCGTGCCACTGGATTTGGCAAACCATTTGATTGAAGTGGGCCAAAAAATATTTTGTTCTCCCTGTCGGCAACGTTCGATATCATCTGCAATATCTTCATAGGTAACCAAAGGGACCTGTTGGGTAAAGTCATGATAATTGCGGATGCTATCAAACCCATATTTTTTGCCCACAACCGTGCCAGCCGCATTACTTAGAAGATGATGTAATAACTCTTGTTGGACCTCATGGGGGTATTTTATAAAAAGTTCAATTTGGTGAATCCTTTTTTTTAAAAACCAAGAAGCAATTGAATTGAAGAGGGGGATGGGCATTAGATTTGTTATCTTTGGATGTTTAAAAATATAAAACTTTCCCAGTATGTTTGAGGGTACACTCAAAAAAATGTTGACCGAAATGCAAGCTCCAATTCGGTACTTTTTGGATTTGGACACCGATTTTGTTGACATGAATCAGTGCCTAGAGCATACGCTTTCTATAGAGTTGATCGGTACCCAATGTTTGAGTTGCCAGGCTGATAAGCCAATTTTTAGACAAGGATTCTGCCAAAGTTGTTTTTTTGAGTCTCCCCAGGCTGGGGAGTGGATCATGCGACCCGAACTAAGCACAGCCCATTTGGATATCGAAGACCGTGATTTGGCATATGAGCGCAAAATTCAATTACAACCACACATCGTATATTTGGCCATGAGCAGCCATCTAAAGGTAGGCATCACCAGAAAATCACAAGTGCCTACCCGTTGGATCGATCAAGGGGCACATCTTGCCCTATCGTTGTTAGAAGTTCCTAATCGGTATTTGGCGGGTGTAGGGGAAGTAGCTTTAAAAAATCTTTTTTCAGATAAAACCAACTGGCGTAAAATGCTCCAAAATGACCACGATCAAATAGATTGGACAACTGCCCGTCAACAAGCAATTAACGCCCTGCCCGAAGAACTAAAGCCCTATGTGCAGTCCGAAACCCACCCTACGGCGCTTCATTTTCCTGTAAATCAATATCCACAGAAAGTCAACAGTCTCAATCTGAGCAAAACACCCTCTTATCAAGGGGTGTTAAAAGGCATCAAAGGGCAGTACCTCATCTTTGGAGACCAGACCGTATTTAACGTTCGGTCCAATGAGGGGTATCGGGTTCGATTGACACTTCAATAAGCCGTTTTGCTAGAAGACGCCACGAGCCTATTTAAGGCTTTTAATTCATTGGAGGTGAGGTTGCGATACGTTCCTACTTTGACATCCAAAGGAATGTTCATGATACGGATTCGTTTGAGTTTGGTAACGCGATACCCTAGGTATTCACACATTCTTCTAATTTGACGATTGAGCCCTTGCGTTAGTACAATCCGAAACGAATTTTTATGGATTTGCTGCACTTCACATTTTTTGGTAATCGTATCCAAAATTGGAACACCTTCCGCCATTTTTTGAATAAAATTTGCCGTAACGGGTTTATTGACAGTAACGATATATTCTTTCTCGTGGTTGTTTCGTGCTCGTAAAATTTTATTGACAATATCACCATCATTAGTCAATAAAATCAGCCCTTCACTCATCTTATCCAAACGACCAATCGGAAAAATTCTTGTTGGATAATTGATGTAGTCAATGATATTGTCCTTTTCTACTCGAGTATCCGTTGTACAGACAATGCCGATGGGTTTATAAAAGGCGATATAAACCGGTTTTTCACCGGGATTTTCGATGGTTTGGCCATCAACCTTGATCAGGTCTCCTGGGGCAACTTTGGTTCCCATCACTACCTTTTCTCCATTGCAGGTAATCCGTCCAGCTTCGATGAGCTTGTCGGCTGCACGACGCGAACAATATCCGATTTCGCTGAGGTATTTATTGATGCGGGTTCCTGAGTTGGCGGTCATGGTCTATAGATTCAATTCTTCTCCAGCGGCTAAATTAAATCGTTTGCGAAACAATCCTACGAAAAAATATAAAAAGGGTGTATCAAAGGCTGCAACCAATACCTTAAATACAAATCCTGAAATCAACAAGCCCAAAAATGCAGACCATGGAATGATGTCAAACAAACACAACAAACCAATCACCGTAAAGGTGTCTACAAATTGAGAACTGAAGGTAGAGAGGTTATTGCGAAGCCACAGGTGTTTTCCGGCGGTCAATTTTTTCCAAAAATGATATAAACGGATGTCAATAAACTGGGCAAACAAATAGGCCAGCATCGAAGCAAGTACCGCTAAGGGCGTCAATGAAAACACCTTTTTGAACGTTTGATCATCAATAGGCGAAATAGCGATTGCCGGAAGCGCATCGGCCAATAGGATTATTCCTATCGAAAAAAAAGAAGCAAAGATTCCAGAAACAACGACCATATTGGCTCTTTTCTGACCATAAATTTCAGAGATTAAATCGGTAATCAAAAAGGTGATGGGGTAGGGCAAGATGCCCACAGACAACTCGAAAAGGCGGTTGTCAAAAACACGAACATCAAACGGATGCCAATAAAATATTTTTTGAAAAATTAGATTAGAAACCACCAAAGAGGTGATGAATAATGCGGCTAAAAACAAATATATTTTTTCGGCTAAAAGGCGGTCTTTTTCAATCATCTAGTCAATCTTTATGGTATAGGGTAACTCCATTTGCAGCAAATGTTGGGGGTGTTTTTTGGCGGATAGACCAATGTACTGGTTGAGTTTGGGTGCCAAAAACTCCATCCACGCATGGGTTTGACCTGCAGGAAATAGACCGGACATCAGTCGCTCCAAACTTGGCTCCCATTTGGGGTAGCTCACTACTGAATAAGATTCTAATTGGGCCTCTTTTGCAACATATTCTAGGGCTGCTTGCCAACCGCCAAATTGGTCAACAAGTCCTTTTTCTAAAGCTTCTTTTCCAGACCAAACTCTTCCTTGAGCAAGACGTTCTACTTCTTCTTCGGACATTTTTCGGGCATCGGCGACACGCGTTTTAAACGTTTGGTAGGTGTGTCCGATTCCTTTTTGGATTTGTGATTCTTGCCCGGGGCTTAAAGTCTCAAATAGACTATACCCTAAAGCGTTTTGATGGGTCGTTACATGTTCTGCATTAATACCCAAGTCTTCACTGAGCTTTTTGAAATTTGGTAGTGTTGCAAAAACGCCTATGGAGCCCGTGACACTTAACGGAGAAGCCATTATTGGGGCTTCGGTCATGGCCATATAGTACCCTCCTGATGCTGCTACATTGCCCAAGGACACGACAAACGGTTTTTTATTTTTTATTTTTTGCAAATGCTTCCAAATAATCTCAGCAGTCAAGGCGGCACCCCCAGGGGAGTCAATTCGTAATACAACTCCTTTGATGAGGGGATGTTCTACTATATCATCAATGGCCTCAATGAGGGCGTCTTGTCCAATATAGGCCTCGCTACCTTCTCCATACAAAATTGGACCGCTGGCGTAGAGAACCGCAATGCGATCGGTGGTTTGCTCGGTGTCGGTTGCACGGCCATAATCGGCTGCATCTACCCAATTTATTTTTGAGGTTCCAAGGTACGCTTTCAATTCTTCCTCGTAGTCTGAAGCATCACTGAGCTTATCTACGATACCCAATGTCAGAGCATCCGAGGGCTGTGTGGCTTCCAGATTGTTAACAATGCGTTCTAGTGTTTTTTCGTCAAGGGCCCTACTGGCACGGATGTCGTTTTGAATATTTTCCCAAAAGGAATCTAACAATGCTTTGATTTGAGATCGATTTTCTTCACTCATCGTATTGTCCAAATAGGGCTCAACAGCACTTTTGTATTTCCCCAATCGCACCACTTCCATTTTTGCGCCAAAACGGTCTTGAAAATCTTTAAAATAGAGCACTTCAGCAGCGAGTCCTTTGAGGTCAATAGTTCCCATAGGATGCACATAAATGCGATCGGCTACCGAAGCCAAATAGTATCCTTTTTGGGACCAAAAATCACTGTGCGCATTGATCCATTTTCCTTGGTTTTTAAAGCGTATCAGAGACTCGCGCAACTCATGGAGTTGTGCCCAGCCTGCTTGAGGAAATCCAGCGTTTATACTGATTCCGAGGATTCGATCGTCGGTTCGGGCTTTTTCGATGCTTGTCAACAGCACATCAAGCCCAACGGCTTCTGGCTCAAGGCCCAACGCTGCGTTGAGGTTGTCAAAGGCAGGTGCTCGATCGACCAGCGGTCTATCGATATCCAATCGCAAGACAGATCCTTCACTTATATAAACCGGTGTCGATGCACTGCTCCCTAACGCTGCGATACCACTGATAAAGAGTAACACAAAAATCAAGAAGAGGCAAAGGGCAAAAAGACTTCCAAGGGTGGCAGCAAAAAAACTTCTAATAAAATTCATAAGCAGATCTGTTCTGTTGCAAAGATAGGGTTTTGTAGTTTTGTCTTTTATGGGCAAAAAGGTCTTTATTGGTTTGGGGAGCAATCAGGGCGAACGTCACCGTTTGATGGAGCACGCCTTAGTCGAAATTATCTTGCAGATTGGCAAAATCACCCACTGTTCATCACTCTACGAAACGGCCGCTTGGGGTTTTGAGGCACCACCTTTTTTAAATGCTTGTGTGGCTGTTGAAACCCAAAAAAACCCGCAAGAAGTGCTTACGGCACTTTTAGCAATAGAAAAGCAGCTGGGGCGTATCCGACAAAACACGGGTGGGTACCAATCACGACCTATAGATCTAGATGTCTTGTGTTATGCAGAAGAGGTGCACCAAAGTCCCGGGCTAGAAATTCCACATCCTCGATGGCATTTGCGAAATTTTGTACTTGCACCTATGGAAGAGATCGCCCCAGATTATCTTCATCCGGTACTTAAAAAAACCAGTTCAGAATTGCTAAAACAATCTACAGATCCAACAGCGGTGCGTAAGATAGGCACCCCTGATTGGGGACCCCACTTTTTGAGAGGGACAAAAAAATTTATTGTACTAGAAGGAAATATAGGCGCAGGCAAAACTACAATGACGCAAAGGCTTCAAGCCCAATTTGAACTGCCCGCGCTTTATGAAAACTTTTCAGACAACCCCCATCTTGAGGCTTTTTATAAAGCTCCAGAGCAGCACGCTCTTGCTGTCGAAACACATTTTCTAAAAGACCGCTGCAAGGCCTATTCACAATTTTTTAAAACAGGAATTCCTCAGGGGGGAGCCGTAGCGGATTATACCTTTCTCAAATCCAACCTTTTTGCTTCACAAACCCTTGGTGCAACTGACTTTAGAACCTTCCAAAAAACCTTTCAAGTGGAGACGGCCCACCTTCAACATCCCGATTTGCTGGTCTATATACACAAGCCCGTCTCAGAATTATTAGAACAAATTAAAAAAAGAGGGCGTACTTACGAACAACAAATCCAAACGACCTATTTAAAAAAAATAGAATCACGATACCACCAATTTTTGGATAAAACCTCCCTTAAGGTGTTGTATATAGATGCCGCCGGCTTGGACTATGTAGCAGATCTATCGGCCTACCAAAAACTGTTGGCCCAACTTATTGTTGCTTAAATTTTTGATAAAAATCCCACAGAACTACCCCTGTAGCTACCGCGATATTCAAAGAATGCTTGGTGCCTTCTTGAGGGATTTCGAGCACGTCGTCGGCCCTATCGACCACCGTTTGTTGTACCCCCAAAACTTCATTGCCCAAGACCACCGCATAGGTTTTATTTTTTTCTGGAATAAAATCCAAGAGCGATCGTGCTCCTTCGGCCTGCTCAATAGCCAAAACCAAAACCCCTTCTTCTTGAAGTCGTTCGATCAGATCTATGACAGAGTTTTCGTAGGCCCAATCAACGGCATCGGTTGCGCCCAAAGCGGTTTTTTGAATGTCTTTGTGAGGGGGTGTAGCCGTTATGCCACAGAGAAAGACTTTTTTGACTAAAAAAGCATCACTGCTACGAAAGACCGATCCAATATTGTTAAGGCTTCTAATATTATCGAGCACGATGTACAGCGGAAGTTTTTCGGACGCTTTAAATTCGTCGATAGATTTGCGATTGAGTTCCTCGTTTTTTAATTTTCGCATTCTGCAAAAGTACAGCAAATCTTTTGGAGAGAATCGAACATTAGACGCTAATAATTCTTGCTAATCCGTAACTTAGCACAAACTCAATCCTGTGGCCAAAGCAGCAAAAGAAACCCCTTTAATGAAACAATACAACCAAATCAAAGGGAAGTATCCTGATGCTTTGTTGTTGTTTCGAGTGGGCGATTTTTATGAAACTTTTGGTGCCGATGCCGTCAAGGCTGCGGGTATTTTGGGGATTATACTTACCAAAAGAGGCGCTGGTAGTGAAAGTGAAACGGAGCTGGCCGGATTTCCCCATCATGCGCTGGACACCTACCTTCCCAAGTTGGTCCGTGCCGGTTGCCGTGTGGCGATTTGTGACCAATTGGAAGATCCCAAATTGACAAAGAAAATTGTTAAAAGAGGTGTGACCGAATTGGTAACTCCCGGGGTGGCCATGAATGCCGAGGTTTTGGAGCGGAAGAAAAACAATTATTTGGCGGCGATTTGTCTGGGTAAAAAGGCCGATGGGTTGGCACTCCTAGATATATCAACAGGCGATTTTTGGGTGGCTCAAGGCCCTACCGAATGGATCGATCAGTTGTTGCAAAACATGGCGCCCAGCGAAGTTCTTATTGCCAAACCCGATAAAAAAAGAGCCGAAGCAGCGTTTGGGATTGCGATACCGTCTTTTTTTCTTGAAGATTGGGCGTTTACCCTCGATTTTGCCCACGAAAAACTCAACCGTCATTTTGAAACCCAATCCTTAGCCGGTTTTGGTATTCAAGAGCTAGAAGAAGGACAGCGCGCTGCTGGTGCCGTCTTGCACTACCTTTCAGAAACACAGCACCATCAATTGGCGCATATTACTGCAATTCGGCGGTTGGTTCAAGAAAACCACGTTTGGATGGACCGTTTTACGGTTCGCAATTTAGAATTATTTGTACCCACCACCCCTGGTGGAATTCCTCTGATTGATGTGCTGGATCATACGCTTACAGCCATGGGAGGTCGCTTGCTCAAGCGTTGGTTGGCATTTCCATTGGTTGATTCCAAGTCCATTATAGAACGCCAAGGAGTGGTAGCCAGCTTTTTGACAGCACAAAACACCCATCAAAAAGTAGAAAAACTTCTAAAAGCTACCGTAGATATTGAGCGTATTATGGCACAGATTGCCACATATAAAGTCAGTCCGCGGGCACTGGTTCAATTGCGCGAAACCTTGCAGCTCTTGCCCCAACTAAAAGAAGTTTTGGGGAATTCAGATCAAAAGGCTTTGCAAGATTTTTCCCTACAATTTGAAGATTTGAGCGCGCTTCAAACTTTGTTGGAGCAACAACTTGCCGACGAGGCGCCTGTTTTGGTTTCCAAAGGCAATGTCATCGCCACCGGGGTTTCGGAAGAATTGGACGCCTTGAGAGGTCTTTTGCATTCTGGTCAGGATCATCTAGATCGGATGCTAGAAACGGAACGGCAACGGACGCAAATAGCGTCTTTAAAAATCGCTTTTAATAATGTCTTTGGCTATTATATTGAAGTGCGAAATACCCACAAAGATAAAGTTCCCGAAACTTGGATTCGCAAGCAAACCTTGGTCAATGCCGAACGCTACATCACCGAAGAACTCAAAGAATATGAGTCTAAAATTTTAGGTGCTGAAGAAAAAATCAAAAGCCTAGAGCAGCGTCTCTATCAGGAGTTGCTGGACGACATACAAGCCTACCTTGCGCCATTGAAAAACAATGCAATGCACTGGGCCAAAATCGATGTGCTTTGGGGTTTTGCCTATGCCGCCAAAAAATTTAAATATTGCCCTCCTCAATTTGAATCGGGGGCAGCACTAACCATCACCGAAGGGCGCCATCCCGTGATCGAGCAGCACCTTCCTGCTAACGCACCTTACGTGTCCAATGATCTGTTTTTGGACCGCGACCAACAGCAAATCATTATGATAACGGGGCCCAATATGTCCGGAAAATCGGCCATACTTCGCCAAACAGCTTTGATCGTTTTGATGGCGCAGATGGGCAGTTTTGTTCCTGCAAAAGCCGTTAAAATGGGCTTGGTGGACAAATTGTTTACCCGTGTTGGCGCAAGTGATAATATTTCTATGGGAGCCTCTACATTTATGGTAGAAATGAACGAAACCGCATCGATTCTCAATAATATTTCAGAAAACAGTCTGGTGCTCTTGGACGAAATCGGTCGGGGTACCAGTACTTATGACGGTATCTCAATTGCTTGGGCAATCGCTGAGTATCTGCACGAACACCCCTTGCGACCCAAAGTGCTTTTTGCCACCCACTATCACGAACTTAATACCATGTGTAACACCTTTGAGCGGATCAAAAACTTTAATGTTTCTGTAAAAGAATTGCACGATAAAGTATTGTTTTTGCGTAAACTTGTGGCCGGTGGTAGTGCCCACAGTTTTGGCATTCATGTTGCTAAAATGGCGGGGATGCCCAAGTATGTAGTCCAAACCGCACAGCGCAAATTAGAGGCCTTGGAGGAAACCCACGGTACAGAAATTCGTACTGCAGCACTCGATCAAGAGCAGGAAGCAATGCAGCTCAGCTTTTTTAATTTGGACGACCCCCTGTTGGAGGCTGTACGCGACGAAATCGATCAATTGGACATTGATACGCTGACTCCCGTTGAGGCTTTAATGAAACTTAACACCTTAAAACGCAAACTGAAAGGCTCCAAAAAAGAAAAGTGAAAAATTGGATTCTCCCATTTGGATTTGTTCAAAAATAATTACATTTGCTGTCCACAAACGCGAAAGTAGCTCAGGGGTAGAGCATCACCTTGCCAAGGTGAGGGTCGCGGGTTCAAATCCCGTCTTTCGCTCTGACGTATGCTCGGATGGTGGAATTGGTAGACACGTTGGACTTAAAATCCAATGACCATTGCGGTCGTGCGGGTTCAAGTCCCGCCCCGAGTACGAAACCCCTCCCAGACGGAGGGTTTTTTTATTTTCTCGTATTTGCATTTAAAGAGCGCTGGTTTAGACCTGTTCTAAAATATTTTTTGTTTCGTAATTTATTGCAGTTAAATTAGGAAGATCCTTAAGGAGTTTTACAAAAGCATATTTGAAGATACTAACATCATCAAAATGAGCTTTCAAAATCTCAGACAGTCTTCTTATATTTAGAAAAATAAACCAACATGAAAAAACAACTATTCCTTTTTGCTTTTATAGCCCATGTATTTCTACTCCAAGCACAGACCGCAATTTTTAATGGTAAAAATTTGGAGGGCTGGCAAATCCACGGCACCGAACTGTGGTATGTCGAAGACGGCGAGTTGATCTGCGAAAGCGGCCCTGATGCAGAATACGGCTATTTGAGTACCGTTGCGCACTATAAAGATTTTGAGCTTGAGTTAGAATTCAAACAAGAGGCCGATGGCAACAGCGGTGTTTTTTTTAGATCTACTGTAGAAGGCACCATCGTTAGTGGCTGGCAGGTAGAAGTTGCACCACCCAAAATGCATACTGGAGGCATTTACGAATCCTATGGACGCGGCTGGTTGATCAAGCCTGATCCCGAAAAAGACCAATACCTTAAAATGGGCGATTGGAACACGCTCAAAATTATTGTTGTTGGTGATCAGGTCAACACCTATCTCAATGGACACGAAATGGTGGCCATCAACGATGAAAAAATCGGACAAGGAGTCGGTGGCATTGCCCTTCAAATTCATTCTGGGGGAGGGATCAAAGTCAAATGGAGAAACATCAATATCAAACCACTATAAGATGGAAAAAAGAACCTTTTTAAAATCCCTGTCCCTTTCAATTGGAGCTTCATTTTTGCCCATATCAACTTGGTCTTGCGCCTCTCAGCCCACTCAATTGCGTACCGCCCACATTGGTGTTGGCAATATGGGGTTTGAAGACCTCAAGGCCATTGCTTCGCATCCTCAAGTAGTGGTTACTGCCTTATGTGATGTTGATCAAAATCATTTGGAGGCCGCCCATGCCTTATTTCCCAAAGCAAAAATTTACAAAGACTATCGGGTACTTTTTAAAGAAATTGCCGATCAAATCGATGCAGTGGTAGTTTCTACACCCGACCACACCCACGCACCAGCATCTTTATTGGCAATGGAAAATAATAAAGCGGTGTATTGTCAAAAACCCTTGACACATTATGTTGCAGAGTCCCGCCAGATGCGACAAGTGGCCAACGAAAAAGGATTGATCACCCAAATGGGTATTCAGGTGCACTCGTTTTACGATTACAAATTAGCAACCCTACTAATCCAAGGCGGTGTTATAGGTAAGGTAAGCAAAGTCATAGCATGGTCCAATAAAAACTGGGGATTTGATGGTCCTGCACCCGAAGGTGCTGACCCCGTTCCGGAACACCTTGACTGGAACTTATGGACCGGGACTTCTCAAGAGCGTTCTTACAAAGAGGGCTACTATCACCCGCAAAACTGGCGGAAGTTACTCGACTATGGTTGCGCAACGCTCGGTGATATGGGGGTACATATTTTTGACACACCCTACAACGCCTTGCAGTTAGACGTGCCCAATACCATCTCTAATACCTGTAGACCGGCAACCGGGTTTGGCTATCCAGAACGTAATGTGGTACATTATACTTTTGATGGAACGGCTTATACCACGGATGATTTTGAATGGCTTTGGTATGATGGAATTGATGGACCAGAAATTACCGAAGATTTGGAATTGCCCGATAATGCAACCCTACCCGGACAGGGGGCTATGTTTATCGGAGAAAATGGAAAGCGACTGTTGCTCCCTCATTTTATGCAACTGCCCAAACTCATTGAAGGAAATGAATTCAAAGACTACAATATTGTCGATTTTGACCCGCAAAACACCTTAGGCGAACCTGTTAGGGATTACAGCGGAGAGTCTCCAAAGCACTATCATCAATTTGTTGATAGCTGTTTGGGAAATGCAGCCTGCTCGGCCCCTTTTGATTATGCGGCACGACTAACCGAAACCATACTTTTGGGTGTGATTGCAGGAAGGTTTCCCAACCAAGTGTTGCATTATGACAAGGAGCAATCTGCTTTTGTAGAAGAAGCGGCCAATGAATACCTAAAAGGCCACTACCGCAACTTTTAGTTTTTTGAGCACTTTTTGTATTTTTTTAAAATCTACATTTGGCAAAAAATAATGAAGCTAACTTTTGGTGCCCTTTGATTTGTTAAAATGACTAAAACTAATTGACAAAAAGTTCAAATTCATTTGGGCATGCATCTCCCTGCGGTTCAAGTCGATGAAAACCACCATATGGACACCTTTTTTGCTTAAGAAATCATAATGACTTATCCCGTCTCCGAAAAATGGATGTTGAGTAGTATGTAGATTTATGGAAAAGGGAAAAATAATGATTTAGAAATCAATTTATTGAAAGTAAACACCCAGACTAGTTGGGGCAGGTTTGGTTTTCCGTCGCAAGGCTACATTTTGGATTTAGACCAAACCTTTAACGTGGCCGAAACGGTGAGCTATTCTCTAAACCCACGTTTTTCACTAAAAGGTTTTGTCAATCAAACCTTATCAAACAATGATTTTAAGTGGATCCTTGGATTGGCGCACAAGCTAAAATCCGGAGCTTATCGCATCGATCGGATGAGGTACTTGTTCCCCTGTACGTTTCAATCGAGGCATTTGTGCGTTAGTACTTTTGAGATGGTCTGTTAGGAGCTGAGCCAATTCGAGGGTTTTTTCTTGGTCATCTAAAGATCGGTTTTCTTCCTCGCCAATATCTAGTGCTAAATTATACAACTCAAAACGCTGGTCTTCATGAAAATAGATCAACTTCCAATCGCCCTTTCTTACGGCACTATAACTCCCTATTCCTGGACCTTTTGGTCCCCATGCATTGGGGTAGTGCCAAAACAAGGGGCGTTCCGAAGAAGGGGTTTCATTCTTGAGAAGACCTACAAAGCTTTTTCCGTCAATTTTTTGAATGGTTTTCGGTGTTTTGATGGCTGCCATTTCAAGAAGAGTTGGAAAAAAATCCTCGATAATAATAGGCTGGTCGTTACTTGTGTTTGAAGAGGTCAATCCCGGCCAGTAGGCCAACATAGGCACACGGATTCCGCCTTCATAGATGGAGCCTTTACCACTTTTGAGGGGTGCATTATGGGTGTGTTTTTCTCCGCCTCGCGCCACCGCACTCAGTCCACCGTTGTCCGACATAAAAAGAACGATAGTATGCTCTGCGATTCCATTTTCATTGATAAAATCTAAAAGCCTGCCCAGGGCATGGTCCATGCTTTCGATCATCGATGCGTATTTGGCTTCTTCGGGATCTAGATTGGCCGCTTGGTATCGATCGATAAAACGTTGATCGGCCATCAAAGGAGCATGAACACCATAGAGTGAAAAATATAAGAAAAAGGGCTGTTTTTGATCGACTATGGGTTGCAAAGACTTTAGCGTTTCTTGGGTAAGTGCTTCGGTAAGAAAAATATCCTTTCCATGGTAGGCCTCGAGCCCCGGAACAGCCCAAATAGTTTGTTTGGGATTGCCGTTGCCAAAATTATCCAAGCCCAAATAGCTAGAAGGCGCTCCAGCGGCATGACCAGCAATATTGATGTCAAACCCAATATGTTCTGGGTTTGCACTTGGATAACCCAAGGCGCCAAAATGCCCTTTTCCAACATGGAGAGTCGTATATCCACTTTCTTTGAGAAGTTGTGGAAGGGGTGTGGCCAGTGCAGCGTGGGGGATTCCTTCTTGGGTGGCCAAACCGTTGACATTCCACATCGGAAATTCTAAATTGGGGTGATTGGTTTCCATCGGCTGTAAAATATCAGGCTGCAAGGTCCAATTGGTTACCCGGTGTCTGGCGGCATTCATTCCCGTCATTAAGCTGATCCGCGAAGGAGAACATACGGGAGTGCTGTAGGCGTTGGTAAACTTGACCCCCATAGCACTGAGGCGCTCCATATTGGGGGTGTGGTATCGTTGGTTTAAAGGGGTCTTTTGATTCCAAAAAGGAACCGAAGTATCTTGCCATCCCAAATCATCAACAAAAAATAAAAGGATGTTTGGAGGGGGGGCTGTGTCTGGGGATTTGCAACCCAACAAAAAACCCAAAAATACCAATCCGAGGCGCGCTAATAACTTGGTTCTAAACATAATACTGGTCTATTTCCTTTAAATTTAAAAAAATTAGTCCTGTATTTTGTTCTTTTTGCTGGATTTGAAGTTTACTAGAAAGTAAGTACCTTTTCAAAATTAAATACTATTAAGATGAAAAATGCCCAATCGTGGATGCAAAATCTTTTGATCATTTTCTTATTGGTGTTTGCGCAAGCACCCTATGCCCAGCAAAGTCAAAATGACGATAAAATGGACTGGTTTGGAGAGGCCAAACTCGGCATCTTTATCCATTGGGGGCTCTATGCCGTCGATGGAATCAGTGAGTCGTGGTCTTTTTATAACGAGTATATATCGCATGAGGACTATCTCAAACAACTCGGTGGATTTACGGCCAAGGACTATAACCCCAAAAAATGGGCACAATTGATTGCCGAAAGCGGCGCTCAATACAGCATCATCACTACCAAACATCATGATGGGTTTGCGCTTTGGGACACCCAATACGGCATGCTAAATGCCGCTCAACACAGCCCTGCAAAACGGGATCTTATCACCCCTTTTGTCCAAGCAATTCGGAAAAAGGGTTTGCGGGTAGGACTCTATTTTTCACTGCCGGACTGGTCCTTTGAAGATTATACCCATTTTACGACCAACAAAAAACGCTATACCATAGAAGAAGATCCACAACGCTGGGCAAAATACCTCAACTACATGAACGGGCAACTGGCAGAACTTAAAACACGATATGCACCAGATATCTGGTGGTTTGATGGCGATTGGGAACATCAGGCTACAGAATGGAACAGTTCGGGGATTCGAGAATTTTTGAGTGCCGATCAACCACAAGTCATCTTCAATTCTCGGCTCAATGGCAAAGGAGATTATGCAACACCTGAGATCGGTGTGCCCGTATATCGACCTAAAGATTCGTTTTGGGAATTGTGCATGACCATCAACGATTCTTGGGGCTATCAGGGCAATGACACCAACTATAAAAGTCCCATGCAAGTGATTGATATTTTTGTCGATTGTATCAGCAAAGGAGGCAACTTACTTCTGAATATTAGCCCCAAAGCCGATGGAACGATTCCCGATCAACAATCCCATCTTCTAAAAGAATTGGGACGGTGGACCAAAAAACACGAAGCGGCTATTTATAAAACCCAACGGGGCATTGCCTATGAGCATTTTTATGGACCAACCGCTTTGAGTAATGACCGTAAAACGTTGTTTGTATTTGTTAGAGATTATCCAAAAGATGGAAAAATTGTAATCAAAGGATTGTCCAATACCATACACCGTGCCTATGTGGTGGGCAACGGCACCATTCTTGAGCAACAAAAAATTTCTAAAGTCTATTGGAATCGCTATCCTGGCATTGACTACATCAGCATTCCAAAAAGTGCAATAGACCCTTACTATACGGTTGTGGCACTGGTTTTAGATGGCCCCATAAAATTGTATAGTGAAAATAATGGTGCTATAGAAAGCAATTAAAGGGACACTACTGTGCCTCTTTATGCGATCCATCGCAAAACGGTTTGCCTTTTGAGCGTCCGCATCCACAAAGGGTAAAACGGTTGCGGTGTTCGATGGGTTGGCCGTTGGCATCGACCAACTCAAAGTTAGTAGCTTCGGCATTCTGAATAACATAGCGTCCGTTGGGGTGAACTTCTATTTTTACTTTTTCCATAACATATAATAATTAGAGGTTTATTGCAGTTTCTTAAAGGCTTGTTCTAAAAGGGTTTCCATCACCAAATAGCCTGCTCGGTTGGGGTGTACCAAATCCGTTGCAGTTGTATAGTCAGGAACTTTTAGTCCGCCCTCACCGTCTTCTAAAGCGCTATAATAATCGACATAGATATGTCCTTTTTCGGCACAATATTTTTTGAGGTATTCGTTGAGTTGCTTCACTTTGGGTGCCGGTTCTAGTCCGGGACGCCATGGAAAATCTTTGGCAGGCAAAACCGCGCACAACACCACCTGGATGTTATGTGCCGTTGCAATTTCGGCCATTGATGCAATGTTCTCAAAAATATTTTCCAATGTCATAGGACCTGTATTGCCAGCGATGTCATTGATACCTGCTAATAGCACCACCGCCTTGGGGTTGAGGTTGACTACATCAGGCTTAAATCGAATCAACATCTGCGGGGTAGTTTGTCCACCAATTCCACGGTTGATATAGGATTTATTTTCGAAAAATTCGGGGTGGTGATACAACCAACCTTCGGTAATAGAATTGCCCATAAAAACAATTCGATTGGGGTCTTCTAGGTTTGCAATTTGGACATTCGAAGCACGGTATTTGGACAAATTTGCCCAGTCCTCCAAAGTACCCCCTCCTTGGATATAAACTTCTTGCCCATTTAGACTAAATAGTGTTAGTGATAGCAACCACCCGATAATTGACTTCATATGCCTATAGATTTAGTATGCTTTTATACACCCTTTTCCTCAGGGGTTAATGTTGGTTTTTGATATTTTTGGAAAGGTTGTTTTAAGAGTTCTTTGATGTTAGAATTTTTGGTCTCATCAGGAAAAACGTCGACTCCGTATACCAATTTTTCACGATCAAAATCCATATACGTGCCAAAGAGGCGGTCCCAAACCGAAAAAATGTTACCATAATTGGCGTCCGTGTAGGGGAGTCGATAATGATGGTGCACTTTATGCATGTCTGGTGAGACTAGAAAATAGCTCATCAAACGGTCGATATTTTTAGGAAGTCTAACGTTGGCATGATTAAATTGCGACAGCACCAAAGACATTGATTGATACAACATCACCAACCCGATAGGTGCTCCAACCACAACAACGCCCACTAGTGTAAACACAAAACGGATGATGCTCTCAAGCGGATGATGTCTGTTTGCTGTGGTGGTATCAACCTTGTGGTCAGAATGATGTACGAGGTGGACCATCCATAAGATCTTGATCCGATGTTCTGTATAATGCGCCAGATAGGCTCCAATAAGATCAAGCAACATCAAGCCCAATAATGCAAAGCCCCATAAGGGCAAACCAGGAATCCAATGCAATACACCAAATTTGTTCGCGGTGACCCAGTCCGCGGCATTCAATAAAAGAAAAGCCAATGCAAAGTTGATGATGATGGTTGTCCCTGTAAAAAACAAGTTGGGTAGGGCATGTCGCCATTTTTTATAATCAAAACGAAATAAGGGCACCGCACTTTCTATAAGCCAGAAAAAAGTGAGCCCGCCAACCAGTATAAGGCTTCGGTGTGTGGAAGGGATCGTTTCAAAATAGTCCATTATCATTTCCATATCTGATCCAATTTTTTAATAAAGATATTTAATTTTAAAAAAAATAGCCTTTTGAGGTTGGATCTTGTTCATTTGATCTGCAGTGAATTATTTCCAAACCCGTTCTATTTGCTTTTGATGGCCTGCACTAATATTTTTTAGGAGCAATTGATTAAATGGCTGTGTTGGAAAAATCAGATTGGTAGAAACCAAGGCATTTTCATTCACAAAAAGTTCAATGGAAGACCGGTCCAAATAAAGCGTTAGATTTTCTACTTTAAGCCTGTTTAGAGGGATTTCTAAGGTCTTTGCAAAAGCGTCACTAAACGAATTATTGCTGGATTGAGTGCGATCAATTCGGATCGTATTTGCATTTTGAGAAATGGCAAAAAATTCACCAACAGCATTGGACAAGGTCACCGACCAGTCACTATCAGGAGCAACCTCAAAGTATAGCTGTGTTTCTTGTGCGAGGAGTGTTATGGCCGCTTGCGGATCCAGTTTTTGCTCGGGCCCCAAAATCGTACTCATTTCATCGATTGCTGCAGAACGCAATTCGAATTTTTGATCAGCTGTTTGGTGCAAGGATAATGTTCGGGGTAAGGTCATTGCGCTTCGCCATGTTTCGGTAGGCACTTGATTGGCATAGTCCCAGTTGCTCATCCAACCGATAAGAATTTTTCTTCCATCCGAAGCAGGAATATCACTGTAGGTTACTCCAGCATAGTTATCAGATCCAAAATCCATCCAGCGGATTTGTGTGTCTTGAGGGGTAAATGTTTTGCCGTCAAAATCTCCAATAAAATACTGGGTGGCAGAACCCCCATAGGGACCGCCGGGATTGATGCTTACCAATAAGACCCATTTTTCATTCCCGTTTTGGTCGTTTAGCGGGAACAGATCTGGACATTCCCAAACACCTCCATGTGCACCAAGGTCTTTGCCAAAGGTGGTCAGGGCCTCCCATTCGATGAGGTCTGGAGATCGGTAAAAAGCAATATGATCTTGAACCGCCAAAGACATAATCCAATGTTTTGAGGTTTCGTGCCAAAAGACTTTAGGGTCTCTAAAGTCACGAATCCCAGGGTTTTGAAGTACAGGATTGTTTTGGTATTTTTTCCAGCTTCGACCCCGGTCCAAGCTGTAGGCCAAACCTTGAGTTTGAAAATCGTTTTTTTGTGCCTGTTCACCGATGGGATCGTGATAGGTATAAAGCGCAACAATGGGTGGGTTTTCTGAGGTTCCCAAGCCCGAGGTGTTTTTCCAATCTACAACAGCGCTGCCACTAAAAATATACCCCAAACTATCAGGATACAAGGCAATAGGCAGTTGCTCCCAGTGGAGCAAGTCTTTAGAAACCGCATGTCCCCAGTGCATGGGCCCCCAAACGATATCTTTGGGATAGTGTTGATAAAAAAGATGGTACTCTCCCTCGTAAAAAAACATCCCGTTGGGATCGTTCATCCAGTGGGACTCAGGTGTAAAATGATACTGAGGACGATAGCGTTCTTGATATTTTTGTGCGGTTCGTTTCATTTGACAGCCCGAAAATAAGATTAAAAATAAAGTTGGAAATAAAAATTTTGATTCGTATACTAATTTTTTCATCGTTCCAAAAATTCACTGAGTTTATCTAGTGGCACTCCCTTCGTTTCGGGCATCATAAACCACACAAAGAGGAGTTGAAGAACCATCATAAAAGCAAAGAAAATAAAAACAATTCCAGGATTTTCAAAAGCGCTTAAAGCCATGGGCATAAACAGGGTAATCAGTGCGGCCAACACCCAATGTACCGAAGAGCCAAAGGCTTGTCCTTGAGCACGGAGGTGGTCCGGAAAAATTTCTGATATAAAAACCCAAATGACGGCACCTTGTCCAATGGCATGAGATGCGATAAACAAAAATAAGAACATAGGCACCAGTATCCCTTCCCATTCTTGAAGAAAAGCAATACCAACCAAGGTTAGTGAAATTATATACCCATATGACCCGATATGCAATAACGTTTTTCGACCTAGTCGATCGATAAGATAAAGCCCCAGGAGTGTAAAAATCAAATTGGTGATTCCAATGCCAACACTACTCAATAAGGCCGAACTTGCCCCTAGACCCGCAGACTCAAAAATACGAGGGGCGTAATACAAAAACGCATTGATACCCGAAAGTTGATTGAAAAACGCGACTAAAAAAGCGAGTACTATCGGAAAACGATGCTTTTTTTGAAATAACTTTTCGGACACACCTGCAGTGCTTTTTGCATCCAACTCTTGCGTATCTTCTTTGATGCCGAGTTGTTCAAAAACAGCATGAGCCGATTGAACATCCCCGTTGTTTATAAGCAACCACCGTGGGCTTTTAGGCAAGGTCAATACTCCTAAACAATACAGCAGCGCTGGAAATGCTTCGATGCCTACCATCCAGCGCCAAGGTGATGCCCCAAAATCGCTCAAAAGATAATTAGACAAAAAAGCAACCAAAATTCCAAAAACAATATTGAATTGATACAAGGCAACCAAACGACCCCGTTGATCTGCTGGCGAAACTTCAGCAATATAGGTTGGAGCGGCAATCGTAGAGGCCCCAACGCCCAATCCTCCAATAAACCTGAAGAAAGAAAAAAGATACGGACCCGTTGCAAGCCCTGATCCCAATGCTGAGATAAAATATAAAACACCGATACCGATCAGTGTGTTTTTTCGCCCAAAATAATCGGTCGGAAAACCACCAAATATGGCCCCAATGACTGTACCCCAAAGGGCCATTGCCATAATAAAAGTGCCATGAAAAAGGTCTGACATACCCCAAAGGGCCTGAAGCTGTTGGTCTGCACCAGAAATGACAACGGTGTCAAATCCAAACAAAAATCCTGCAAGTGCAGCGATGATTGCTATCCTGTATAGTTTATTCATTTTGATTTCTTAGCGATCAAAACAAATATAGGATTTTAGTCGTATAGCGGTTCTTTTTCAAAAAAAACTGTCGGGTTTCTATTAACCCAATAGCGATTGAACTTTCATTGCCAGCCCCATATCGCCTCCAATTTTTACTTGTCCTCCCATAACAGCCATCATAGGATTAAGCGCACCGTCTCGCAATTTTTCTAATACCTCACGACTTACCGTTATGGTGCAATCTGCTTCTTGATCTTCTTGAGTCGTTATGTTGTGATCGCCGCTACCATCAATGAATACAATGGTTTCGTCAACAACAAATTTGAGTGTACCTCCAAGTGCGGAAGCCGCATCAGCCCGTTTTTTGAACTGTTCAAATACTTCGTTTGCCATGTTTATTTTTTTTCAAATTCAAAAGTAATAAAAAAATGACATAGCGTCATTTTTTTTAATACATTCGTATTTTAAAGTACAAATAACTATGAGTTACCGCATAAAAAAAGTCGCTGTTTTGGGTTCAGGAGTCATGGGTACTGGCATCGCTTGCCACCTTGCCAACGTGGGTATGGAGGTGTTGATGCTCGATATTCTTCCCCAAAATTCTGACAATCCCAAAGGTTCACAACGCAATGCTGTTGCTGCCGCCGCGCTAACGGCCGCCCTAAAAGCGAAACCAGCACCTTTGTATGACAAAGCTTTTGCGCAAAGAATAACGATAGGAAATCTAGAAGATGATTTAGAAAAAATCAGCGATTATGATTGGATTATTGAAGTCGTTGTCGAACGCTTGGACATCAAGCAACAGCTTTTTGAAAAGGTTGCCAAATTTCGCACACCCGGTACACTAGTTACTTCCAATACATCCAGTATCCCTATTCATTTACTTGCAGAGGGTAGAGATGCCGAATTCAAACAGCATTTTTGTGGGACACATTTTTTCAATCCCCCCCGCTATCTTCGGCTGTTAGAAATTATTCCTATTGCAGAAACCGACCCCAAACTGGTTGATTTTTTCATGAAGTTTGGTGACACGCATCTAGGCAAACAAACCGTTTTGTGCAAAGATACACCAGCCTTTATTGCCAATAGAATTGGTGTAATGTCTGGTGCCAAAATCACCATGCTCACCCAACAACTCAATATGCGTATCGAAGAAGTCGATGCACTGACTGGCAATCTAATCGGTCGCCCCAATACGGCAAGCTATAAACTGCAAGATCTTGTCGGTATTGATACGGGTGAAAAGGTGACCAAATTTGTACAACAGGCCGTAAAAAATGACCCCTTTTTTGAGCAACTTAATACCGCTGCCCCGCTAAAGTTTATGGAGTTTTTGCTCGAAAATAAGTTCTATGGTAACAAATCTGGAAAAGGTTTTTATGAACGCACCTCACAAAAAGATGAAAATGGTCGCACGATATACAAAGCCCTCAACTTACAATCCCTAACCTACGAAATGGCCATCAAACCCAAATTGGATCTCGTAAAATCTGCTAAGGGTATAGAGCTGATGGGTAAAAGATTACAACATCTTATTGATGGCGCAACGCGCGAGCATCAATTTATGAAAGCCTATTTTGGAGCGTTGTTATCCTATACCGCACATCGGGTTCCAGAAATTGCCGACGAATATTTTCAGATCGATGATGCCATGCGTGCAGGCTATGTTTGGGATCATGGTCCCTTCGAATATTGGGATTTAATCGGTTTTGAAAACGGAATTGCACTCATCGAGTCCCAAAACGAAACCCTGCCCCAATGGATCTCCAAGCTACAAGCCTCTGGTTTTACCTCCTTTTACAAATACGAAGCAGGCACCAAAAAATATTTTAATCTCAAAACACAATCCTATCAAGCCGTTCCGAGTGCAGCAGAATATATCATCTTAGATAGCTATCGTCAAAACACCCCCATACTCAAAAACAGTGAGTGCACCCTTCATGATATTGGTGATGGGGTTATGTGTCTCGAATTTACCTCCAAAAGCAACGCCATCGGGGAAGGAATTGGTCGTGCTATGGTCGAGGCCATTGATCGTGCAGAAAGTGAAAATTGGAATGGGATCGTCATCGGAAATAACGCCCCTCAATTTTCGGTCGGGGCCAATTTGATGAATGTTGGCATGCTGGCCATGCAAAAGCAGTACGATCAACTCAACGAAATGGTAAAAGGTTTCCAAAACATCAATATGCGCATTAGAACCTCAAAAATACCGGTGGTTATAGCTACACAAGGCTATGTTTTTGGTGGAGGTTGTGAAATTGCAATGCATTGTGATGCTGGGGTTTATGCCGCAGAATCCTACATTGGCCTAGTCGAAGTCGGTGTTGGACTATTGCCTGGTGGAGGGGGTACCAAAGAATTTGCTCTAAGAGCTTCGGATCTGTTTTTTGAAGGTGATGTTCAAATCCCAACCCTGATCGATCATTTCAAAACCATTGCCACTGCAACAGTAGCTACTTCAGCTTATGAAGCATTTAATTTACATTATTTGCAAAAGGGCCGTGATTTTATATGCTATAACACCCCTCGAAATATCGGTATGGCCAAAGAAAAAGTATTGCAACTGGCACCAAATTATGTCCCACCCAGCCCTAGAAATGACATTCAAGTATTGGGGCGCGGTGGATTGAGCGTGCTGTATTCTGCAATCAATGAATTTCGATTGGGGGAGTACATGTCTGACTATGACGTAGAAATCGCAAGAAAAATCGCGTATGTCCTTTGTGGAGGCGATCTTACAAGCAGCCAGCAAGTCAGCGAGCAATATCTCCTAGATATTGAACGCGAGGGCTTTATGAGTTTGCTTGGAAATCAAAAAACCCTTGATCGGATTCAATATCTATTGATGAATAACAAACCGCTAAGAAACTAAAACGATGGATGCATATATTATAAAAGGATACCGCTCAGCGGTGGGTAAAGCTAAAAAAGGAGGCTTCAAAAATTACCGTTCCGATGACCTTGCCGTAGATGTTATTAGGCACCTTATGACTACTGTGCCTCAACTAGATCCCAAGCTGGTGGATGATGTTATCGTGGGCTGTGCCAATCCAGAAGGCGAACAAGGCCTTCAAGTAGGGCGGCTTATTGCCGCAAGAGCATTAGGAAAAGAAGTCCCTGGGATCACCATAAACCGTTATTGTGCTTCTGGACTAGAAGCCATTGCTTTAGCAACAGCCAAAATAAAAGCAGGTATGGGCCACGTCTATTTGGCTGGAGGAGCAGAGAGTATGAGTATGATCCCCATGACTGGATATAAACTGGCTCCCAGCTACAAAGCCAACATCGAAAATCTCAACTACCATGTCAGTATGGGGGCTACTGCTGAAGCCGTGGCATCCAAATACAACATCACACGAGACGCAGCTGACGCATTTTCGGTGCGCTCACATCAAAGAGCCGCAGCAGCCATTGACGCTGGATATTTTAAGGACGAAATCGTTCCTGTTACTATAGAAGAAGTTTTTGTAGAAAATAATCAAAGAAAAACCCACACCCATACAGTCCAAGTAGATGAAGGAGTTCGTAGAGACACCACCATCGAAGGACTGGGTCAATTGCGCGCTGCATTCAAAAAAGACGGTGTAGTTACTGCGGGCAATGCGTCACAAACTTCTGACGGCGCCGCATTTACCCTAGTCGTCAGTGAAGAGATGGTTAAAACATTAGGGCTTGAGCCTATCGGTCGATTGGTAGGATGTGCAGTGGGGGGAGTAGACCCATTATATATGGGGATCGGTCCATGTGTAGCCATACCAAAGGTCCTCAAACAAACCGGCCTTTCACTCAAAGACATTGAGCAAACAGAGTTAAATGAAGCATTTGCCGCACAGGCACTCGCCGTAATTCAAGAAGCAGGATTGGACCCCGAAACCGTCAATGTCAATGGAGGTGCCATTGCCCTTGGACACCCTCTTGGGTGTACCGGAGCAAAATTGAGCATTCAGCTGTTAAATGAAATGAAAAGACGTCAACAAAAGTATGGCATGGTCACTGCCTGTGTCGGAGGAGGACAAGGCATAGCAGGTGTTATCGAACGGTTCTAAAAATTTGTGGGACTACGACAACAAAATAAAGCACGTATTCGAGAGGCATTAGTGCAGCAAGCACTGCTGCTATTTTCTGAACACGGCGTAGAAAAAACAACCGTACATGATATTGTTAAAAAAGTAGGAATAGCACGCGGTACTTTTTATAATTATTTTGAAGACATCGATGCAATTTTTCAAGCGGTAGTCCATCAAATGAACCAACAGATCAAAACCGTTCTTGATACTTCTCGTGCCCATGCAAGCTCGGTTTATGATTATCTGTATTTGAGTTTTAAAGGATATTTTGACTATGTAAGCCATGCGGAGGTCAAAAATTTTTTTATTACGAATCAATCCTATGTTCGAAAAAGCACCTATCAAAGTCCCATTTTGTTGGCACTAATCAAAGACCTTAATCGTGATCTACGCAATCGAAAGGATTTGCCTTCTTTTACCGAAAAACATGAATTCCTATTGTTGAGTATCATGCTCGTGGGTAGCCCTCCAGAGCTGTTTTTGGCCACCCAACAATCCGCAATGGAATTTTCTAATGATCAATTGGCTGTTTTTCTTGCCAAAACCTTCCATAAGGTTCTACAAGACTGACCTATATTTTTTTGACCACATAGGTCACGATACCCCAAATTTGTAGTTGTTGATCTTCGGTGACCTTAATCGGTTTGTATTTTGGGTTTTCGGGCATGAGATAGATGCAGTCTTTTTCGACTTTTAGCCTTTTTACGGTAAACTCACCATCAATAAAACAAACCGCTATTTTGTTGTTCTCAGGCTGTTGGCTTTTGTCAATTACCAAAAGGTCTCCATCTTCTAGTCCTGCCCCTTGCATCGAGTCTCCAGATACGCGTGCATAGAAGGTAGCTTCTTCATTTTTGACCACTTCTTGGTCGATACTAATGCGCAGTTCTTTGAAGTCATCTGCAGGAGAAGGAAACCCAGCCGAAATCCCTTCTTGGGCCAGAAAGCGCTCTTTGCCGATGCTGGCATCGGGTTTGTAAAACACAATTTTGTCTGCCATAAATTACTTTACTCGAATTATTTCGGTCAATTCGGTGGTAAAGCGTGGGGACAGGTGATTTTGTTTCATTTTCCAGGTACGTTTTAGGTCCTGATTGGCAAGTTTCATACGGTTGGGGCCAAAACGTTTATGAATAGTATCTATAGTTTTCATGAGGACATCATGCCGACCAATAGCAGCATCAAAAAGTGTTAATTGCTGTGTGTCTGCTGGGGTTAGACCAAGTAAAATTACTCCTGCTTTTTTGTACACAATGCCAGATTGATAGAGTGTTTTGAGCCCTGCCCGAGCAAATTTGCTCAAGGTGATGCTGCTATTGGTCGCATAAGGAAGTCCAACCGTACAACTGTTTTGATAGTAGGTTGCTTCTTTTTTGTGTGGATCACTACGTACAAAAACAACAAGGGCATTGCAATGACTGTTTTGCTGGCGTAGCTTTTCGGCACAGCTAGTAGCAAAGGTAGTGACGCGTTCTTCGAGGTCGTCAAAACGGGTCACAGTCCCTTCAAAACTGCGGGTGGTAGCAATTGATTTTTTGGGGTTTTGTATTTCTTCGAGTTGAATAAAAGGAAGCCCTTCCAAATCTTTTTTGAGACGCAGCCCGATGACGCTCATTTGTTTGCGAATCCATTCATCTGGAAGGTGCACAAAGTCCAATGCGGTTCTAATCCCCATGGCTTCGAGACGTTTGCGGTGCTGTCGTCCGATACCCCAAACATCACCAATGGTAGTCCACTGAAGGGCTTTGAGGCGTTTTTCTTCACTATCAATAAGGTAAACACCGTTGGTTCGTTGCGCAAATTTTTTGGCAATACGATTGGCAATTTTTGCTAAAGCTTTGCTGGGGGCGATCCCTACAGAAACGGGGATGCCCGTCCACTGATGGACTTGCTGCCGCAGTTTTTGCGCCTCGGACAGGAGGTCTTTGTAGTCAAAACCCTTAAAGCGCAAAAAGGCCTCATCGATACTATAGACCTCTACTTCGGGAGTGTACCGCTCTAGAATTTTCATTACCCGGCTACTCATATCTCCGTATAAAGGGTAATTGGATGAAAAAACTTTGACACCGTGTTTTTTAAATTCTTGTTGATACTGAAACGCAGGAGCACCCATAGGAATGCCTAAGGCTTTTGCTTCGTTGCTTCGGGCAATAACACAACCGTCATTGTTGGATAAAATAACGACCGGTTTGCCCTCCCATTGTGGTTGAAAAACCCGCTCACAAGAGGCATAAAAATTATTGCAATCGACTAAAGCAAACATGTTTTAAAATTCTTAAAAATCTTTAAAAAATAAGACGCTTTGCTGCACTATTTTTTTTAACAAAACAAATTTCGTTTAAAAATGCAAAAGCAGTTTTAAAACGATGATTTATTGTCAAACAAATAAGGGGCTTTAACGAAAAGTTGTACTTTTGAAAACTGTAAGCAATAGAATTTGCACTTATGGATAAGTATTCCTTTTTGAATGCCGCCCACACCGAATATTTTGCACAACTCTACGATGATTATTTGCAAAATCCTGACGGGGTAGAACCGAGTTGGCGTGCCTTTTTTCAAGGATTTGATTTTGGAATAGAAAACGGCGCCATAGATACGGCAACGGCAGAAGTTCCGGAAGAGGTTCGCAAAGAATTTCAAGTAGTCAAACTCATTGACGGGTACCGGACAAGGGGCCATTTGTTCACCAAAACCAATCCGGTTCGTGATCGAAGAAAATACAGCCCTACACTAGCAATAGAAAATTTTGGTCTTACCGAAGCAGATTTAGACACCGTCTTTAGTGCTGGATCTATTATGGGAATAGGGCCAACAAGCTTGCGGGAGATTATTGCGCACCTTCAACGGGTCTATTGTGAGTCAATCGGCGTCGAGTATATGTACATTCGTGATCCTGAAAAAGTAAATTGGATTCAGCAACGACTAAACATCAACGACAACCACCCCCGTTTTGATGTTCAACAAAAAAAGCACATTCTTAAAAAATTGAATCAAGCGGTCAGTTTTGAGAATTTTTTACATACCAAATATGTGGGTCAAAAGCGGTTTTCTCTCGAAGGAGGCGAATCACTTATTCCTGCCCTAGATGCCGTAATTGAGTCTGCAGCCGAAGCCGGCGTAAAAGAATTTGTCATGGGGATGGCCCATCGAGGCCGTTTAAACACCCTGACCAACATATTTGGAAAATCGGCAAAAGATATTTTTAGTGAATTTGACGGAAAAGACTATGAGGAAGTTGTTTTTGATGGGGACGTAAAATACCACCTCGGCTGGACCTCCAACCGCACAACGGACAAAGGACATCAAATCAACATGAATATTGCACCCAACCCCTCGCACTTAGAAACAGTAGGTGCCGTGGTAGAAGGCATTACAAGAGCCAAGCTCGAGCACAAATTTGGTGGAGACACCTCCAAAGTGCTGCCGATTGTTGTCCATGGTGATGCCGCTATAGCAGGCCAAGGATTGGCCTATGAGATTGTCCAAATGGCACGACTCAAAGGCTATGGTACGGGAGGCACCATCCACATTGTGGTTAACAATCAAATCGGTTTTACAACCAACTACCTCGATGCACGTTCGAGCACCTATTGTACCGATGTAGGCAAAGTAACCCTCTCACCGGTATTGCATGTCAATGCTGATGACGCCGAAGCGGTAGTCCATGCGACCTTGTTTGCTTTAGAATTTCGCATGCAATTTGGAAGAGACGTTTTTATTGACTTGTTAGGATACCGACGCTATGGCCATAACGAAGGAGATGAACCTCGATTTACACAACCCAAGCTGTATAAAGCCATTAGCAAACACCCAAATCCTAGAGATATATATGCCCAAAAATTGATTCAACAAGGGGTGATCGATGCACAATATGTCGGCACTTTGGAAGTGGAGTATAAGGCACAATTGGAAGAAAAACTGGAAGATGCTCGAAAAGAAAAAAACACGGTCATTACACCCTTTATGCAAGACGAGTGGCAAAATTTTAATCGTGTTGCTGAGGATCAAATGGCCATCGATATTGCAACTGCTGTCCCGGTACAACTTTTGGATACCGTTGCAAACGCCATTGGCAATTTGCCAAAGAATCAAAAGTTTTTAAAAAAAATAGAACGCCTCGTAGCAGATCGGAAAGCCCAATTTTTTGACACACAAAAACTCGATTGGGCGATGGGTGAATTATTGGCCTATGGCACCCTGCTTATGGAGGGACACGACATACGTTTGTCAGGACAAGATGTAGAACGAGGAACGTTTTCGCACCGTCATGCGGTGCTCAAAGCAGAAGCCTCTGAAGAAGAAGTGATTTTGCTCAATCAAATTCATCCCGATCAAAAAGCAACCTTTAGGGTGTACAATTCGTTATTATCCGAATATGGCGTGTTGGGGTTTGATTATGGGTATGCCATGGCCCGGCCCAATGCATTGACCATTTGGGAGGCCCAATTTGGAGACTTTTCAAATGGCGCTCAGATAATGATCGACCAGTACATCTCTGCCGCAGAAGACAAATGGAAACTTCAAAACGGTATTGTTTTGTTGCTTCCGCACGGATACGAAGGTCAAGGTGCCGAACATTCTTCGGCCCGTATGGAGCGCTATTTGCAGCTCTGTGCCAAAGACAATATGTTTGTAGCCAACTGTACAACGCCGGCCAATATGTTTCATATACTACGCCGTCAGTTAAAAGCCAGCTACAGAAAGCCATTAATCGTGTTTACGCCAAAAAGTTTGTTGCGACACCCTAAGGCAGTTTCTGATGTAAGCGAATTTAGCACAGGGGTATTTCAACGAGTAATTTCTGATAATTCAGTCGACCCAAAAGCCGTAAAAACATTGGTGTTTTGTTCAGGAAAATTCTATTATGATCTTTTGGCTGCTCGTGAAGAAAAGTCGCGATCTGATGTTGCGCTTGTTCGTGTAGAACAACTCTTCCCACTTCCTGAAATTGAAATCCGTACGGTCATAAAACAATTTTCTAGCGCTACAGACCTGGTTTGGGCACAAGAAGAACCCCGCAATATGGGCGCTTGGAGTTATTTGCTGCTGCACCTACCCGAAGCCCAGCAGATGCGTCCAGCAACACGACGATTTTATGGTGCCCCAGCAGCGGGTAGTGCCACCCGATTTAAAAAACGGCACAGTGAAGTTATCGAATATGTATTTGATGCCAATAAAGACAATTTTAATTTAAAGAATAAATAAAAAGCATTCCATGATTTTAGAAATGAAAGTTCCCTCTCCAGGAGAATCCATCACAGAAGTGGAAATCGCACAATGGTTGGTTAGCGATGGTGACTATGTCGAAAAAGATCAAGCCATCGCAGAGGTAGATTCGGACAAAGCGACCCTAGAACTCCCTGCAGAGGTTAGTGGTACGATTACGCTTAAAGCTGAAGAAGGCGACGCAGTTGCTGTAGGAGCAATTGTATGTCTTATAGACACCGATGGGCAGCCAACAGAAGGTGCTGCACCAGTGACTCCCAAAGCGCCTGTTGCAGCGGCACTCCCCAATCCAGGGCCAGCTACATCAACATCAACCACCTATGCTACTGGCAGCCCTTCGCCAGCAGCCAAAAAAATACTTGAAGAAAAAGGACTTGATCCAGTACATGTTAAAGGTACAGGACGAGACGGACGCATCACTAAAGAAGATGCTGTACAGGCCGTGCCTTCTATGGGCTCAGCTTCCGCTGGAGCTCAACGTGGAGCAACCCGTAAAAAAATGTCCATGCTTCGTCGAAAGGTTTCTGAGCGTTTGGTTGCTGTAAAGAATGAGACCGCTATGCTGACAACCTTTAATGAAGTAGATATGTCGGCCATCTTCGAACTTCGAAAAAATCATAAGGAAGCTTTTGCTGCAAAACATGATGTAGGACTTGGATTTATGAGCTTTTTTACCAAAGCCGTAGTGCGTGCCTTGCAACTGTTTCCAGATGTCAACTCCATGATTGACGGGGATCATCAAGTGCAGTATGATTTTTGTGATATCAGCGTTGCCGTTTCTGGTCCCAAAGGACTTATGGTGCCGGTTGTTCGCGGTGCAGAAAAATTATCATTTAGAGGTATCGAGGCCGAAATCAAGCGTTTGGCCATCCGTGCACGTGATGGACAGATAACCGTTGACGAAATGACGGGAGGTACTTTTACAATTTCCAATGGCGGTGTTTTTGGATCGATGTTATCCACCCCCATATTGAATCCTCCTCAGTCCGGAATACTCGGGATGCATAACATTATTGAGCGCCCTATTGCAGTAGCAGGCAAAGTAGTGATCAGACCGATGATGTATTTGGCCTTTTCGTACGACCATCGTATCATCGACGGACGAGAATCTGTAGGGTTTTTAGTCGCGATCAAAGAAGGGCTTGAAGACCCTGTACAGCATTTGATGGACGGTGATGTCAAAAAAGCATTAGAACTATAAACGGTACGTTCTTATTTTTTTAAGTATAAAAAATCAGGACGATAGCGTATGACCGCTTTGTTTTTGTGGAGAAAATCTGCCCCGATAATTCCATCTATAGGGGAGGCCTTCTCTTTTTTTAGGGAGGCATTGATGGCGGCCAAATCCATAATCAAAAAATTTAATCGTCCCAGCGCATAATTGTCATGGCGTATATGACTTTTTTTGGAGCGGTGCACCACCAATTTTTCGGCGCCAGCACCAGCGGCTTCCAACGAATCCTTTTTTATTGCTACATCAAAACGGGCACTCTCTTCAACACCAATACAACTTTTGGACGCACCGGTGTCCAACAAAAATGTTCCAACTACATCATTGATAGTTAGTTGGAAATAGCGATGCCCTGTCGGCATTTTGTCCAGTGGAATTTTTATGAAATCGTCAGCATCTTTAAACATAAGAGGGCATCAGTTTTTGCTAAAATACTATTTTTGACTCATGAAAATTATCGACTCCCATACCCATCTGTATTTGCCCGAATTTGACGCTGACCGTTCTCAAGTAATCGATCGAGCCAATGCCCTTGGGATTGACACCTTTCTATTGCCGGCAATTGACGCTTCGTACACCCCAAGAATGGAAGCCTTAAAAAATGCCTATCCCAACCAAATGCATCTGATGGCTGGATTGCATCCCACCCATGTTAAAGAAGATTTTGAGGCCGAGCTTGAACATGTAGCTTCCCAGCTCCAAAAAAAAGATCGAATCGCTGTAGGGGAGATCGGAGTGGATCTCTATTGGGAAAAAAAATTTTTGCCCCAACAACAAATCGCTTTTGATCGTCAAATCGCTTGGGCAATTGCCCAACAACTCCCGATAGTAATTCATTGCAGAGCAGCTTTTGAAGAGGTGTTTGAGGTATTAGAGGGGCACCGTGGAAAGGGACTCAAAGGAATTTTTCATTGTTTTTCAGGAACCCACTCCGATGCACAACGGGCGATTGATTTTAATCTTATGTTGGGTATTGGCGGGGTAGTCACCTTCAAAAACGGAAGAATCGATCAGTTTATTGACCAAATCCCACTTGAGTATATTGTTTTGGAAACCGATGCGCCCTATTTGGCACCAACCCCTTATCGTGGTAAAAGAAACGAAAGTGCCTACATCATAGAGGTGCTAAAGCGGCTCTCAATACTCTACAAATGCTCTCAAGAACAAATTGCAGATCAGACCTGCAACAATGTTTTGCGATGCTTCGACTTATCCTGATAAAATAAACCCTTTTTGGACATTATTTTTTGTCTGAATACTTTCTAGGTTTTGATTTTTTTTGTTTCTTGACACCTTGTTTAGAGAGGTGGCCGAGTGGTCGAAGGCGCACGCCTGGAAAGTGTGTATACGCCAAAAGCGTATCGAGGGTTCGAATCCCTTCCTCTCTGCAAAAATAAATTAGTGTCCTATTTATTTTTTTTTAACTTTAAAACTTAATTTTTGAACGTAAAATCTCTTAAAATGAAAAAAATCTTAGTTGCCCTAGCTTTAGTGGGCTTTTTAGGAAACACCTATGCGTATTCATCTGAGGATCAAACCATCTCAAATGAAACTACAATCGTCGCTCAAGACATGGACAGTGCATCAGCCGATACACAAGATCAAGCCGAAAGCGCCTCTTTTACTCAAGAACTCAAAAAGCGTTTTATTGAAGGGGGTCCTGGATTTATGGGGATCGTATTGATCTGTTTGATTCTTGGACTTGCCATCGCTATTGAGCGTATTATTTTCCTAAACCTAGCAACAACCAACACGGCCAAACTAACCGCTGGTGTCGAAGAAGCACTAGCTTCTGGTGGTGTTGATGCTGCGAAAGAATTGTGTAGAAACACCAAAGGGCCTGTTGCTTCTATCTTTTATCAAGGACTTGATCGTGTAAATGAAGGTGTCGAAAATGCTGAAAAAGCAGTAGTTGCCTACGGTGGAGTGCAAATGGGACAACTTGAAAAAAATGTTTCTTGGATCTCCCTCTTCATCGCGCTTGCACCAATGCTTGGGTTCATGGGTACAGTAATCGGTATGATTCAAGCTTTTGACAAAATCGAAGCTGCTGGAGACATGCAACCATCACTTGTAGCAGGAGGTATTAAAGTAGCACTTCTTACTACTGTATTTGGTCTTATTGTTGCCATTATTCTTCAAGTATTCTATAACTATATCGTAGCTAAAATTGATAGCATTGTAAACGATATGGAAGATGCTTCTATCACCTTGATTGATATTCTTGTAGCACACAAGAAGTAATCTTAATAATAGCAATACAAATGAAACTTCAAAATATAATTAAAATCATCAGCGCCATCTTCGGTGTCTTAGCTGTGGTGTTTTTATTTCGCATCATCGGCTTGGGCGACGAAGAAATCAAAATGGCAGCGAGCATGGGTGACTACGGAAGTGTGTCCCCATTAGTAAACCTCGCAATTGCGATACTTGTAATTACTGTTGCAGTAACCTTAGTATTTTCGTTAATTGGACTTACCTCTGATGCCAAAAAGCTCAAGAAGGCACTGCTATCAGCAGGCTTGTTCTTAGCTGTTATTGGAATCAGCTACGCCATGTCAACAGGAGTAGAAACGCCTCTCAAAGATGGAGAGGTACTTTCTGCAAACGGATCACGTTGGGTAGGAGCAGGTTTACGCGCTTTTTATATCCTAGCAGTAGTGGCCATTGGAGCCATGCTAATGTCAGGAGCAAAACGAATTTTTAACAAATAAAAACAACACTATGCCTAGAAGAGCAGCACCCGAAGTAAATGCAGGTTCGATGGCGGATATCGCTTTCTTGCTGCTGATCTTTTTCTTGGTGACCACCACCATCGAAACCGATAGTGGAATCAACCGCAAACTCCCTCCCATGGAAGAACTCGAAGATCCACCAGTGATTAGAGAGCGAAACATCTTTACGGTACTGATTAACAAAAACAATCAGCTATTGGTCGAGGAAGAACTTGCAGACATCAAGGAACTGAGAAGTTTAGCAATGGCGTTTTTAGATAATGGAGGAGGGCAAAACGAAGAGGCTTGCAACTATTGCCAAGGAAGCAAAGATTCTGATTCTTCTGACAACCCGCAAAAAGCGATTATTTCATTAAAAAACGACCGTGAAACCTCGTACAAGATGTATATCGCTGTCCAAAATGAATTGGTAGCAGCTTATAACGAATTGCGAAACCGCGAGTTTGCTTTGCTCAACCCAATGTCTGGTATTACTTATACGGAAGCCGAAAAGCGATACAATGATCCGCGTACTTCGGCTGAAGAAAAGGAAAAACTTGGACCCAAGTTAGACGAAGTTAAAAATCGCTTTCCACAAAAATTGTCCGAAGCAGAACCTAATAAAAGCAACTAGTTATGTCAAAGTTTAAGAAGAAAAAAGGTGGAGATTTGCCCGCTATATCTACAGCGTCACTCCCGGATATCGTCTTTATGCTGTTGTTCTTTTTTATGGTTGCTACCGTAATGCGGGACAGCACACTTATGGTAACCAACACCTTGCCAGCTGCAGACCAAGTACAAAAACTCGACAAGAAAGATCGAATTATGTACATCTATGCAGGAAAGCCATCGTCGCGTTATCAAGACAAGTATGGAACGCAAGCACGTATTCAGCTCAATGATAAATTTGCTACCGTCGAAGAGGTAGGGGCGTTTATCTTAGCCGAACGTGCTGCCAAAAGAGAAGAATTACAAAACGTTTTGACCACTGCACTAAAAGTAGATGGGGAAACCAAAATGGGATTGGTGAGTGACATCAAGCAAGAACTTCGAAAAGTGAATGCCTTGAAACTCAACTACACAACTCGTATGGGGGCCTACAATCAAAACTTGAACTAATATCTTTTGTTTTTTGAGATGATAGAAAAAGTGCCTTATAATAAGGCACTTTTTTATTTAGCTTTGTTTTAAAATCCCAGCATGAATCGGTTTTTCTTTTTCAGTGTATTATTTATTGTCAGCCCCACCCTGTTTGGGCAAGAAAATGAGGCGCACTTTTTTAGAGAAGACCAACTCTTTTTTGGAATCGGGTACACCATTGCCCAGCAAAACGAACCCGCTTTTTCACAAGACGGATTTTCGTATCAATTGCAACTCGGATTTTTAAGAGATATTCCTTTGGATCAAAAAGGCCATTGGGCAGTCGCGCCTGGCATTGGTTTGCAGCATCAAAAATTGTCAAGTAATCTAAACCTCCAATCAGAATCTAGCGGACTACTTTCCAAACTATTGGCCGATAAAAGTCAAAGATTACAGTATTCGAGTGTGATTTTTCCATTTGAACTACGTTGGAGAAATGCCACGCCAACGCAATTTTCATTTTGGCGGATACATCTAGGTACAAAGCTGGCTTACCCTATTTTTGCATCGCCTAGTACGCTAATTTCTGCTGATCTTCTACGTCCATGGGCACCTTCTTATTATGTTGCTCTGGGATACAATACGTGGAATCTTTTTTTTGAATACCAAGCCCAATCGTTATTTCGAGCGTCCAGCTATTCGATCGATGTTCCTAAGACCCATTTGATTAATATAGGGCTTCGATTTTATTTTTTATAACGTCGTTTAAATTTGTTTTCGTAGCCGCGCTACAGGAATGTCCATTTGTTCACGGTATTTGGCTACCGTTCTTCGGGCGACATTATATCCTTTTTCTTTTAGGAGTTTCGCTAAAGCAAGATCTGCTAGGGGTTTGTGTTTGTCCTCATTTGTGATAAGCTGTTCCAATATTTTTTTGATTTCGATGGTTGACACATCTTCACCTTCTTCGTTTTTCATTCCTTCGGAGAAAAAGCTTTTTAGCAATTTGTTGCCGTAGGGGGTGTCGATATATTTGCTACTGGCTACCCGAGATACCGTCGATATGTCCATTTTAATTTCATTGGCGATGTCTTTGAGGATCATAGGTCGAAGTTTGCGCTCATCTCCGCTCAAGAAATATTCTTTTTGATGATTGACAATTGCATTTACAGTCAACAAGAGGGTTTGATGTCTTTGTTCTATTGCTTCGATAAACCAGCGTGCAGCATCTAGTTTTTGTTTGATAAATAAGACCGCTTCTTGTTGTGATTTATTGGTTTTTGAAGCTTCTTTATAACCCAAGAGCATCTCTTTGTAGTCATTAGAAACACGCAGCTCGGGAATGTTTCTTTTGTTGAGTATAACGTTTATTTTGCCTTCTTCAATCGTGAGGATAAAGTCTGGTACGATGTGTGTGTTTTGAAAAATTCCGGACAGTGGACCTCCTGGTTTTGGGTTCAATTTGCCGACGGTTTCAAAGACTTCTTTCAACTGATTTTCGTCGATACCAAAGCGGTCCATCAGTTTTTGATAATGCTTTTTTGAAAACTCATCAAAAGCATTTTCAATAATATTAAGTGCCAGTGCTGCTCGATCACTTTGCGTGGCTTTTTTTCGCAACTGTAAGGCCAAACATTCTTTTAAAGAACGTGCTCCAACCCCAGGTGGATCAAAGGTTTGCACCTTTTTAAGTGTTTGTTCGATTTGCTTGCGATCTACAAAAATATTTTGTGTGAAGGCAAGGTCATCTACCAATTCGTCTAAGGTCCTACGCAAATAACCGCTTTCATCGATACTGCCAATAATAAACGTAGCGATTTGCAGTTCCTCATCACTCAAAATGAGGTTCTGAAGTTGATTTTCTAGGTGTTGGTGAAAGCTCATTCCCCCCGATATGGGCACGGCGGTTTCATCGGCATCGGAACTATAGTTGTTGGTATAAAGTTTGTAAGCGGGAATTTCATCATCACTGATATAGGGGTCTATATCAATTGCGTCAGCGTCGATGCTGGTCGAATCATTTTCTAGATGATCTTCGGGTAGTGCCTCGGAGTCACCCGCATTTTCTAGAGCCGGATTTTCACCAATTTCAGATTGGATTTTTTGCTCCAATTCTTGCGCCGAAAGCTGTATCAATTTCATCAGCTGTATCTGCTGAGGAGATAGCTTTTGTGCAAGTTTGAGATGGAGTTGTTGTTTTAGCATGATCCGTATTCTTCTATAAAGATAGGAAATTGGAGCGCCAAATACGGGAATTTAAAACGCTGCGTTTTGTGGCGTTCTTGGAAAAGGAATGACATCACGGATATTACCCATGCCTGTTGCAAACTGAACCAAGCGCTCAAAGCCAAGCCCAAAACCACTGTGCGGAGCACTACCAAATTTTCTGAGGTCCAAATACCACCACAGCTCTTTTTTGTCAATGCCCATGGCTTCGATGCGGGACTCGAGTACTTCTAGACGTTCTTCGCGTTGTGAGCCACCTACAATCTCTCCAATGCCAGGAAATAAAATGTCCATGGCACGAACTGTTTTTTCATCGTCATTGAGACGCATATAAAAAGCTTTGATTTTTGCAGGATAATCATACAGTATTACGGGACAGTTGAAGTGTTTTTCTACCAAATAGCGTTCATGCTCACTTTGTAGATCAACGCCCCATTCGTTGACGAGATATTCAAACTTTTTCTTTTTATTGGGCGTACAGTTTTTGAGAATATCAATGGCTTCGGTATAACTAATACGAATAAATTTGTTGTCAACGACAAAACGAATCTTTTCGATCAATCCCATTCCACTTCTTTGCTGCTGAGGTTTGGCTTGTTCTTCTTTTTGAAAGCGTTCGTCTAAAAATTCTAAATCTTCTCGACAATTTTCTAAAACATACCCCAAGACGCTTTTGATAAAGGCTTCGGCGAGGTCCATATTGTCATTAAGATCATAGAAGGCCATCTCGGGTTCGATCATCCAAAACTCGGCCAAGTGGCGAGTAGTATTGGAATTTTCGGCCCGAAAAGTAGGCCCAAAGGTATAAACATCACCAAGGCCCAATGCATAGGTCTCTGCTTCGAGCTGACCCGAAACGGTGAGGTTGGTTTCTTTTCCAAAAAAATCTTTACTGTAATCGATGCTGCCGTCTTCTGTTTTTTTGGGGTTTTTGGGATCTAGGGTAGTCACTCGAAACATTTCACCAGCCCCTTCGGCATCACTTCCGGTGATGATCGGTGTGTTGACATAATAGAACCCTTTTTGCTGAAAAAACTGATGCACGGCAAAAGCAAGTGCGGAGCGCAGGCGCATTACGGCACTAAAGGTTGAAGTGCGAACCCGAAGATGCGCTTTTTCTCGAAGAAATTCGAGGCTGTGTTTTTTGGGTTGGATCGGGTAGGCTTCGGGATCTGCCTCGCCGAGGACGACAATAGTGGTTACGGCAAGTTCTACTTTCTGACCAGCGCCTTTACTTTCGATCAGTTTACCTTCGAGGTGTAGGGCTGCCCCTGTTGTGATTTTTTTAAGCAACTGTTCGTCGGTTTTTTCAAAATCAACAACACACTGCAAGTTTGCAAGGCATGAGCCATCGTTTAGGGCAATAAAGCGATTGGCTCTAAAGGTGCGTACCCAGCCTTTGACGGTGAGCGTTTGGTTTTCGGGAGTGCGTTCTAAAATCTGAGCAATTTTCATTACTTTCCGTACTATTTTCGGTGCAAAGATAGCTTTATTAAAAGAAAAATAAGACCCGATTTTGGGCTATGTTTCATTTTCTTCAATGATTTTGATCTTCGGTTCTTTGAGGATGTTTTCATTGCTGACCTTGTCCTCGAGTGAAATCAACAGGGAGGGCAATAAGATCAGGTTGGCGAGCATAGCAAAGAGTAGCGTAACGGCAACCAAACCACCCAAAGCGACGGTACCTCCAAAGTTTGAGGTCATGAATACAATAAACCCAAAAAATAAAACCACGGAGGTGTAAAACATGCTAATGCCTGTTTCATGAATGGCAGCGTATATGGAGCGTTTGATTTTCCACTTTGAGTCAATGAGTTCTTGACGGTATTTGGCCAAAAAATGAATGGTATCATCTACGGAAATTCCAAATGCGATGCTAAAAACCAAAATCGTTGAAGGTTTTAATGGAATCCCAGCAAATCCCATCACTCCAGCAGTGATTATGAGCGGAAGCAGGTTGGGTATCAATGAGATGATAATCATCCTAAAAGACCCAAACAGATAGGCCATAAAAAGTGCGATAAGAACAACGGCCAACAACAGCGATAAAAATAAGTTTTTGATCAGATAACGGGTACCTTTCAGAAAGAGCAAGGCTTTGCCCGTAACCAAGACATCAAAACGATCTTCCGGAAAAATTTTTGAGATGTCCTCTTTCAAAGAACCGAGGATATCTTCCATGCGATCCGTAGGGACATCACGCATAAAGGTGGTCATACGTGCATATTGTCCGGTGCTGTCAATGTAGTTGATCATCAGATCATCCCCGCCATTGGCCCGATTGAGATATGGGGCTATAAATCGATTTTCTTGTGCGGTTGGCAAATCAAAAAAGTTGGGATTGCCATTATAATAGGCCTGTTTGGCATATTTGATGCCCTTGACAATCGATATTGGAGCAGACAGCTCGGGGATTTCAATAATGTTTTCTTCGAGGCGGTCAATCCGATTGAGCGTTGCTAAACTATATACCCCACGGCTCCTTTTGCTATTGATCATGATTTCTACTGGGACCACACCATTAAATTCTTGTTCAAAAAACTGAATGTCTTCAAAAAATGCTGCTTTCTTGGGCATATCTTCGATGATGCTACCCGAAATTTTGATTTGATAGATGCCTATAATTCCGACCACAAGGGCTATTAAGGAGATGATATAGGTGTTGATTCTGTTATATCTAACTTGATGCTCCATCCATTTTACGATGGTTACCATCCATTTATTTTTAAGATGTTTAAGGTGCTTTTTATTGGGAAGCGCCATAAAGCTATAGATGATAGGAATGACAAATAGGGAGAGCAAAAAGATGCCAATGATGTTTGCCGAAGCAACGATTCCAAATTCTTTTAAAATTTTACTATCTGTTAAAATAAAGGTAGCAAAACCCGAAGCCGTGGTGAGGTTGGTCATGAGTGTCGCGTTGCCAATTTTGACAATTACACGTTGCAGCGATTTAATTTGATTCCCATGTTTGGCAACTTCTTGCTGGTATTTGTTGATTAGAAAAATGCAATTGGGAACACCAATAACAATGATCAAAGGCGGAATAAGTGCTGTCAGTACGGTGATTTCGTATTGCAAAAAGCCCAGGAGACCAAACGACCACATCACGCCAATTAATACGACAAGCATCGAAATAAATGTGGCTCTAAACGAGCGAAAGAACAAAAAGAAAATTAAAGAGGTTAGCAGGACAGCCACCCCAACAAAAAGACCAATTTCATCAACAATATTTTGTGCATTGAGGGTTCTTATGTAGGGCATACCCGATACCTTGAGGTCCATTTGTGTTTGTTTTTCAAAAGCCTCTATCTCGGGCAGGAGACGTTTGAATACAAAATCTTTCCGTGCCTCGGTATTGACGATAGCGCGATTGAGGTTTACCAGCATTCGAATGACACGACCATCTTCACTAATTATGAGGTTTTTATAAAAGGGGAGTTCGAGTTCGAGTTGGGCCTTAAAACGGTTTAAGTTTTCGGGAGTTAGGTCTGTTTTTTCAAGAACAGGTTCCATTTCAAAGCGCTCTTCCTTAATGTTTTTTTTGAGCTGTTTTAGGTTGTCTGTACTAATAACCGATTCTACTTCGTCATAGTTGCGCAACTTCTGACTTAGATTTTGCCAGGCTTTAAATTTTTCGGGCTCAAAAAAACGGGGGTCTTTCAAGGCCACTATTATCACGTTGCCCTCCTCTCCAAAAGTATCAAGAAAGTTATTGTAGCTTTGGTTTTCGGGGTGTTTGTCGGGCAATAAATTAGCTTCTGAGTAGGTAAAGCGCATGTATTGCCATTGTGTTGACCAGAAGGCCGTAACTAAAGCAATTGCTAGAAGAATCGCAAAACGATTTCTGAGAATTAGACGAGCAATGAAGCCCCAAAAATTGAATTTCTTTTTCTTTTTCATAAAAATAATGGGGCGCTTCGTGTTGTTTACACGGTAAGAATTTCTTTTTCTTTAAGGGCGATAATTTGATCTACTTTCTGAATACTATTATCAGTGAGTTCTTGAATGTCAATTTCATAGTTTTTTTGAACGTCTTCAGAAGCGTCTGATTTTTTGATCTCTTGGTTGGCTTCCTTTCGAGCAGATCGGATGCTAACTTTTGCATTTTCGGCTTCCCCTTTGGCGAGTTTGACCAGTTGTTTTCTTCGTTCTTCAGTTAGGGGAGGGATATTGATGATGATCGACTCTCCATTATTCATTGGAGTAAAGCCAATATTGGCCACTAAGATGGCTTTTTCGATTTCACCGATTAGGTTTTTTTCCCAAGGTTGAATACTTAGGGTTCGGGCATCGGGGGTGTTGACATTGGCTACTTGAGTAAGGGGTGTTTGGGATCCATAATAATCAATAGTTACGGACGATAGCATTACGGGGTTGGCTTTACCGGCTCTGATATTTAACAATTCCTTTTCCAAATGTTTGATGGCCGCATCCATTTGTTCTTTGGCGGTATCTACAATAAAATCCATTTCTTCGTTCATAGCAGTTGTTTTTTATAAATAAACACGTGTTCCAATATTTTCTCCTCGGACCACTTTTTGGAGGTTCCCAGGCACATTCATGTCAAAAACAATAATGGGCAATTTGTTTTCTTGGCTTAGAGTAAAGGCGGTAGTATCCATGACTTTAAGTCCTTTTTTGAGGACTTCGTCAAATGAAAGCGCGTCAAATTTTATGGCTTGCTTGTTTTTTTCGGGGTCTTCGTTGTAGATACCATCTACGCGGGTTCCTTTTAGGATCACGTCGGCGTTGATTTCAATTGCACGAAGTACTGCGGCAGAGTCTGTGGTAAAGAATGGGTTGCCTGTTCCGGAACCGAAAATAACAACTCTGTTTTTTTCGAGGTGGCGGGTTGCTTTTCTTTTGATAAAAGGTTCGGCAATGGCCTCGATTTTGATAGCCGTTTGCAGCCGGGTGGGAACATCAATGTTTTCTAAAGCACTTTGCAAGGCCAATCCGTTGATCACGGTTGCTAACATGCCCATATAGTCCGCTTGAACACGGTCCATCCCTTTGCTCGCTCCTGATACACCCCTAAAAATATTGCCCCCACCAATCACGATGGCAATTTCTGTTCCCGACTGATGAAGTTCTTGGATTTCTTTGGCGTAATCATTAAGTCGATTGGGGTCGATACCGTGTTGCTGTGCGCCCATAAGCGCTTCACCACTTAGCTTGAGTAAAATACGTTTGTATGCCATGGCGTGTGTGTTAGGGCAAATATAGCAATTCCCCGATGATTTTAAATTTCATCTTTGGAATGAATTTTTGGTTATGTTTTAATTTTTAGACTCAAGTCGATCGCTTTTGAGCTGTAGGTCAATGCCCCAACAGACAGGTACTCGACTCCAGTTTGGGCATATTCTAAAATATTTTTTTGTGTAATGTTTCCAGAAGCTTCGCAAGGAAATCGCTTTGCAATTAGATCTAGTGCTTCACCAATTTTATTTGGAGACATATTATCCAACAAAATCCGATTTACAAAA
>JAFMLE010000022.1 GCA_017852395.1 Flavobacteriaceae bacterium
CTGAAAAATATTTCCTAGAGAAGGAGTAGGCAATGTTTTTGCCGATTAGCCCCAGGCGTTTATCCATGTTTTCTTTTGTTGCCATAAAGCTCTAAAATAGTTACTATTCCGATACCTACCATAACATAGAAAAAGGTCATCCATGTGGTGTGATCCGAAAAATCTGGGATATAGAGTTCGTACTTTTCTATTTTTAATTTTCCTAACTTATTGTACACCAGTTCACCCATTGGGCTTCTTGAAAATATTTTTTCTTTAAAAGGCCAAACACTCCCCAAAGCACCCGCTATAAAACCCAATATACCTGCAATGGTATGATCGTGAAATTTCCGCAGTACATAGGCCAAAATATTGGAAAAAAGAATGAGACCAACGACAGAGCCCAAACTAAAAATGACAATAATGGCCAATAATTGAAGGCGCGCTGGATCTTTCAAAAAACTAAAATCACCTGAAATTAGATCAGCTAAAACAAAATAGAGATTATTGACAGCATCGACCAATAACAATGTGTAGTTTCCTAACAAAAGCAATAAATAGGACCCCGATAAACCAGGAAGTGCCATTCCGCTAACGCTAATAATGCCGCAAAAGAAGACAAACCACAGGTTGCTGTTTTGTGGAATGGGATCCGAAAAACTTAATAAAACGCCGAGTATCAACCCGATTGCAGCACTTAGCCGAACCTCTGAGCGCCAGTTTTTAATTTGAAAAAAAATAAAATAAATCGAAGCCAAAATCATTCCAAAGAAGCCGCCCCACACATAGCGTTCGGCAAGCTGTATCAGATAATCTAGGAGTAGTGAAATGCTGAAATAGCTGATAATAATCCCACTAAAAAGCCAGGTCAGAAAAACACCATTGATGTAGGTGTAAAAACTTCTAAAGCGACCAGCAAACAACAATTTAAGGGCTTTGAAGTTGCATTTTTGAAGCGAGTAAATAAGCTCTTCATAAAAGCCTGCTACCAAGGCAACGATGCCTCCAGAGACACCAGGAACTTTATTGGCAGCTCCCATTACGATCCCTTTGATTAGTAATAAAAATCGATCTGTACGGGTTCTAATGGTGTTCATGGGTAGATTTGTTTTGGCGTATTTTTTCCAATACAACAAGCATACCAACCCCTAAAATAAAACATATTATTGCAATGATAAGTTGGGGGTTGCCGTCAAAATTTTGAGGCCATACTGCATGGGTCTGTGTTTTGGATGTCGTGCCAAGTTCGAAAACGGTTGCTATCTGCCATGGCCAGATTTTATGACTGGCTCCCAACATTAGCCCTAGAAGTGCAGCCATTGTATGGTTTTTGTAGCGGCTAAGAAGCCATTTCAAAAATCTTGAAAAAAGCAATAGACCTGCAATGATACCAAGGGCAAGAAGTGCCAATCGACTGCCATAAAGTAACAAGAGTTTTTGATCAAAATTGGAGACTAAGGATACAAAGCCTCTTAGGGATTCTAACACAAGAGGATACACCCCCAACACCAAAAGAAGATAGGATCCCGAAAGGCCAGGTAATAGCATGGCACTAATGGCAATAAAACCACAAAAAAACAAATAGGTGTCAGAAACCTGATTGGTCGTTGGCGCAAGCTGCGTAAGTACAAATGCACCTACTGCACCGAGAACTAGTGTTAGCAAATGCGAAATTTTCCATCGGCTGATACTGTTTTTTAAAAAGAAAAAACTACTAATCAATATCCCGAAAAAGAAGGCAAATAACCCCACCTGTTGGTTTTGGTACAGCCAGCTAATTAAATAAGAAAAACTGAATACACTAAAGAGAATGCCTCCAAATACTGCCGATAGAAAAGATCCATTGATCGCACTCCAAAACGTCTTAAACCCTTCTTTATATAGGGTTTTGAGTGCAGCAGGGCGTAGCTTGCTTATGCTATCAATTAGTTCTTCATAGATTTCGGTGATAAAAGCAATGGTCCCTCCTGATACCCCGGGTACCAAATCAGCGATACCCATCATCATACCTTTAATAAAGACCCAAAATAGTCGATTCATAATACGTTAGTCACACTACAAAAAGTAAAGGTAGGGATTCTGTTGTAGGGACTAAAATTTATGAGGACAACTGTTGGCCTAATTCGGGGAAAAACTCGTGCAATGCCTTAGGCATTTTAATTCCTCGACATGATTTGATGAAAAATTCACTCTCGGTGGTTTTTCCTAATTTTAGATAGCAACCGGTCATCCTGAGGTCCAAAGCAATTTTATCGGGGTAGTATTCTTTGGCTTGATAGCAGACTGTCAGGGCCTTATTCCAATCATTTAAGCGTAACAATGCGTCAATCCAACCAATCCAAACTTTCCATTCATAATTGCCAAGATTGACGGCAATTTCGTAAGCATAATCGGCATCTTCATAAAGCTTCAATGCAACGTTGATATGCGCACAGCGTTTCCAAAGATTGATACTGTCCTCATTGCTGTGGATTCCTTGTTTGGCAAAATACTTGGCTTTTTCAAAATCCTTTTTACCAGCATAATAATCGACTAAGGCCATCCAACCTTTTTCGTATCCTGGCTCGATGTTAACCGCTTTTTTGAAAAATTGAACGGCCAAACGGTGGTTGCCCAATCGCAGATGACAAGAACCAATTTTGTAATAAGAAAACCCGCTGGCTTCAGAAAGTTGCAAAGTAAGTTCGTATAAAGAGATGGCCTCGTTGAGGCGGCCATTAGCTTCTAGCAGTTTTGCTTTTTCGATGTAGGCTCCGCTAAAAGTATCATCGCTGATGATGGCAAAATCATAGGCGGAGAGTGCTTCTTTGATTTTGTTTTGTTGGGTATAGATTTTACCCAACTGGTGCCAGGCTATTTCGCTGTATGGGTTGCTGTTCAACACATTGTTTAGCACCGCTACAGCACCTTCAAGATCTTCTAATTGCTCTAAGCAATAGAGCATATTGTATAGCGCTTGATAGTCTTCAGGGTTGTCTTCGAGGCATTTTGAAAAATATTGTGTGGCTTTATGATAGTCTTCTAAGACCAAATATTCCATGCCAAGCATAGACCAGATTTCTATGGGATCGTCTGTAAAATCCAATATTTCGTTGAGTAAAGCAATGGCCTCATCATGTCTTTTAGATCGGGAGTAGAGGTTTGCTTTTTGTAAGAAAATCTCTTCATGATTTGGCGCCATTTTAGCGATATAATCCAATAAGACTTCGGCTGCTTCGAGTTCATCATCATAGATCATCATTTCACTTTTGATCAACAACAATTCTACATTGTCAGGGTGTTGTTCTAGTCCCAATTTTAGGGCTCTTTTGGCTTTTTTTAATTGCCCATAATCGATGTAATAGTGGGCGATTTCTTCAAATTCTTGGGCGTCAAAAAAGAGGACTCGATTGGTTTCGAGCATTTGCTCGAATTTGTGAATGGATGTTTCGGTGTGGTCTGAAGAACCGTTGAACATAGGAGCGTTTGTTATTCTAAAATAGACAACACTGATGGCTATTTGATTGCAAACGGGTTTTTATTGTTAACAAAATAATTAACACACCTTGTTAGACAGCCTAAAGTTGGTTGAGTATTTTACGGATGATTTGGCAACCTTCGTAGAGTTCTTCTTTGGTGATGGTGAGTGGTGGTGAAATGCGTACCGCCCTTTTTTCCCAAAGCAACCAAAAAAGAATCAGCCCTTCATCTAAAGCATTCAAAACCAATTGATTGACAATTTCTGGATGGTCTAATATTGGGGCAAGCATCAGTCCACATCCGTTAATTTGTTTGATTTTTGGGTGCTTTAACTCGTTCCGTATCAAGGCTTCTTTTTCGGCTATTTGTTTCATTAAGTCCGAAGCGGTGATTTCTTCAAGTGTTGCTAATGCTGCGGCAGCAATCAGGGGATGCCCCCCAAAGGTAGTTATGTGACCTAGTGCTGGATCTACTGCCAATTGATCCATTAGTTGATCTGAAGCAGTAAATGCTCCAATGGGAATTCCGCCGCCCATGCCTTTTCCCATCACAACGATGTCAGGGATAACGCCAAATTGCTCAAAACCAAAAAGGGTTCCTGTACGTCCAAAGCCCGGTTGTATTTCGTCCAGAATCAGCAATGCCCCAACAGTTTCGCATCGGGCTTTTACTTTTTGGAGGTAGTCGTTTTTGGGCACAATAAATCCGGCGCCTCCTTGTATCGTCTCTAAAATGACCGCAGCTGTTTTGGTCGTAATCTGTTCTAGGTCTAGGGGGTTATTGTATTCGACAAATTTAATATTGGGAAGCAGCGGTCTGTATGCGTTTTTTATAGGTTCATAGCCGGTGACACTCAAAGCCCCTTGGGTGGATCCGTGGTACGAATTTTTTGCAGCAACAATTTCTGACCGATTGGTGGCGCGTTTTGCCAATTTTAGGGCCCCTTCTATGGCTTCAGTTCCCGAATTGGTGAGGTATATTTTTTGGTGATTGTCGGGCATCATTCCCAACAGTTTTTTGGCCAATTCGGTTACGGGTTTTTGTGCAAACTCGCCATAAACCATCACATGAAGATACGCTTCTGATTGTTGTTGAATAGCACGAACCACACGAGGATTGCAATGCCCTACACTACAGGCCGAAACCCCAGCGACAAAATCCAAATATTTTTTTCCATCGGTATCCCAAAGATAGCTCCCAGATGCTTTTTGGATTGCCAATCCCATGGGGTGGGGTGTTGTTTTGGCTAGATAGCGGTCAAAATCATTTTGGAGCATCGTCGGTATCTAAATTAAAATTTTCAGGGGTTGCTATTCCTCGAATTTTGGGCAATTGAAGTTTTAAATCTTCTGGGCTAAACAGGTCCTTTTTGGTCCTTGGGCGTTCGTTGTCTCGCCAAATAAACCCCTTGAGGGTTTGATCATTTTCATTGATTTGATCTTCAGGAAAAACATTGCCCGCTGGGCTAACAAAAAAACGGATGTCTGCAATTTCGTTATCCAGCATATCCATCTCCAGTGCACTACAAATGGTCTTGTTGATTCCTATCAATGCTTGATCTTCATCCGAATAGAGGTAGTAGACCACTTGAGTATTTTTGACGACGTTAATTTTTGATAGTGCGCCATCGGTAAAAATACCATCCAATATGCCGCCTTTGATTTGATTGTAGCCCTTTTTACCGATGGTGTCTTTTTCGATTACAAAAGCATCGCCAATGATTTTTAGTGAATCCAAAGCTTTGGTTTCCAAGTCCGAGATGAGGTAGATTTGATCTCCAGTCATTTGGCTGGCCCCAAACCAGAGTATGGGATTTCTTAGATTTTTATCTTTTTCTGTAAAAATCTGTTGTTCTTTTTTGGTCAACGGTTTTTTTAGGAGTTTGATCCGTCCTGTTGTTTCATTGAAGTGCAAGGAGTCGGAGCGCCCTCGTATATCCGATTTGAGTATTCTTACATCATAAAAACCCCTTAAAATTCGTGCAGTGTCAGGGCCTGTGGCAATCAGTGTGTCTGCGTGTATAAAGAGCGAATCGTTTTCGATTATGTTGGTTGCAATGGCACGACGGGTGATAATGGCAGAATCTTTGGCTTTAAAAATTTCACCATAATGTCCTTCAATCAACGATTGATTGAGGGTGTCTAAAATACTTACCCGGTTTGTTCCTGAGGCATACTCTCGTTCGTTTTCGAAAAAAAGGCTGTCCGCTTTGATGATTTTTCCATCGTAGTAGATGGTTGCGTTTTTCTCAAAATTGCCGCGTTGTACTTTGGTGTCGTAAAAACCCCGCTCGCTTTTGATGGTATAATCTTTTCCGACGATGGTTGATGGACCATAAAAATAAGCAAGATCGGATTCTGTAAAATAGTCAAGCTGGGTGGCATCGACTTTATAATCGGGATTTTTTATTTTGACGTCATTGATAAAGCGGTATTTTTTTTCGTTCATAAAATAAATACCACGGCGACTTGTCAGGGTGCTTTCTTCGTCTATGATGGTGCCAGGGGTGTTATAAAAGGCACGATTATCGATGCGATCGAGGTAGAGTGTATCCGTTCGCAGTTTCATGTCAGGGCGACTCAATACGACTTGCCCCCAGGCTTTGGCCTTTTTGGTTTGCCCGTCATATTCCATGTACTTGCAGGTCATCCGGATGCTGTCTCCTTGGGTAAATACTACAGCGCCTTGAGCGGTAAAAAAATTTCTTTTGGCATAAAAAAAGGATTGATCGGATTCGACCAAAGCGCCTTCATGAAAAAGTTTTACACGTCGGGTTTTGTCACGCAACAATATATTGGCTCCTGGGAAATTGACTTCATCTTGTGTCGAACTTCCCGCTTGGCGGATTTCGACAATTTTAGAATCTTGACTCCAAAGCGAGTAGGGCCCTATAGATATAAGTAAGAACATCAGCGGCTTTAGAATCTTCATAGCTGTTGGGTTTATCCCCTAAAAATCGTTTGCTTTCTGTCGGGTCCAACCGAAACGATTTTGATGGGCGTGCCGAGTTCTTTTTCTAAGAAATCAATATACTGTTTAAAGCTTTTTGGGAATGCTTTTTCATCGGTGATGGACATCAGGTCTTCTTCCCAGCCAGGCAGTTCTGTATATATTGGTTCTATTGAGGGATCGGTTAGATCATAAGGAAGATAATCTTGTGTGCCGGAGGCTGTTTTATACGCCGTGCAAACTTTGATGGTCTTAAATCCTGAAAGAACATCTCCTTTCATCATCATCAGTTGGGTTGCACCATTGACGGCGATGGCATATTTGAGGGCAACCAGATCGATCCATCCACATCTTCTTGGTCTGCCGGTTGTTGCACCAAACTCATTACCTACTTTGGCCATTTTTGCCCCATCGGCATCAAATAACTCTGTTGGAAAAGGACCGCTTCCTACACGGGTAGCATAGGCCTTAAAAATCCCAAAAACTTCTTTTACTTGGTTGGGAGCAATCCCCAAACCTGTACATGCGCCTGCTGCTGTTGTTGTCGAGGAGGTCACAAAAGGGTAGGTGCCAAAGTCGATGTCTAGGAGTGATCCTTGTGCGCCTTCGGCAAGAATTTTTTTACCTTCTTTTTGTGCGCTATGCATATACTGCTCGCTATCGATGATTTGAAAGGTTTTGAGCAATGCCACACCTTCCAGAAAATCTTTTTCGAGCTGTGCCAGAGACATTTCGGTACCTTCGGGGTAGCTTTTCAAAAGGTTGAGGTGCTTGGATTTGAGGTTTTGGTATTTTTCTTCCCAGTTGGGTGCCAGAATGTCTCCAACTCGGATGCCATTGCGGCCTGTTTTGTCCATATATGTTGGTCCGATTCCTTTGAGGGTAGAACCGATCTTTGCCTTTCCTTTGGCGGCTTCCGAAGCTGCGTCTAGCATGCGGTGGGTAGGTAGAATTAGATGCGCCTTTTTGGAAACCAGGAGTTTGTTTTTGATGTCGATGTTGAAGGGCGTTAATCCCTCGATTTCTTTTTTAAAAATCGCTGGGTCTATCACCACACCATTACCAATTAGATTGATGGCGGTAGGATGAAAGATCCCCGAGGGGATGGTGTGTAATACATGTTTGATGCCTTCAAATTCTAGGGTATGTCCTGCATTAGGCCCCCCTTGAAATCGCGCAATGATGTCGTACGAAGCAGTGAGTACATCAACGATTTTACCTTTTCCTTCGTCGCCCCATTGCAGGCCTAATAATAAATCTACTGCCATGTTTTTTATGTAGTTGGATTGTTTTTTTTGGTGCCGTAAAAATATAAAGAATGGTTGTGAATCTTTACATCAAAAATCTCTTCAATGGTTTTTTTTATCGATTCAATTCGTGGATCGCAAAATTCTTGAACATCTCCCGTATCTGTAAAAATGATGTGGTCGTGTTGCCGGTCAAAATAGGATTTTTCGTAGTGTGCTTGTAAGGATCCAAATTGATGTTTGCGCACCAAGCCACAATCTAGGAGCAATTCTATGGTGTTGTACAACGTGGCACGGCTGACGCGGTATTTTTTATTTTTCATTTTGATATACAGTGATTCGATATCAAAATGTTCTTTGGCGTCATAGATTTCAAACAAAATGGCAAATCGTTCTGGTGTTTTCCGATGCCCGTGCTGGTTCAAGAAGTTGATAAAAACTTCTTTTACAATTTCTTGATTGCTTTTTTTTGGTTCCATGCTTCAAAGATAGGTCATAATGATTAACGACGGGTGACCTTTTCGATTCCTTGTAATTTTTCGAGATGGGCGACCAGTTTGTTTAAAATGGTCAGGTTCTTGACACTTACATTGATTTTGCCCTTAAATACACCGCCTTCGGCTTCAAAGCTGATAGATAACATATTGACATTCATTGTATTGGATATCAACTGTGTGACATCATTGACCAATCCGAGGTTGTCTATACCAGAAAGATACAATTGCGCAGAAAACTCATCTGCAGAAGAATCTACCCATTTTGCTTCGATAATTCGATAGGCATAATTGGCGTTGAGACTGATGGCATTGGGACAGTCCATTTTATGCACTTTGATTCCTTCGTTTACTGTGATAAACCCAAATACATCATCTCCCGCTATGGGGTTGCAACACGATGCCAATGTATAGGATAGGGTCTCACGCTCTTTTCCAAAAAGCAATTTGTCATAGTTGGGTGTAAAGGAAGGGAGGGTTTCTTTTTTGGAAATGTCTGAAAAGCTGCGAAGTCTTTTTTTGAAAAAATTTAGGAATGAATTGCTGTAGTCGTTGGCAAAAGCTTTGAGTTTTTGATTGTCTATGGTGCCTAAGCCTACTCGATAATAGAGGTCTTGACTCGTGTTGAGTTTAAAATAGCGCAGTATATAGCCCTCTGTTTTTTGATCCATAGAAATTTTGAGCTGTTTGAGTTTTCTTCTCAATATTTCTTTGCCATCGAGAGCAATTCGTTTTTTTTCCTCATTGAGGGAGGATTTTATTTTGGATTTGGCGCGTGAGGTTTTGACAAAGTCTACCCAGTTTGCGGTTGGTTTTGCATTTTCGGAGGTGATGATTTCTACTTGATCACCACTTTTTAGCACACGGCTGAGTGGGACCAGTTTGCTGTTTACTCGTGCTCCCCTGGTTTTCATACCGACTTCGGTATGGACATGAAATGCAAAATCCAATGCGGTTGCACCTTTGGGGAGTGATTTTAAGTCTCCGTTGGGTGTAAAAACAAAAATTTCTTCGGCATAAAGATTTAATTTAAAATCCCGTACAAAATCTACGGCATTACCGGTATTGTTTTCCAAAACTTCGCGCAGGCGGTCAAGCCAAGATTCGATGCCTTCTACTTTTTGGTCTGCTTGTTTGTATTTGTAGTGTGCTGCATAGCCTTTTTCGGCGATTTCGTGCATGCGTTCAGAACGTATTTGCACTTCTACCCATCGTTTTTCGGGGCCCATCACAGTAACATGCAGGGCTTCATAACCGGTCGATTTTGGCGAAGTGATCCAATCTCTTAATCGCGTGGGGTTGGGTACAAAATGATCGGTGATGATGGAGTAGATTTTCCAAGCAAAAAACTTTTCTTTTCTGCGTTGTGCTTTGTAGATCACCCGTATGGCAAACTTATCGTATACCAAGTCAAAGGGGATGTTCTGTTTGAGCATTTTTTGATGTATCGAAAAGATGGACTTGCTACGCCCCTGAATTTGATATTTTATCAATTCTTTATTCAACGCTTTTTCGACCATATTAGAAAACTGGGTGATGTATTTGCGTTGTTCTTCTTCGGTTTCTTCGAGTTTGTTTTTTAGTGCGTTATAGCGCAGCGGTTCGGTGTACTTGAATCCGAGATCTTCGAGTTCGGATTTTATGTTGTACAAGCCAATTCTGTGTGCGAGTGGTGCGTAGATAAAAAGTGTTTCAGAAGCGGTTTTGACTTGTTTGTATTCGGGGATACCGTCTAGGGTTTTCATGTTATGGAGGCGGTCCGCAATTTTGATAATGATTACCCGTATGTCATCGTGCAGGGTGAGGAGCATTTTTCTGAAATTCTCTGCCTGCATCGATATGTCTTTGTCTTTTTTTAGGTGCGAAATTTTGGTAAGCCCCTGTACGATTTTGGCAACTTTGGGATTGGTAAGACGCTCGATGTCCTCAAGCGTATAGTTTGTGTCCTCGACAACATCGTGTAAAAGGGCTGCTGCAATAGAGGTTGCATCAAGACCAATTTGTTCGGCTACGATCTTGGCGACATTGATGGGATGAAATATATAGGCCTCACCAGAATTTCGGCGTTGTTCTTTGTGCGCGTCTACAGCGGTGTCAAAGGCAGTACGGATCAGTTTTTTGTCACTCTGTGTAAGTGATTGATAACTGATGCGCAGCAGTTCTTTGTACTGCTTGGCAATTTCTTTGTTTTCTGTTTGTTCGTCAACCATCATGCGATGTCTAAAATTAATTAAACATTTGCTCTCTACAAACTCCTTTATTGCTTTTGTTGGTGTAGTGCATGGTACATCAAAATACCGGCAGCGACAGAGACATTGAGGGAGTCGATGGGTTCGTGCATGGGTAGAATGATTTTTTGTTGGGCTTGATTGACCAAAAATTCAGAAAGTCCGTCGGATTCACTTCCAACAGCAATAACTCCGGGAGTGGTGTAGTCTATTTGATGGTAGGGGAGCGCATCATCATGCAGTGTTGCCGCCCAGATGGGGCAGTTTTTTTGGTTGAGGTATTCGCAAATTTCATGACTTGAAGCATGGGCTATAGGAAGAGAAAAGACACCGCCTAGGCTATTTCGAATACAATTGGGGCTGTACAAATCTGTTTTTGAATCGACCAAAAACACGCCAGAAATTCCTGCTCCTGCTGCGGTTCTAAGCATGGCCCCCAAATTGCCGGGTTTTTCTACACGCTCTATGAGTAAGTATATGCCCGCTGCGGACCATTGAAAATCCTTGAGCTCATGGCTTTTGGAGTGAACAATTGCCATAATTTTTTCGCTACCCGATCTCAGACTGATTTTTTCAAACAGCTTGCTTTTCAAAAAGCATTTTTGGACCGTGTTGTTCGTCAGAATTGGTGCTAAGGGCTGTTCGATCCATTCTTCATGGATTATAAGCTGCTCAATCGTATAGCCTTTTACAGCAGCACGGGTCAATTCTCTCCATCCTTCTACGATAAAAAGGCCTTCTTTTTTTCTGCTTCTAGACTTTTGTTGAAGGCGAAGTACTTTTTTTATGAGCCCGTTTTGTTCGCTGGTAATTAGTTCCAATTTGTTTGAATAAAAAAACCCATGCAATGCATGGGTTGTTAGATTTATTTTTGCCCGTTGTATTTATCAGAATAGCGTTTCCAAAGTTTGGTTTGGTGGGTTTCTAGGCTGAGTCTACGTCCTTGGATAAAGGCGTGTTTTACGATGTTGGTTCGCATATCTAAGGCATCTCCTTCCGATACAAACAAAGTCGCATCTTTGCCAACCTCTAGGGTTCCCATCCGATCGGCAACACCAAGGATTTTGGCGGCAGCGCCCGTAATCATTTCTACTGCCTTCTCGCGTGGTACGCCGTAAGCGGCAAAACTACCCGCATAAAAAGGTAGATTTCGGGTGTACATCCGTTCCATTCTTCCACTAACATCTATACTTACTACCAATCCAGCTTCTATAAGTGTATTTGCGGTTCTAAAGGTTCCTTTTGGATCTTCGTCTTCACTCTGTGGAAGTCGATGTGGTCGAGAAATGATAATAGCAATGTTGTTGTCTTTTAAAAACTCGACTACTTCAACACTCTCATGGCCTCCTACAAGCACAATTTTGGACAACCCATAGTCTTTTAAAAATCGAATTCCGTCCTTGATTTGAATTTGATCATCTGCATGAAGGTAGACTGTTTTTTGACCCTCAAAAACGGGTTTCATAGCATGAAAAGGAATGTGTTTTGGTTTGTTAGGATCTTGTAAATAGGCTTTTGCTTGATCAAAAAAATCTTTGATATCGGATATTGATTTTTGATAGTTTTTGTTGGTTTTGAGTCCGGGGTCTTCGCCAAGCCACCATCTACCACTGGTGTAGGGAGAGGGCCAGTTGAGGTGAAGGCCTTCATCGGCTTTTACGATGGCGTCTTCCCAGTTCCAAGCATCAAATTGCATGACTGAGGAGCTTCCAGAAATGCTTCCTCCTCTGGGTACAATTTGCCCAGCTAAAATTCCGTTAGGACGCATGCTTTCAACGATTTTGGATTCGGCATTATAGGCAATAGCACTGCGAATATGGGGCAGCATAGCTCCGATCTCGTCTTCATCGTCTGTTGCGCGAACGGCATCAATTTCTACCAAACCTAAGGTAGCATTGGTTGCTATAAAACCGGGATAGAGGTGCTGGCCTTGAGCGACTACCACATTGTCAAAGGCAGGTTGTGAACCGTCATATTTGCCAACAAAGGTGATTTTGCCATCCGAAAATCCGATGGCGCTATTTTCAATTACTGTTCCGTTTCCGATGTGGGCCGTTGCTCCAACAATCAAAATGCTTTCAGTTTGTTTTGAGGCTGGGGTTTGTTGTGCAGTTCCAAACGTGGTGATTAGGGCAGTTAGTATGATGTATATTTTTTTCATAGCGATATTAATCTAAAGTTTCACAAAAAAACAAACGCTTGCTTGACGACTGAGGTGTTTGTGTACCTCCGGTCTCTTTGCCAAACTGAATCATTTGCTGGATTATAGTTTCTTTTTCGTTTTCAATAGCTTCTAGTTGTGAGGCGACTTGATCAGCCTCATAATAAAAAGCACCGTCGATCATTGTTTTTTCGGCTACTGCATAGATAGACATGGGATGCTCGCTCCACAACACCAAGTCCGCGTTTTTGCCAACTTTGACACTTCCTACTTGGTCGTCAATATGCAACAATTTGGCAGGATTGAGCGTGACAAATTTCCATGCATCTTCTTCGGAGACGCCACCGTATTTTACTGCTTTTGCAGCCTCTTGATTTAGCCGTCTTGACATTTCGGCATCGTCCGAGTTGAAGGCGACCGTGACTCCTGCATTGTGCATAATTGCACCGTTGTAGGGTATTGCATCTTGAACTTCATATTTGTAGGCCCACCAATCCGAAAAAGTCGAACCACCTACGCCATGTTCTTGCATTTTGTCTGCAACTTTATACCCTTCAAGTATGTGTGTAAAGGTATTGACACGGAAGCCAAATTGATCGGCTACTTTCATCAACATGTTGATTTCACTCTGCACATAAGAGTGGCAAGAGATGAATCTTTTGCCTTCTAGGATTTCCCAAAGGGTTTGCATTTCGATGTCATAACGCGGTTGTTTTTGACGCGCTTTTTGTCGTGGCGTGAGGGCATTGTATTTTTTCCAGGTTTCGCCATATTCTTTGGCTCTTTGAAAATAATCTACAAAAACTTGCTCGACTCCCATTCGAGTTTGAGGAAAACGGTTGAAGCTTGACCAGTTGGATTGTTTGACGTTTTCTCCCAATGCAAATTTAATAAAGGGATCAGCTCCAGAAAATTTGAGGTTTTCGATTCCCTCTCCCCATTTCAATTTAATGATTGCAGAACGCCCACCAATGGGGTTGGCCGAACCGTGTAGTATTTGGATGGTGGTTACTCCTCCCGCTAGGTTTCTATAGATGTTGATGTCATCTGGGTCAATAACATCTTCGATAGACACCTCTGCCGAAGAATTGTGTCCGCCTTCGTTGATGCTTGAAGCGGCAATATGAGAGTGCTCATCAATAATACCTGATGTGAGGTGTTTGCCTGTTGCATCAATTATTTGCGCATCACCAGCAGCTAAATTTTGACCGATGGCTGCGATTTTTCCTTCGGAGACCAATACATCGGTATTGGATAAAATTCCCGCATCTTCGTTGGTCCATACCGTTGCATTTTTATACAATACACTTTTTGCTTTTGGAAGCGAAGTATGTCCAAAACCTGTGTTGGGATAGGCAATGGGCAGGATGGTTCTTTTTTCAGCGGAGCCTAAGTCTTTTTGTTTTTCTTCTGGAGCATCAGATTCTGAAGTTGTCAAGACCCAATCGATAGTATTGCCTTCACTGTCTTTTCCTTGACCATTGACCAAACCTTTTTTGGTGGCATCGGTGTAGAGGCGGAGGTAGGTTTTGGTGTCTTTGTTTTCGATGAGCAATCGCAAGTTGTTGTTTTCATAGTCTGCAATGCTTTTGACTTTGGTGCTGTCTTTTTTTACGGTTACTTGCGCTTTTGAAGTACTGTTTTTTATGCTCATGCTGTAGACGCTTTCTTGGATGTTGAATGTATAATCCCCATCGATATCTACAAGATTTTCGTCAACGATTACATGTTCTTTTCCTTGTACCCAGTGTGCAGTCATTTTTGATTTTTCTTCAAAAAGAGGGGCATCTGTTACGATAAAGTTGGCATAATACCCGGTTTTTAAAGCACCGATTTTGTTGGCCATTCCCAGCATTTTGGCAGGAGTTGCGGTCAAAGCCTCCAATGCTTTGTTTTCGTTTAGCCCATATTTTACCGCTAATTTGAGGTTGTTCAAAAATTCTTTACTCGATTTGGTACCGGCACTAGTCAATGCAAAAGGAATGTTTGCAGCCGCTATTTGCCCAGGATTTGATGGTGCTTGATTCCAGAGGCGTAACTCGCGTAAGCTAATTTTGTTAAGCAAAAGGGGGTCATTGGTTTCGTATGCCTTTGGAAAGTTGAGTGGCACAATAAGTTTGGCTCCAGTAGCCTTAAGGTCGTTTAGGATTTCGTATTCTTGACCACTTGCTGTTATGGCAAGATTGAGCTTCATTTCACGACCAATTTTTGCTGCTCTTAGGACGTCAAGTTTGTTATTGGCTTCGAAAAATTTCGGCAAGCCATTTTGTTCGATAACGGCTTCCAAAGCAAGATCTTTGGAGGTTGCATTGCCGGCTTTGTACCATGCAGCATCGTGATACAATTGTCTTAGTAGCGCCATTGCTCCCATGACAGAACTGGGATAACTTTGACTAGAACGTATACTTTTTCTAAAAGAAAAATGCTCTGCTGCTTTTGCATCAAGCAGGCGACTACTTTCTGGTGCATCATCTTGCAAAGAGACGACGATGCTTGTCCCCCGGTGGATGCCGTCTGCGTTGTGGGCATTGACCACTCCAAATCCCGAATTACGAAGTTCACTCGCTTGTTTTTTGTCGTATTGATAATCTTGTAGACTGTTGTAGTCACTCAATATGTGATCGTTCCAATAATATCCAGATCGACTGGGTTCGTACTGTGCACTTCGACCACCAGAGCGGTTGGCTTTTGGTTTTGCAATTCCAAAACTAGACTGCAGCTCGACAAAAGAAGGATAAAGGTGTTTGCCTTTCATGTCATGTACTGTTGCGTTTTTTGGAATTGTAACATTGGTTCCTACTGCTGTGATGACACCATTTTTTTCGATCAAAGTGGCACCTTCTATTTTTTGACCAGCCACAGTATGTATGGTCGCATTGGTAAAAGCCTGATAGATCGATGAGGTTGTCTTAACGCCTTCGTTGGTTGGGAAGTAGGTTTGACCGAACACCCACGGACTGACGAAAAGAAGTAGTGCTTGTAGTGTATGTTTCATTTGTTTTTTTTCTAAATGTAAAAGATTTTATTGATTCTCAATTGGTTTTAAAAGTTGATTTTCTGTTTCTTTTATGATGAAGGCGACTACCAAACTATAACTTACAATACCGGCTTCTTGTCCCTGAGATTTTAGGTACTGGTCGTAGAAGTTTTCAAAATAGGGCATAAGCGGATTTTGATGTTTTTTCCAAAAGTCAGCAATGATCTCGAAATCACGTAGAATCCCTGGCCGGATATTTTTTTGAAGTTTTTGTGCCATTTCTTTATCCATTCTATAAAGGGCACCATAGCAATAACGAAGCGCAAAAGTAGCACCTGCATAGCGGATGTAGAGGTTGGGGTGTGTTGTTGTGTTTTTAAATGCCCAATAATTGGCTTCTTGCTCAGGGGCAAAGCCCTTTTGGTGGGCCATTTCATGCGCAATGGTGGTGATCATACTGAGGGTAGGGAGCAAACAATTGACTTGGGCTTCACCTGTAAATGGGTTGAGGTATCCCGCATATCCCATATACGTCAAGGGCAGGCTCCACAGCGAATTTTTGACATAGTTTGGCTGGGTTTCATCAGATTGGAGTAATCCAATGATTCTTTTTTGATCCAAAGGGATTGCTACCGGCAAACTGTCTGCGGTTTCTAACTGTTGATGTAATGCGTTGCTCTGAGCAATCCAATATTCGAGGGTCTTGCTCAGTTCTTCTTTTGAATATTGAAGGGGTACCTCCAGCTTTTGGGCAAGGGGTGTTTTATAGTAGTTGAAGCCCCAACTTATCAGAAAAAAGAGATGGAGTATCGCCCCTATAGCCAACCCATTAGAGACTAGGGTTTTGATACCCTTCCAGCCTTTGGGGAGCTGTTTTATCAAACTGTAGCATAAAAAAAGGATGCTAGCAGCATAAAGCAAATCACCAAAGGAGAAAGGGATTTTAGAAAATATGCTTTTCCCTTCAGCAAGTGAGGGGTACCACTCCAGACCGTAAATTCTATCTATTTGCCCGGGATGCATCTTGGCATACTTAACAAGTAGCCACTGCATGGGCAGGCTTAAGATCCACAATACGGCTGTTCGCCTAGGCACGATTAGTCAAGAAGTTCTACAATTTCTACTTCAAAAATCAAATCTGACTTCCCCGGAATACCACGATTGTCATACTCACCATAGGCCAATTGATAGGGGAGGAAAAGTACTGCCTTATCTCCAACACGTAAGAGTCTAAGCCCTTCTTTAAAACCTTCGATCATTTGGGCATCTGGAGAACAATCAGCAGGAATTGGAAGGTATTGCCCTGCATTTTTTCGTGCTTCATTGACCACTTCTAGTGCCTCTGCGGTTTCTAATTTGCTGGTTTCTAGGAGTTCGCCGTTGGCAAAATATACCGCATAGTGGGTAGAGGCTCTATTGGTTTGTGTTACTTTTGGGCCGGTTCCTTTTTCGGTAATGACATATTGAAGTCCCGAAGCCGTTGTTTTTGCTGTTGCCTTTAATGCATCAAACTTGGCTTTACTTTCTGCGCTGATCTCAGCCTGTCTTTTTTCTTTTTGTGCTTTTATTTCGGCAAAAGTTTTAAAGGTGTCACTAAACGTTTGTGGTGCATCAAAGTTTTTGGCCATTTTTCCAATTCTGATGATGTTCATTTTTAAAATGGTATCGTTTTGTTGAATGCTATCAACCACTTCCTGACCCTCGATGACCTTGCCAAAAACACTGTGTTTACCGTCGAGCCAAGGAGTTTCTTTGTGGGTAATAAAAAATTGACTGCCGTTGGTACCCGGCCCTGCATTGGCCATAGAAAGTATGCCTGGGCCGTTATGGGTCAGGTCAGAAAATTCGTCGTCAAATCGGTAGCCAGGTCCGCCTGATCCTGTAGCCGAGGGATCGCCTCCTTGGATCATAAAATCAGGAATAACACGGTGAAATAGTATGCCGTCATAAAAGGGCTTATCTTTAAATTCTTCACTCACAAAAGGGTGATTGCCCTCACTCAAAGCTACAAAGTTGGCTACCGTCATGGGTGTTTTGTCCATGGCAAGCTGCAGTAGTATTGCGCCTCTGTTGGATTCTAATTCGGCATATAGGCCAGGTTCTAAATCACCGTATTGGGATTTGCAACCTATAAGTAAGGTAATTGTTGCTAAAAGGAGAATTCGTTTCATGTTTTAGGGATTTAATTATTTTTTAATGATACTAATTTTATTGTAAATCTTAGGGGTTGGTTGCTGCCAATTTTTTCAAAATCACCTTGATAACCAAAGCACATAAAAGAAGGGAATAGAAATAGGCCCTTTTCGCCCGGGCGAAGTACTTTAATGCCTTCTCTAAGTGCGGGTATTAGGTCTTCTTGATCCACTCGAAAAGTAACCGTTCCCAAATCGGCTTCGCTGTAGATCAATTGCCCCTCTAGGGTTTCGATTTGATAATTAAAGGTGGCAAGATCTCCAGTTTTTGGATAGCGATTTTCTTCAGTATTAGCTTCTAATAGGGTGTACCAAAACCCCTTTTCGCTTGTTGTAAATTGCAGATGTTGATTTTTTTTTGCGATGTCTGCAAGTAATTTTTGTTCTTGGGCAATTCTATTTTTGTTGCGTTGTACAGAACCCTGCAAAAAGGTGTTTTTTTGTTTGTTTAGGGGCCTTCTTGGTTCAAGAGGCTGGCAACCCAAACTCAAGATTAACAGAAGCATCGGTCCTTTTCTTAAGACTGAAAATAGGTTTTCCATTCAGGTAGGTGTTTTAGAAAAAGTGCTTGGGTCTCTTCAAGTGATGCCTCTGAAGTCCCTCCCGCAGCATTAAAATGCCCACCGCCATTGAAGTGGGTTGCGGCAAACTGATTTGCAGGAAATGTGCCCTTTGAGCGAAACGACATACGAATGCGTTTTTCGGAAGCATTTTCGATCATGATCACCGCTAGTTCAATTCCTTTGAGACTGAGGCCATAATTGACAAATCCCTCAGTATCTCCTTTTTTGAAATGATGGC
>JAFMLE010000023.1 GCA_017852395.1 Flavobacteriaceae bacterium
CTAGGCAGAGCTCTGCAAAAGCTTGTACAGCGGTTCGAATCCGCTCGGTGCCTCTTTTCTATTCCATTTCAATTATTTTTCCGCCTATATTTTTTTTGGTGACCAGCTTTGATGGGTTTCCATATACACGGATTGTTCCGTTAAATGTAACAGTAGCGTCCATAAGGGCTGATGCATTGACATAAGCAACGCCGCCCGCGGTTACATTGACTTTGGTTTGCTCAGTGATAAGTGTTTCTGCTTCGCAGCTTCCACCACTGTTCACATTTAGATCATGACTGTCTGCTGTTCCGGATAGAAAAGCCTGTCCTCCTGATGCAATCAAAGAGGTGAGTTTTAAAACTTTAAAATCTGCTGTAAATTTTGAGCCTTCTTGGACTTTTAAATTCAAACTGGTTTGATCAAAAGTTGCCGCTACTGTCATCGTGCTTCCTTGACTAAGATCTATTAAATCTAATTTTTGGTTGTAGTATATTTCGATATACGTTGTTGGCATTTGGATCATTTTTGACAGCGATACTCGTATTTTTAGTGTTTCTCCTTTTTGTCGGTAGACTATACTGTTTGGGTCTTCGCTTGTAATAACCAATTTGTTTTCTGTGGACGGTATGAGTTTTGCTGTAAGGCCAGAATAGATTTTGAGGTTGATAAAGGGTCCTAATGCAACGGTTTTGGTTTGTGGTGCAATGGAAGTTGCTAAACTGTCTTGTTGTGCGAAAAGGATCGGTGTGCTGAGTAGCACAATAAGGATAAGTAGGTGTTTCATTTTTTTTTATTCTAATTTATGAAATTATTGGACTCAATCTATCAGTTCAAAATCGAGTTGACGTTTGAGGAGGTCGGCTTTTTTTACTTTTATTTTTATTAGATCACCAAGGGTAAATTGATGGTTTGTTCGTTCGCCAATAAGCGCATGTTTGCGGGGGTCGTAGTTATAATAATCATTTTTGAGGGATTTGATGGCAATCATACCCTCGCATTTGTTTTCGAGAAGCTCTACATAGATCCCCCGATCGGTGACGCCGGATATAAGTCCTTCGAAATCCCGGTCGATTTTGTCTGCCATAAATTTTACTTGCATGTATTTTATAGAATCCCGCTCGGCTTTTGTGGCCAATTGTTCTCTTTGTGAGGTATATTGGCAAGCTTGCTCTAATTGCTCATTGTTTATGGTTTTGCCACCGTCCAAATAAAACTGTAAAAGACGGTGTACTAGGACGTCAGGATAACGTCGTATGGGTGATGTAAAGTGGGTATAAAAATCAAAACCCAAACCATAATGCCCTATGTTTTGTGTTGAATAGACTGCCTTGCTCATACATCGGATTGCAAGTGTATCTACAAGATGTTGTTCTTTTTTTCCGTTTGTATCCAACAACAATTGGTTGATTTCTTTGTTTATGTTTTTGCTCTTTGTATCTAAGCGGTATCCAAATTCTTTAACGACGTGACTTAAATTTTCTAGTTTTTCTAAATCGGGTTCGTCGTGTACCCGATATACAAAAGTTTTTTTGAGTTTTTTTCCGATATATAACGCCACAGAACGATTGGCCAACAACATAAATTCTTCGATTAATTTGTGGGCATCTTTTGAGGTTTTAAACCAGACACTTTCGGGGTCATTATTTTCATCTAGGTGAAAATTTATTTCTACACGATCAAAAGAAAGTGCCCCTTTTTGCATCCTTTTATTTCTTAAAATATGTGCAATTTCATTGAGTGATTGAAGGGCATTATAGGTTGCATCTGTAAGGTTTATCTGTTGTTTTGATAGTGCAACTTCTGTGGGAATAACGGCTTGTTGACTGTCCAAAACATATTGAACTTCTTCATACGTAAACCGTTGATCTGAAAGGATAATTGTTCTTCCAAACCACTCCTTATAAACGTGTCCTTTTTGATCGATTTCAAAAACGGCCGAAAACGTATATTTTTCTTCATTAGGACGTAAAGAGCAAACGTCGTTTGATAAAACTTCTGGAAGCATCGGCACAACACGGTCAACAAGATATACGGATGTTCCACGATCATAAGCTTCATGGTCTATTGCGGTTCCTTCTTGCACATAGAACGATACATCTGCTATATGAATTCCAATTTCAAAATGCCCATTTTCTAGTTTTTTAAAGGATAAGGCATCGTCAAAATCCTTGGCTGTCGCTGGGTCTATGGTAAAGGTTAGGGTGTCCCTGAAATCTTTTCTCTTTTTGATTTCGTCTGCTTGTATTTTACGATTAATTGTTTCGGCTTCTTTTATAATTTCTTTTGGAAATTCTACCGGGAGTTGATAATCATATAGAATGCTGTGGATTTCAGTATCTGTTTCTCCTGGCTTGCCAAGCGATTTTATAATTTTTCCATAGGGTGAACTCGCATGCGACGGCCAATCTGTAAGTGCAACGACCACCGTTTCTCCGGATTTGTAGTCTCCTAGGTTATCTTTCTTTATAAAGATATCCGTATACATTCTAGATTGATTGCATACTACAAAACCAAAATCTTTTTGACGCTCAAAGATTCCTACAAATTCGTTACGATGTCTAGATTCTATTTCTACAACTTCCCCCTCTTCTGAGCCATTCTCTTTTCTGCGGTATTTATAGATCTTTACACGATCCCCATCAAAGGCGCGGTTTATATTTTTTTTATGAATGAATATATCTGGTGTTCCATCATCAGGGATTAGGTATCCATTTCCATTACTCGTTAGTTCTATAGTACCAATAATGTACTGGTTGTTTTGCTTTTTAAAGCTAAAAACGCCCGCTCCTTGTTCTTTTAAATCGCCTTTTTTGGTTAGTGTTTTTAGAAATTTTATCAACTCGTTTCTTCCTTGGGTATCCTTTATTCCTAATATGGGCACTAAATCTTTATAGGTATATTTTTTTTCAGGATGCGTTCTAAAGTATTTTAGAATTTGGTTTTCGAGTTGTTTGTTTGTTTTCTTTTTTTTTGACATAAAATTATACTTCCCAGCAAAGCTACGCTTTTTTAAAGTCCCTGTTTCTTTTCAACATCTTTGAACAATTAATTACAATACTTATTTTATTTGATTTAAAATTCTTGGTATTATGATGGTCTGTTAATATCCTGTAAAACTTTTTAATGCGTTTCAGCTAAAATTAAAGTACGTATCTTTATTAACAACATATAAAGACTTTATTAAATCATAATAAATTAATAATCAATATTTAACGATATTATTAACCAGTTGTTTAAAACAAATTTTGTAGAAAAAAAATAAATCAAAAAGACGTTTTTCAGTGTTACTAACCACACCATACCGTACTCATAAATTGTCAATGTTTTTTAATAACCTTTTATTTGGGAACGATTTATAGCACGGGTGTTTATAACTAAAGAGATCTTATAAACTTATCACACATTATTAACAAAAAAAGTCAACTAATTAACGAATTATGAAAATCAGTATAGGAAACGATCACGCTGGCGTCACATATAAAGAAGCAATTATAAAGCACCTCGAAGAAAAGGGGTATGACTGTATCAATCACGGGACCAATGATGAAAGTAGTGTTGACTATCCAGATTTTATTCATCCTGTAGCCCAAGATGTTAGTAAAGCAGTTGTTCCTTTTGGGATCATTATATGTGGTAGTGGCAATGGTGCTGCCATGACGGCAAACAAACATCAAGACATCCGAGCCGCTTTATGTTGGACCGAAGAAATCGTTGCTCTTGCTCGACAACATAACAATGCCAATATTTTAAGCATACCGGCACGTTTTGTATCCATTCAAAACGCAATTGCGTTTGTCGACACCTTTCTTCAAACCGACTTTGAAGGGGGGCGCCACCAAAAAAGAATTGATAAAATGCCATGTCTTTAAACCTCAGCTGGATTGTAAAAGATTTTGATTCGCTTTCACAAGAAGCGCTTTATGAAATGCTACACCTGCGTGCTGCCGTTTTTGTTGTAGAACAAAACTGTCCCTATCAAGATTTGGACGGTAAAGATCAAAAGGCACTCCATGTGTTTGGATATCACAATAAAAAACTTGTTGGTTATACACGTATTCTTCCTCCTGGTGTTGGTTATCAAAATTATATTGCCATTGGTCGTGTCGTCGTCAACACACAATACAGAAATAAGCAGATAGGAAACCAACTGATGGAAAAAAGCATCGCAGTTTGTAAAGAATACCACCCCAATCAGCCTATAAAAATATCAGCACAAGCCCACTTGAAAAACTTCTACAGCCGTCATGGTTTTGAGTATAGAGGTGAAGATTATCAGGAAGATGGCATACCTCATTGTGCGATGTATTTAGAATTTTAGTTGTGCTAATAATTCAGAATAGGATTTTTGTAACTGTGCGGTATCAATTTTTTTATTTGCTAAAAAAATCAGCATATAATCCCCTTTTTTAAGATCGTTTAATCGCTCTTGTTCTAATCGTATAACCGCACGCATTTGTCTTTTTATCGCGTTGCGATCTACCGCTTTTGCAACCCTTCTTTTAGAAACAGTCACCCCAAAATAATAGCCGTCTCTTTGACTTGTAGGGAGGGCCAAAAGACCAATAGCGTTTGCTTTATAAAGCTTCCCTTTTTCAAATAATACCCCAATCCGGATTTTTCCTTTAAGACGTTTAGGCTTTGTATTGGGACTATTCGTTTTGGTTGACATAATAGTTGTTCTCTCGATCAATATCCGCCATATAACCGCTAGGATCGATAATTATAGATTCGATTTCGGATTTTGGAACATCGACGCTAAATTGATAATAAGGGATCGCCCAGGGCCAATCTTCTAACTTTTCCCAAGCTACACTATATGGATTTTCTTTATCACCACGCATGACAGGTAGTGCTATATAATAGATCTTTTGATCTCCATTTTTTAGGTTTACCAAAATGTCAAGAGGCATTGGCATTTGTCCAATCCGCTCCATATGAATTGTGGTTTTTTGGTCCTGATCTTCAACCTTTTTTATACCATAATCTATGGTGTTGGTTGTTTGGGTCCAGTCTGTAAGATACCAACGCAATTGAATGTCCGAAACCCGTTCGGCAACCCGTCTAAAGTCATTTGGTAGGGGATGCGTAAATTGATATTGTTTATAATATTCTTTGAGTGTAAGTGCCAATTTATCCGAGCCAATAATATATCCAAGTTGTGCCAAAAAGACTGCTCCTTTGCTGTAGGCTGTACTTTCATAAGCCCGGTTGTATTCGTAGCGGTTGGCGTTGGTTTGTTGGGGTTGTTCAAAACCAGATGTCGCCAAGTTATAATAACCACGATAAGACCCTTCTAAAGGAAAAGGCCGGTTTTGCTCCAGAATTTGATTGACAGCAATGGTAGAAATATAAGAGGTAAAACCCTCATCCATCCACTCATGTTTCATTTCGTTGGTAGCCAATACATGTTGAAACCAAGAATGTGCCAGCTCGTGAGCGGTTACACCTACAAGGCTACCAAATTTGCGTTCTCCAGTGATCAGGGTCAGCATGGCATACTCCATACCACCGTCTCCACCTTGAACTACCGAATATTGTTTATAGGGATAGTCACCGATTGTACTGTTAAAAAAGCGCATCAAATCAGCAGTTTTTGGTTGCAGACGCTTCCAATTGTCCAAAATTTCGGGCTTGTTTTTATAGAAAAAATGAAGTGTTACATCGTTGGGACCAGGATAGGTGTCATGCACATAATCTGGGTCAGCCGCCCATGTAAAATCATGCACTTTAGGTGCTATAAAATGCCAGGTGAGTTTTCCTTTTTTGGCTTTTGGTTTGGCGTTTTCGGCATAGCCATGACCAATTTTTTCAGGATTCTGCAAATAGCCACTGGCGGCAACGGTATATTTTTTATCAATCGTAATTTTTACATCAAAATCACCCCAAACTCCATGAAACTCCCGCCCGATGTAGGGCGCAGTATTCCACCCTTCGACATCATATTCTGCAAGCTTTGGAAACCATTGGGCCATAGAAAGCGCAACGCCTTCATTAGAATTTTTTCCCGCACGTCGAATCACAGGAGGCACTTGCCCATCAAAATCCAATGTCAAAACGGTGCTACTCCCGGGGGCCAACGGCTGTTTTAGAGGCACCTCTAATATCGTCCCCGACAATTCGGGTTGCAAAAGCACACCATCTTGATGGAGGTTGGAGATTTTTAGATAGCCTTGATTTGCGGGCGAAAGGGTATCAAGATCTACTTTAAACCGCCCGTTTGCATCCTTTCCAGTTTTTAACCGTATAGCCATTTCACTATTTGGTTGAAAAGCGTTGTAGTACAAATGGTAAAAAACCTTCTTAAGGGTTTCTGGAGAGTTATTGGTATAGGTCAGTATTTGCGATCCCTTGTACTGATAGGTTTCCACATCCATTTCTACCTCCATTTTATAATCAACTTGCTGTTGCCAATAGCTTTGAGCAAAAACAGAAGCGCTTAAAAACAAAAAAAGCAGGGTAAAAAAACGAAAGAAAAAGGTTTTCATAAGATTTATTTTTTAGAAGCCATCAACAAGGCATTATACAAATTTACAATTTTACCACTTCGGCTTGCTGAAGCGGGGGATACTTGGGTGTCTTGATTTGGCAGATCGAGTTGTGGATACATTGCGACTCCAGAATCCATCAAAAGACGTTTAATTTTTTTTGCAGAATATTGGGGATAAAAAGATCTTAAAATTGCAGCAACGCCAGCAACTGCTGGGGCAGCCATAGAGGTCCCATCAAAAAATGTGGCCCCATTGTTGGGGGTGGAGGACCAAATTTTATTTCCTGGAGCAAAGACATCAACGTTTCGTTTTCCGTAGTTGCTAAAAGGAGCAATTTGATCGGAGCCATAGTTCCAAGTTGCAGCACCAACAGAAACTACATTGGAGACAAACTCGTCGTTGTCAACATGGTCTCTTAGGTAGCTGAGGTTTTCTTTTAAGTCAATATCACTACCACTATTTCCTGCCGCATTGACAATCAGCACATCGTTTTTGTCCGCGTGTTGTAGCGCGGCATCTACCCACTCCGTGTGCGGCGAGTATGGTTTTCCAAAACTGGTATTGATTATTTGTGCACCATTATCAACGGCATATCTTATTGCTCGGGCAATGTCTTTGTCATACTCATCCCCGTCGGGGACGGCACGCAACACCATGAGCTTAATATTTTTGTGCGCAGCAAAAGCACTTAGTTCTTTGAGCATGTTGGCAACGACAATACCAGCGACATGCGTTCCGTGGTCAGCCTCGTCAAGAGTTGGACCTGTGACTTGATTGTTGCCATACGGCCAATCTTCCCAAACATCAGGATTGTCACCAACGATTGCCCGTCCGTCAAAATCAATATTGTGATGTGCTACAATCGCCGATTCTTCTTGGTGTCGAAACCGCTCCAAGACCTCGATGTCGATTTTTTGCTGTTCGACGGTTTCGAGCAAGGATAATGCCTTGGTAAATCCAAAAGATTTTGGGTAGTGGGCACGCGCTTGTTTAAGCGTAAAATCCTGGGTCCCCAACACCTTAGCGATTGTGTCTTTTGCTTTAGGAATATTTTCTAATAAAAAAGCGGCTAGGCCAAGATTGCTTGCGCTTTTTTCTAGGCTTTCGTTTCGCTTTTTTTCATAGGCTTTATACGCCTCAGAGCCGGGGAGCTCTTTTTTTTGAAGACGCACGTATTCTAAATTTTCCCGAATGGCATCACCCAAAAAATTCCACCCATGCACATCATCTATATAGCCGTTTTGGTCGTCATCAATTCCATTGTTTGGTATTTCATCCGAATTTTCCCAGATCCAATCACGCAATTCAGGATGCATGATGTCCACGCCAGAATCAATTATTGCCACCACAACGGTACGGCCTTTTTTTTCTTGAATCAACTCGTTATAAGCACGGGCAATACTCATTCCCGGAATGCTGTCTTTTTGAAAATCTAACAGGCTCCAGGTTTTTTCCTGTTCCGGGCTTAAGGGCGTTTTTTTCATCGACCCAATAGAAGCGGTAAGTGGTGTGCCAGAAAATTTTATGCTAGCACAACTGGCGGCTAATAGCAGATAAACGAGCAGGCTTAATTTTTTAAGCATAGGGTTTTTTTGAGCGTTTAAAAGTGCTTCGCTAATGTATTATAAAAATCCATACGCACCCCTTTTTCGGTTTCCTTTAGACCGAGCAATTCATGATGCGGGTCGTGTTCCAAAAAAAGCAACCATGACTCTTGAACGGCTTTTTGAAGGATTCGTGTTTTTTCTTCTAAGGTCAAAAGTGGGCGGGTGTCATACCCCATTACGTAGGGAATTGGCAAATGCCCTGCGGTAGGAATAAGATCGGCGGCAAACAAAATTTTTTGGCCTTTATAAGAAATCAAAGGGAGCATTTGTTTTTCGGTATGTCCATCAACCAGCACAGCATCAAAACCTAAGGGGCTGACCTCAATAATTGCGTCCTTTTCGGTGAGCAACTTTAGTTGTCCACTTTGTTCGATGGGCAAGATATTTTCGGGCAAAAATGACGCCTTTTCTCTAGCATTGGGCTGTGTTGCCCAGCGCCAGTGTGCTTGATGAGACCAGTAGTGTGCGTTTTTGAAGGTCGGCACCAAAAGCCCATTTTTGGCCCTTCTGATTGCACCACCAACATGATCAAAGTGCAAATGCGTCAGAAACACATCCGTTATCTCATCGACATGATAGCCGAGGTTTTTTAAAGACTTTTCTAAACTATGGCCCCCCCATAAATCATAATGACCAAAAAACTTTTCGTCTTGTTTGTTGCCCAAGCCGGTATCAATAAGAATCAATCGCTGGCCGTCTTCGATCAACAAGGCACGCGCTGACATATCGATACGATTTTTGGCATCTGCAGGATTGGTGCGCTCCCAAAGCAATTTGGGTACCACACCAAACATGGCGCCTCCATCGAGTTTAAAATTTCCGGTCTCTACAGCAAAAAGTTTCATGACAAAGACAAGTTACAAAAAACGATTAGCGCTTGGCTGTTTTCAATAAGAGACTTCTTAGTTCTTGAGTGAAAGCAAGCATACGCTTTATTTCTTGAATGCTGGCGGTACGGTCTTTGCCCTTGATCATCAGGTGGGTGCCATTGGACTCGATATGATAGAAGGGATGGCTTTCGAAGAAGAAAACCAGTTCGGGTGAGAAAAATTCCCGAATGGCCTTTTCGTCCGTTCCGTTGAGGTAAAAGCGTTTTGAAAAATCAGGAAACTCCTCGAAGTTGATATCATGTAAGCCCGCCAGATGGTAGATCGAAGTCACAAAATTTTCGCGATCTAAGACAAATACGGGTACGGGTTTATCTGTTTTGAAAAAGAAAAAAGAGGCGGTTAGATCTTCTTTGGTAATAAACAATCCTTCGCTAAACGACAGGTCGTAGAACCAGATTTCATCGGCTTGACTTAGCAACAAATTGGAACGGTAGTTGAGTTGTTTGGTTTGAAAAAACAAAAAATTCTCAGGGTTAGGCCCCATAAGTTCGTAGGGCTCGGGGTGGTATTCCCAATCCAGATCGGTGGCGAGTTTTTGGATGTTCGATTGACGTTTGGTAAAATTTAGCGTAGCAAAACCTTTTGTAGGTTCGATCTTTCGAAGCGCAAAAGGATGTTGGGTTGCTGATGAATGGATGTCCAGTCCGATAATCTCCAATTCACCCCCTTTACGAGCAAAACTACGCCGGTAGTCGTTGAGTCCTTCCATGACCGTGTGGTCTACAAAATCACAAAGCGAAAAATCAACAATTGCATGTTCGGTTTCCGGAATTTGATCGAGCTTGGCTTTAAGCTTAAAGAAGTTTAAAAAACTACTAAAGTTCTTCACGCTTACATAATAGTTTTGTGTTTCGGGCTCTTGAAACATTAAAACATTGGGCTTGAGCCAGTTTCTGCTAAACAAAACAATGCTTTTGTTTAGCACAAGATGCACCAAAAAAGTGGTCAAGATACCCATTGCGATTCCTGTGATTAGACTGCTGATCAACGTAACCACTAGCGTAACCATAAATATGAGGGCTTGTTCAAAACCAATTTTAGAAATTCGCAATAGGTTTTCGGGGGCTGCCAGTCGGTATCCGGTATAAACCAGTATTGCCGCCAAAGCGGGAAGCGGAATGCGTTGAATTTGCGGCGCAAAGAGCACGACAAAGAGCACCAAGAAAAAGGCATGAAAAAAGTTTGCAGAACGGTTGGTGCCGCCGTTATTGGCATTTACAGAACTTCGCGCAATAACCGTAACCACATTGAGCCCACCCAAGAACCCACTAACAACGGTTGCAAGTCCCAGTGCGCGCAAATCCTTGTTTACATTAGAACGCCTTTTTTCGGCGTCAAGTTTATCAACCGCTTTTATACTCAAAAGCGACTCAATGCTTGCGATTAAGGTAATTGATAATACAACAGTGATAAATTCTTTTGTCAAAAGCAATCCAAAATCAGGCCTGGGCAGGTTTGTAACCAGCGAGTCAGGAAGCTGAATCAATAATTCGTTGGCAATCGGATAGGGTGCTTTTGCGACATATTCAAAATAATAACTCAAACTAATCGCACCGATGACCACCCACATAGGAGCGGGGATTAAGTGAAAAAGCGGGTTGCGAATCCGGGCGTATAAAAACAGAAAAACGAGGCTCAAAACGCCCACAGCACAAGCCCACAACGTGCCATCAGGAACACTTGAAAACAGTCTTAATATACTGCTCGGAAACGCCAAAAGCTGCATCAGTGTACTTCCTTTTACATCGACAAACCCCAACATAACATGGAACTGCTTGGCCAAAATTCCTAATCCAATGGCTGCCAACATTCCCTGAAGTGCCGATGCCGGAAAAAACTCACTCAGCCCCCCCAATCGTAATACTCCAAACAAGAAGAGCAACACGCCAGAAATGATAATGGCCGCTAATGTAAAAAGATACCCTTGATAATAATCCCCTCCTGCCAAAGTCGTTATGGCACCAAACAAAACAATCACAAGCCCATTGCCAGGTCCAGCAATGGTAAGATGCGACCCCCCAAAAAGCGAAACAATCACCCCTCCGGCAATGGCCGCAATGATTCCTGCAATAGGCGGTGCCTCAGAAGCAATTGCAAGCCCCAACCCTAAAGGCAATGCAATTAAAGAGACCACAAAACCCGAAAAAATATTTTTTGGCAAGGTGGCAAAAAACACCTTTGTTGCATTTTGTTTAGGCATAAGATGTTTGGTTTACGATTAATACATTGGTGGGCAATTCCATAAGCACGTGTCCCAAATCATTAGAAAATAATCGGCTAAAAAGTCCTTTTTTGATCGGATTGTTGGTGATCAACAAATCGGCACGGACCAATCGTGCATAGTGGGAAATCGAATAGCCTTGTTTTCCAAAAATACTTTGTGTTTGCCATTGTACGCCGTCTTTGAGATCATCAGGCAGACGCGCGACAATATCTGACACGCGAAGTTGTTCTTTACGCTGAAGCTTTTGTTTTTTTAGGGTTGCGCGTCTTAGACTGCGGTCATCGCTTACAGTAACAGCCACATCTGAATCTTTGATTTCTTCAACAAGGGTTATTTTCTTAGCAGCAAGTTCATGGGCAACATAAAAACCTTTTTCAATAGTATTGATAGTTTCACTATTTTCGAGACCATTGACAACAATGTGCTCACAAGGAACCCGTTCTACCGATGGATGAAGCATCAAAAGGACAGAGCAAGAAGCATTTTGAGTAAGTTTTCTAGCGATTGACCCCAAATAGTATTTCAAAACATTTTCTCTTTTTAAAGCACCAAGCAACAAAAGATCTACCTTGTGGGTTTTGCAAGCGTTGAGCAATACAGTCACCGGAGCCCCCGACTCCCAAAAGATCGAAATGCTTTGCGGGCGGTCTGGACACTGTGCTAACAAGGCCGAAAAAGCCTTTTCTTTTTGGGGTGTTTTTTCTCCAACATGCAAAAACAATAGACGCGCTTTAAAAAAACATGCCAGTCGCATGGCCTCATAAACATTTGCCTTTAAGTTGGGTGAAAAGGCAAAACCAATCAATAAGGTTTTAAAATGCGGTTGGGTCATGAATAGTCTTGTTTTAAGCCTAAATATAAGGAACTCACGGGGATTTTAAAGGCGTTCGGGCAACAAGACAAAGCTTTTGATATGCGACTTTTCCCCACGCAATAATCGAAGCCGCCGTTTCTTTACGTTTAAATGTTTGGCCAACAGTTCAATAACGGCGCGGTTGGCTTTGCCATGGTGCGCAGGAGCGTTGACCCATATTTTTAGAACAGACTCTTGAGCGAGTACTTTCTGAATTTTTACATTGGGCACAACATGAACAGTCAGGGCTTTCAACAAGAGCGTTTAAGAACAGTTAAGTTACGAACCTCAGGTGTAACAAAGGGTTTGAGGCCCAAAATTTATTCTACCAACAATTGATTTCCGGCGTCAAAACAATCGATGTAGGTGTTGTTAGCACCTCCTATAGGTGAGACAAATTGGTTTGGGTAGGTGCTGCTCGAGGAAGTTAAATCAGCAGGAGTAGTGGTTGTTGAAGGACGAAGTTTTGCAAAATGCTGTGCAAAAGCCTGTACATTGGCGTTTAGAGAGACATAATGAAGTTTTTGAAGCGCCGTACTGCTGCCCTGAGGCAAGGCCGAAAGCTGACTGCGATAAACGACGTAGAAAGCAAGCGTTTCTGCGAGGTCCTCATAAAATCCTTTTTGAGCAAAAACAGAAACAAACTCCGGCTCAACAACCGGACGTTTACTGTCAGGATCATAAAATGTTTTATAAAACTCAGCCACCCATTTTTTTGGATTGTCCTGTGGGTGAAGTTCGGCCGTGCTTGCTTCAGAAAGGCACAGCATATGCGCAGCCAAATGGGTGCTAACATAGGCCATCTTTGCGTCGTTATATAGGAGAAGACTGCTTTTGTCTATCATGTTTTCGTGGAGCGGATTTATTGCGATCGTCCAGTTTTTAGATTGGTGTTCGGGAGCGCTTCTAAGCGCGCCAACCCAATTTGTTTTTTCATAAAAAACGAGATTTTTGGCTTGTTGTTGGTGTCCAAAAAAGTATTTATAGGCACTCCTGTTCGGCCAACAAGACGCAGATAACCCCCGTCGACAATCGGCTTGAAAGCAGGGGTGATTTTTGCACTTGAGAGTGAAACAATTTTAAAGCCCGCGCCGGATCGCTGCAAACGCATGCTTCCGGGCCCTGATCTAAAAACGCTTTCATTGTCCGTTATGTAGAGCTGTATCTCTAACGAATCGCTTAACAGCGTAATGCCCGAGCTTTCATGGCTTTTTATGAGGCGCAGCTTACGTTGCTCAGACCACAATTCGGGATCCAAATCGTCATAGGTTTCATACCTCAAAAGCACTTCATCTTGGCCCGAAGGGATTATCAAACGTTTTGGGCTTAGTGACCGATACCAGCGTTTTCCACCATCATAGCTAAAGTCAAAGTCCGTGGCGATGTCGTTTTTATTCATAGGAAAACGAACCTGATCCGACAGTTCAACCGCCAACTGGAGGTCGTTGTCCAAAACCCGATCGAGTTTGAGCGCCACCACCAAAGGGTCGCCTTCTTCAGCTTCAACGATTTTTTTTAAGGAAAATAAATGTGCAAAGGTATTGTTGTCTGCGGCTTCTTTTTGACATGAAACAAAAAGAAGCGCTGAACAAACGGGCAAAAGCCATTTGTAGGTCATGGGTGAAAGATTTGGTTACGGTAAAAACGTTTCAGAAAGGCATTACCCTAATGAAAAAATAAAAAATGCGAAGAGAGCGCCGCGCCAAAGAGCAAAATCTGCGGCTTAGTCGTTAAGTTTGAGGACCGCCATAAATGCTTGCTGAGGAATCTCTACATTACCAACTTGGCGCATTCGTTTTTTACCCTTTTTTTGTTTTTCGAGAAGTTTTCTTTTTCGGGTGATGTCTCCACCGTAGCATTTTGCGGTTACATCCTTTCGGAGTGCTTTGATGGTTTCACGCGAAATGATTTTTGCGCCGATGGCTGCCTGAATGGGAATGTCAAATTGTTGGCGCGGGATGAGTTGTCGAAGTTTTTCGCACATTTTTTTCCCAATACCATACGCATTGTCCGCATGCACCAACGCAGAAAGTGCATCAACTTGATTTCCATTAAGCAGGATATCTACCTTAACTAGTTTTGAGGGTCGCATCCCGATTGGAGAATAGTCGAAAGAGGCATATCCTTTTGAAACGGTTTTTAATCGATCATAAAAATCAAAAACGATTTCTGAAAGCGGCATATCAAAGGTCAACTCTACCCGTTCTGGGGTTAGATAGGTTTGATTTTTTATTTCACCTCGTTTTTCGATACAAAGGGTCATTACATTGCCAATGAAATCGGCCTTTGTTATGATAGCGGCCTTAATAAACGGTTCTTCTACGCGGTCCAAAAAAGAAGGGTCGGGCAAGTCAGAGGGGTTGTTTACGGCTACAATTTCATCTGGATTTTTTTTGGTGTAAGCATGATATGAAACGTTGGGAACAGTAGTGATCACAGTCATATCAAACTCCCTTTCGAGGCGTTCTTGGATAATCTCTAGGTGCAACATTCCCAAAAAGCCACAACGAAAACCAAAGCCTAGAGCTGCAGAACTTTCGGGTTGAAAAACCAAAGACGCATCGTTGAGCTGTAGCTTATCCATACTGGCGCGCAACTCTTCATAATCCTCGGTGTCTACCGGATAAATTCCTGCAAAGACCATGGGCTTCACTTCCTCAAAGCCAGAAATGGCTTCGGTCGTTGGACGCTCGGCTAAGGTTATGGTATCTCCAACTTTAACTTCACGAGCTTCTTTTATGCCAGTAATTAGATAACCAACATCACCCGTTCCAATTTTTTGACGGGGCTCTTGCTTGAGTTTGAGCACACCGACCTCATCGGCATAATAGGTTTTTTTGGTGGCCAAAAATTTGATTTTATCTCCTTTTTGAAGCGAACCATTGATCACCCTAAAATAAGTTTCTACTCCTCTAAAAGGATTATAAACTGAATCAAAAATCAACGCTTGAAGCGGCGCATTGACATCCCCTTTTGGAGGAGGAATTTTATGAACTATGGCCGCCAGAATTTCGGCGATCCCCAAACCTGTTTTTGCCGAAGCAGGGATAACATCTTCGGGAGCACACCCTAACAAATCTACAATATCATCGGTTACTTCCTCGGGGTTGGCAGAAGGAAGGTCAATTTTGTTGAGCACCGGGATGATCTCCAGGTCGTTTTCTAAAGCCAAGTAGAGGTTAGAAATGGTTTGTGCCTGGATGCTTTGCGCGGCATCAACGATAAGCAAGGCGCCTTCACAAGCCGCAATAGACCGAGACACTTCATACGAAAAATCAACATGCCCGGGCGTGTCAATCAGGTTGAGGGTATATGGGACGCCATCATGGACGTAGTTCATTTGAATGGCATGCGACTTGATGGTGATACCGCGTTCGCGTTCCAAATCCATATTGTCCAACAATTGATCTTGTTTTTCACGCTCGGTTACAGTACCTGTAAAGTCCAACAAACGGTCGGCCAATGTGCTTTTGCCATGATCTATATGGGCGATGATACAAAAATTCCGAATCTGCCCTAGGGGTGCGCCATCCTTCATAAGCGACAAAGATACCACTTTGGGAGAAGTGGTGATTTTTTTTGGCTAAAAAAATCACTCTACACTAGGCCGGTCTTCACCAAATAAATCTTAGTACCTTTGTAAGAATCTTTTGGATTATGCCGCGTATTGGATCAATAGAGTTAGAAGATTTTCCCTTATTGCTCGCACCCATGGAGGACGTTAGCGACCCCCCATTTCGTGCCCTGTGCAAAACCCACGGAGCGGATGTGGTATATACAGAATTTATATCGAGCGAAGGACTGATAAGAGATGCCGCTAAGAGCGTTCAAAAACTAGATATTTATGAAAAAGAGCGCCCTGTAGGAATTCAAATTTTTGGTGCCAACCTCGACAGCATGCTTCAAGCGGTCGAAATCGTAGAAAAATCTAAGCCCGACATCATCGACATAAACTTTGGCTGCCCGGTAAAAAAAGTTGTCTGTAAAGGCGCAGGCGCAGGCATTCTTAAGGACATCCCATTGATGGTCAAGCTAACAGAAGAAATGGTCAAAAGAACCCATTTGCCGATTACGGTCAAAACCCGGCTGGGCTGGGATCATGACTCAATAAAGATTGTTGAAGTCGCCGAACGCCTGCAAGATGTTGGAATTGCAGCCATTAGCATTCATGGCCGTACACGAGCTCAGATGTATAAAGGAGACGCCGACTGGAAGCCCATTGCGGCTGTAAAAAACAATTCGCGGATGCACATTCCTGTTTTTGGAAATGGCGATGTAAACACCCCTGAAAGCGCCAAAGACATGCGTGATAATTATGGCCTTGATGGCGCGATGATCGGCCGTGCTAGCATTGGAAATCCTTGGTTTTTCAACGCGGTCAAAACCTACTTAAAAACCGGAACGCACGCCACGCCGCCTTCCCTAAAAGACCGGGTGCAAGCAGCACGCCAACATTTGCAGATGGCCATTGACTGGAAGGGGGAAGTCCTTGGCGTGTTAGAAACCCGACGCCATTATACCAACTATTTTAAAGGAATTCCCAACTTTAAACCCTACCGCTCGCAGATGGTAACTGCTGACGATGCCTTGACTGTTTTTGCCACCTTTGATCAGGTTGAAGCACAGTTTGCGGATTATTCTTTTGTATAGATTTCACGTGCTGATTTGGCAACATCTTGAGTAGCCCACCAAGAGGCCGCACCCCCAAAAACAACAACGGTTAGCAGCACAAGCGCGATGTCTTGAAGCTGTAACATGACCGGATAGGGCAGCCGTGTGCCAGGGACATAAAGAAAAGGAGCGTTTTGCTGTATCAAAATAAGCAATACGGCCACAAAGATTCCTAGAACACCACCAATGCCCGACAATAAGCCCCCCAGGATAAAAAAGATTTTTTGTAATTGCTGAGGAAGCAACCCCATAGCAAGCAAAACCCGCGCCTGTGGTCTTTTGTCCAGACGCATCATAATGAGCGCCCCAATTACATTAAACAAAGCGACAATCATAACGAGCGTGAAAATAAGATAGACAGCGAGGTTTTCGGTGTTTAGCATTTTATAAAAAGCAGCGTTCATTGTTTGCTGATCTTCTACAACCACCGGCTGTTCGAGAAGCGCCTCAATCTTTTCTTCTAATGTTACTCTTAGGCTGGTTTGGTCGCTTGCAATTTCTAGAGCGGTGTATTGATTTTTATGAAGACCGAGAAAATCGTGTGCAAATTGAAGGTCTGTAAAAACATATTTATTGTCCAGGTCCTCACTGACTTGATAAAGTCCCACAACATATACTGATGCTGTTTGCATCGACGGGCTTTTGAAAAGCCCCTGTTTTTCTTGTTTTGGAAACGTTAGCTGGAGGGCAGCATCAAAATCAAACACTCCCAGCCCCAATACAACAGCAGTTCCATATCCGACTACAGCTTTTGCCTGTTCAAAAACGGGCCATTGGCCAACAACAATCAGGCTGTCGGCAGGGACAACGTTAGTGTAGTCTGGACCTACGCCTTTGAGATAGCCTACTTGGTTTTTTTCTTCAAAAGACATGAAAATTTTTTCTTCAACGACAGGCACCACTTTAGAAACACCCTTAATTTGGCCAATTTGACCCAAGACGATCGAGTCTATCTGAAGTGTTTTTCCCTCAGCAGGGATCACCCTATACGTGGGGTTGAGTGATTGGGTAAACGCGAGGCCAAAATCTTTGAGGCCGGCAAAGGCACTGAGCACAATCATTAGTGCAGCGGCGGCAACCACTACAACCAGTAGCGCAATGGCGTTGATTCTATTGATAACCGTCTGTTTGCTATAGGAAAAAAAATAACGTAAAGCAATGCGTAAACTGACCGACATGGCTTAGGGGTTATTGGGCGCTTTGGTGGTTTTGATGGGATTGTCAGATCCGCCAAGTGCGCGATCGATTTGCTCGATATAGTCGAGCGAGTCGTCGATATAAAAAGTTAGTTCGGGGATACGGCGTAGCTGGTGGCGCAGTTTCTGACTGAGGTCGTGCCGTATTTGGCCGCTGTTTTGACGTAGGGCGTCCAAGTGCCCAACCGTATTTTTTGAAGGAAAAATACTCAGATACACCTTGGCCAAACTCAAGTCACTCGTTACCGATACTTTGGTAATCGAGATCAACAAGTTGGCCACTCCCTCAGCGCGGATTGCGCCTTGCAGCATTTCTGCTAATTCTTGTTGGAGTACCGCGGCAATTTTTTTTTGTCTGGGCGTTTCTGGATTCATGTACCAAAAGTACGGATAATCTTGTTGAAATCGTCTCTTGCCGGATTTTTAGGGCTCCCGATCGATTT
>JAFMLE010000024.1:0-6377 GCA_017852395.1 Flavobacteriaceae bacterium
AACTAAGAGAAAAGAAAAAGCAAAAAAACCTATCTGAAATTCAAAAACATTAAACGAACTTCTGTTAATTTTTAATTGAGTAATCTATGACCCTAATGGATTTCGATACAATTATTTGGGAGCTGATAGAAATTTTGGGAAACCCTCAATAATTATTTATATTTTCTCAAAAGCTAGTTAAAAATGAAGCCGTTATAGTGTTATAGTGTAGCAGTTTTTAATTTAAAATAGTTATATTACTACAACCAATTAAATAAATCGATATGGAAAAAAATGTTTCTAAAGTAAGAGCACATGATGCTATCGTGGGAGTGTTATATTTAATTAGTGCAGGTTTAACACTATACACTACCAACTTGAATTTTGTATGGATTGCAGTGGCTGTTGGTGGACTTCAACTAATAAGTCCAATGACGAAGTTCTGCCCAGTCTATTTCATCCTTAATAAACTAATGCCCAACACTGAACCTATTCAGAATGGCAAGTAAAACTTAAGTCACAAATAGACTTATTTGTCCTGCAATATTTAAAAATAGAGACGGCCGAGGGTAAAGAAAATATCCAGTGGACATTTTTAGCAAAGGAGCAAGCAGGCGTGTTGACAAAAAACAATAAAACCATTATACTGTTATAGTGTAGCGGTTTTTTTACATTTATTAAAACCTGAACAATGAAAAACCTCCTCATATTACTCATTACTTTTTTATCTCTAAGCATTCAAGCACAAACCAATCAATACGAAGTGTCATCATACCTTGCAGAGGGATTCAAAGCACCAAACACCAATTATTTAGGTGAAGCGTGGTTGAATCCACTGATTCGATCAGATGAATTGTTATCCTACAATATTACTAAGGCAACTTTCAAGGCAAATTCAACATTGAATTGGCACAAGCATACAGATCGTCAGGTTTTAATTGTTGTTTCCGGAAAAGGTTATTACCAAGAAAAAGGGAAACAACCCATTGTGATCAAGGAAGGTGATGTTTTAAAATGTACTGCCAATACAGAGCACTGGCACTCCTCCTCAAAACATCAAGACGTAACTTATTTAGCTATTTATAAGGGTGAAACTGAATGGACTGAAGTCTTATCCCAAGAAGCTTATGATGAAGTATCACTTTTACTAAATGATAATTAGACCGCTTTAATATTCAGTTCTAACCTAATTCACTAAAAGATTTAGTGGTGCTGCAACTTTGAATAATAGGGAGAGCAACTTATAATGATAAAACCGTTGTAGTGTAGCGGTTTTTTGTCTTCAACTAAACAATATAAGATTCTTAAACAAAAAAGCATGTTTATCCAAAAGATCTAGCACGTAAAGCCATACAAGCCCTTCTCAAAAGCAATTGGAGTAGAGAATAATTTCTTGGGTCTCAATGCCGCTAAGGTTGGGGCTTGCCAAAGGGACAAACCCATTTTGGGTATAAAAAGGAACCAAATTAGGGTCTTCAACCGTTAACCAAAAGTTTTTTTGGGGGGCATACTGCTTTACTGCTTCCAACCATTTTGACGCCAGGCCTCTAGATCGATATTGTGGAAGGGTATAGAGATAACCGATGTATAAATAATCTTCAAACTGCTTTCTAACAATTTTTTCTAAAGGCGATAGATTGGGCAATGCCTTATAAAATAAAATCCCCATACAGACCACCTGTAGGTGTTCTTCTAACACAAAAACTTGTGCAGTAGCCTTTAAATTGATCCATTGGGGCAACAATTCGTCTTTCCAATCTTGAGGAAGAAAATCAAAAAAAGCGTGGTCTGGATGTGCAATGTTTTTGAATTCCATAAAATGAAAAACTAAAGCATTCCCCAAGACAACAATTTATCGGATTCTTCAGACCAACGATTGCCGATATCGTTGCGATAATAACTGTTGTTGATGATGATGTTAGAAATGCGATTGTACATTGTTTTTTGGGCTTCTCTCATGGTTATTCCTGTACCGGTAACCAACAACACAATTCCAGTATTTCCAGTGACCAACCACTGGTCGTTGATTTTCTTCACCTGAATCGGATGCACCCCTTCTTTGACCGGCTTTTTAAAAACGATAACCGAGTCTTTAGAAAACAATTCAAAGCTTTTTTTATCCTCAAATGGAAAAGGGGGAACCACAATATAAGCCCCTACTTGAAACCCCTTTTTAACGTTTAGATCAAAGTCGATCCCCGAAGCAATTTTATAGATCATTGTTCCGATAGGCTCCAAAAGACCATCTTGCTGAATGTAAACCTGCGGATATCCAAATCGCGAGGTAAATTCTAGTGGATAAATTCCATTGCCATTGACAATAGAGTTGATGTCCAAATGTCCCCTAAAATTGTGCTCTGCCAAAGTTTTTTCTAATTTTTGAAGGGTTTTTTCAAAAATCACCGAGTCTTTGGCCCAAAACATACTGGTTCCCATTTCTCCCGTAGAAACACCCAGTTCATTGGGGAAAAGCTTTTTGTGCTCGAAACTTACATTAAGTGGTTTTATAAATTTTTTTCCATTAAAAAACCCCGAAAAAGCAATCTCCACCCCTTTTACTTTGCGCTGTATCTGAAATGCACCAAAAGCATCACCCCATGTTTTTTCGTAGGCCTGAAGCATTCTTATGATATCGGCGCCCGCCTCATCATTGCCCACAAAAAGCAACTGCTTAAGTTCTTGCGTTTCTCCGCAAGGCTTGATAACATAGGTGTCAGGGTTTTTCTTGATGAATTGAATGGCTTCCGTGAAGCTAAAAAATTCTTTCGACGGAATCGTTTTGACCCCGTGTTTTTTGAGCTCGTCTTGACCAAAGTTTCGATCAAGTTCTAACAAATCTGTGTATTTTGATCCGCCAAATACCCGCTTGCCTCTGGCCCTTAACTGATCTGCTATTTCACCAAAACCGGTATAATCAAAGATGATGACATCCGCCCAATCAATATATTTTTCCCAAGAATTTGTTTTTTTTACAAAGCCATACCCCACTTCTCGTGAAGCTTTGTCCTGGATATACATTAGAATCTCATTCCCCTCTTGCTGTATCTTATATGCAAGATCTAAGGAATCTCCCCATTTAGAAACGACCAAGAACTTTCTTGATTGGGTCTCTAATTTTTTTGTTTTCAATCAATAAAATAAGTCCTCAAATATAGACAAATATTGAATTGCAAAATCGCAATTATACAATTCCAATCGCATGGATTTTTTGGTCGGTTATGCCTTATAAAAATTTGTAGTACAGGAAGCCTAGCGACTACAATAACTAATTTTCCACTCCCAAGACCCATAACCGAACACAGTTTCTTCTAATGAAGACTACTTTGGAGAATTGAAGCTATTTTTCGCTCGAAAATCCTTAATTATCTCCTTTACATAAAGAGGGATACATAAAATGCCAAAACCAAAAAAACCGATCGCCAAAGTAGCGGCAAAATCAATCTCAAAGAGTTCGTGAAGCATCCATGAAGTATTGGCTGCCAACCAAATTGTCAAAACAAAATTTTCTAAAAAATTCATTTTATGCTCCGAATTTTTAACCAAGATACCCGAAATCACTAAGGTGATAAAAGCAAATGCGATGGAGACAAATTTAAAAATTGGATGCCCATCAAGGGTCAAAGAAAAAAACCAACTACTGTCTTTTATAATCCATAACGGAAAATGTAGATTGATTAACAGATATAACACACTCTTTTTCAAATAAAACCGATTTAGGTTAGGGTCATTAAATGCTAATAATAGTATTGAAAATTAGGTTTAAAAAACGAAATTATCTACTGCTTATGTGTGTTTTTTTTAAAAATCAATTTTAAAATTAAAAAGGGGAATCTTATCGTTGTTTTAGGTTATACAACCTTGTTTTGCAAATCGGATACCTGATGGCAACTCAACTGTTCCATGACTTGATTGAGTTGTTTTTTGAGCATGGCGATGGTGTGATTTCCGCCTTTTTTTCCAAGCGCAGATACACCGTACATAAAAGTTCTTCCTAAGAAAGTATAATCCGCTCCTTGAGATAAAACTCTTGCAATATCGGCTCCTCCACGGATACCACTATCCATCATTATGGTAATTTTATCTTTATACACCGGAACAATTGATTTTAATGAATCTATTGTTGCCTGCCCCATATCGATTTGACGACCCCCGTGGTTTGATACAATCACACCGTCAAGTCCCAGTCGTTCGGCAATTTCGATATCATGGAGCGACTCGGCTCCTTTGAGCACCAGTTTTCCTTTCCACAGATCTCTTATTTTTTTGATTTTTTCTTCGTCCAAGCGTCCCGAAAAAGTAGCATCCATAAATTTTGCCAACTGACTCAAATCCAAATTTTTGGGCATATAAGGTTTTAGGGTTTCAAATTGTGGGGTGCCATCAACCAATGTTCTAAAGCCCCAATGGGGCCTTTTGGCAACTTCTATGAGGTTCTTTAAGGTCATTTTTGGGGGCATGGACAAGCCGTTTCGGATGTCTCGGGGACGGTAGCCAAAAGAAGGAACATCTGCCAAAATTACTAAAACCGGACAGCCGGCGACTGCCGCTCGATGCAATAAGTCTTTGGTGATTTTCATTTCTGTGGGATGGTACAACTGAAACCAGGCGCGCCCATCAGTAATTTTGGAAACTTTTTCTATGCTGCTGGTGCTTACCGTGCTCAATACAAATGGGATGTTGTGGTCAACAGCGGCTTTTGCAAGAATTTCTGGAGCGTTGGGCCACATCAATCCTTGCAGGCCCACCGGTGCAATACCAAACGGGGCATCATAAACATGTCCAAAAAGTTCGGTTTTTAGTTGAGGCGGTTGATAATCTACCAAATATTTGGGCTTGAGTTCGACCGCACGTATTCGATCGGTATTTTTTTTTAGACTAACGTCATCATTGCACCCCCCATCCAAATATTCAAAAGCAAATTTTGGAATTTTGGCTTTGGCACGCCGCCTCAAATCCGGAACCGAGGGATACTTAGGGTTTATAAAATGAATATCGTTTTTCATAAATTATACACTTTGATGAATTTGAAGACTACGGTATCCATAGATCGTCACCACACAAAAACAAATAAGCGGCAACACAAAGGAAGCATTTACTGCTTGTAGTGTTCCTACCGTTCCCATATCTATAATCAGCCCTTGCAAAGGGGGCATCAGTGCCCCTCCAACAATGGCCATGACAAGTCCAGCGGCACCCAATGAGGCATCTTCTCCCAAACCTTCTAAGGCAATGCCATAGATGGTTGGAAACATCAGCGACATAAATCCAGAAGTGGCAACCAACGCATAGAGTCCCAACATCCCTTGGCTAAAGATGGTTATACTGAGGGTCATTGCGCCGCCAATTCCAAAAAGCATTAAGAGTTTTTTGGAATTGACATATTGCATCAAAAAAGTACTTACAAACCTACTGGTTAAAAAAATCACCATGGCCAATATGTTAAAATTTTGGGCAGCCGCTTTAGAGATTCCCAATGCGTGCGCATATTGAATTATGAAGGTCCAGCACATAATCTGTGCGCCTACATAGAACATTTGAGCAATAACCCCTTCGCGGTATTTTTTATTCTTAATCAGATTTCTAAAACTTTGTGCGGTGTTTAGGTCTTTTGGCTTGGTTTCATTTTCAGGGATTTTTGCCCCACCGATGAGCAGTAACATGACAATAACAACAAAACCCAAAATCACATAGGGATCTCGTATTACCTCCAAGTCATGGGTTTTGATGGCTGCTTTTTCCGAAAGCTCTAAGGTGGTATATAGTACGTTCCCGGCTGCATCACGTTGATCGGATTGCAGGTTGGATAAGATAAATTGGGAGGCTACAAACATCCCAAGTAGCGATCCAAAGGGATTAAATGCCTGTGCGAGGTTTAACCGTCGGGTCGCTGTTTTTTCATCGCCCATGGACAATATAAATGGATTGGCTGTGGTTTCTAAAAAGGCCAAACCAAAGGTCAAAACATACAACGAAATCAAAAAGAAGCCAAAGGCTTGATATTTTGCTGCAGGAAAAAACAATAATGCTCCAACAGCATACAATCCCAGCCCAAATAAGATTCCTTTTTTGTAGCTGTATTTCCGGACAAATAAGGCTGCAGGAATGGCCATGGTTGCATAACCGCCATAAAACGCAAATTGAACCAATGCCGCCTTGGCATTTGAAATTTCCATTAGGGTTGCAAAGGCCGCCACCAAAGGGTTGGTGATGTCATTTGCAAAACCCCAAAGCGCAAAAAGGGAGGTTATCAAAACAAAGGGGATCAGGTTGGCTTTGGAGACGACCGTTAGTTTATTTTTTTGCATCGTTTTTATCACTTTTAGGAGTTGGGCTTGAGACTTGATCGTTTAGATCGTAAATTTTTTCCATCAGCACCCATTTGGTACCCTGGGGTGCAT
>JAFMLE010000024.1:6776-16908 GCA_017852395.1 Flavobacteriaceae bacterium
AGTAAAAAAACGACCATATCTGCAATTTCTTCTTTGGTCGTCATACGCTTCTCCAAAGGGATTTTTTTAGTAATTGATTTGCGCTTTTCTTCCGGGTTATCAAAGGTGTGGATCCACTTGTCGTATAACGGAGTATAACATTCGGCTACAATAACGCTATTGACACGTATCGAGTAGGGCAATAGTTCTACCGCCCACTCTCTCGTGAGCGCATCTCTCCCGCCGTTTGCGGCTGCATAACCTGAGGTATTGCCTTGCCCTGTAGTGGCTGTTTTGGAACCAATGTTGACAATGGCACCCTTGCTTTTTTTCAAATCGGGGAGCACCAATTGCGCCATTGTATAGTAATGTGCCAAATTTCTTTTGATGGATTTAATAAAATCCTCATAGGTGCCTTTTTCTAATCCGACACCGTCGTTGATGCCTGCGTTGTTGACCAATCCATAAATTGCACCGTATTTATTTCTTATTTGATGGACGGCCTGTTCGCATTGATCAGGATCTGTAAGCTCTGCAAAGGCATATCCGACACGAAGGTTTTGATCCGAATAGGTTTTTACGACCTCCAATATGTGTGCTTGATCGCGACCAATTATTATAGGCAAAGCACCTTCTTGTGCCAATGTTGTTACGATTCCAGATCCGATGCCTTTGGACCCGCCTGTTACAATGATTACCTTATTTTCTAATCCGAGATGCATCGTTATAGATTATAAATTTTTATTGCATTGAGGCCCATTATTTGTTCTTTTATATCCTTTGGATATTCTTCGAAATAATTCTTGACAATCTCGAGTACACCTCGATAATCAGCAGCAAGCAAGCATACCGGCCAATCAGAGCCAAAGAGAAGGCGTTGCGCACCGAAGCATTGGAAAACAACGTCTAAATACGGTCGAAATTGGGCTTCTTCAAATTGATAATTTGTCGTCTCAGTTACCATCCCCGACAATTTACAATAAACATTTAGGTTTTGGGCAAGCAAGCTTATTTGGGTCGTCCAATTTTCGGATAGTGGCGCTGATATATGGGGCTTGGCAATGTGATTTAAAATAAATTTTTGCTGGGGAAACTGCGCCACTAAAGCTATTGCCGCAGGCAACTGTCGGGGATAAATCAACAAATCAAATGTCAAGTTAAATTGCGACAGGCAAGCGATTCCATTCTGAACCGTTTTACGTAATAAATAATCGTCGTCTTCTGCCTGCACTATATGCCGAACCCCCTTAAAAAGTGGATTCTGGGCAAAATACTCAAGGCGTTCTGCCACATTTGACGCGCATAAATCTACCCATCCCACGACGCCTTTGATGAAGGGGTGCTTTGCCGCACAGTCCAACAAAAAAAGGGTTTCTTCTTCCGATTGATCGGCCTGTACAGCAATACATCCAGCAATTTGATGTTCTTGGAGTATGGGATCATAATCTTTAGGAAGAAAATCGCGTTTTAGAACCTGCATATGATCATCAATCCATGCGTCACGAACCGCATCATAGTTCCAAAAATGTTGATGACTGTCTATTATCATGCGTAGGCTTTACAATGCTGTTGTGAAACGCCAAGACCATCGATCCCCAACTCAACAACGTCCCCCGCTTTGAGGTATCGTGGGGGATTCAATCCCAAACCTACTCCAAAAGGGGTGCCGGTAGAAATTAGATCTCCAGGAAGCAGGGTCATGTACTGGCTAATATAACTTACCACTTCTTGAACGTTAAATATAAAATCTGAGGTATTGCTGTTTTGCATCATTTCCCCATTAACTTTAAGCCAAAGATGTAGATTGTTTGGGTCTTTTATTTCATCTGTGGTCGCAATAAAAGGCCCGAGTGGCGCAAAGGTGTCGCAGCTTTTTCCTTTGACCCATTGTCCAGAACCCTCCAACTGAAAAGCGCGTTCGCTCACATCATTGTGAAGCACATATCCCGCAATATGATCGAGGGCATCGTCTTTGGAAATATAGGATGCTTTTTTTCCGATGACAATCGCCAACTCTACCTCCCAATCGGTTTTTTCGCTTCCTTTAGGAATTATTATAGCATCATTAGGCCCAGCCAGCGCTGAACTTGCCTTGAAAAACAGCACCGGTTCTTTAGGCACTTCCATACCACTCTCGGCGGCATGTTTGGCATAATTGAGTCCAACACAAACTATTTTTGAAGGCTTCAAAATCGGAGCCCCCAATCGAACATCTGAAGCAACAACAGGGCAGCTTTGTTGGTTTTGCGCTAGCCATGAAGCCAATTTTTTGGGGCCTTCATCCGCAAAAAATACCTCGTCATAATCCGAGACATAAGAAGAGACATCCAAGCGTGTACCATCAGTTAACAGCACCCCTGGTTTTTCATTGTTTAAGTTTCCAAATCGTATGAGTTTCATATGTTCTAAGTTATCCTGTTTCTAATTGTTCAACAACAGCCCATGCATCAACCTCTTTGGTGAAAAATGATTGACCCAGTAGGCTCATGTATTATTTTGAGTTTAAAGTTATATAGCCTCCATCAATGGGAAAATTTGAACCCGTGATAAAACGGGCTTCGTCCGAGCATAGGTACAATGCCAAATCGGCAATTTCTTGAGGTTGTCCCATACGACCAATCGGTTGGGTTTTTGAAAGTTTGGCAAATATTGCCGCCTCATTGCCGGGATAATTTTTCTTGATAAAACCATCTACAAATGGGGTATGCACACGGGCTGGAGCGATACAATTGCAACGAATCTGATCCTCAACATAGTCCCTTGCAATAGAATAGGTCATGGTCAATACCGCCCCCTTGGTCATCGAATAGGCAAAACGATCTGGAATTCCTACCGAAGAAGCAATAGATGCCATATTGATTATTACACCTCCCTTATTTTTTTTCATGAATGGCAGCACTGCCCTGGCACAATTATACACCCCTTTTATGTTGACGGCATACAAGCGATCCAGATCTTCTTCTTCGCATTGCTCAATTGTGCCCACATGGGCAATGCCAGCATTATTAATCAAAATGTCTATCGTTGTGTCTTTCCCAATTTTTTGAATAATCTCATGCACCTGTGTTGTGTTTTTTACATCGCATTGATGTACTTGTGCCAAAAATCCCAGCGCCAAAATTTCTTCTTGAGTTGCTTTTGCAGAATTTATATCCGAATCTAAAATTTGTACCAAAGCCCCATGTTGGGCAAAAGTGGTTGCGATGGCTTTTCCAATACCACTGCCACCACCCGTAATGATGGCTGTCTTGTTTTTCAAAGAAAATTTTGCGTTCATCGTTTTACATTATTTATAAGGACAACCCTCTTTTCCATGGGATAAAGTCATTTTGTCCTAATTTTCGTGCTTTTACACCTATACTTCCGCTGGCGACCGCTACAATATAATCCAGCAAAGCTTCTCCAGATTGTTCAATAGAAGTTGTACCATCTATAACCGTCCCTGCATTAAAATCAATAAGATCGTTCATTTTGTCAAAAAGCAAGGTGTTTGAAGCTACTTTGACTACGGGTACGGCAGGATTTCCGGTTGGTGTGCCCAAGCCCGTTGTAAATAAAATCAAATTGGCACCAGAACCTGCCAAAGCGGTAGTAGACTCAACGTCATTGCCTGGAGTACATAGCAAATGTAAGCCCGGACGAACTACTTGCTCCGTATAATCCAAAACAGCTACTACGGGCGAGCTACCGCCCTTTTTGGCTGCTCCAGCGGATTTTATGGCATCGGTTATGAGGCCGTCTTTTATGTTTCCGGGTGAGGGGTTGGAATCAAACCCAGCACCCAAAGCAGTGGCTTTGGTATTGTAGGTATGCATGAGTTTTTCAAATTTTTGGGCGTCTTCTAGGCTCACACATCGATTGATTAGTTCTTGCTCTACTCCGTTGAGTTCTGGAAATTCGGAAAGGATTGCTGCCCCCCCTTGACCGATAACTACATCGGATAAAAAACCAAGAACCGGGTTGGCAGAAATCCCCGAAAAACCATCCGATCCTCCGCATTCTAGCCCTATGGTCAATTTGCTCAATGGTGCCGGTTTGCGAACAATTGTATTGGCTTTTATCAAGCCAACAAAAGTTTTTTTGATGCACTCTTCGATAAAATCCGTTTCGGAAGTACTGGATTGTTGCTCCAAAAAGTACAGCGGCTTTTTTAGATCGGGGGCCATTTGAGAAAGGGCTTGCTTTAGAATTCTAATTTGAGCGTGCTCGCAACCCAAACTCAAGACCGTTGCTCCTGCAACATTGGGGTTATTGATGTAGCCCGCCAAGAGATGGCAAAGGGCAACAGCATCGGAGGTGGCTCCTCCGCAGCCGCCTTGATGGGTTAAGAAATAAATTCCGTCCACGTTTGGAAACAATGGATTGAGGGCAACCTCTTCAGAGGATTTTGCAATTTTTTCTTTTAACAGCTCCTCTTCGGTAGCCCCCGCCTTGTAGCGAGAGATTAAGTTTTCCAACACATAATGGGGTTGGTTTTGTAGTTCATAACCCAAGCCGTGAAGCATGGTTTTTTTTAGGGCCTCAATATTTCTGTTTTGGCAAAAAACCATGGGAATTACAAGCCAGTTGTTTTCTACACCCACTTTTCCGTCTTCTCTAGGATACCCCATAAACGTTTTAGAGGCATATTTTTCATAAAGAGGCGGCGACCAAACTTGAGAAACCGCCTTTTGTGGGACACTATAGGCTTGCACTTTATGTGAAATATTCTCGGTGCTCAACAGCCCCCCTGGGGGTATCCTCTGAATGGCACTTCCTACAACCACCCCATACATATAAATCGGATCACCAACCGCTATATCTTCAAGGGCAATTTTATGCTTTGCCGGGACATCCTGCTGCAATACCACTGAGGTGCTTTCATGCGATACTGTTTGTCCTCGAGACAAGTTTTGTAGTGCTACGAGAACATTGTCTCGTGGGTGAATTTTTAAAATATTAGTCTTTTTTTCCATGGGTGTGTCTTATAAAAATAAAATTTTTATTTCCAATAACACACGATAAGGGGACATATCACTGCCACTATTTTTTCTAAATAACCATAACCGCAACACTTCCTATTTTCTACCTTCGAGAAAAGGGAGTCCAAAATTAAGTTAACGTTATTAGATAATCCAAACCTACTCAATCGCCCAAGGGTGTTGTTTTTGCGATTTGACTAGGGTGTTTTCAACAGTATATCCCCTACCTCTAATCCGCGCTGTGTTAACTTAAAGTAAACTAGAACTGATTGTGATGATATAATCTTAAAAAACCAATGTTGATGGTTAACGCTGATTTAAAAAAGTGGGCTGATGGTCGCTCTAAATTTGCATCAAAAGAATAAATACAAAAAGATGAAAAAATTAAACTCTAATGTAATCGTTGCGATTTCAACTTTTTCGATGCTCTTTTCTTGTTCCAAACAAGATCCTGTAATCGAATACGTCATTCTTAAAGAAACAGAAACAATCGTTGAAAACCAAACCGTAGAAGTAGATCCGTATTCAGACACTACGCTGGAAGGAAATATTACGGCAGACAAAACTTTAGATGCCTCAAAAATCTGGTTGCTCAAAGGCCGGGTATCCGTAACCGAAGGGGCTACATTGACCATCCCTGCAGGTACAATCATCAAAGCGACTTCTGGGACAGGAGCAGATGCATCAACACTAATTATTGCAAGAGGTGGAAAAATCATCGCCAATGGCACCAAAGAAAATCCAATTGTTATGACCTCTATCTCTGACAATATTGAAGTAGGCGGGACCTATCCTAGCAGCGGCGCAGCTTTGAGTGTAGATACTCGAGGATTGTGGGGCGGCCTTCTAATTTTAGGAAAAGCACCTTCTTCGTTTTCGGGGGATGTAACCGAATTACAAATAGAAGGTATTCCTACCTCGGACACAAATGGATTGTACGGCGGTACAGAACCCAATGATAATTCTGGATCTATACGTTACCTCTCTATCAGACACGGTGGTGCCGAAATTGGAGAAGGCAACGAAATCAATGGCCTGACCCTTGGTGGTGTTGGTTCTGGAACAACTATTGACAATGTTGAAGTTATTGGAAACGTCGACGATGGAATTGAGTTTTTTGGTGGAACCGTAAATGCTTCTAACCTATTGGTTTGGGGACAAGGAGATGACGGTATCGACATCGACCAGGGCTATTCGGGTACTATAGATGGTGCTATGGTCATACTGACAGCAGCATCGGATCATGGCTTTGAAATAGATGGCCCCGAGGGATCGCTTACTGGACGTTTTACAATAAAAAATGCTACCGTTATAGGGGCTACCGACAACTGTGAACCTAAAGGAGTTGATGGTGAAATGGCCGATTTTAGAAAAGGAGCTACTGGAGATTTGATAAACATTCTTTTTCAAGGATTTTCTTCTGGAAAAGATGTTGAATTGGATGCCTCTGACGTGGCAACAACCTATATGCAAGGTGCTTTAACCTTTACCAATATTGATATTATCTATCCCATGGATGACAACGGACAAGTGTGTGACGATGTAGAATCTTTGGATCAAATTTTTGACGACAGATCCGATGAAAGCACCTTTGAAAGAGATGCTACTTCTTTTGCAGAAATCGTTTCAGAAAAACAAGCTGGAAATGGATTTCCTGATGAAACCACTTTTTCATGGACCTTTTATTTTAGATAATCCAACCTTTTTCTAATCCAACAAATTGTCTAACCCCAAAGGGTTAGACAATTTTAATTTTTTCAGTCTTAAAAAAAAACAACACCTTATCCCATTATTAAATGAAAACTAAATTCCTATTTCTTCTTTCGATGCTTTTTTTGTGTGCGAACACCGCGTTTAGCCAATATGGAATTAAAGGGACCGTCATTGATGGTGCGTTTAATGAGCCGCTTCCTTTCACCAATATTTTGGTTAAAGAAACCGGTGAAGGAGACACTTCAGATTTTGATGGCAACTACAGCATAGAATTGACGGAAGGGACATTCACCTTGGTTTTTTCGTTTATCGGTTATGAAACAAAAGAAATTACAAACATCATCGTATCCAACGACCAATACAGCTCGGTAAACGTTGTCATGAACACTTCGGCTCAAGGGCTGGAAGAGGTGGTGATTTCGGTAGATACAAAACAAAACACCGAAACTTCGGTGTTGGAAATTCAAAAAAAATCTGCCAGTTTGTTGGACGGAATTTCTGCGCAAGCATTTCAAAAAATGGGGGCCAACAATATTGCAAGTGCGGTTAAAAGTGTCCCGGGCGTATCGATTCAGGAGGGCAAATATGTTTTCGTAAGGGGATTAGGAGACCGGTATTCTAAATCGATTCTCAATGGGGTGGATATTCCTGGGTTAGATCCTGACCGCAATACGATTCAGATGGATTTGTTTCCGACCAATATGCTGTCAAATGTGTTGGTCATCAAATCGGCCCGGGCCGATTTGCCTGCTGATTTTACGGGTGGCGTTGTCGATATCATCACAAAAGATTTTCCGAGCAAAAAAGAGGCTTCGGTTTCTATGGGAGTTTCGTTCAACCCTGCCATGAATTTTAGCAGCAATTATCTTTCTTATCAAGGGGGCAAAACCGATTTTTTAGGCTTTGATGATGGCACAAGAAAAAATAAGATTTTTAATACCATTCTTGGCAATGCCTTTGATCCGAGACTCAACAATACCCCTTCGGGCTTATCGCTGATCAACAGGGTTTCAAACCAATTCAACCCACAAATGGCCCCTGAAGACGATACAAGCGGGATGAATTATAATTTTGGGGTATCGTTTGGAAATCAATTCAACCTAAAAAACGATGATACTTTTGGGTTTTTGGGTTCCCTATCCTATCGTAAGGATCATCGATTGTATGAAAACACGCAAGACAATGTTTACAATTTTAGCCCCGACCGGTCAAAATTAGAATTTGAAGAAAATAGACTGCAAACAGGAACCATCGGAGAAGAAAATATTGTCCTAAGTGGACTGCTTGGAATGACCTATAAAACTCGAAATGCAAAATTCAAACTCAACACATTGCACATTCAAAATGGGGAAAGCACCGCGGGGCGTTTTCGACAGTTGACGCGATTTTCGGATTTTATAGATTTCAACAAATACAACCTCGAGTATCGAGAACGATCCATTTCTAATGGCATTCTTTCGGGGATTCATAATTGGGAAGATCCCAAACTCAAAATAGAATGGACGCTTTCTGCTACGCAAGCCAAAGTGCATGATAAAGACATCAGAAACACAACTTTTCAAGATGAAGAAGGGGTTTTTAGTTTTCAAGAAAATACCGAACCAAAACGGATATGGAGAACTTTGGATGAAAGCAATTGGGTGGCCAAGGTTGACCTGACCAAACGTTTTGCGTTTTTAAAGGATGATGCCCTATTGAAATTTGGATTTTTGAATTCGTACAAAGCGCGTGATTTTTCGATTACGCAATACTCGGTCAGCAGCAATTTTACATCGGCCTCTGATTGGTCCAACTATGGTGGTGATCCCAACAAGCTCTTTAGCTCAGAAAATTTGATCGCTCCGGACAATCTGTCGGGGACTTATATCAATCCACAAACAACCCTACGTCAAGATGCCAATATCTTTAGTGCCCAACAACACAATCTGGCAGCATATGTCTCCAACGAGTTTAATATAACATCAAATTTGAAAACCATTATCGGTCTGCGATTTGAAAACTACAAGGTTTTCTACACGGGCAAAAACAGTCAATTGGGGCAAATCTATGACAATAAACAAATAATGAATGCCCAGAACTTTTTCCCTTCTGCCAACTTCATTTATAGCCTCAAAGAAAATGTCAATCTCCGCTTTGCTTACTCCATGACCACGGCAAGACCGAGCTTTAAAGAAGCTTCTATTGCAGAGATTTATGACCCCCTATCCAATTTGTTTTTTATTGGAAACATCGAAATCAAGCCCACCTATATAGACAACTTTGACCTTCGATACGAGTCTTTTGGATCCAACGCACAACTTTTTGCGCTAAGTCTATTTTACAAAAAACTTATAAACCCTATAGAAATTGGCTTCGTGGCTGCCTCTACCTCCAACTACAAACCGTTGAATCTAGAAAATGCACAAGTTTATGGGATCGAATTGGAGTTTAGAAAAAAACTGCTGGGTCAAGTAGATCAAACAAATACCTTGAGTTTGAATTTCAATGGGTCGTATATCATTTCTGATGAAAAGTTTAGCAATGATGAGTACCAACTACGAAAATTGGGCTTGAGAGAAGGCCAAACGCTTGGCACTTCAAGACAACTACAAGGGCAATCGCCTTATCTTATCAACACGGGTTTAGAATTTAAAAACTCAGAAATAGAACTGCTTGGTGGCCTTTACTACAATGTACAAGGCAAGACGCTCGAAGTGGTGGGCGATGGATTCTATCCTGATGTGTTTACAATGCCCTTTCATAGCTTGAATCTGAGCCTCGACAAACAGTTTAAAAATAACACAAGTCTCGTGTTTCGGGTCCAAAATTTATTGAATGATCAAAGAGAAAGTTTATTCGAAGGTTTTGGTGGAAACACGGCCTATTTCAAACTTAGAACGATCGGAAGAACGTATTCGTTGAGTTATTCGATCAAGTTGTAGAAAAACCATTACCACGCCTCCCTATCGTGCTTCGATAAAATTATCGCTATATTGGAGGCGCTCTATATTTAGAACCCGCTCAATGAAGTCGACTCTATAAGATTGGATTCTGCAATGCCTAATCTTTTGATGGCGTTGGGTTTGTTAGATTACAAAGACCCGGAAGGGGTATGCTAAAAATAGGAGGGTCTTGCGTGGTTGATAAAATTAAATTCAAAAACAAGAACTTGTTCTTAAAAGAAGCAATACCCTCCCTATTTCATAACAATATTTATTTTATCAGACAACCAAAATTATTACTACAGATTAATTCTATAGTTAACAGAACATTAATGAATTGTGAAATTTAGAATTCTACCTTCCAAAAAATAGGAAGCCATAAGCAAAATAGCGTCTGAAAAAAAGGCAACTAACCTATTTAGGTCTGGAAAATAAAAACACGATGGAATGATCATTGCCGCCAAAGGGGCTTTTGAAAAATACACCTCCCCGCTCATCATGCGATAAAACAGTTGATCCTTGACCAACATTTTGAATTGTTCTATATTAAATGTTAAA
>JAFMLE010000025.1 GCA_017852395.1 Flavobacteriaceae bacterium
ATTAGACCTCCCCAAAAAAAGAAGATAAGCGCCATTGATACATAGACTTTTTTCATGAATTGTTAAGATTTGGGTTAAACGAAATGCCTCAAGAAATTTAATCTTGGGGCTGCTTGATTCTTAAATCAGAAGATAAAAAAGTCTGTAGTGAAAACCCGATACAGATTGGTTCCGGGTAGTGATGTGGAAAGCAAATGGAAGGTTTTTCTTAAAAAAAACTTGACATTTGCTTACTAAATTAATTTGTTGTGTATCGTCGTCTAGGCTTCAGGCAGGCTTACTGCGATCTGATTGTGCAGCAGATCATCCAAAGTCTCTCTTTTGCGAATAAGATAGTGTTTGCCTTGGTCCAACAAAACCTCCGCTGGACGATACCGTGAATTGTAATTGCTGGCCATCGTAAAACAATATGCGCCTGCATTTTTAAACACCAAATAATCGCCTTCGGAGAGCGCTGCAATTTGTCGGTTGCTTCCAAAGGTATCGGTTTCACAGATATAACCTACTACGGTATAAAATCGCTTTTTACCATTCGGATTGCTTAGATTTTCAATGTCGTGATGCGACCCATAGAGCATGGGGCGGATCAGATGGTTGAAACCACTGTCTATTTGTGCAAAAACGGTTGAGGTTGTTTGTTTGATAACGTTGACTTGTGTAACGAAAAAACCGGCTTGGCTGACCAAATACTTCCCCGGCTCAAATGCCAGTTCCAGATTGCGGCCATACGATTGGCAAAAATGTTCAAATTTGACACTGAGCTGTGCGCCCAAATCTTCAATATCTGTTTCGATGTCTCCCGCCTTGTAAGGCACCTTGAAACCGCTTCCTAAATCGATGAATTCTAGGCGGTCAAACTTTTTGGCGGTCTCAAACAAAATGTCACAAGCTTGTAGAAATACTCCGATGTCCAAAATATCACTGCCTGTATGCATATGGATGCCGTTGATGTGCATTCCGGTGTTGGATACGATTCGCAATACATGCGGGATTTGATGTATGGATATCCCAAATTTAGAATCGATATGCCCGACAGAGATATTGCTGTTTCCCCCAGCCATAACATGGGGATTGATCCGTATGCATACTGGGGTTTTAGGATGTTTGGCTCCAAATTGCTCCAAGATTGACAGGTTGTCAATGTTGATGCCCACGCCCAGTTGCATTACCCGTTCGATTTCGTCCAAAGCCACACCGTTGGGTGTGTACATGATCTGATCGGGGGCAAACCCCGCCTTGAGTCCGAGTTGTACTTCTTGAATAGATACCGTATCGAGTCCCGCCCCAAGTTGGTGCATCAATTTGAGTATAGAGATATTGGATAGGGCTTTCATGGCAAAATTGATTTTTAGCTTAGGGATGCCGACCATAGCTTGAGTCAATCGTTGGTACTGCGAACGAATTTTTGCTGCATCATACACATAAACGGGCGCTCCGTAGTGGTGCACAACGTCCAATAAATCTGAATGTTTCACTAGATATTATTTTTTTCCAAAGGTAATAAGTTCTACGAAGTGTTGGGCGCACAAAAAACAATGCAATAAATCGCTCAAAAAATGTTATAAAAGTATATTTCCTGGTCCTAAAGCACGCGATTTTATTCAATAAATGGTATTTTTGGGAGCGAAATCAAGACCTATGAATTTACACGAATACCAAGGAAAAGAAATTTTAGCCAGCTATGGCGTTGGCATTCAACGTGGCCTTGTAGCCACTACGCCAGAAGAGGCCGTTAGCGCAGCGCAACAACTTACCGAAACCACAGGAACTGGTTGGCATGTGATCAAAGCACAGATACATGCTGGAGGTCGTGGAAAAGGGGGAGGAGTAAAACTTGCCAAAAACCTCGATGAGGTAAAAACCATCAGCGATCAGATTTTGGGCATGCAACTGATTACACCCCAAACTTCTGCAGCGGGCAAAAAAGTACATCAGGTTTTGGTAGCAGAAGATGTTTACTATCCCGGTGCTTCAGAGCCCAAAGAATTTTATATGTCGGTATTGCTCAATCGTGCTACAGGTCAAAATATGATTATGTATTCTACAGAAGGTGGAATGGATATCGAGACGGTTGCCGAACAAACCCCTCATCTTATTTTTACGGAAGAAATTGACCCAGGTTTGGGACTTCAGGCTTTTCAAGCCCGAAAAGTGGCTTTTAATCTTGGTCTAAGCGGTGCCGCTTTCAAAGAAATGACCCGCTTTGTCACTGCACTTTACAACGCTTATGTTGGTGCGGATGCTTCACTTTTTGAAATCAATCCAGTTCTCAAAACTTCAGACGATAAAATCATCGCCGTAGATGCCAAAGTCACCCTTGACGACAACGCACTATTTCGTCATAAAGACTATGAAGCCTTACGTGATCTCAAAGAAGAAAACCCGGTCGAGGTAGAGGCCAAAGCCGTTGGCCTCAATTATGTCGATTTAGACGGCAATGTAGGTTGTATGGTTAACGGTGCCGGGCTGGCAATGGCCACTATGGACTTGATCAAACAATCGGGTGGTGATCCAGCAAACTTCTTGGATGTCGGTGGTACAGCAGATGCTGCGCGTGTCGAAACCGCCTTTAGACTGATTCTTAAAGATCCAAAGGTAAAAGCAATTTTGGTGAATATTTTTGGAGGTATCGTTCGTTGCGATCGTGTGGCTCAGGGTATTGTAGATGCATACAAAAACTTAGGGGACGCCATCAATGTGCCAATAATTGTTCGCCTTCAAGGAACCAATGCCGATGTTGCCAAAACGCTAATAGACAACTCGGGACTCAATGTTTTGGCGGCAACCGCCTTTGAAGAAGCGGCCCAAAAAGTACAGGAAGTTTTAGCATAACTGACAATTAGACACATTTTTTCACCTTTTTAATGTCAATATGACATGGTTTATCGTTTGGTACCCCATTTGCAATAGGCTTATCAGTTATAAACCTTAAAAATGTTAAAAATGAATTTAATTAAAACACAAAACCCATGGTTTCCAGCTATAGTCGATGAATTGTTTAATTCGAGTTGGCGTCCAGCCGCTCCTCATAAAGGAGGTACCTTGCCCGCCGTCAATATAATTGAAGAAGACAAAGCCTATCAACTTGAATTTGCGGTACCCGGAAAGGATAAAAACGATTTCGAAATTGAAGTCGAAGATGGTGTACTAAGCGTTGGCTTGCAGTCCAGTGAAACACAAGAGACGTTGACCCCTCGCTATACCCGTCGGGAGTTTCACTATGATGCATTCAAAAGAACTTTTACCCTCCCAGACAGTATCGATGCCAATAAAATTGATGCACAATATCGTGCTGGGGTGCTACAAGTAACCTTGCCCAAACGAAAAGAAGCACTCCCAGAACCCAAAAAGAAAATCAGTATCAATTAATACTTTTATTTCTATATAAAGTATTTGTTTTGTGAAAAAGACGCCGATGGGCGTCTTTTTTTTAGGAATTTTTTTGGGCTTTTAGTTTTTCGATTTCATCCCGATACTTAGCCGCTTTTATAAAGTCTAATTCTTTAGCAGCTTTTTCCATAGCTTTTCGCAAGTCACGCAATTCTTTTTCAATTTCGTCTTGTGTTTTATATCGGTTTTCGGCTTCTGCTGCTTTTCGATTTTCACGTTCTTGTACGTAGGTCTGTACCGAATTTTTAGCCAAAGCATTGTCCAAAGACTTGTTTAAAGCCTTGGGAACGAGGTTATTGGCCAGGTTGTAGGCCGTTTGTTTTTCGCGGCGGTAGTTGGTTTCATCGATTGTTTTTTGCATGCTTTTGGTTATGGTATCGGCATACATAATGGCTTTTCCGTTGATGTTTCTTGCAGCGCGGCCCACCGTTTGTGTCAAGGATCGGTTGCTGCGCAAAAAACCTTCTTTGTCTGCATCCAAAATGGCTACCAAAGAAACTTCTGGAAGATCTAATCCTTCTCGCAGCAGGTTGACCCCAACCAGGACATCGAACAATCCTTTTCGAAGGTCTTGCATGATTTCAACCCGTTCTAAAGTATCGACATCACTATGTATATAACGGCATCGAATTTGAACTCGGGTTAAATATTTAGTCAACTCTTCCGCCATCCTTTTGGTAAGGGTTGTGACCAGACTGCGTTCATCTTTTTCGACTCTTTGCTGAATTTCTTCGATCAGATCATCAATTTGATTCAAACTCGGCCGGACTTCGATAATGGGATCTAACAAGCCTGTAGGACGTATGATTTGTTCAACAAAAATCCCTTCTGTTTTTTGAAGTTCATAGTCTGCAGGAGTGGCACTGACATACAAAACTTGATGCTGAAGCGCTTCAAATTCTTCAAATTTTAGCGGACGATTGTCCATGGCTGCGGGTAAGCGGAAACCATAGTCCACAAGATTTTCTTTTCTACTGCGATCCCCGCCATACATAGCATGTACTTGCGAAATGGTGACATGACTTTCATCTACAACCATAAGATAATCCTCAGGAAAATAATCGAGTAGGCAAAAGGGGCGCGTGCCCGGCGCGCGTCCGTCGAGATAGCGTGAGTAGTTTTCGATACCCGAACAATAACCCAATTCGCGGATCATTTCAAGGTCAAATTCGGTGCGTTCTTGCAAGCGTTTGGCCTCCAAAGGCTTGCCAATTTCTTTAAAATAATCCACCTGTTTTACCAAATCATCTTGAATCTGAATGATGGCTTGCTGTAGCAAGTCCGGTGAGGTTACAAAAATGTTGGCAGGGTACAAACGCAAGCGATCGTACTGGTCGATTATCCCGTTACTGATCGGGTCAAAAGCCTCGATGAGTTCAATTTCATCGCCAAAAAAATGAATCTTATAGGCAATGTCCGCATACCCGGGATAGACCGAGACGACGTCTCCCTGCACCTTAAAATTTCCTCGATCAAACGCTCCGGTCGTACGCGAATATAAACTCTGCACCAAGCGATGCAGCAATTGGGTTCTTGATAGGACTTGATCCCGATGCAATTCGATCACATTTTTTTGAAATTCACTGGGATTTCCGATGCCGTACAAACACGAAACTGAGGCGACCACCAATACATCCCGCCGTCCCGAAAGGAGGGAAGAGGTTGTGCTGAGACGCAATTTCTCTATTTCTTCGTTGATCGACAGGTCCTTTTCAATATAAGTTCCTGTGACCGGAATATAGGCTTCCGGTTGATAGTAGTCATAGTAGGACACAAAATATTCAACGGCATTATTGGGGAAAAACTGCTTGAATTCTGAGTACAGCTGGGCCGCTAATGTTTTGTTATGGGCCAATACTAAGGTAGGGCGTTGGAGTTCCTGAACTACATTGGCAACGGTAAAAGTTTTACCGGATCCTGTTACCCCTTGAAGGGTTACATACGGTTCTCCATCCCTAAATTGAGTAACGATATCCCGAATGGCTTCGGGTTGATCGCCTGTAGGTTCAAATGGAGAAACGATGGTAAATTGCATGTCTTAGGATAAAGCTGCAAAGGTACGGTTTTTTAGAGCCAAATTGCCGAGGACTACAAGTCACGTTTCTGTAACAACCGATAGGTTGCCCATAAAAAGACAAATGACCAGCCCAATACAACCAATGAACTGGTTAGATCAAAACCATAATCTTTATCAAAGGTTTCACCCACTTGTTTGGCAATGTTTTGGATGCCCGACAATCGGGTAAAGGGTTCTTTGATGAGGTTGCTCATCGCATTTAGGGGGAAAAATTGAAATACGTGTTCGGCGGTAAGTCCAGGAATCCAATCCGAGAGTTGCCATTTCATCAAGCCATAACTGATGCCCTCAGCCATTTGCCAAACGATCAGAAACCCAAGGGCAAAAGCGGCACGTTTGATCCAAATGCCCAAAAACAAGCAAAAGCTAAAAAAGCCAAACAGTTTGATCGCATAAGCGACAAGGTATTCCAAATCGGAAAAAATGATGCTGATTTCGGTGTAGTCAGAAAAAATCAACCCCAAGACCAACGAAGTCATAAACGTAAAGAGCGTTGAGGCTACTATAAATGCCAGCATGGTATATATTTTTGAAAGCAAAACTTCTTTTTTGCTCAGACCGTCAATCAGGTTTTGTTTTAATGTCTTGTAGCTGTATTCGCTTGCTGCCATTGAGACAATGATGATTGCAAAAAACACTTTCATGTATCCGATGATAAACGTGTTGAAGTGCCAGATATAAGGAAAGTTAAAAATGCCCTGCTCTGCGAGATGAAATTTTATAGGTCCAACTTCAATTTTGATGGCGGCAATAAAAGCGATAAAAGTGATGAGTAAAAAATAGCAGGCAATCAGTATCCGTGATATTTTATTGTGATACAGTTTGGTCCACTCTATTTTTAGTAGGCGTATCATGTATTGTTGGGGTTATCGGTGAGTTCTAAAAATTGTTCTTCCAAGGTTTTCTTTTTAAAATTTAGGGCGCTTAAGTATATTTTTTTTTCGGCCAATTTTTGGTTCAGGACCTCCGGAGCAATAGCTGCTTTTGGATAGGCTGTGATTTTGTCAGAATTTAATTTTATGGTTTCAAAAAGATTCAACTGCACCAAAATGGATTCCAAAAGTTTGAGATTGGGAGCAGCCAGTTCAAAAAAACCTTGACTGTGCGTGAGTTCGTCAACGGCCCCTTCATAGTATTTGACCCCGTTTTTCAAAACAATGACATGTGAACACACTTTTTCTACTTCATCTAAAAGGTGCGAGGCCAGCAAAACAGTGGTTCCTTGATTGGCAATTTTGGTAATCAGAGCCCGTATCTGGTGTATTCCTTTGGGGTCGAGTCCATTGGTGGGTTCATCTAAAATCAGCAGTTCGGGGTCATTGACAAGTGCAGAAGCAATAGCAAGGCGTTGTTTCATCCCTAAGGAGTAGGTGCTAAAATTGCTGTCCCTACGATCCCAAAGTTCGACCAGTTTTAATTTTTCTTCTACCTGCTCATAAGGGCATTGTTTGATGGTGCATACTAGCTTGAGGTTTTGCATGGCCGTCATATAGGGGTAAAAATTGGGCCGTTCGATAATCGCACCAATGCGTTTTAGGGCTTGATGGACATTGAGGGTGCCTCCGAACCATTGGAAACTCCCACTGCTTGGATTGACAACATTGAGCACCATGCCCAAAGTGGTTGATTTTCCGCTGCCATTGGGTCCCAATAGGCCATACACATTTCCTTTTTCTATTTTGATTGAAAGCCGATCTACCGCACGAATCTTACCGTAGTTTTTGCTGAGGTTTTGGAGTTCAAGAAGGGGGGTCATAGGTTTTGAGGGTTGTCAGACGAAGGTCAATAGTGTAAACTTGTTAAAAAGGTACTAAATTTGAACTAATTATGGCTATGGACAAATTAATATCCAAAAAAAAACCCTTTTTCCCCTTGACCGACGGGATGATAGATTATCTCAAATACTACAACCGTTGGGTGGATTCGCCCATTAGCTATTCTGACCTATTGCGATTTTCTGGATCTATCGTGGTGTACAACGACAAGGACGAAGACACCCTTTGGGTACGTGCATTTTACACCGATTCTGAACGGGAGCATATAGATCATAACCTTAAAAAAATATATACCCTGCTTCATTCGGATGGTAATGAGTCCTCGTTGCCCTACCTCAATGTAGATGCTATTGACTATTGTACGTTTGGAAATTCGAAGCCTTTTCGAATAAAAATCCGAAATGTACTCAACGATAATTTTACCTATTTCTATGTAAAAAAAACAGATGCATCTCGGGTATGTGGATTGGAGTTTGAACACATGTTGTCTCCGTACAATCTCAATTTTTTTGTCAATACAGAAACCCTTATCGAAGAGCATATTGCAGGAATACCTGGTGACGAGTTTATTAAAAATCATCTCAAAAACTGTAGTGCTGCCGAGCAATCTCAGATTGCCAAAGAGTATGTGAAGTTCAATGAGCGCAGTATGATTCGTCTTTTGGGCGATATGCGTGCTTACAATTATGTAATTGTGCCCACACATGATTTTGACCAGGTGATTTATAAAATCCGTGCGATAGACTTTGATCAGCAGTCTTTTGAAGGAAAACTATCGGTTTATCGCCCTCAATTTTTTAAAGAAAATTTTCCGATAATGGAATTGGTCCGTAAGCGACTCAATCACGACTCTATTGTGCAATACAAAATTGAAGAGCGCTCTATCGTTGCAAAGCGTTTGATCAGTTTTGAACGACGGGTGGCCAAACTGGTAAAACAAATGAAATTGACTCCATTGACCCTCCCCGAAAATTTAGAAAACCTCAAACAAGAGATCTATAATTTTACCAAAGATGAAGCATTTAGGCATTGCCAAAACATGGGTGATGTCATGCAAGCTGCTTTTGCCTATGTCAAAAGCAATTACGAAAACGTGAGCCTCAACAAGCTCTTTTAGTAATAGCTATCGTCATAATCTGATTCGAAATAATCCTCGTCCTCGTCCTGATCTTCATCAAAGTCAAAATCTTCGGGCGTCGCTTGATCTTCATCGGCTTCAAACTTTTTATCTGGAGCAACTTCTGGCACCTCGCCCTGTGCAAAAATGAGATTGGGGTAGCTAGCACCAGCAAGGGGTTCTGCCATTTCCATAAGCTCTACATAAAAAGTCCATAGGGCTAAAAAATCATAGATGTAGATCAAATGATGGCAGTCTGCAGTAAAGACCTCTTGCAGTGGGGTATCGCCCATTGGGGAACCCGATGCGTCAAAATCAACCAAGGGAATTTCTTCGCCCTGTTCCCAATCTTCATTGGATTGATAAAAAGAGGCCATTTCGTTGCCTGCAAAACCAAAGGCCTGTGTAATGGCATCGTGCAATTCTTCTAAGGTTGCAGAAGCTTCAATTTCGATGTCTCTAAAGACGTCTTCCTTGACGTCTAAAATGGTACGGATTCTAAAAATCATTCGTTTATTTTCTTGGATAGCAAAGCAATAAAAAATAAAATTGTGCCCCAAATAAAAGGGCCGATAAAACGAGGTGCAAAGGTTGTGAGCCCCAAGGGAAGTCTATGTAATACATGGCTATACCCGTAAGAATATTTCCAAGGATAAGCCCAAGTATCACTTTGAATGTTAAACCCCATGTCTTTGTCTTTTGTAAAATGTTGGCGATGTATAGATGAATGCCCAAAACTAAAATTGAAAAACTGCGATGGACATAAAATTTGAGGGGTGCATTGGCCAGCCATTTTCCAGGGATGGCTTCCCATTGATGCATTTGCACATCTACAAATTGACGCACTTGGGTTCCCATGGCAATCTGAATCAATGTAAGTACGAGTGCAATCCCAGCAAGCCACGACAAGGATTTGGGGTACCTTATGGTGTGTTTGGGTTGATTTTTATTAAATATGAATACTAAAAACGCAACTATAACTAACGCCATAGCCATATGGAGTGTGATTTTTAGTGGCAGGAGATTAGAATCAACGACTGTTTTGCCCAACCAAGCTTGAAACCCCATTCCAAATAAGATTAAGCTTGTAATAAATAGATTGAGCGGGTTATTTTTCCATTGAAAAAGTGTAGCAACAAATAACAACAAAGTACCAAGACCTGCCAATGCACCAAGCAAGCGGTTAATAAATTCGATCCAGGTATGTGTAGGGTTAAAAGCCGCATAATCGTGTTTGGTGTAGGGTTCCCAATGGTTCGAATTGAAGGCTGTGCCACTGATAAAGTCCTTAACAGCTACCCTGAGCGTTTCATCGACGATGATTACTTCGTTTTTGTGATACTCGTGATTGGGCTTCCAATCGAGTTGACTTCTTTCGGTGGGTGGTATCAGATACCCAAAACACTTGGGCCAATCTGGGCAGCCCATGCCGCTTCCGGTCATGCGGACGATGGCTCCTGCGGCGATGACCAAGTAAACCAAAATCAGGTTTAATTTAATGAGGGTTGTAAGTTTATTTTTCATGGGGGTGTAGGCCTATTTTTTTTCCTTCTTCAATCATTTTTTCCCAAGCAGCCATTTTTTCGTTTGGAATTTCTCCCTCTAAGATGGCTTCTTTGATCGCCTCTTTGATTTGCCCAATGGGTTTGGAGGGGCCGATATTATAATATTCCATGATCATTTCACCCGTGATGGGCGGCTGAAAGTTTCTGATGGAATCTCGTTCTTCTACTTCTTCGATTTTGGCACGAACCAATTTAAAATTGTCATGGTATCGCGCATAACGGTTAGGATTTTTGGTCGTAATATCAGCCTCGCAAAGCGTAAATAAATCTTCTAAAACCGAACCGGCATCAAAAATCAAACGCCTGACCGCGGCGTCTGTTACATGATCATCTACCAATGCTATGGGGCGAGAACTCATCAGAACGAGTTTTTGGACATACTTCATTTTATCATTGAGGGGCATCCGAAGTCGTTTAAACAGTTTATAAACCATTTTGGCTCCTACAAACTCATGTCCATGAAATGTCCAGCCGGTAGGGGGGATCAATTTTTTGGTGGGTGCTTTTCCTATATCGTGAAGCAATGCTGCCCAACGTAGCCAAAGATCATCGGTGTTTGCACAGATATTATCGACAACCTCTAAGGTGTGATAAAAATTGTCTTTATGACGGTGTCCTTCGACTTCATCTATCCCTTTAAGGGCACACAATTCTGGAAGGATATACTGAAGCAGGCCGGTTTTTTCTAACAGTAAAAAACCGGCGGATGGAACCCTACAAGCCAAAATCTTATGAAGCTCGTCAACGATGCGTTCGTTGGTGATTATTTTTATACGCTTTGCATTATCCGTAATGGCTTGGAGTGAATGGGCTTCGATTGTAAAATCGAGTTGGCAGGCAAACCGAATAGCACGCAGCATTCTTAAGGGGTCATCCGAGTAGGTGATATCAGGGTCGTTGGGTGTTTTTAGTACTTTGGCTTCGAGATCTGCAACGCCGTCAAAAGGATCGAGCAAGCAACCGTAGTCATCGGCATTGAGTGATAGTGCCAAGGCATTAACGGTAAAATCGCGCCGGTTTTGATCTTCGGCCAACGTACCCACTTCGACGATGGGGTTGCGACTGTTTTTTTGGTAGGATTCTTTTCGAGCGCCAACAAATTCGAGGGTGAGGTCTTTCCACTGGATCATGGCCGTGCCGTAGGTTTTAAAAACCGTTATGGGTTTGGCCCCTTTGAGAAGGGGAAAAAGTGCTTCGGCAAAAGCGATCCCCGATCCAACACAAACAATATCGATATCTGCCTTGAAAGGACGATTCAAAAGGCGGTCACGGACAAAGCCTCCAACTACATAGGCGGGAATCGATGTTTTATTGGCGGTTGCTTTAAGAAGCGCAAAAACAGGATGCGATAAGTGGTTTTCGAAGGCTACCGTTATCATTTTCAATCGCGTAAAATTAAGGCATTGCCCTTTGGATCAAATTTGATGATTCTAGACGGGTGGGCCTTAATTTGGTCTTTTGCCAAAGGTACAATATAGTCAACGCCCTTCAAAATGACGGGGTCTATTTCATCGAATTGTTTTGGTGTAGGGTGTTGGCTTATGTTTGCAGAGGTTGCGATGATTGGACCGTCAAAATGGTGGAGCAATTTTTGACAAAATAAATCGTCAGGAATTCGAAAAGCAATCGAGTGATCTTCGGCAATCAATGCCTCTGGGAGTCCCTTTGGATTTGAAAAAATGACGGTGGTTGGGCGTTTTGCCTCAAGGAAGGGTAGGGCCGTCGAGGGGATTTTTTCAATGTGTCGACGAAGCATTTCTAAGTCTTTTATAAGACAAATTAAGGCCTTGGACTCTGAGCGCTGTTTTAACGCATAAACTTTCTTAATGGTTTCTGGGTTACAGGCATCTCCACCTATTCCCCAAACGGTATCGGTGGGAAACAACAAGGTACCACCGTTTTTTAGAACAACTGCAGCGCGTTCGGCCTCAATATATATTTCTTCTTTATTCATTTTGTAGTAGTACAAATATACATTGGCACAATAAGAATTGGTCAATTAATCTGAAATGAAAATGGCTAAGGCCTCGTAGATTCACCGAAATGGAGTGATTGAGACAAAATGCGTTCGCAAACAAACCAATCAACTAGGGCTTTTTTCAAAACATACAGCGCTACAAGCGAATAGCAAAACTTGATATTGCAAATAAAAATAACTCCTTAAACCGCAACATTGTGGGTCCGTAAGGCATCGTTAAGCGAAGTTTTTTTATTTGTACTTTCTTTTCGTGTACCGATGATTAAGGCGCAAGGGACTTGGTAGTTGCCAGCCGGAAAATCTTTGGTATAATTTCCTGGAATAACAACAGACCGTGGGGGGACTTCTCCTTTATAAAAAATAGGTTCATCTTGGGTAACATCAATTATTTTTGTCGATGCTGTCAATACAACATTGGCACCTAATACGGCTTCTTTACCCACACGAACCCCTTCTACAACGATAGAACGTGAACCCACAAATGCATCGTCTTCAATGATCACTGGTGCTGCTTGAAGTGGCTCTAACACCCCTCCAATACCAACGCCACCACTCAGATGAACGTTTTTGCCAATCTGGGCACAACTTCCAACAGTCGCCCAGGTATCAACCATAGTGCCTTGATCGACATAGGCGCCAATATTGATATAGCTGGGCATCATGATTACCCCAGAGGCAATATAGGCTCCGTGGCGGGCAACTGCATGAGGGACCACGCGAATCCCTTGCTCCTGGTACCCTTTTTTGAGTGGAATCTTATCATGAAATTCCAGTGGGCCTGCTTCAAGGGTTTCCATCTTTTGAATCGGAAAATACAATACTACCGCCTTTTTGACCCATTCATGCACCTGCCAACCGTTTTCGGATGGACTAGCCACACGCAGATTGCCCTTGTCAAGCATTTCGATGACCTGACGGATCGCATTTTGTGTTTCGGGTTGTTCTAATAAGCTGCGGTCTTCCCAGGCCGCTTCAATAAGGCGTTGCATATGATTTTTTTTCAAAAATAACCATTTCGTTCTTTGTGCTCGCCTTTTATCGCCTCACAAAAAAAGATATCTTTGTGTCATATGAAACAGGGGATTATCATGGCTTTTGATTATGGTGCAAAACGTACAGGTATTGCTACGACCGATCCTACACAAACCATTGCTAGTCCTTTGGAAACCGTCGCTACTGAAAAGCTTTTTTCTTTTTTAGAAAATTATTGCCAAACCCATGAGGTAGCCGTTTTTGTGGTGGGTGATCCCAAGCAAAAAGATGGCACCCCTTCTCCTGTGGCAGCGGCCATAACTGTTTTTGTCAACACCCTCAAAAAGCAATTTCCCGACGCGGACATTTATCAGCAAGATGAACGATTTACATCCAAAATGGCGTTTCAGTCACTGATAGAAGGGGGTGTTAAAAAAAAGAAAAGAGGTGAAAAGCAATTGCTGGACAAAATAAGTGCGTCTATTATTTTACAATCATTTTTAGAATCTAAAATCAAAATACCAGTATGATAATGCCTATTGTTGCCTACGGGGCGGCTGTATTGAAGAAAAAAGCAAAAGACCTTGATCTCAACGATCCAAAGCTGCCTGAACTCATTGCCAATATGTGGGAAACCATGTATGCCTCTCACGGAGTAGGGTTGGCCGCACCACAAGTTGGGTTGCCCTATCGGTTGTTTGTAGTTGATGCCAGCCCCTTTGCCGATGATGAGTCATTGGATGCTGCAGAAGCAAATGCTTTAAAGGATTTTAAAGAAGTTTTTATCAACCCCATAATGGTATCGGAGTCGGGCGATTTTTGGGTTTTTAATGAAGGCTGTTTGAGCATACCTGACATTCGTGAAGATGTTCGGAGAAAAGAAACAATAACAATCCGATATTATAATGAAAATCTAGAAGAACAAACCCGTACTCTAGACGGGCTTGCGGCTCGAGTAGTCCAACACGAGTACGATCATATCGAAGGAATTTTGTTTACCGATCATCTTACAGCATTTAAAAAAAGACTCTTAAAAGGGCGTTTGCAAAACATCGCCAAAGGCAATATTGACGTAGATTACAGGATGCGTTTTCCTAACGAATTAAAATAAAAACAATGAAATACGAAGAAATTATAGCGATTACAGGTCGCCCTGGATTGTATCACATTCTTTCCAATACCCGAACTGGGGTCGTGGCATTAAGTCTGGCCGATGGCAAAAGAGTGACGACCAAACCTACAGAGCAAGTAAGTGTTTTGGGAGACATCCAAATCTATACCTATAGCGGAGAAAAGCCCCTAATGGATATTTTTGCGCAAATCGCAAAAATAGAGAAAGACGGAAATGCACCCCTCAGCCCAAGAGCTTCTAAAGAAGAACTACATCAATATTTTAGTGAAATACTTCCCGACTATGACGTGGAGCGGGTATATCCCAACCACATCAAAAAAGTGGTACAATGGTATCAATTGCTAAAAACACATAATTTGTTGCCAGTCACGAAAACCAAAAAACAGACCAAAGACCAATGAATTCACGCGCCGACCAACTCAAAGCATTAGATCGCTTATTGACCATAATGGACGAGTTGCGAGAACAATGTCCATGGGATCGCAAACAGACCTTTCAATCGTTGCGACATCTCACGATTGAAGAGCTGTATGAGTTGGCAGATGCCCTTTTGGAAGAGGATCTGGAAGAAATCAAAAAAGAACTCGGAGATCTACTGCTTCACATTTTTTTCTATTCCAAAATTGGTAGCGAAAAAAAAGCATTTGACATTGCCGATGTAGCCAACCAAATGGCAGAAAAACTGATCTATCGGCATCCACATATTTATGGAGATGTGCAAGCAGATGATGCAGAGGCCGTCAAAAAAAATTGGGAAGCGCTCAAGCTCAAAGAAGGAAAAACAAGTGTTTTTGAAGGGGTTCCCAAAGGATTACCCGCTGTGGTAAAGGCACTGCGGCTTCAAGAAAAAGCGGCTGGTGTGGGTTTTGATTGGCGCGAGGCTGCCCCAGTTTGGGAAAAAATTAAAGAGGAGTTGTCCGAATTTGAGACTGAATACCAAGCGATGCAATTGCAAGCTATGGAAAATGAGTTTGGTGATTTGCTTTTTTCTATGGTCAATTTTGCCCGACTGACCGGTATAGACCCAGAATCTGCTTTGGAACGTACTAACAAAAAGTTTATCAGCCGCTTTAAACACATGGAAAAGCTTGCTCAAAAACAGGGTCATAAAGTTTCAGATCTAGACCTGCCTACCTTAGAGTCCTTTTGGCAAAAGGCCAAAACAATAGTAGATTCTTAATCTGCTTCACCTTCGGCTACATCATCGGCAGCTGTCTGTGCTTCCTCTTCTGCTTGGCGAGCTGCCTTTACTTTTTTGTTTTGGAACTGTTTGATTTGCTGCATTTCGAGTTGAATTTTTTCGAGCTGCTCTTGCAGTTTTGATAACTTATTGGTAAGCTCTTTTACCATTGGGTTTTCACTGCTTGAGTTGCTAAAAAACTCCAGATTATTTTCCAATTGTTTTACCTCGTTAAACAGGGTGTCATGCTCTTTTTTGAGTTTTGTACGGCTGTTGTTTAGTGCACTACTATGGTTGTCCATACAACGCAAAAGGTGGGTGAGCCCCAATTGTGCCTTAGCCGACGGATCCAACTGTGTTTTTTCGATTTTAGAAGTCCCCAATTCTAACAACTCTTCATCGGTTTTTAACGCGATGGAGTTTGATAGGTCCCCGAGATTGACCCACTCGGTCCATTGATTATCCAAAAAGGCATTGATCTGATCGACATCATCAGGTAGTGTTTCTTTTTTGAATTTGTTCATGAAGGTTTGACGTTTTTTAATCAGCGTTTCGTCTTCGGGTGTCATCTTTTGGTAGCCCGATTTTAAACGATCAAAAAACAAATTACAACAGTTCAAAAATTCATTTCGTAAGGGCAAGAATTTTTTGGGTAAATGACCGACTTTGCGCCATTCTTTTTGGAGGATTTTTACGCGATTTACTTTGCTTTGCCAGTTTTCATCTTCCAAAATACTGGCGATTTCGGCATGCAGTTCTTTGGCCTTGTTGAGGTTGTCTCTCTGGGCATTTTTTTGAGCTTTATAAAACTCATTTTTGTTCTGATTTATCGCCCGGCTAATATCCCTAAAACGACTCCACATTTGCTTGCTCTTGGCTTTTGGGACGTAGCCAATATTTTGAAATTCAGTACGTAGGCTGTTGAATTTTTTGAGTGCCGTTTGCCATTTGCCATGGGATTCTGGGGCAGGAGTGATCAGTTGCTCCATCTGAGCGAGCAGGTTCACTTTTTTGTTTTGATTTTCTTTTTGGATCTCCTCAAAGTTTTTTTGATATTCTTGCTTGCGGTCATGAATTTTTTTTGAGGCTTCTTGAAAACGGTTCCACAAAGCTTCACGGTGCTCTTTTGCTACGGGGCCCAAATCATTTTTCCACATGCGATGTAGTGTGTTGAGATCGCGTGTAGCTTTCATGATATCTGCATGGTCACATAGGGCTTCTGCTTTTTCGATAATTTTCAACTTTTCTTCATAATTGTGTTGAAAATCGAGTGCTCTTAATTCG
>JAFMLE010000009.1:0-26714 GCA_017852395.1 Flavobacteriaceae bacterium
CTTCCGTTTTCAAGGTTAACATTGCCTTTGCTGTTAAATTACTTGAACAGGAAGCCCTAACAAATCGTATGATAACCATAAACCAAAAACCCAGCAAATGCTGGGTTTTTTCTTTTAACAGGTTCTAATGACTTGATTTTTGGAACTACCCTAATATGAGGCCATGCCTGTTAGTCTAAACAGTAAATGCTCTATATTTTTTAAGATTTTTTAAACCTTCACCTATATTTGCAGTCCTTCTAACTAAAGTATGTATATGATACGTCAATGGTTGTTTTATATCGGTGGAATTGCACTTAGCATGACGCCCTTTTTTGGTCAAGCCCAACAAACGGTAAACAAAGAATTTTTAGCTAAAAAAATCTCCACCGCACCAACAATAGACGGTGTATTGGATGAGGAGGTTTGGAAAGAAGCGCAGGTGCTCACGGATTTTTCACAATATTTTCCTTCAGATTCGCAACCGGCAGAACACCAAACCTACATTCAGGCGGCCTATACGGACACGCATCTCTATATCGCTATCAAGGCAGATAATCCGGACAATAATTTTATTGCATCTTCTTTAAAACGCGATTTTTTTGGTACACAAAACGACAATGTGAGCTTTTTGATCGACACCTTCAATGATGGAACCAATGCCTTCCAATTTAGTATTTCTCCTTATGGGGTTCGGCGAGAAGCCCTCATTTTTAATGGTGGAAATGGCAGAGAAAGTTTCAACAGAACCTGGGACACCAAATGGAAAGGAGAGAGTAAAATTTATGATACCTATTTTACTGCAGAAATGGAAATCCCTTTCAGTTCTATAAAGTTTAAAGAAAACAGTACCTACTGGCGTTTTAGAGCCTATCGTTTTAACATTGCTACAAACGAGCAAAGCGTCTCCAACCGCATCCCCCAAAACTTGATACAAGCAGATTTGGGAATCATGGGTAAGTTAAATTTTGAAACCCCTCTTGGAAAATCAAAAACCCCAATAAATTTGATTCCTTATATCAATACCTTGGCCGAAAAAGATTTTATTGAAGACACTCAAAACAGCTCTTTTAAATATGGGGGTGATGCCAAAATTGCCATTGGTTCTGGGCTTAATCTAGATTTGACGCTCAACCCCGATTTTTCTAATGTTGAAGTCGATCGGGTATTTACCAACCTCTCCCGCTTTGAATTTCGATTGCCCGAAAGGAGACAATTTTTTATTGATAACGGCGACTTATTTGGCAATTTAGGAAGCGGTAGGGATGATACCCCGTTTTTTTCTAGACGCATCGGCTTGGCCTATGACAAAGACGATAATGTTATCGAAAACAGAATTATTACAGGAGCGCGACTTAGCGGAAAAATCAACGAAGACTGGCGTTTAGGGTTTTTAAGCATTCAAACCGCGGAAGATCCCGAAAACGAGATTGCCTCGTTTAATAACACCATGTTGGTGTTGCAAAAAAAAGTTTTTGCCCGCTCCAACATCAACCTCTTTGCACTCAACCGGCAAACGCTAAAAGACTACGATTATCTCGATCGCAGCCAACAATATAACCGGGTTTTTGGAATGGACTATCAGTTGGCATCTGCCGACACCAAATGGCAGGGCAATTTTTACCTTCACAAGTCCCTACAGCCTGATGATTATCAAGGCAACTTTTCGACCCGTGCACAACTGTCGTACAACACTCGTGAATGGCGGATTTCTAATGATTTTGTATACGTAGATAAAGAATACCGCTCCGATCTGGGCTTTGTGCCTCGAACCGGGATCTTTAAAAATGGAAATTACATAACTCGAAGCTTTTATCCAAAAACCGGATCCATCCAAAAATATCAATTGCAAACCTTTCACTCTAGGTATTGGCAACCCGATTTGGACAATCTCTTGACCGATCGTTTTTTGAGAAGCTCCTTTGAAACCACATTTCGATCATCGTCTCGTATCGAAATCGGTTGGGAGTATAATTATACCTACCTCACCTCCGCTTTTGACCCAACAAGAACTACCGACGGTACCCCGCTACCCGCAGATGTGGGCTACCACTACAATAAAGCCCGTCTAGAATACGAGTCCAACCAGGGCAAAACCCTATTCGGTCAATTTGAACTCGAAGCAGGGTCGTTTTATACAGGGGATTCGTACAGCTTACAAGGGCGTTTAGGGTTCCGTTTTCAGCCTTGGGTCGAATTGAATTTTGGCGTCAACTACGACGCCATACGCTTGCCGGAGCCCTATGAATCTGCAGACATCTGGTTGTTGAGCCCGCGAACAGATGTAACCTTTACAAAGTCCCTGTTTTGGACTACCATTTTTCAATACAGCAACCAACGAGATAATTTAGGAATTAACTCCCGAATTCAATGGCGTTTTGCCCCACTTTCTGATCTCTATCTGGTGTATAACGACAACTATTATGTCAATGCCTTTGCTCCAAAATACCGGTCGATCAACCTAAAAATTACCTACCGGTTTGGTATATAAACGCAATTAGACATCTCCTTATTTGTGATCACACAACAAACCAATTTGTTATCTTTAGGTATGTTTGTAAAACAATTAACCGCTTTATGGATTATTTGTTCTTCCACCTTGCTCATGGCACAAAACTATGAAACCCAAAAATTTGAGCTAATTAAAACACTAGATGAGGTTGAAATTCGCCATTATCCCCCTGTGATTAAAATCGCTTCTGTGCAGGAAAATGGTTTTAAAAACCTCTTCGGATTTATTTCTGGAAACAATTCAGATCAGCAAAAAATTGCCATGACCACACCCGTTTACATGGCAGATAATAAAGGAAAAAAGGTTATGGAGTTTGTACTTCCCAGCAGCTTTGACCTCGAAAACACCCCACTTCCCAATTCTAAAGAAGTAGAAGTATATCAGGCACAATCAGCATATGTTATTGCCTATGAGTATGGAGGTTATTCCAATGCCAATAAAACTGCAAAAGCAATCGACAAGCTCCGACAAACAGCACAAAAAAACGGCCTCAAAATCATTGGTGCACCACAGCTTTTGGTGTATAACGCCCCCTACCAATTTTGGAGCCGAAAAAACGAGGTGCTTTTGGAAATAGCCTATTAGCGGATTGTTTTTGATTTCCTAAATTAAGAACTTAAAATTTCCATTTGATGATCTTCAAACACTACCTCAAAGACCCCCAAGCAACAATTGCCGTAAACACCACCATTTTTATTGCCGGCTGTCTGTTTTTTGGAATGTTAGCCACCTTCGGCATTGTATCTGAACTAATCCGAGATAGCAAGCACCCCCCACAAGATATGCGGATTCAACACCTGCAACAGCATGCAGACGAACAGGTCAAATACGACAAAATGATCGAATTGCTGGAAGCAATCAATGCGCAATTAGAAAGTTGAGCCCAAAAATTAGATTGTTTTCATAGAAACAATTCTAAAATGATCTTCGACTGTCTTGTAGATATCCGCTTTCTATTTAAGTATAACAAAAATCAATGGTAACTATTGGTACAGCACAAATATTATTGTAATTTTTGATTAAAATTGAGAAATTATGGAAACTGGTAAATGCCCCTTTCACGGGTCAACAACAACACCCAACCTAGGTACACAAAATAAAGATTGGTGGCCCAATCAACTTAACTTAGACATATTGCGTCAACACGACAGCAAAAGCAACCCAATTTCGGATATTGACTATGCTGAAGAGGTGAAAAAACTCCCTTTAGACGAGGTTAAAGAAGACCTCAAAAAAGTCATGAAAGACAGCAAAGAATGGTGGCCCGCAGATTATGGGCATTATGGACCATTCTTCATCCGTATGACCTGGCATGCTGCAGGCACCTATCGTACAGGCGATGGTCGTGGCGGTGCAGGTACTGGAGCACAACGCTTTGCGCCTCTTAACTCATGGCCAGACAACGGCAACTTGGACAAAGCCCGTCGTTTGCTATGGCCCATCAAAGAAAAATACGGCAACAAACTTTCTTGGGCAGACCTGCTGGTTCTTGCTGGCAACGTGGCCATCGAGGATATGGGCGGACCAACCCACGGGGTCGTTCTTGGCCGAGAAGATATTTGGCATCCTGAAAAAGACATCTACTGGGGTGCAGAAGACGAGTGGCTTGGTGATAACCGCTATGGTGATACCCGCCAGTCTTTAGAAAACCCCCTTGCTGCTGTACAAATGGGGCTAATCTATGTTAACCCAGAAGGGCCCAACGGAAACCCCGACCCAGCCCTATCGGCTCAAGACGTTCGTGAAACGTTCAAAAGAATGGCCATGAACGACGAAGAAACGGTTGCATTGACTGCAGGAGGACATACTTTTGGAAAAGCACATGGCGCAGGAGATGCCGGACTTGTAGGTACTGAACCCGAAGGAGCTCCTATGGAAGCCGTCGGTTTTGGATGGCAGAGTACTTTTAAAAGTGGTAAAGGTGTTCATGCCATTACCAGTGGTATTGAGGGCCCTTGGACCACCAATCCCGTTCAATGGGATATGGGCTATCTAGAATTGCTGTTCAAATACGAATGGGAGTGCAAAAAAAGCCCTGCAGGAGCCTGGCAATGGCACCCAATCAATTGCGCTGAAGAAGACATGGTTCCTCAAGTTGACGGAAGCGATCAGAAGGTGTTGCCGATGATGACTACTGCAGATATGTCGCTCAAAACAGACCCCGAATACCGAAAAATTTGTGAACGCTTCTTAAATAATCCCGACGAATTTGGTCAAACCTTTGCGCGTGCTTGGTTCAAACTTTTACACCGTGACATGGGACCCAAAACCAATTATAAAGTTGGAGATTTTAAAGACGTCGAATACCTGTGGCACGATCCTTCTCCAATCGGTAAAATACTTACCGAACAAGAAGAAAAGCAAGTTAGAGAGGCCCTCAAAAATTCGGGGCTTTCGGTTGCAGAAATGGTAGAAACTGCCTGGGCGAGTGCCAGCAGCTTCCGCGCATCTGACAAACGTGGTGGTGCCAATGGTGCGCGTATCCGTCTAGAGCCTCAGAAAAACTGGGAAGCCAACAAACCCCAACAACTCAGCAAAGTGTTGGCCGTGTATACAGACATTGCCCATAATCATAATACCAGCATTGCTGATGTTATCGTCATTGGAGGTGCTGTTGGTGTTGAACTGGCCAGTGGTGCACGTGTTGCCGTAACTACCGGACGTGGAGATGCCACACAAGAAAACACGGACATCGAGTCGTTTGAGCTACTCAAGCCCAAAGCCTGTGGATTTAGAAACTATTGCGAAAAAGAGTTTGCAGTTAGTCCAGAAGAAATGCTTCTAGACAAAGCCCAGCTTTTGGATCTATCGCCAAAAGAACTCACCGTACTGGTTGGTGGACTTCGCGCTATGGGAATTTCTCACAGCGGTGACGGTGTTTGGACCGAAGGCAAACTCAACAACCAATGGTTTAAAACCTTGTTGTCAATGGATGTAAGTTGGACGCCTACAGGCTATAATAGCTATCAAGCTACGGATAAATTAAGCGGTCAAAAAGTGCGAACCGCCAGCCGTACTGATCTTGTTTTTGGATCAAACTCCGAACTCAGAGCTCTGGCCGAGGTCTATGCGCAAAACGACAACAACGATAAGTTTGTTTCTGATTTTATTCACGCTTGGAATAAAATCATGAATGCCGATCGTTTTGATTTAAAATAAAACAACCCGTTTTAATCAACAAAAAACCCAGCAAATGCTGGGTTTTTTGTTTTGCAATGAAAAAATAAAATCGTTTTGTTTCTAAATGTTCTTATAGTAACTTTAATCATGCGTTACTATAAAAAAACAGCTGCACTGATTGGTCTTGTCTTATTAATCGGCTGCAAAGAAAAAAAGGAAGAAGAAGCCCCGTGTGTTTGCTATCTGCTTTATGCGCCGGTATGTGCTGGTGGTAAGGTTTTTGACAATGACTGCATGGCCCGTTGTGAAGGCTATACAGACGATGAAATCACCTCCATCAAATGGGAAGGTCAAGATCCCGAAAATTTAAACTGCGACAGTACCGATTAATACCATAAAAATCAGTCAATGAAACTGAACCCAAATACCAAAACAGGAAAAATATACTTGTATATTTTTGAACTACTTGAAACACATCCTCAAGGGATCCAATGGACGCAACTCAACCGCAAAATAGAAGAAAAATATCCTGACTTGCATCCCAAAACCATCAACGGGTGTGTGTGGAAGCTTATTGAAAAATTTCCTGATAAGGTACACAAACCTGCAAAGGGGCTTTTTCAACTAAAAAACATTTAAAGCGATTTAATCAGACCTATTAACCACAAAAATTATAGCAAATGACCAAACAATACAAAAATTTCGGCCGCATCCACTTAGTGTTAAGCCTATGTTTGCTCACCATAATCGGGTGTTCTCAAAATCAAAAACAAACGTCAAAAAAACAACAACTCATCGCCTATTATGCAGGTGATGGGGATCAAATTAGTCAATTTGATTTGAGTGGTGTCGATCAACTTATTTATAGCTTTTTGCATCTCAAAGGCAACTCACTTGCAATTGATAACGCTGAGGACAGTATAAGCCTTCGCAAAATAATTGGGCAAAAAAAACACTATCCAAACCTCAAGGTGCTTCTGTCTTTAGGAGGATGGGGTGGTTGTGAAACCTGCTCTGAAGTTTTTGACACAACAGAAGGCCGTGAACAATTTGCGCAATCCACCGTAGCACTAATCAAAACATATCAAGCGGATGGAATCGATCTCGACTGGGAATATCCTGCCATATCAGGCTATCCTGGTCATTCCTTTAAAGCTGCCGATCGAGATAACTTTACCGAGGTCATTCGCCTATTACGAAAATATATGCCCAAAGATGCCATTTTAAGCTTTGCCGCAGGCGCCTCTAACCGTTTTATAGAAAATTCGGTCGATTGGCAGGCCGTTACCCCATTGGTGGACAACATCAATATCATGAGCTATGATTTTGTTGGTGCTGGGTCTGAGCGCACGGGACATCATACCGCTTTGATGGCGGCTACCGAACAATCCAATGCGGCAGACACCACCATACAAACCCTTATAGGGCTTGGTGTGCCCGCTCAAAAAATTATTATTGGGGCTGCTTTTTATGTCAAAACGTTTAAAGACGTAAGTCCTACGAACAACGGTTTGTTTCAACCCGCAGTATTTAACAGAAGTTATAATCAGGTTGATTTTGAAAACGTAAAATCACAATATGCATTTTTTTGGGACGAAACTGCACAAGCTCCCTTTGCCTATGATTCGATCAACAAACTTTTTGCAACATTTGACAATCCAAAGTCCATCGCATTAAAAGTCCAATATGCGAAAGATCACAATCTGGGTGGTATAATGTTTTGGCAATTGATGAACGATAAAAAAGAAGACGGTCTCCTAAAAGCCATGGTACATGCCTTGAAGAACTCCGAATAATCGGACGTCGACCGCTTTGAAGGTCTAAAACTGCATCGCTGCCTTATGCTCGTCCACAGCTTTCATTAGCCCCATGGCTGCATGATAGTCATGTTTTTCAACATAAATACTTGCTTTTTCAGTAATATCGTCTATTGTTTTGCCATTCTTAAGTGCTTGAACAGCCTGTGTATAGAAATCGTCTATACGAGCATCATCTTTCATCATCATCGATACAATTATGCTTAAAATTACAATTATTTTATAAAATCAAAAATGTTATTCCTCTGAACTCCATTTTAGGTGCCAAAAAGGGTAGATCATAAATTATAAACACTTCGGAAGGTAATAAATCGTGGTTGGATAAATGTTTGCGCATTAAAAACCGATATGTTATTGGCGCTGTTTCGTACTTGGGTGTTGATGTTTAAAATGTTTGATGCTTTGATGTCAAATTCCCATTTAGAATCTTTATTTTTTCTGTACGACATACGGGCTTCCCAATTTTGAAAAGATTGCGGATCTGCATTTATAACTTGGCGCGTTTGACTGTAAGTGGTGACAAAGGTTAACTTTTTGAGAATGTAAGCATCAAATTCTATAGATGGGGTGTGTACTTTAAAGGTGGTTTCTCTATTGCCTTGATTGTTGTTTACAATAGTGTACCTATATCGCATCGTGATATTGGGAGCAACACTAAAGTTTGTCCGAATTTCTGGGGTGTAGGTTTGTGTAAAACCAAGGTTTCGCGAAAGGTTTCCTTGAATAAATTGATTTAACACACTATAATTAAAGGCTGTGTTGATACTGGTCCGGACTTTTCCAAAAGTTCGTTGCACCCGCCCAAAGGCACTAAAATTTTCGTCTGCAAAATTGGAGTTAAAGAAGGTGCTGGTTCGGATGATGTTTTCAAAATTTGTAAAACTTCGTATTTGATCGATATTGGTTGTATACGCCATTCGGGCAAATACATTGGTATAATTAAATAAGTTAAAACTACTGTAAAGCAAACTCACCGAGTGCGAAAGTGCATTTTGCAGTTCGGGCGCTCCATATTGTAAACTGTTATAGTCGTTGAGTACCAAGCCTTGTGCCAGACGTGTTACGTCTGTAAATTGGTTTTGCATTCTATAATTAAGGGTAAGGGATTCGCTTTTTTTCAGTTGAATCCTTGTTTCAAAATCAGGCAAAACCCGTATAAATTTATCTTGAACTAAAAGCCCATTTTGACTGTTGGTGTTTCCATATCCATGAATAGAAAACCCAGGGGTAAACGTAAATTTACCGGTTCTAAACCGTAGATGAACACCCAAATAAAGGTCGCTAAAATCGTATTCTGTGTCATTGGTGGCACGTCCATCATTGATGATCGGATTGATCGGATCGATACGTTTCGTGTCTGAGAATTGTTGAAATATCGAAGAGTCAAAGGATTGGTGGCTTAATATCGTACCTAAGGTAAGATTGAGGTTTGATTTGTTGCTGATGATATAATAGTAGTCCAGTTTGGCATCCAATTGATTAGAGAAGATGCGTCTTTCTTGAGCAATATTGTATTCTAAAAAAGAAGGATCTAGCCCAAGAGCTAAAGCCGTGCGGTCAAATACATCGTTTTCATCAAGGTTGTTATCGATGATTGCGTTATAGAAAGGGTTTTCATTTTTGAGTAGGTGTTGTGCCTCAAAAGCAAAAATATTTTTATCGTTTAGGGTCAAATAATAATTTAGATTTTGGTTGAGTGTATAGGGTGTTACCTCCTCAAACTGATTGGTGCTGCCAATTACTGAAGAAAATAAATTTTGTTGCTGACGATCTTGCGCCCCTCTAAAATAAAAATCATAATCAACTTGCACATTATAATTGGGCTTATACGAAGCGCTTAACTTCAAAAGCGCTTGATTGGAGCGCTCGTCACTTACTCGGTCCGTTGATTCGTCAGGAATATTCAGTTCGGGGTTGGTGTATCTGATAAAACTGTTTTCTCTAGAATCTATTAGGCTGGTATTGAAGATTAAAAACCCCGTAAGGTCCAAATTTTCGTTAGGCGAATAACTAAAGTTTGCAGTGGCCAATTTGCTTTCAATTCGCAAAGCATCTCTTTGATTGGTTAAAAAATTTAGGCCGTTGTCACCAAGATTGATAAGGGTTCCACTTTGTCTGCTGGGCACGCTGAACCCCCCCGTAAAACTTCTAATATCTCTTCTTGTTAGAGACACTTCTCCTATGTTGTTAAGATCACCGATAAAATTGATGGTGTACTTGGGAGTATAATAAAACAATTTGGGTTGGGCAAGGTAGAGCCCCTCATTTGGCGAACTACCACCACCTGCGGTTATGTTGCCAAACCAAAACCGTTCTTTACCAGTTTTAAGCTTGATATTGATGGCCACATTATCTTGATTATTTCGAACTCCGCTTAGCTGACCGACGTCACCATAGTTTTTTAAAACTTGAATTTTGTCAACGGTGCTCGAAGGGATGTTTTTGGTAGCGATTTTGGTATCGCCCTCAAAAAAATCTTTGCCATTTACCATCAACTTATTGACCACTTTGCCCTCCACTTCTATTTGACCGTTTTCATTGATTTCGACACCAGGCAATTTGTCAATGATGTCCTCAAGCTTCCGTTCTGATCCATTTGTAAAAGAGTCTGCATTGTATATCAACGTATCCCCACGAACCAAAACAGGTAGTTTTACAACGACTTCATCCAAAAGAATATCTGCTCGTAACACAAAGTCTTTGATGATGTCATTTGCAAGGGTCGAAAGGCTGTCCTTTAGGGTTTGTAAACCCAAGGCGCTCACCTGGATTTTGTAGGACGTGTTCTTTTTTAGGGGCAAACTAAATTGTCCATCGGCACCCGTTATCGTATATGCGTCTAAAGCTTCACTCGCTTTGTTGATGGCCACCAAACTGGCTCCTTCAAGCGGCTTTTGAAGCGAGTCAAAGACCTGACCTTTAAAATTTATGGTTTGTGAAAACCCCTGAATCGAAACGAAGAGTAAGCCCCAAAATATATAATTTTTCATTTTCTAAACCCTTATAGATGCATTATTATCTCGATCTACGTCTGCCTCGGTTGTCCCGCATTTCTGACATTTTTTTGATCATGGTAGCGCGGTAGTCTATCTTGTTGATTTCTTTTCCACCTTTGGGCGCTTCAATAGCGATTTTATCTTTTGGATTAATGACAATTTCTGAACACAACATCGTATTGTTACCCGCACTTACTTCTAAGATCAGTCCAGGAAGCCCCCAAAATTCTGCCGGGCCGTGTTTTACAGGTATTTGGAGTGTGTACCATGCTTCAATTTGAGTAAGAACAATGTCCTTGTTGGCATCACTCGCCTGTAAATCGTTCCAAGAAAAGTCAAACCACGCCAGCTCCGTACTGGGTAAAACTGCCGTTGCTTTAAAACAAGTATATCCACCAATTTGCTTTGTTTCAGAACCCATTTTCCACTCAATTGCTTGCAACTGGTCTTTTACTAAAAAACGTTTGCCATAGAACTCTTGCTCCTGCACCAATTGGTTGTCTTTGACATTTTTATATTGCTTGCCTCTCGAAAAGTTAGATCCCCAAGAATCTGTTGCACCAGAAATAGCATCAAGTTTTTCCTCTTCGATAAAAAGAGACGCATTGGTGTCAAAGGTCAAAACATATGTTTTTTCTAAACGGTTTTTGAGTCGGTCTTTGATTTCCTTTTTTTGAGCCTCGCTCATTCGGGCACCCCAACTTCCCAGTTCCATTTTAGATTTGGAAAAATAATAGGCTTTGCCCTGAAAATCTTGTAATTCATTATCAGAATAGGATAGCAATAGGGGCGCAGCAATGCAAATTATAGCAATAAAAACATTTTTCATTTTTAAATAAATGTTTAGTTTTTTAATAATTATATTAAACAAATATAGGCTAATTATTGACCTCTTCTGTTGGTTTGGTCAAAATATCGGATTTTTTATGTCCTGCACCTAAATTGCTGGTCTTTGAAACCAAAGGCAAACAGCGCTTATTTTGCGCGCTCTATATGTTGCAAAACATCGGGCATTCTTGAAAGTTTGCCGTCAAATTGTATTGCAAAACGGGTGATTTGTGCTACAATGTCTGGGTGCTGTTCTGCAATATTAAACCGTTCTCCAGGATCTTGATCGACGTTGAAAAGTAAGGGGTTTTTATGATAAACTTTTTCTCCATTTCCATAACCCCCTTTGGTGATAAAATGTGCTTTAAAGGCGCCTATACGCACAGCATATAATTCTTGTTCGCGATAGTATAGCACTTCGTTTCTAGGTCCTTTTTTTCTCTTAAATAAAACCTCTGATAAGTCGTATCCGTCCAGTTCACGGTCGTTGGGAAGTGCTATTCCGGCAATTTTGCTGAAAGTTGTAAACAAATCCATGGTGGTGCCTAATTGTGTTATAACGGCAGGCTTAATATGTCCTGGAGCCCAGAAAATGGTCGGCTCACGCATTCCCCCCTCCCATGTTGTTCCTTTGCCGTCTTTGAGGGGGCCAGCGGTACCTCCAGAAATTTCGGTTTGCAACCACGGGCCGTTGTCCGAAGTAAAAACAACCAAAGTGTTTTGGTCCAGATTTTCGGCTTTGAGGGTGTCGATTATTCTTCCGATTTGGAAATCCAATTCTTCCACGACATCGCCATATAACCCGCCTTTTGAGCGGTCTTTAAAACGGTCGTTGGTAAATAGTGGAACATGAGGAAAATTGTGGGCTATGTATAGGAAAAACGGGCGGTCTTTGTTCTCTTTAATAAAACGTATGGATGTGTCGGTGTACCGCTCTGAGATTGTATGCTGGTTGGCCGGCTGCTCGATGATTTTTGTGTCCTTCATAAGCGGCACATGAAATTCTTCGGTTTGGAGTTCTCTATAATATTTGGTCCACAGTTCCCAATAGCCATAGTGGTGATCAGAATTTAGCACCATGTTCATATCGTTAGAATACGGGATGCCATAATAGGTGTCAAAACCATTTGAAGTTGGTAAGTATTGCTCTTTGTGTCCCAAGTGCCACTTTCCTACCATTCCGGTTGTATATCCTGCTTTTTTGAGTTGTTCCGCGATGGTAATTTCGGATTCTGGTAGCCCCATGGTTGAGTAAGGATAAAGGACCCTATTGATCGCACTCATCATCCCATTGCGTACGGGCAATCTACCAGTCATAAGTGCTGCTCTTGAAGGGGTGCATACCGCAGCTCCTACATAGAAGTTGGTCCATTTTTGTCCTTCGGCAGCCATCTGGTCCAAGTTTGGGGTGACAATAGAGGGGTTGCCAAAACAGCTCAGATCACCATAACCAAGATCATCTGCAAAAATGACAATAAAGTTCATTCGCTCTTGTTGCGAATAGACATTAACGTGAACAAGGGCAACAATTAAAAGGAGGTGTTTTAGGTGGAGTCGCATAGCGTCAGTAGTTGTAGCTGCATTATCATCGTGTTTTGCGTCTATACATCATTTATTAAAGATCTTTAGACGACCTTATCCTTTTGGCTTTTGAGGCAACGGGTTTAAGGTTGTCTGCTTGTTTTTGACGTGCTTTTCGAGCCATTGATTTTGCTCCCAAATGAGGTGTAAAATGGTTTCTTTGGCCTGATATCCGTGGCTTTCCTTCGGAAACATGACCAGCCGGGTCGTGGCACCAAGCCCTTTAAGCGCATTATAATAGCGTTCACTTTGTAGCGGATAGGTCCCGGAGTTGTTGTCTGCTTCGCCGTGTATCAATAACAGTGGGGTTTTCATTTTTTCTGCATGCATAAAAGGGGACATCGCATAATATACATCTGGTGCTTCCCAATAAGATCGCGATTCACTTTGAAATCCAAAGGGCGTAAGGGTGCGATTATAGGCCCCACTGCGGGCAATTCCTGCAGCAAATAAGTTGGAATGACTCAGAAGATTGGCCACCATAAATGCTCCATAACTATGCCCTCCAACCGCTACGCGGTCTGGATCTGCATACCCTTTTTGAACAACGGCATCGATGGCTGCTTCTGCATTGGCAACAAGTTGGCTTCTAAAACTATCATTGGGCTCGCGATCCCCTTCTCCGATTATCGGAAATGCTGCGCGATCTAGGACAACATAACCCTGTGTAACCCAATATATGGGGGACCCCCAATTGGGGAAAATAAACCGATTGGGGTTATCCGTTTTTTGAGCGGCACTTGATTTGTCTTTATATTCTCTAGGGTAGGCCCATAGAATCATTGGGAGTGGGGTTGGATTTTCTTTATCATATCCTTCTGGGGTATATAGAATGCCGCTCAATTCTACGTTATCTTTTCGTTTGTAGCTGATAAGTTCTTTGCCTACTTTTTCGAGCTTTTTAAACGGGTTTTTGAAGTAGGTAAGCTGTTCTAAACGGTTTTTTTCTTTAAGCTTCCTTGTGTAGTAGTTGGGATATTCATTTTTGGACTCAATCCGTACACGAAGTGTTTTTTGCTTAATATCATAGTCCATCAGCTGTTCATATTTTGCGGTAAAATTGGATTGATACATGCGGTTTTTACGAAGTGATGCCAGATTCATTTCATCCAAAAACGGAAATTGTCCTTTGTCCGAAAAACCACTCCCGATAAGGTAGGTGTTGTTACCACTAATGGCAAGTACATTTTCTCCGTAGGGGCCTTTTTGAGTTACAAAATTTCCCGGGTCACTATAAAGGTCTTGATAGTTGCGATCTGAAATGATTCGGGCTGGATTTTTTGGTGTCGAGGGATTAAAGATATAGGTTTTGGTATTGCGAGTATCCCACCAACGATCGTATACAATTGCGGTGGTGTCATTGCCCCAAATAATCCCCGAAAACCGGTTGACTACTTGCGTAAGGTGTTCTGGCGCTTGATCAAAAGGGGCGTGCCATTGAAAAATTTGGTCTCTGTAGGGGGCCGCTACTTCTGGATCTCCTTCATCCAGGGCTTCTACAAAATAAACCGTAGCAGGTTTGTCCTTGCGCCAGCCAATGGATCTTTTGTATTTTGTCACAGCCATAAATCCCTTTGGAAGCACTTCTTGCAAGGGCGTATCGGCAATTATTTTAATACGATTTGCGTTGAGGTCATACACGTGGGTCTCGGTTGGAAAACGATAATAGGGAACCAAATAAGAAAATGGTGGTTTTACAAATGAAACCATAACATAATTGCCGTCTGGTGACAATTCGATATTGCGATACATTCGTGTTTCTAGGAAGCGATTGTGATTGCCTTTAAGATCCACCAAGTATAGTTCTGAACGGCTTAACTGGGTGAAATTCTTTGCATCTGTAGGGTTTTTGATCAAGTCTTGATACGTTCTGTTTTGCGCCTTTTGTCCGTTGTTTTCAGTTACTTTGGGGCCTTGAGGTACAATTTCACGTTGATCTATAATGGCCTCTCGATCTTTTGGAAGGCTTTTTATTAGGAGGCTTTCGCTGTCTTTAAACCAGTTAATACTGCTTCCCATTGTCGCGTTGATTGGCAGCGAAACTATTTTTTTTGCTGAACGCGTTTCAACATCCAACACCCACAATTCTACTCCACTTTCGGATGTGTGGGTCATGGCTATTTTTTTTTCATCGGGAGACCAATTAAAATTTGTCAGTTGGGGGTTAGAGGGCAACCCCGATACCTGCAAAGGGGTTTTGCCTTCCTTTAAGTCGATCAATTCTACGTTTTTAAAATAGGTTGTTCTACTGCCAATATACCGTTGGGGGTCCACTCGTAATCCTGCAATACGAAGCTCCTTGCGCGAGAGCTCGGCGATGCTTTTGTAGGTCGATCGGTACAAAAGGGTATATAATGTATTATCGCTATTGCTCAAAACCGTAGGAGCGACATCGATATCGATCAATTCTAGAAGGGTGTCATTGGGTATTTGATAGCCCAAATCTTCTTGTGCGCTGGTCTTGGCCAAAGCAGTCAAGGCCATTATAAAAGCAAAAATTCTTGATCTCATGGTATATTGTTTTAAGATTATATCTACCGCATTTTAAAAGCGTAGGATGAACTTTAAATATACGCTTTTGATTTTTAAAATGGCTTGTTTTGATTAGGATCAAATACGCTCAAAGCACAAAAGGATTAAGTTCTTTTTTCAATAGCACCTCATGAGGTACAACCAACTGTTTTGATTTGAAAAAGAGGGATCGGCCAGATCAACTCCTATCCTCTACAAAGGTGTATGTGAGACGATTATCTGTCCTAAATTCCATCCTGGAATAAAATATTTGTAGGGCGTAAAACTTAATATTTCATCAAATATACGCTGTTGCAATACCGTAGAATTTCCGGTAATAATGGTCAGCGAAAAGGCGCCCTGCTGATCCAAGTTTTGTAATGTTTCTTGAACCAATTCCATAGCCTCCTTGTGTCGAAAACCATGTAAATCGATCGTATCAGGATAGGACATTGTAGGCACGTAAAAGCAATTTTTATAGTCGATCAAAAATAATCAATTGTTTTGGAGTGCTTTAGAATTGATATTAAAGAATAGTTATAAATTGTTTCCCAAAACGCAGTTGTTACGAAATCTGATGACGTACTATTTAAGAATTCTACTCTTTGTCCCACTTCTTATGATGGCACAAGAACGGTTTGAGCCCATTCAAAAACCTCAAGAAAATTTTATTATCGATGGTGTTTTGGACCCCAAAGAATGGCAAGAAGCTACGCATGTACCTTTGGACATCGAATTTGAACCGGCCAACAACCAACCCGCCAAAACGGTTTCATTTGGATACATCAGTTATTCGAAAACCCACCTCTACATAGGTTTTAGGGCTGAGGTTAGCCCGTCAAAAATCCGTGCTGCAGTGCGCCCCCGTGATGATGAAAAGATGTGGAATGATGATGTGGTTTTGCTCCGTTTGGACCCCTATGCCGATGGGCGCAACAACTACATCTTTGCGTGTAACCCGCTGGGCAGTCAATACGATGTACGGGGTATCAATGCGATGGAAGAAGAAAAAATGTATGATGCTACATTCAATGCAAATTTTAAATCGGCAGGGCGCATCACTGATACAGGCTATGAAGTAGAAATCGAAATCCCGTTTTCAGAAATTCCTTTCCCAAATGGAAACAATCAGACCTGGCATTTTAATTTTTATCGCAAATATTATGATTCTGGAAATGAAATTGAGGTTAGCAGTCAGGCCAGAGATCGTGATAACTCTTGTGTGGTCTGCCAAACAACAGATGTGTTAGTCCTCAAAGATTTAGAGATCAAAAAACGTCTCGAATTATTGCCCTATGTCTCGGCAGCGCAACAAGGTAACAGAAACCGTGCGTCTGACAAAATACAATACGATGACCTAACCGGAACGTTGGGCTTGGGGCTCAATATGGACCTCAACAAAAATACTTCGTTAGAACTAACCCTGAACCCAGATTTTTCGCAAGTCGAAGCCGATGTAACACAAATCGATGTCAATTCGGCCTTTTCATTGCAGTATCCCGAACGTCGACCCTTTTTTAATCGCGGAACAGATTTGGTTCGTTTCAGCTCCGAAGCATTCTATTCACGTGCGATCAACGCCCCAATAATGGCAACAAAACTCTTGAGTCAAGGACGAAAAAGTCGCATCTATCAGTTGGCAACAATCGATCAGCAATCTCCCTATCTCATTGCTGGTGAAGACCAGTCTTACATCGCCGAAGGTGGCACTAGTTATGTCAATGTTTTGCGGTATCAACGGGTTTTGGACAAAAATAGCCGTATGGGATTTATGACCACCAATCGTTTTTTTGAGGGTGGAGGTTCTGGAAATCTCTTTGGTTTGGATGGCCTATTTCTTATTGGTAAAAAATGGCGCCTGACCTTTGAGCTGTTTAAAAGTTATAATGTCGAACCCATTCAGGATTGGTTTGATACCGACAAGGAGCGTTTTGGTCATACCATTCGATTGGATGGCGAAAAATACCAAGGACATGCCTTTTTTGCACAGGCATTTAGAAATACCGAACATTGGAAAAGTTATCTGCTCTACCGCGAACTTTCGCCAAAATACCAAGCCGATGTCGGCTTTGTTGTAAAAAACAACAGAAAACACACCACCCTATATCACGAATATCAAAACATCATCAACAAACCGCTGGTGCAATCCTTTGGTTTTGGATTCAAAGGAGATCTGGTAGCCACCTTCCAAAAACGTTGGGAAGCTGCTTCTACCGATTTGTTTTTTACGACCAAAATGTTGGGAAACACCTCTTTTGCAATCATCTATGACTTTGATTGGTTTAAAGAATTTAATGGGACAGAATATCGCAACTTGGGCACCACAGAGATTGAGCTTAATGGCGCTCCTTCAGAAAAAATAAATTATAGAATCAATCTCATGTCGGGCAAAGATGTGGCCTTTAATGCGGCGGTTCCACGGGTAGGTAAACTGCGGACCTATTATTTTGGAAGTACAATTCAATTTAGCGATAGTTTCAACATCAATCCATCCATTCGGTATTCAAGATTAGAAAATATAGAAAATGGAGGAAATTATTTTGAGGGTCAAATCAGTAGACTGAGTTTACGCTACCAGTTTACGAATTTTTTAAACCTCAGAATTATCTCAGAACACAATACCTTTAACAATCGGTTTTTTGTACAACCACTCATCCAATGGAATCCCAACCCTGCTACTATTGTCTATCTTGGAGGCAATCAAAACACCAGTGATATTAGCGACTGGTCTTCAGATCTGTTACAGTTCAATCGTTCACAGTTCTTTTTTAAATTCCAATATCTAATCGGGTTAAATTAGACAACGTGTAAATAATTGTATTTTGATCCAAAATAAAACACTATTGGAAAGATGAATGGGTTAAAGAAGTATAGATTTCGTGCCGGGGCTGCTTTGTGGTTTGCACTCATTATGTATTTAAGTTTTGCGGATCTAAATAAAACGATTGGCGCCCCAATGATTCCATTCCAGGACAAAGTTGGGCATTTTGTTATCTATGCCATTTTTACCTATTTACTAGGTTTTGCTTTTCTAAAAGAACTGCACTTGCAGCGTTATCTCGTTTGGGCAACGGGTATCAGTATTTTGGTTGGCTTGGGGGTAGAAATCGGACAACATTATGGGCCATCCTATCGCGAGGGCAGTATTGGGGACCTGATTTTTAACATTCTCGGCGCTGTCACTTGTGTGATTTATATATCGTATTTTCGCGCTAAAAAAGTGTCATTTTGAAAAGTATATTATTAATATATAGCTATTTAAATATACTATTGATAAGTAAACTACTTTTATGTATAAAGCAAAATTAAAAATTAGAAAAGCACATCGTTATCTTGGGCTACTCATAGGAGTTCAATTTTTGGCGTGGACCATTTCTGGATTATATTTTAGTTGGACCGACATCGATCAGATCCACGGGGATCCGTTTTTGCAATTAGAAAAACCTCCTCAGTCCTTTACTAATTTGGTAGGTTTGGATCAGCTCGACATCCCGATTCATCAAATTGAATTAGTGGCTATTGGTTCAGCCCCTCATTATTGGATTAATGATGCGCTCTTGGTAGATGCCAAAACGGGCAGACTCAGATCAGGTATTTCTGAAGAAGAAGCTATCGCCATTGCCAAAGAACATTTGATTCCAGAACTAAAGATGACCTCCATCACTACCATTAACAGCACAGATTCGCATCACGAATATCGGGGAGGGCCGCTACCTGCCTATGTGATTAGTTACGATCATCCAGAGGCCATCAAAGTCTATATCGCTGTAAAAAGCGGCCAATTCAAAAAAATTAGACACCGCAATTGGCGTTGGTTTGACTTTCTATGGATGAGCCACACCATGGACTATCAAGGACGTGACGATTTCAACAACCTCTTGCTACGAGTGTTTTCGTTGTTTGGCGTCTTGACGGTATTGAGCGGGTTTTTACTATGGGGGACAAGCTCTCCTACCCTAAGAAAGTGGCGAAATAAAAACCACTAGGACTCATTTTTTTTTGCCTTTTTGGCTTTTCTATTTTGTTTGCGCGCCTGACGCAAACTATCGCGCTGAGCTTTGGTCAGCGGTAAGGGAGCATTCCATAAATTTCGGGAACTTGTACGATCATTTTCGCTTACATTGGTTCGGATAACGATTACGCCTGCCCCACCCTGTGAGCCATATTTATTGGTTGCGGCAAGATCTTTAAGTACCTCTACATAGGCAATTTGATTGACCTCCATAGGCGGTGGTGAAGTAAAAATAAGCCCGTCGATATCCCAAATAACCGTATCAGATTGTGTCGAAAAAGATTGACGCCCACGGATGGACAGATTTTTGCTACCCCTATAATCTGAAGTAATTCGAGCGCCCGAGATACGATTATAAATGGCTTCAACCAAATCTTGACTGACAACATTTTTTTGGTCCTCGGTAATTAGACTTTGCTTTGCTTCGTCCTCAACCACAACTTCTTCTAAAGAAACATTGTTGTCTTGTCCCCAAATAAGCCCTGAAAACAAGAAAATGAAAAATGTTTTTTGCATCAAAATATATTATATTTTTAGTCCTCTAAGATATTATAATTCACCCATTATTGGGCATTGAAATAATTATGAAAATTGAACTGTTTAAAGTTTCTTTAAAAAAAAGATTCCCCTTGGCCATCAGTAGAGGGGTGCATGGAGACACCAATAATGTCTTCGTAAAACTCACAAAAGAGGGCATAACAGGGTGGGGAGAAAGTGCCCCAGGAAAAAATGAAAACGCAGCAACACCGGAAGACGTGATAGCAGAAATCAATCGATTGATTGACTCTAACATTAGTTCGCTAAGTCATTACGAAATCGTGTGTCGTGCCCGTGAACTAAAAATCGCTCCGTGTGCCTTTGCCGCGGTTGATATAGCACTCTGGGACTGGAAAGCCAAAAAAGCAAAAATGCCTTTGTATCAACTTTTGGGCTATCCAAAACCCACTGCGCCTACATCGTTGACCATTGGAATTAATCCCCCTAAAGTTGTTGAAGAACGGGTCCCGCTTCTTTTAGAGGGCACTGGAGTACAGTCTTTAAAGATAAAATTGGGGGCTCCAGAAGGATTGGATGCAGACCGTGCAATGTTTGAGCAAGTGATCAAAAGCACCCAAAATTATGATGTAAAAATACGGGTCGATGCCAACGGTGGTTGGACCTTAAATCAAGCTTTAGAAATGATTCCCTGGCTGGCAGAGCGTAAGGTAGATTATGTTGAGCAACCCCTCAAAGAAGGCGACGAAGCCAACCTTCCAGAATTGTTTTCAAAAACCGTACTGCCCATCTATGTTGACGAATCCTGTCGCAGCGCTCAAGACATCCCAAAATGGGCGCACGCTGTTCATGGTGTAAATATGAAGCTTATGAAATGTGGAGGTATCAGTGGTGCGTTAGAGATAATCGCTACCGCAAAAGCGTTTGGACTAAAAACAATGATTGGCTGCATGAGCGAATCATCGATTGCCATTGCTGCAAGCGCGGCATTGTCTGGAGTGCTCGATCATGTAGACCTCGATGCACACTACAATCTAAACCCTGACCCTGCCACAGGAGCACCTATGGTAAACGGAATCACAATGCCTACCGAAAACATCGGACATGGTGGCGTATTAAAACCCGAATTTTATGCTGCAGCCTCATCATAAAATCGCCCTCTATATGGAGGGTAATTTGTTTAGCGATTATGGAAAAATGGGATTTGGAGTACTACGTTATCTTAACAACCCCATTGTTGGAGTTATAGACAGCGAAAGCGCTGGTAAGAAAATCAAAGACCTCCTGCCCATTCCTTCAGACACTCCAATTGTAAAAGATCTAGATGCTGCCCATGCACTTGGAGCAGAAGTGATGATTTTAGGCATTGCCCCTTCGGGAGGCAAAATTCCCGATAGTTGGTACCCCATTATAGAACGTGCACTTCAAAAAGGGATGTCGATTGTCAACGGGCTTCATGATCTACTGGCAGCGCGGATGGAAAAATATATTTCGAACCCAGAAAATCAATGGATTTGGGACGTACGCGTGCCACAGTTTATTCCTCAAATCGCAAGCGCTCAATGCGCCAAACTCTCCAACAACAGAGTATTATTTGTGGGGACAGACATGGCTGCTGGAAAAATGACCGCAGGTTTAGAATTGCTTAAATGGCTCAGAGATCAAAATAAATCCGTTGGCTTTGTAGCTACAGGGCAAATTGGAATCACCATCACCGGAGCGGGCATACCATTAGATGCCTTTAAAGTAGATCATGCTTGTGGTGCGGTAGAACAAGCTGTCATGGATCAAAAAGAAAACGATTGGGTACTTATCGAGGGGCAAGGGTCGCTTTTGCATCCTGGCAGTACCGCAACGCTCCCACTTATGCGTGGCAGTTGCCCAACACATTTAATCCTTTGTCACCGAGCAGACCTCAACCATCTCAGACAACCTGAAGAAATAAAAATTCCGGATTTCAACCAGTTTATTGCTCTCAATGAAGCTTTGGCAACCGTTTGTGGAACCTATCCTCGTGCTAAAGTAGTGAGCATCTGTCTCAATACCATGAACTTGTCTGAAGAAGCGGCAAAAGACATCATCGCTAAGATTGAAAATCATACCGGAGTTCCTACCACGGATCTTGTACGTTTTGGTTCAGCAAAAATCGGAAATGTACTCCTCAACAGTTAGTACCCTTTCGATGGGTTAACCTGATGTTCTAGCGGTTTGTGATCCAACAATGCCTGTACATTTTTTAGCATTTGCTTGGCCCCTGCTTGGGGGTTGGTTATACTGGCTACGTGTGGTGTAATATAAATTTTTGGATGTTGCCACATGGGGCTTTCTTTAGGAAGGGGTTCTTGCTCAAAAACATCCAAAAAAGCGCCCGTTAATATACCCATCTCCAGGGCCTGAAGTATGTCTTGACTCTTTTGCACTTTGCCCCGAGAAGCATTGATTAAAAAAGTGGGCTTTTTTAACTTTTTAAATAATGTCATCGATAACAATCCATGCGTTGCTGAGGTATAAGGTACGGTACATACCAACACATTGCAGCTTGCCAAAAATGCATCAATCTGCCCTTCGTGAAAGGTTTGAATTCCAGTCAGGGGTTTTGGGCTGGGACTATAACCGACTACATCAAATCCAAGATGTTTTATTTTGATTGCTGCGTCTTGACCGAGGGTGCCTAGTCCCAATATGCCTACTTTGATGGGGATTTCGGGTGGGGCATCATGATCCCAAATTTGCGCCTTTTGGTCGGCAACATACTTGTCCCATTTGCGGTGGTAATACAAAAGCGCAAAAATGATGTAGTTGGACATCGAAAAAGACAACAAGGGGTCTACAATTCTACAGATGGGAATGTGTTTGGGCAATTCGGGGTCCCGCATAAGATGATCTACGCCAGCTCCTAAAGAGTAGATAAGTTGTGCGTTTGTAAATGCTTTTAAACACCCGGCAGGGTGGTTCCATAGCAATAAAATCGATACCGTTTCGGGGGCTTCAACCAGCGGGCCAACCTCAAGCGTAAGCGTGGGAGCAATTTTGGCAAAAGCGGCTTGCCATTTGACTACTTCAGCCTCTGGGGCTATGATTACATAACGCAGTTGTTCTATTTTCATAGGCCTTTTTCTAATACCAATTTAAGCTTTTAATTCTGCATCAGTATCTATTTTATTTACAATGATGGTCTGCCGCCCGAGTTGCAATTTGATTGTTGGGTTTCACATTTACTTTATACCCCAAGGAGTTGGCCCAACCTTTTGCTGCACTTATTAGTTTATGCGATTGGAAATTTTCATCCGCATTATAATCCATATCAATTTCTACTTTAAGTGGAATCATTTTGGTGATCCATTCGGCCACTTCAATGCTCAATTCGGCTTCTCTCCAAAGGCGGGTCCACATGTCGTTTATAAGTGGTACCGATGACTTGCTAAGAATATAATGTACCCCTCGATTGCCAAAACGGTAGGCAATTACCGTACAATAAATGGTTTGTTTTCCTACACTTTGGGAGTCTGAACCTATATGAATCTCTACATAAGGATTGTTTTTAAGAATCTTAAGCGTATGTGCCAAGGTATCAACCCGCTTTCCACTAATATCTTTAAAAAGTAACATCCTTGAAGTGATCTAATTCTTCGAAAGTTACTATTTTCATGAAAAAAATGACGGAAATACTCTTTGGTCTTTGCAACAGTGGCATCCTTTTATTTTGGGGAATGCTCCTTTTTTTGCCCAAGCAGCGCCTCACTCAAAAATTGCTGCATTATCCTTGGGTGCCGGCAGCAATGGCCTTGTGTTATAGCTATTTTTTGATTGCAGCAGGAGGGCTTCCCGAAATTGATTTTACCTCATTAGAAGGCATTAGTGTGCTGTTTTCTAACCCGAGTCCTGAGGCTGTTGCAGCGGGCTGGATTCATTATTTGGCTTTTGACTATTGGGTGGGTTGTAGCCTATTGGCCCAAAGTCAACAAAGGGGAATTCCTCATTTGTGGATGATCTTACCTTTGTTGGCAACCTTTATGTTGGGCCCCGTTGGGGTTCTGCTCTATGTGGTTACCAGTCAAGTTTATCCTTTGCTAAAATCAAAAAATGCCTAACAATCTACTCTATCTATCCTTAGCCATTGCCGTTGCAATGGGAGCCTGGACGGCTTTTCTTTTCGAAAAAAAAGGACGCAAACGCCCTGTGGGCTTTTGGCTGGGTTTCTTATTCGGGATTATTGGAGTAATAATTGCCTATACCCTTTCTTCTAAAAAAAACTAAGAATCTTAAGGCCAGATAAAAGTGATGTCCTTTTCCATGTCTGGGTGCAAGGACTGATGAACAGGGCAGGTAAGTGCTGTACGCTCTAAAATTTGTTGATTCTTTGGTGAGGTGGGCTGTGCAAATTGAATTTGAACAATAATTTTAGAAATACGCCGCGGGTCGCTTGACATCACTTTGGTCACCTCAGCCGTGGTCCCTTCCAAAGATACGTCCATGGTGTTGGCCTTGATGCCCATAACCGTCAGCATACATGAAGCCAATGCCGTAGCTACGGTATCTGTTGGAGAAAAGGCAGCGCCCCTGCCGTGATTGTCTGTGGGTGCATCTGTGATGATTTCGTTGCCAGAGGCCAAATGAACACAAGAAGTCCGCAATGCGCCTTGATAGGTAACTGTACTGGTCATAGTATTAAATTTAATTTTTGAAACAAAAAAACGCCCAAACGATATCCCAAACCCAAAGTCAACGGATAAACGACAAAAAGCCATGCCAAATCGAGGCCGCGTAAACCCGCAAATCCATGACCTGCATTTAGCGACGTCAAAAAATCATACCAGCTTTTGAGCCCCATTTTGCCCGCCAAAATATTGGCAATAATAGCCGTAACTAAAATTCCGACACCAATAAGATAAAGACGAATCATGGCTCAAAATTACAGTTTATTTTATCCTTTTGTATCTTGTATGAATGAAAAATAAAATCGCGCTAATCGGCCAGCTTATTCTTGGTCTTGCTGGGACGCTTTGCTTTGTAGTGGTCGGCATCATGTACACCAAACTCAGTTTTATCGACACCCCCTATTTGTTTGGCGGTGTTTTTTTATGGAGTATTGCCGTTTTTTGGCGTGTCAAAAGACGCGCCTGATTTTGTATGAAAAAATAATGTAAATTCAGAATTCTAAATAGTTGTATGCAATGAAAAAATTATTCATCATTACCGGTCTTTTGTGTAGCACTTTTGTTGTGGCACAAAACGCTAAAAAACTCAAAAAAGAATTAATCTCCGATATCGAGTCTCAAAAAGAAACACTCATCGGCATTAGTGATAAAATATGGGCGGCGGCAGAAATCGCTTTTCAAGAGCAGGTGTCTTCAGAAACGCTCATCCAATACGCGCGGGCCAATGGTTTTGACGTTGAAGTGGGTGTTGCAGATACCCCCACCGCTTTTGTAGCGACCTATGGTTCAGGAAGCCCTGTAATTGGAATTTTGGGAGAGTTTGATGCCTTACCCGGCATCTCTCAAAAAACAGTCCCCGAAAAAACTCCTTTGGTTGCGGGTGCGGCAGGACATGGTTGCGGACACAACCTTTTTGGAACCGCAAGTTTGGGTGCGGCCGTGGCCATCAAAAATCTTATTGCAGAAGGCAAAATCAAAGGAACCGTTAAGTTTTTTGGAACGCCAGCCGAAGAAAAGTTCTTTGGAAAACTCTGGATGGCTCGTGCCGGGCTTTTTGATGATCTTGATGTTTGTTTGGACTGGCATCCTGCTGACAATACCCAAGCAGATGTACAAAGTTCACTCGCACTGATCGATTTTATTGTAGAATTTTATGGTGCTACCGCACATGCTTCTGCTGATCCATGGAACGGCCGTAGTGCTTCCGATGCATTAGAATTGTATACACACGGCATCAATTCTTATAGAGAACACATTCAACCTACAGTAAGAATCCACTATCATATTCAGGACGGTGGTCAAGTAGTCAATGTCGTCCCGGACTATTCTAGAATCTGGGTTCGGGTTCGTGATAGCAAAAGAGAAACCCTAGATCCGGTGTACAAAAGGGTACAAGCCATGGCCGAAGGAGCAGCGATTTTGGCCGATGTCGACCACAAAATTTCATTGGTGTCTGGCATCCACGAAATACTGCCCAACCGGGCTGGCGGACACGCTGCGCAAAAAAACCTAGAGCTGCTCGGAGACATTAACTATACGGAAGAAGAAACCGCCTTTGCTTATAAAATTCAAGAAGCAACAGGCAAACCCAAACTCGGTATCGACGGCGCAATAAAACCGCTACGAGAAACTTTGGAACATCCTGGAGGAGGATCTACCGATGTGGGTGATGTCAGCTTTTTGGTGCCTACCGTACGCTTTGGAGTGACAACAGCACCAAAAGGGACCCCTTGGCACTCTTGGGCCGTGGTCGCTTGTGGTGGAATGTCTATTGGCCATAAAGGCATGGTTTATGCCGCTAAAGCCCTCAGCATGACCATGCTTGATATGTTTACCAATCCCAAATTGGTGCAAGAAGTTAAGGACGAGTTCAAGGCCCGAAAAGGCACGTACCAATATGAAGGGTTGGTCCCTCCTGGTCCACCTCCAGTTGGGCAGCAATAAGGGTTTCATCACGGCTTGTTAGAATTTAGCACTTGCTCCAAGATCGACTATTCGTAAGTCGTCCAGTTCAAAAGTACCATCATAGGTGCTTTTGCCAGATCCTTGGTATCGAAAAGCAACTCTAAAAGGCTGTGTGAGATTTGATAAATCTATAGGGCCAGAATCAATCCAACGATCGGCATCATCGCCTTTGTTGGCAATGCGTGCCTCCAAACGGTGCTTTTCTACATCTGAAAGAAGTTGATCTGCAGTCCACCCAAA
>JAFMLE010000009.1:27225-69870 GCA_017852395.1 Flavobacteriaceae bacterium
AAATGTTTTCCTTAAAAGAATTTTATACAGGGCCCCTAAAGATTACTCTCCCAGGTGCTGGGATTGCCCTCCAACAAGCAGCAATTGGGTTTGACGGCCGTGTATATATCTAAAACCTTCGCTTCCCCAAAAGCCGGGTTCTTCGAGCATTATTCGAATATCCTTTTTCCAAGCATCGATATATACTTTGGTATTGAGTTCTATGGCGTAAGCCGTATTTTCATGCAAGGGGCGGTCGCCATCTCCGGGCACTCCCTCTTGTGCGTCCCACATACCAAAAGTAGTCCCTGCAGAATGGCCATAAGTCCCCAAAGGATGTGTATATATTTGGGGGCGAAGTCCTTCATCGCGACCTGCTTTAAGACTCATTGCCAAGGTTTCGTTGCCAGTACGTCCAGTTTTAAATCGTTGTGTGAATAGATCTTGTACCCGATTGCCCTGTCGCAGGGCTTCTTGCAAATATGTGGGCGCTTGTTTTTCGCCAGGCCGCAGTACATAGGCCAACTCTTGGCAATCGGTATTTAGGGTCAAGTAAGTGATCCCGATGTCACAATGCAGAAGATCACCGGGTAAAATGACGTCAAACTTCTGTTGCCCATCAAAGGCGTATAAATCACTGGCTTCGGAACGTTGCACATCAACCGTAGGGTGAAACCAGGTAGCTAAACCCATCCCCAAAATTTTTTCGCGCATCCACCAAACGACATCTTCGGTGGTGGTAACCCCCGGAGTTATAACTTGAGTCGAAAAAGCTTCTGCTACAATCTGATGGGTGATTTCGGTGAGTTGCTGAAAAAGCACCATTTCTTGCGGGGTTCGGGTTTCGATCCAAGCAACTGCTAGGGGTTCTGCAGAAACCAACCGCTTGCGATAGGTAACAGGCAATGCATCATAGAGCCCTTGGTAATCGGTTTGTACCAAACCATCTGTGATGCCATACTCTTTAGAAATATTAATCCCTATTTTTTGAGGTTTTTTAGTCACGATATAATCGGCCAATGCTTGAAACTGGTCTGGTTGCTCTTCCTTGTTCCAAACCGAAGGAAAATGTTTTCCAAATGCATAACGCGTCATTGCCACACGTTCTACAGAACCTGTTTTGGGGTCTTTGTTGAAGACCAAAATTGTTCGCCGACGGGCATTGAGCCAGGTAGGGGGCAATAGTGTTTTGACTACGGGGTCTTCGTTGTATTCACGCGTAATGAGTACCCACATATCCAGATCGGTTTGTGCCATCAATTGCGGCAATAGTATATTGAGGCGTTCTTCTTGCAATTGCTCAATCACCGCTGCACGCTCGCGAAGTGGCAATATGTTTTGACCAAAAGACAGAGTTGATACGACCAACAGGCCTAAGCATAATATTTTTTTCATCGATACGCTGTTTGATTTTTCTAAAATACAAAACTTTTGGGTCTGGATCTATTCCAATAAAAAAACCCTTTAGCAGGGCTAAAGGGTTCAGGTTTTTATTGCCTTCAAAAGTTATCCTTTGATGCTGGCGCTGAGGTACTCACGATTCATACGTGCAATATTTTCTAAAGAAATCCCCTTGGGGCATTCTACTTCACAAGCGCCCGTATTGGTACAATTTCCGAAGCCTTCGCTATCCATTTGTTTGACCATGTTAAGCACCCGGTCGGTGGCTTCAACTTTTCCCTGTGGCAATAGGGCGTATTGCGAAACCTTAGCAGAGACAAACAGCATTGCTGAGGCATTTTTGCAAGTGGCCACACAGGCACCACAGCCGATACAGGTTGCCGCGTCAAATGCGCGATCGGCATCGTGCTTGTCTATGGGTATGGCATTGGCATCTTGGGTGTTCCCTGAGGTGTTGACCGAAACAAAGCCTCCTGCTTGTTGAATGCGATCAAAAGCGGAGCGATCGACGGCCAAATCCTTGATTACCGGAAACGCATTGGCACGAAACGGCTCTATTGTTATGGTATCACCGTCCTTAAACTTACGCATGTGTAGTTGACAAGTCGTGACCAAGCGGTCGGGGCCATGAGCTTCTCCGTTGATAAACATTGAACACATCCCACAAATCCCTTCGCGGCAATCGTGATCAAAAGCAACTGGATCATCCCCCTTTTGAATCAACTGTTCGTTGAGTACATCCATCATTTCTAAAAAAGACATGTCAGGAGAAACGTTATCTATGGGATAGGTAACCATTTTTCCTGGTGCTTGGGCGTTGGCTTGACGCCAAATTTTTAGGGTCAATTTCATTGTTTCGTTATTTGTATGAACGGGTTTTAACTTCTATTTCTTCATAATTCAAGGGTTCCTTATGAAGTTTTGCTTGTGCGGGTTCGCCTTGATATTCCCAGGCAGAAACAAACGTAAAGTTTTTGTCATCTCTAAGGGCTTCTCCTTCGGGCGTTTGGCTTTCTTCACGGAAATGACCTCCACAGGATTCGGTACGTTCCAAGGCGTCTTTTGCAAAGAGTTCGCCAAGCTCAAGAAAGTCGGCTACACGTCCCGCTTTGGCCAGTTGTTCATTAAATTCTGATGCGGTACCGGTTACGTTGACATTTTTGTAAAAATCTTCGCGTAAGGCTTTTATTTCAACAATAGCCTCTCGAAGTCCATCAGCATTTCGAGACATCCCACATTTGTCCCACATGATTTTCCCTAAGCGCTTGTGATAATAGTCAACAGAGTTTTTGCCTTTGCAGTTCAAAAAGGCTTGAAGTTTGTCGGCAACTTCTTTTTCTGCGGCTTCAAAAGCAGGATCGTCTGTAGAGATGGTACCGGTACGAATGTCATTGGACAAATAATCTCCAATGGTATAGGGCAAAACAAAATAGCCGTCGGCCAATCCTTGCATCAATGCCGAAGCTCCAAGACGGTTGGCGCCGTGGTCTGAGAAGTTGGCTTCACCAATTGCATAGCATCCTGGGATGGTGGTCATCAGGTTATAATCGACCCATACCCCACCCATAGTATAGTGCACCGCTGGGTAGATCATCATGGGAGTTTCGTAAGGGTTTTGATCGACAATTTTTTCATACATCTGAAAAAGGTTGCCATATTTGGCTTTAACGACCGCTTGCCCTAATTTTTTGACCAATGCCGCATCGTTTTCGTCCAGCCCCTTTACATGGGCTTGTTCTTTACCGTAGCGTTGGATTGCAGCAGCAAAATCAAGATAGACTGCTTCTCCTGTCGCATTGACACCAAAACCAGCATCACAGCGTTCTTTAGCAGCCCTTGAGGCGACGTCACGGGGTACTAGGTTTCCAAAAGCAGGATAACGACGCTCGAGATAGTAGTCGCGATCTTCCTCTGCAAGATCGGTTGGTTTGAGCTTGCCTGCTCGAATGGCTTTGACGTCTTCTAATTTTTTTGGTACCCAAATTCGGCCATCGTTTCTGAGCGACTCAGACATCAACGTTAGTTTGGATTGATGGTCTCCAGAAACAGGGATGCATGTTGGGTGGATTTGTGTAAAACAGGGGTTGGCAAAATACGCCCCACGTTTATGAATTTTCCAGGCGGCAGAAACGTTACTCCCCATAGCATTTGTGGATAAGAAAAATACGTTGCCGTATCCTCCAGAAGCAATCACTACTGCGTGTGCGCTGTGTCGTTCTAGCTTTCCATTAACCAAATTGCGGGCGATAATCCCTCGGGCTTTGCCGTCGATGACTACCAAATCCATCATTTCATGGCGGTTGTACATTTTTATTTTTCCACGGCCAATTTGGCGGTTCATCGCCGAGTAGGCCCCCAACAATAGCTGTTGGCCGGTTTGTCCTTTTGCATAAAACGTTCTTGAGACCAGCACGCCGCCAAAAGAACGGTTGTCCAATAGCCCTCCATAATCTCGAGCAAAAGGCACCCCTTGTGCAACACATTGATCGATGATGTTTGCCGATACTTCTGCCAGACGATAAACGTTGGACTCACGGGAGCGATAGTCCCCACCCTTTATGGTGTCATAGAACAAGCGGTAGGTAGAGTCTCCATCTCCTTGGTAGTTTTTTGCGGCATTGATCCCCCCTTGTGCTGCAATTGAGTGCGCACGTCTTGGTGAATCTTGAAAACAAAACGTTTTTACGTTATACCCCAACTCTGCCAAAGTTGCTGAGGCAGAAGCCCCCGCAAGGCCAGTCCCTACAACAATGACGTCAATGAGGCGTTTGTTTGCTGGGCTTACCAGGTTGATTTTGCTTTTGTGATTGGTCCACTTCTCAGAAAGTGGCCCCTGTGGGATTTTTGAGTCTAGTGTTGCCATCTAAAATGCGTTGAGGTGATGATATAGCGCTATAAAAATGAATCCTAATGGAATCAAAATAGCAAAAGCGCGTGTTAGCTTTTGGATTGTAACAGAATATTTGTTGTTGACGCCCAAAGATTGGAATGAAGAATTGAAGCCATGTAGTAGGTGTAATGATAAAAAAACAAAAGACAACACATAAATTCCAACCCGCACTGGACTGTGAAATTTATGTACCAATTCTTCGTAATAACGGTTGGGGTCTTCGGGCAGTACTTCGATGTATTTGTGGTTGATCTCAGGGACCCAAAAATCATAAAAATGCAAGCCCAAAAAAGATAAAATTACGATTCCTGAGAGGATCATATTTCGTGACATCCAACTGGCATTGGCTCCGCCGTTGTAGCTCCCGTATTTGGTTGCACGTGCACCGCGGTTTTGTATCTCAAGGACAAACCCCATCACAAAGTGGTATATGACCCCAAAAATTAAAACCGGTTGTAGTACAAATTGTACCAGGGGATTGGTTCCCATAAAATGAGAAAGGCTGTTAAAGGTTTTGGCACTAAAAACCGATGAAAAGTTGATTGTAAAGTGCTGAAACAAAAACACCACCAGAAACAAACCCGATAGGGCCATGGTTACTTTTCTAACAATGGATGAAGTTGACATAATGATAAATTCAATTCGGTTGTAAAATTAGGGCATAAAGGCCTGAAGACAAATTTATCTCCGAGTTTTTTTAAACCTCTTTAACAAACAAGAAGGCAAAATTTCATTTTGTTGAAACTTTGCCTTCTGAATGGGTTGTTTTTTGCTTAAAGCTTAAACATAAATAATCACTGTACGATGATCTCTGTTTTTGCAGTAGTCCCGTTTGTGGTCACGTGGAGAGTGTAGTTGCCTTTTGGCAAATAGGTTATTCCATTATCTGCAGGGCTAAGAGGTGCTTTTTTGTTTTTCTTATTCCAAGCTGTTTGGCCCGATTTGGAAACACTAAGGTCGTAGTTCAAGAAATTGATTCCAGCGTCTAGCTGACCGTTCATCTCATGGAGAACAATTCCTTTATCTGTAGTGATCTTAGCGGTGTAGTCTCCTCCTTTTTTGGCATAGGCCGTAACGGTGGTTTCGGGTGTGCGTGCGGCACTCCAAGGGCTGCGTTTTTTGCCCCAAGAGTTACTCTGTCTTGTGGGCTTGGCATCAAAAAGGTGCAGGTCTTTTGCCAAGCGATTTTTGTCCAAGGTTTGAAGTTGAGCAATGTCGGCAATATAAATTGATCGGCCGTGGGTCCCCACTACTAGATGTTTGGCCTCGGGCTGTACGACCAAATCATGTACGGCAGCGGTGTTTAGCCCCTGATCAAATGCCTCCCAGCGTGCTCCTCCATCGAGGCTTACATAGACACCATGATCATTTCCTAGGTAGAGGATTTCTTCATTTACAGGGTCTTCATAAATCACATTGACCGGTGATGCTGGTAGGTTATTTGCTATCGCTTTCCAGGTTTTACCTCGGTCTTCACTGCGGTAAACGTAAGCGGTAAAATCGTCCCATCGATAGCCATTAAGCGTTGCATATATTCGATCTTTGTCGTGCGACGAAGCTACTACACGACTTACCCAAAGGTGTGCTGGCAGGTTTTCGGAGAGGTCTTCCCAGCTTCCTCCTGCATTGTCGCTTCGATAAATTTTACCATCATCGCTTCCGGTGTATATAAGCCCAAATTGAAAGGGAGATTCGCTAATGGTAGTCAATGTCCCATAAGCTACATTGCCTTTGCGGCCGCCTTGAGTTAGGTCTGGAGAAATGGCTTCCCAGTCTGTGCCTTGGTTTAAGGACCGGTGCAATTTATTACTTCCAAAATAGAGAATATCTTGGTTGTGTGAGGATAACAATATGGGCGTTTGCCAATTAAATCTGTACGGTGCTTCGCCCAGATCATGTTTGGGTTGGATTGGGGTGTTTTTGTCATTTTCTAAATCCAAACGATAATAATTCCCAAATTGAAATCCCGTATAGACAATATTGGCGTTGCGATTGTCAATTTGTACCTGCATGCCATCTCCTCCCATTATAGAAGTCCATGGGTTTTGTCCAGAAGCCTGCCAACGTTCGTTTTCTACAGCATTGTGCGCCGCTTTCCAAACGCCATTGTCTTGCAATCCACCATAGACATTGTAGGGCGTTTGATGGTCTACGTTGATTGCATAAAATTGACCAACGTTGGTGGAGTTATTTTTCATCCAATTTGCTCCATCGTTGTAGGTAATGTTAACACCTCCGTCATTTCCATTGATCAGGTGCCCCGGTTGATCGGGATTGATCCATAGCGCATGATGATCGGAGTGTACGTTAGATTTTCCAATATTAGAAAATGAGGCCCCGCCGTCAGAAGATGTCAAAATTGGAACCCCATAGATATAAATCTTATCGGCGTTGTAAGGTGCCACATGGATGTGTCCAAAATAATAGCCATAACTGTAATAGACAGCGTCTAAATATCCTTTGTGAGTTTTGTTCCATGTCGCTCCTCCGTCGGTACTTTTGTATACTTCAGCTCCAACTACAGGGGTGTCAAACAATATGGAATTTGCATCTTCGAGGTAGGTTGCCAGTTCTTTGGGTTGGACCTTGTTTTGACGGATTAGGTTTTTTACATTTTCTGCACGGTATTTTTCCTGAAACCCGTTTTGACGAAGGTAGTTGTTCAGCGTTTTGTTGTCCAAAGCCATAAAGGCAGCTTTTGACATGGTTTTAAAGTCTTCTTTCGTCAACCCTGTTTGTGGCTCTTCGTCTTCTTTGTCTCTACGAAATTGGCTGTCATGAATTGCATACAAAACATTATGGTCATAGGCTGCAATGCCAATACGTCCTACACCTTGCCCGGTGGGAAAACCACTGTCTGGAGTAGATATTAGCGTCCATGTTTGACCTGCATCGGTGCTTTTATAAATCCCCGACCCGGCGCCACTTCCATCAAAATTCCATGCTTTACGATCTTTTTGCCAAGCCGTAGCATATTGAATTTCAAACTGGCCGGGCACTGTGGTCATATCAATGATTCCGGTTTGTGCGTCGATATACAAGGTTTGCTCCCAATTGGCACCTCCATCTGTGGTACGATATACCCCTCGCACGGGGTTATCAGAATATAGTGCTCCTGTGACCCCTACAATCACATGATCTGGGTTTTTGGGGTCGATAAGTATTTTGCCGATGTGATGGCTTCCTTCGAGGCCATGGGTGGTCCAAGAAGCCCCATTGTCGGTCGTTTTGAGCATCCCCATACCTGCATAGGACGATCGGGAGGCGTTATTTTCTCCTGTTCCCACCCATAAGGTTCGGCTGGGCCAATGCATGGCTAGCTCCCCGATGTTTTGGGTTGGTGCATTTTCCATGATAGGTGCAAAACTTATCCCATTGTCTTGGGTGTGCCATACCCCACCCGATGCATAAGCAACATAAAACTCGGTTGGCTGGTCGGGGTTGACCGCTAGGGCTACAACACGGCCACTCATGACCGCGGGGCCTATGGACTTGAAAGGGATATTTTTTACCCTAGAATCCTGTTTTAACGCCTTTTGCTGTTCTAGCGCTGATTGAATAGTTGCCACTGAAGAGGGGCCCGGTTGGGCAGAAAGCCCGGCACTAAAAAATAAGAGTGCTATTGTTTTTTTCCACATAATATTTAAGTTCTTAGTAGGGGAAATTACGAAAAAAGTATCTTAGTAGTGTTCAATTAAAACATTATGCGATATACTCCCCTCACTGCCGCTTTTTATTCCAAAAACAGAGCCGACTTTAGTAAGGCAATGGTCCCTCAAAGTCTGGCTGTTTTTAATTCAAATGACATCTATCCAATAAGTGCAGACAGCACCCTGCCTTTTGAACAACATCGAGATCTTTTTTATCTCACCGGTGTTGATCAAGAAGAAACCATATTGATCTTATTTCCGGATGCGGTAGAGACCAAACATCGTGAAGTCCTTTTTGTACGTGAAACCAATCCCCACATTGCCGTCTGGGAAGGACCAAAACTCACCAAAGAGCAAGCCCAAAAACTAACCGGGATCGAAACCATATATTGGGTAAGTGAATTTGAAAAAATATTTTTTGAACTGGCTGCACAATGCAACTGTTTTTATTTCAATAAAAACGAGCACTATCGCGCTGCAGTAACTACCCAAACCCGTGAAGATCGTTTTATTGCATGGGCAAAAAAAACCTACCCAGCTCACCAAGTTGCCAAAAGCAACCCCATTTTGCAACGACTCCGTGCTGTAAAAGACCCCCAAGAAATACAACAAATGCAACGCGCCTGTGATATCACCGAAAAAGGATTTCGTAGAATTCTATCTTTTGTGAAGCCGGGTGTTTGGGAGTACGAAATCGAAGCCGAATATGCCCATGAGTTTATCAAAAACCGCTCCAAGGGTTTTGCCTACACTCCGATCATAGCCTCTGGTAACAATGCAAATATCCTGCACTATATCGAAAATAATTGTGCGTGTAAAGCGGGTGACCTTTTGCTGATGGATGTGGCCGCCGAATTTGGAAATTATTCAAGCGATATGACCCGGACCATTCCTGTTTCTGGAAGATTTAGCCCCCGTCAAAAAGCCATTTATAATGCCGTATTAAGGGTCAAAAATGAGGCTACAAAAATGCTTATACCAGGGGTACTTTGGAAGGCCTATCATGTTGAGGTTGGAAAAATAATGACTTCTGAATTGTTGGGCCTTGGGCTTTTGGACTTAGCTGATGTCCAAAACCAAACATCTGAACATCCGGCCTATAAAAAATATTTTATGCACGGCACCTCCCACCATATGGGCTTGGATACCCATGATTATGGACTTATTTTAGAGCCCATGAAAGCAAATATGGTACTTACTGTTGAGCCTGGAATTTATATCCCGGAAGAAGGATTTGGGGTACGTTTAGAAGACGATGTTGTTATCCAAGAACAAGGGGCGCCAATTAACTTGATGAAAAACATCCCAATTGAGGCTGATGAAATCGAGGCCCTGATGAATGCCTGATTATTTGGCTCCTAATTGAATTTCACTGATCAGCTCCAGCTCTGATGTGTTTTTGGGGCTGTTGTGGTAAATTTCTAATGGGATTGTTTTTTTGTTTGGCCTAAATATTTTTTTCTGTTGATACATCATTTGTACCGCCCACGCATTGGCCACGTGGCGGTATGGGCCCGTATGCGTAATCGCATGTACTTGAGTTGCAGGCAAAACACCTGATGTAAAGTTGCTGGGCAAATCATCGGGAATTTCAGAAACCGGTTGGCACGCGATATACCGCACTTTCTTGCCGACCACGTCCCAGATGGGATACATGGTAAATGGGGGGCCATTTAACTTTTCAGAATGGTTTTTATGACTAAAAGTCAGCAGTATTTCAAAATCTTCCGACATGTATTTTTCTAGGGTTTCTGTGGCACAATCTCTTTGGATACCAATATAATTTTGAGCGGGGCGCTCTTTGATGCCATTGACAAAAATCGTTGACGGCACCTGACCCAACTCGATCCAGTCCTTTAGCATTTTTAATCCCCGACAATAGTCCATACTAATGAATACCTCATATGCTTTTTTCATCCAAAAAAGAAAGAACGGCAAACTACTGTCCATGGTCCATGAAAGCTTGGTCTTACCCGCTTCAGGTTCAAGAAAAAAAGCCACTTTGGCTTTGGACTTAAAGGGTTTTAAAAATTCTAAGTCAATGGCAATTGCCTTTTCAGATTCGGCTCTGATCCACATCTGACCAGCGCCTACTATGGCTCCTTCCCAATAATAATATTTGTTGTCTGGTGCTACTTCTACTTTGGCCTGAGGTTCTGCAATAAGCCATGGAGACCAGTATTGCCAGGAATTAAAATCAGATAGGACCGATACAATTTTTTGAGGTTGGGCTTCAATTAAGATGGATTCTTTAACATATAATTTGGGCATAATTGGTTTTTTTTAAAATTAATCTATTTTGAGTTTTTATCGAATGCGATTCCCTTTTTGATACCGAAAGCTATAGGTCTGTAGCGTCCCATAATAATTGATCACAACTTTGGTGTTGTCAATGGCGTTAAATGTGCATTCAATTTTTGATCTGCCATTATCATTGTTTACAATCATTTTGCCAGACAATAAGGGGTTGCCTGCAAAATTCCAATAGTCCACTCGTTCTGAAGCCAATGCTTCAAAGCGCAGGTTATAAAAACCTACCGGCATATCGAGTTGTTGGTAAGGGGGTCGTAGTGATACAAAATAGGTGCCGGGATCTAGTGTGTTTTTTTGAGAACTATAGCATACCATTCCAATAAGTGACCCTTGGCCTTGAAGCATAAAATAGGATCCTGGCTGTGAAGAAACATCAAGTCCTTTGGCGGTGAAAATGAGGGTTTGCCGATAAGGAGGGGTGTCGGTGTCAGAAATTTGCTCAACGGCCAATAAGGACGCGTTGGTGATTTGAAAGGTGGCTTGACCTATCGAAAAATAATTGTTTGATGCTGTCGGGGTTTCTTTGCTGCAAGAGGAGATTAATAAAAGAATAACCCCTAAAAAAAAGTGCTTTTTCATGGTGTTGATTTGGTGGATAAAAATTACTTAAAAAAAAGGAAACTTTAGGTGTTATATTTTATTTTTCTAAGCACCCGTTGGCTTTCTTTATAGGTCTGATAATGGTCTTCTCCCAGCGCTTTGAGTAGGGGTCTTGCGCGTTCGAGCTGGCTTTTGGCAAGCGCTATACCATTGAGAGAGCAAAGCATTAGTTGTGCCGCCATTTTTGGGAGTGCTTCCTTTTCTTGGGCGTCGAGCGGGGCCTGCTTTTCGAGTTTATCCATTAGGGCCTTTAAGGTATTGAGTCGATGATGAAGCAGCTTTTTGTCAATCTGTGGAGGTTCGAACAGCAATTGAGATGTTATGGTGTAGGACCCGTTGTCCAAAAAATTGATTTTTACTTCTTCGAGGGGATAAAAACGCAAGGGTGGATTTACCCCAAGCTGAACGTATTCTGTTATCAAAAATTCGTCTTTAGTCCATGCAATTTCGACTTCATCCAAATTGGAATAAAAAAGTTTGACCTGCTCATTGATCAACTCTATATCTACTCGGGAGTAATAGGTGCGGTTTTTAACTTTTTTTTGTTTCCCAGACCAGCAAACCACAAAAAATTCTTTAAAAACCAGATATTCAGAAACCAACTTGTGGTTGTGTTGGCCAATAAAATCCATAACCCGGTCCAACGTTAATTTGATGCTGTTTCGGGCATGGGTTTCGATTTGAGAGACGCGATGATGGTTGTCCGCTAATGGCAGTTGCAGCCTTTGCTTTGGCAGGGATATACTTCCTTCACGTTGGAAAAAACTTCCAGAAGGGTATTTCCAAATGGCTTTTTTTAACGTTGTTGCCATCGCATTAGGAAAAATGGTCACAAGACCCACAACCTTGCCTTCAGGGAGGTTTGGAAAGTAGATGTTTTCATAAGTGACTTTGGGGGGGACATCGAGATAGGCATTAACCAAATTTTGGAGCTTACTGTCGTCAAAAAAATCGACGCCAACAATTTCATTGGTAGCGTCTTCAATTCCAATAACAATATAGGAGTTGTTTTTGGGGTTGCTGTTAGAAAGTGCGCTGATGTGTTTTAGGAATTTGGCTTTCCCAATTTTGGTATTGAGATCTATTTTGCGCTTTTTATCATAAAAACTGTTTTCGTCGCTATGCGCCAAAAGGGCTTTGATAAGAAGGCGTTTGTTGATCATGTGTTGCGATTGACTACATAGGCACTGGCTTGGTCGGTTGGCAAAATTGTCAAATCGGCAATGGTGACATGCGCGGGGGCAGCAACCATGTAGGCAATTGCTTGAGCAACATCGGCTGCTGTTAGGGCTTGTAACTTAGCATATACTGAAGCGGCACGGGGCTGATCGCCTTTGAATCGCACTTCAGAAAATTCGGTTGCAACCAAGCCCGGGTGTATCGCTCCTACCCGTATGCCAAAAGGATTACAATCCAGTCTTAGGCCCTCTGTAAAACGATCTACCGCCGCCTTACTGGCACAGTAAACATTGCCCTTTGGGTATGCTTCTTTGCCAGCGATGGAGCCTACGTTGATGATTTGTCCGTTTTTGCGGGCAATCATTTGCGGCAAAAGTGCTTTGGTTACATAAAGCAACCCCTTGACATTGCCGTCTATCATTGCCTCCCAGTCGTCTAAGGACGCTTCGTGAGCGGGGTCCAAGCCGTGTGCATTTCCTGCATTGTTAACTAATAAATCGATCGTGTTGAACGGGGCTTCTAGGCGTTCAATTGCGTCAAATACCTCCTGTCGCTTGCGCACGTCAAAAGTCAAAATTTGATGGGGTGTTTCCAAAGCTTCTGATAATGCTTGAAGCTTATTTTGTCGACGACCACATATAACCAATCGAAATCCTTGCTTTGAAAGTAAAAGGGCCGTTGCCCATCCAATGCCACTACTGGCGCCTGTTATTAGTGCTGTTTTCATATCGTTATGGTGCGCGGTGTCCCCAACTTGCTTCGGTGAGAACAAACCAATCTTCAATTTCAAGTTCTATTTTTGTTGCTGTTACACTTTGCTCAAGTCGCGACAACTGTGTGGTCCCTACCACAGGATGTATAGTTGCAGGGTGACGCAAAAGCCATGCCAGCAAAAGCTGACTTTCATTGGCGTTGTATTTTTGACAAAGTGGTTTTAGAACCGCTTCTATTCGCAAAACCGCAGCATTTTTTTCTTTAAAATAAGCGCCCAATGGACTCCAAGCCATGGTCCCTATCTGTTGTGCTTGGTGATGGTCCAAACTGCTATCCAAAAGTGGGGCGTTGTGTGTCAAAGAACACGCAATCTGATTCCAGCTAGGGGTTTCAAAACGTTCAAAAAGGCGCAATTGTGAAGGGGTAAAATTTGACACCCCCCAAGCCTTAATTTTTTGCTCTTCGCGGAGTTGGTTTAGCGTTGCCACTATCGGCTCGGCATCCATCAAAGGACTGGGACGGTGCAACAGTAGTAGGTCTAAATAATCCGTTTGGAGGTTTCGCAAACTGTTTTCAACCGAAAAACGAATGTGTTTAGGCGAGTAGTCGTAGTGTTTTATTGGGATTGGACGGGCTTCGCATGGATATTGAATGCCACATTTGCTAATAAAATAAGTCGCTTCACGCGCAACCGCTGTTTGTTGAAAAGCGGTCCCAAAAGCAGCTTCGGTGGTATATCCTCCGTATATGTCTGCATGGTCGAAGGTATGGACTCCTAGCGCAACGGCCCCTTCTATATTGGCCGCAATTTGTGAGGTGCTAAGGTTTTGTCCCCACACCCCCCAGGTCATGGTTCCGGCAATTATCCGAGAAAATTTTTGCATTTCAAAAAACTAAAATTCACTCTAAAATAGGGACATTTGAGGCTTTTAAAAATTTGAAAACCTGCAATTTTTAACCAATTATTAACAAGATAAACACGAATATTTTATCATTTTTGGACACGCTAAAAAAAATGCCTTAATTAACATCATGGAAAACAACACTACTATAGACATTAAAGCACTGAATGAGAAAATTGCAAAGGAAAGTGCTTTTTTAGACCTGCTAACCCTTGAGATCAATAAGGTCATTGTTGGGCAAAAAGGAATGATCGAACGCCTGCTAATTGGTTTACTTGGTCGAGGACACGTCCTCCTAGAAGGGGTCCCTGGACTGGCCAAAACTCTAGCTATCAACACCTTGAGCAAAGCCGTCAAAGGCTCTTTTAGCCGGATACAATTTACTCCAGATTTGTTGCCTGCAGATGTGGTAGGTACAATGATTTATAACATCAAGGAAAACGATTTTTCGATAAAAAAAGGCCCTGTATTTGCCAATTTTGTCTTGGCCGATGAGATCAACCGGGCACCGGCTAAAGTACAGTCTGCCCTGCTCGAAGCCATGCAAGAAAAACAAGTAACCATTGGAGACAGCACCTTTAAGCTCCCCTTGCCTTTTCTCGTCATGGCTACGCAAAACCCAGTAGAGCAAGAAGGAACTTATCCGCTCCCAGAAGCACAAGTTGACCGGTTTATGCTCAAAGCCATTATTGACTACCCCAAAATCGAAGACGAACAACAAATCGTTCGGGCCAACCTTGCTCAAAATACCCCTGAGGTAAAACCCGTTATAACAACCAAACAAATTCTAACCGCACAACAAACGATTCGTGAGGTTTATATGGATGAAAAAATTGAAAAATACATTCTAGACCTCATCTTCGCAACACGTTATCCCGAACGCTACAAACTTGAAAAAATCAAACCTTTGATAAGCTTTGGAGCCTCACCACGTGGAAGCATCAACCTGGCCACTGCGGCAAAGTGTTATGCTTTTATGCAACACCGCGGCTATGTGATTCCAGAAGATGTTCGGGCCGTAATTTATGATGTGCTGCGCCACCGAATTGGCCTTACCTATGAAGCTGAAGCCGAAAATGTAACCACCGAAGACCTGATTAGCCAAATCATAAATGAGGTTGAAGTACCCTAGTCCTCACAGTGAAACCAATGCCGTATTTTTATGGACACCAAGGAACTTCTAAAGAAAGTCCGAAAAATCGAAATTAAAACCCGCCGCCTAAGCGACCACGTCTTTGGGGGAGAGTATCACAGTACCTTTAAGGGACGTGGAATGACCTTTAGCGAGGTTCGACAATATCAATATGGCGATGATGTACGCGCAATCGACTGGAATGTAACTGCACGATACAACGAACCTTTTGTAAAAGTTTTTGAAGAAGAACGCGAGCTGACCCTTATGCTTGTAATTGACGTTAGTGCTTCCGAAATTTTTGGCACACAACAACAGTTTAAAAGAGAATACCTAACTGAAATTGCAGCCACACTTTCGTTTTCTGCACTTCAAAATAATGATAAAGTAGGCTTGCTTTTGTTTAGTGATCAAATCGAATTGTATATCCCTCCCAAAAAAGGACGCTTTCATATACTGAGAATCATCCGTGAACTTCTAGAATACGAACCGCTAGGAAGCGGTACCAATATAGGTTTGCCACTAGAGTTTTTGTTCGGGGTATTGAAGAAAAAAGCCATTGTATTTTTATTATCCGATTTTATGGATAAAGGCTATGAAAAAACCTTGCAAATAGCCGCTAAAAAACATGATTTAACAGGCATACGGGTTTATGACCCCAGAGAAAAAAGCATCCCCAACATTGGGCTGGTGCCCATGCAAGACAGCGAGAGCGGTGCCGTACGCTGGATCAATACCCAATCCAAAGCACAGCGTTTGCGCTATGAAAAACATTTCCAACTACTGTCTCAAGATTTTGAAACCATTTTTAAAAAAAACGGCGCAGGAACCCTTTCTTGTAGTGTTGAAGAAAGTTATGTAAAGCGATTGTTAGGGTATTTTAAAGCACGTATCTAAGATGAAATCAAAACTGCTTTTTGGGATTTTATTACTTGCAAGTCTTCGAGGCTTTGCCCAGTTGGGCGGAGTGGTGCAAAGTGCAGTAGATACCACAGAAGTTTTGATTGGCGCACAACTCAACTATACCCTTCAAGTAAAACTAGACAGCCTGTCAGAAGTCGTATTTCCAGAACCGCTTGAGGCAGCCCCTTTTGAAGTTATTGAGACCTTCCCAACCGACACCCTTAGAACCCAAAGTCATTATTTGTTTACCAAAAAATATGCCCTAATCCAATTTGACTCTGGACGCTACACCATCCCCCCACAAAAAATCGTAGTCAATGGTTTTGTAAAATTGACAGACACCATCCCCATACAGGTCAAAAATGTTGTGGTGGACACCCTTAAGCAAAAGTTGTACGACATCAAACCACAAATTGCAGTAGCAAAAAACTACAACGCCTGGCTGGTTCGATTTCTTTGGGCGTGCACCATTTTGTTCTTTCTTATTGGAGGCGTCTGGGCCTATTTTTTTACACAACGAAGAAGAGAAATTAGAAATGCCGCACTACCTCCTTTTGAACGCGCCATTGAAGAGCTGAAAGCCTTGGAGCGCAGCCAGCCTAAAGTACAGGAAGAATACAAAGACTACTATTCGAAACTCACCGAAATTGTACGCCGCTATCTCGAAGAAGAAGCAAAAATAGATGCCTTAGAAAGCACCTCTTCCCAATTGCTCGACAAGATGCTATTGCTAAAGGACGCTGGAAAAATTCCTTTAGAAAAAGAAACGCTCAAAAATCTAAAAACCGTTTTAGAAACGGCAGATTTGGTCAAATTTGCCCGCGCCGTTCCCGAGGTAGGAACCGCGCCAAGAGACAGGGAATGGGTAGAGGCAATCGTTGTAGAAACCAAAGAGGTGCTCCCAGAACCTACACCAGAAGAACTACAAGCAAAAGAAGAGTACCAACAATTGCTAAGAAAGCAACGCCAAAAAAAACAATTGCGCTACGGATTGGCCGGTGTAGGGGTGGTGATGTTGCTTGGATTGGTTTCATCCATACTGCTTTATGGCTACTATCCGGTGATAGACACCTTGCTGGGTTATCCTACAAAAAAATTGGAACGAAGCATTTGGGCATCGAGCCTTTATGGAGCACCGCCCGTTCAGCTTGAAACTCCAGAAATTCTAATCCGAAATGAAAATACCCCCCCACAAGTTCAAGAATTTGAAATGGGGGGACTCGATCAGCCTTTTTATGTTTCATTACAATTTACAGTCAAGCCCCCAAAGCCAGGACAGCAGGGGCAAAATGATGGGATTGTTGACGAACAAGAAACACAAGCCTTGATTGACGGCATTCTAGAAACCTACCAACAAAAAGGGGCTTCAAACATGCTTGTGGACAGCGAGGTGGTTACAACAGCAAAAGGGTTGCCCGCACTTAAAATCTCAGGAACTTTGGACTATGGCCTTGAAGACAATGTGCCAAAGAAACGTTTGATCTTTAGCACTTTGCTTTTTGATTTTGATAAAGGCAAAATTGCACTGACCATAACTTATGAAAAAAACGACCGTTATGGGCCACAAATTGCCGAGCGTATCACGGACAGTATTGACCTGATAAAAGAATTGTAACACGAGATGGAAAATATTCAATTTGCAAATCCCGAATACCTGTGGCTGTTACTCGTACTGCCACTAGTTCTTTTGTTGCTATTTCTGAACAAAAATAAAGGGCAGGCGGTGCTAAAGATGTCATCACTCAAAGCTTTTGATCAGAAAACCCCGCTTTTGGTTCGCTTTCGTTTTGTCTTATGGCTGTTTCGATTGATCAGCCTTGCACTAATCATAACGGCCCTTGCTCGTCCGCAATCCGTAGATGTGTCTACCCGTACCATCACCAACAAAGGGATCGATATTGTGATGGCCATTGACGTATCGTCCAGTATGTTGGCCCAAGATCTAAAACCCAACCGTTTAGACGCACTAAAGCAAGTCGCAAGAACCTTTGTGCAAGACCGTGTCAGTGATCGTGTTGGATTGGTTATCTATGCGGGAGAAAGTTATACCAAAACACCCATCACCAGTGACAAAAGTATCGTCATCAATAGCCTGAACTCCATCCGTTTTGACGGGCTCATAGAAGATGGAACGGCAATCGGCATGGGCTTGGCAACAGCCGTTAACCGCCTCAAAGACAGTCGTGCAAAAAGCAAAGTGATTATTTTGCTCACCGATGGTGTCAATAATTCTGGCTTTATCGACCCCAAAATTGCCGCCGAATTGGCGGTAGAATACAACATAAAAACCTATACCATTGGTTTAGGAAGTAACGGTACCGCTCGAGCACCTGTCGGTATTTTGCCCAACGGGCAGTTTCAATATGGCATGACTAAAGTCGAAATTGACGAGGTTTTGCTCAAAGAAATCGCCGCTACTACAGGAGGGCAATACTTTAGAGCAACCGACAACCGAAAACTCGAAGAAGTCTATGCCGAAATCAATAAACTAGAAAAAACAGAAATTGAAGAATTTAAATACTACAACTATCAAGAACGCTTTCGCCCATTGATTTTATGGGCCTTGGTACTCATATTTTTGGAATGGTTATTGCGCAACACCCTTTTTAAAAGCTTTATCTAATGTATCAAATAGACGCTCCAATATATTGGTATTTTTTACTGTTTATCCCCATATTATGGCTGGGTTTTGCAGGGGTGTCTCGTTGGCAAAAAAAGGCGCAACAACAATTTGCCAATCCACAAATGTTAGCACATTTGAGCCCCCACAGATCGCGCATCAAAGCGTACTTTAAAATTGGCTTAATCGCTCTCGGAATTATTTTTTTAACCCTCGCATTGGTCAATCCCAAAATTGGAACCGAACTCGAAACCGTAAAACGAGAGGGCGTCGATATTGTTTTTGCTGTCGATGTTTCCAAAAGCATGTTGGCCGAAGACATCGCCCCAAATCGACTCGAAAAATCCAAAAGACTGGTCTCTGCCATTATCAATCAGCTCGGCAGTGACCGAATTGGGATCATTGCTTATGCTGCACAAGCCATTCCACAGTTGCCCATTACCACAGATTATAGTTCTGCAAAAATGTTCTTACAAGCGCTCAATACCGATATGTTGTCCTCGCAGGGTACCGCAATTGATGCTGCGCTTAATCTCTCCAAGACCTACTTCAATGACGACGAACAAACCAATCGAGTGGTTTTTTTGATATCCGACGGCGAAGACCACTCTGAGGCAGGTCGTGAAGCTGCAGAAGCTGCTGCAGAAGCAGGAATCAAGGTTTTTACCTTTGGTGTAGGCACCGAAACCGGGGGGCCGATTCCTATCAAAAGAAACGGAATCATCGAAACTTATAAAAAAGATCCGGAGGGAGAAGTCGTTATTACAAAACGAAGTATGGAGACCCTAACCGAAATTGCTATGGCTACAGGAGGCGCATATATTGATGGCAATGACACTCAGATTGTCCTCGATTTTGTTAATGAAACGCTTCAGGCTATGGACAAAAAAGAATTTGATGCCAAAGAGTTTGTCAGCTACAAAGATCAATTTCAATCCTTTCTTTTTGCCGCATTACTCGTATTTTTGATTGACTTAATTGTTTTTGAAACGAAAACGAAATGGATTGCACGCCTTAATTTGTTTAACGAGTCGTCTAAAAAAACTGAAAACCTATGAAAAAGTCCCTTTTCTTAATTTTGCTGTTGGCCACACCCACAATTTGGGCGCAAACCCCAAAAGCTTTGGTCGACAACCACATTGCCTCTGGGAATGAAAAAACCCAAAACGAGCAATTGACCGCCGCAGAAAAAGACTACCGCCAAGCATTAGCCCTCAACCCAAAGCGTACCGAAGCCCTATACAATCTAGGCAACAACCACTATCAGGGCAATCACTTTGAAGAAGCGGCGCAACAATATTTTTTGACCCAAAAAAACACTTCCTCGAAAAATGAAAAACACCAAGCGTTTCACAATATGGGCAACGTCCATATGCAACAAAAAGATTATGCAAAAGCCGTAGAGGCCTATAAAAATGCCTTACGCAATAAGCCCGCTGACGAAGAAACCCGTTACAACTATGCGCTGGCCAAAGAGTTGCTCGAAAAAGAAAAACAAGAACAACAACAAGACCCACAAAACCAAAATCAAGACCAAGATCAAAATCAAGATCAAGATCAAGAACAGGATCAAGACGATAATAAAGAGCAGCAAAATAAAGGCGATCAATCCAAAGACGACAGCGACAAAAAGGAAGAAGGCGATCAAGAAGATGATAAGAGTGATCAAGGAAATCCTGAAGAAAAAGAAGGTGAGGAACCCAAATCTCCTAAAAACGATCAACAGCAACCTCCAAAAGAAAATAAACAACCCCCAAAGCCCCAAAAAGGACAACTCTCTCCTGAGCAAATCAAAAGTCTGCTCGAGGCCATGAACAACCAAGAGAAAAAAGTTCAAGACAAAGTTAATGCCGAAAAAGTAAAAGGCGTGCCCGTCAAAGGCAAAAAAGATTGGTAATCAATGATGCGGATTAAAAAGCTGCTTTTTCTAACATTTCTAAGTATGGGCCTTGGCCTATCAGCACTTGCACAGGTTAGTTTTGAAGCCCGTGTAAGCAAAAAAAAACTCGGCCTCAATGAACGGCTTCGGGTTGATTTTGTAATGAATGAAAATGGGGACAATTTTAGCCCCCCCAGTTTTGCAGATTTTAGAGTTGTTGGAGGGCCACAACAATCTACACAAAACTCTTACATCAACGGCAAACGCTCGTTTTCAAAAGCATTTACCTATTTTTTAACCCCCAAAAGCAAAGGATCCGCTACCATTGGTGCAGCACAAGTGACTATTGGAGGAGAACCCTACACCACAAACCCAATAACGATAGAAGTAACCGACGCTGTCGATCGTCCAAGGGGCGACAACGATGTCGAATATCTTGCTGATGAGAACCTTTTGCTAATCGCAGAAATTTCTAATAGCAAACCCTACCTCAACGAGGGATTTTCTGTCGTCTACAAACTCTTGTTTAGAAACCCCATAAAAGTATCCGACGCACGAGAAATTGAAAGCCCCGAGTTTGGAGATTTTTGGAGTCATACGATCAAAATTCCACAATTTAAAATTGAAAGAGGCACCTATAAAGGCGAAGAATACAATGTCGTTGTTTGGCGTAAAAACGTTCTTTACCCTCAAAAATCGGGCAAGCTCACCCTAGAGCCTTTGGCCCTCAATGTTGTGGTACAAATTCCGACCAATAGACGCGACTTTTTTGGAAACATTCTTTATCAACAAGTCAACCGTACTGTAACTGCTGGCAAACGAACCATTACCACAAAAGCGCTACCAGAAGATGGAAAACCCGAGGACTTCAGTGGTGCCGTAGGAACATTTGACTTTGACGTACTTCTTAATAAAGATTTGCTAAAAGCCTCAGAATCCTTTCAGGCCACAATAAAAGTCCGTGGAACAGGCAATTTGAAGCTTTTCGAGCTTCCCAAAATCAACACCCCCAGTAGTCTCGAAGTCTATGAGCCTGAGTATAACGAAAACGTAAAAGTGTCCCTCAAAGGGATGGAAGGAAGTGTCGAAAACACCTACACGATAGTCCCCCAATATCAGGGCAAGTTTCCTATTCCGGCCCTCAATTTTAGTTATTTTGACCCTCAAAAAGAAACCTACAAAACGCTGCGCTCACAAGAACAACTTGTCAATGTGTTTGAAGGGCCTACGGCTTCAAGCGGAAGATCAGAACCCGCAACAAAAAACCCCATAGCAGGTCCCGAAGAAAACAGTTTTAAATTTATAAAACTGGAAGGCCAATTTGAGGCGATACAAAAACCCCTGTTTTTTAAAAGCCGTCTCTTTTATCTGTTGAGCTTGGCACCCTTTTTACTTTTGGCTTTTCTAATACTAATCAGAAGGTCGTTATTGAATCGGGCCCAAGATTGGGAAGGCAACAGACAGCGAAAAGCCCAACGATTGGTCCGCAAGTATTTGGCAGAAGCCAAAAAGAATCAAAACGACAAAAATACTTTCTACGAATCCCTTGAGCGGGCCTTACACAACTATCTAAAAGCTAAGGTCAAACTAGAAACCACCGACTACAGTAAAAACAAAATCCGGGCATTATTGCAAGAAAAAAACGTTCCCAATGATGATGCACAGGCATTTGTCAAAATACTCGAAAATTGTGATTTGGCACGTTTCACACCCGTAGATCAAGTAGAAATCAAAAAAGATTTTGCCCAAGCCGAAAACTTGCTTAGCGCCATCGAAAAATCCATCCGACCATGAAAGCATTTTTAGTACTTCTTCTTTTTATCGTCGGCGTTAGTCCAACTCAAGATGCCAACATAACGACGCTATTTGAACAAGGCAATCAGGCCTACAACAACGCAGATTATCTCGAGGCCATATCAGCCTATAAAAGCATTTTAGAACAAGGGCAACACAGCAGCGCACTGTATTTTAATTTGGCCAATTGTTATTATAAAAACAATCAGGTAGCAGAGAGTATCTATTATTACGAAAAAGCGTTATTGCTCAACCCCGAAGACCAAGAAATTCAACACAATGCCGCTTTTGCCAAAAACATGACATTAGACAGCATAGAAGAGCTCCCAAAAACGGCTTTAAGTCAGTTAAAATTTAGAATTATGAAATGGCTGACCATCGATCATTGGGGGGGCGTATTTCTAGTCTTCACCTGGCTTGGAGTTGGCTTTTTTAGTTGGTACTTGTGGAGTACACGTCCGTTTACAAAACGGCTGACATTGCTTATGAGCATTCTGATCATGGGGCTCTCAAGCAGCCTATTTATACTAACTAACGAACGGCTAAATGTGCAACAACAAACAAAGTTTGGTATAATATTTAACACCCAAGTCGAAATCCTCAATGCCCCAAATGAACGTGGAGAAATGCAATTTTTGCTCCATGAAGGGACCAAAGTCGAAGTCTTAGACGAACTACAAGATTGGCAAAAAATTAGAATCGCTAATGGTGCAGAAGGTTGGGTAAAAGGTGCTAAAATTCGGCTTCTATAACTCAGAGGATTTCAGTAGGAAAAGCCTCTTGATGACCCAGCCATTCAAAAAGAAAATCTCCGAGTTGTATCAAAAACGGATAAAACACGGACTGTGCAACAACCTCAGGAGCAATAACCGTCACAAGCCCATTGATCTGTTCAAAAAGCATCAATACAATACTGAGAATAACACACCACTTTGTTAGGCCAAATAGCCCGCCTAGAATTCGATTAAGCAGCCCCAAAGCAACAATCTTAAGCACTTTGGTCAATGCTTGAGCCAAAAGCGAAATGGCATAAGCAATGGCTATAAAAAGAACCACATAAGAAATAATCTTGATGTACTCTGGAGCAATGTCCATGATTTGTGACAGATAGGGCACTAGCAGGGGTTCGAGAGAAAGGGCCCCCCAAAAACCCAGTATAAGTGCCAAGAGCGCTGCAATTTCAAGAATCAATCCTTTTGAAAAGCCTCTTATAAGTCCATACAAAAGAAAAAGACCCAAAACAAGATCCAATGCGTTCATAGTATCAATTTAAATTAAAGGTAGGCAATCTTATAAAACCAGTATCTTTGATGCGATGGAAAAAACAACGTCTCGAGACCAGTTGCTCAAAACACGCTGGGAAACACTATTGATAAGGTTATCCGAACAGTTTTCTGAAGGTGCACCTATAGATGTAGAAGGAGTGCTTTATCTTGTTGGTTTACAAGAACTTGGACAATTTCATCGCCGTTTTAAAAAAGACGACAATGTCAACCTGATACATATCGGAATTTGTACCGTTTTAGAGCCTTATGGATATTATCGTTTCGACTATTTTGACGACGATGGTTGGCCGCATTTTGAGTTAACGGCGCCACTTCCCAACCTTAAGGCGGGAGAACAAAATCTACTCATCAAAGAAGCTTTGGTAGATTACTTTTTAAAAAAAGAATTTATTTCCTAAGAGGTCGTATTTTTGAAACATGATAGATCAGGTAAAACAACATCTAGAAGCCGTAGCAGCATTTGACAGTAGCGATCCAAAAGAAATCGAAGCATTTCGGATACAATATGCAGGAAAAAAAGGGGTTCTCAACGCCCTGTTTGCAGCTTTTAGAGATATTGCCCCGCAAGACAAAAAAGAGTTTGGGCAAGTCCTTAATCAATTAAAGACCGCTGTGTCGGAAAAGGTAAAAGAATTGACCGCAGATCATGGAGCAACATCGGACCAAAAAATAATACAAGATCCTTTTAGAAGTGGTTATCCCATATCTTCTGGGGCAAGGCACCCCCTTGAGACGGTAAAAAATAGAATTATTTCGATTTTTGCACAAGCAGGATTTTCACTTTCCGAAGGGCCAGAAATTGAAGACGACTGGCACAACTTTACGGCGCTCAATCTTCCAGAGCACCATCCGGCAAGAGACATGCAGGATACCTTTTTTATACAAACCAATCCTGATATCCTTTTACGCACCCATACATCTTCTGTGCAGGTACGCTATATGGAAAACAACCAGCCTCCTATTCGCACCATCTCTCCTGGTCGTGTTTTTAGAAACGAAGCCATTTCGGCGCGTGCCCACTGCTTGTTTCATCAGGTTGAAGGGCTGTACATTGACCAAAATGTTTCTTTTGCTGACCTCAAACAAATATTACTCTATTTTACCAAAGCGCTTTTTGGAAAATCAAAAATCAGGCTGCGGCCGTCCTATTTCCCCTTTACAGAACCCAGTGCTGAGGTAGATATTTATTGGGGCTTGGAAACAGAAACAGACTATAGAATCACCAAAGGAACAGGCTGGCTCGAAATTATGGGCTGTGGAATGGTCGATCCCAATGTGCTTTCTAATTGCGGTATTGATCCCGAAAAATATTCTGGCTACGCCTTTGGCATGGGAATCGAAAGAATCGCAATGTTGCTCTATCAAATCGGAGACATTCGGTTGTTCTACGAAAACGATATGCGTTTTTTAGAGCAGTTTAGAGCAACCCTCTAATTGAGTTTATTGGTCAGTTTGCTAAACACTCTTGAAGCGGACTTCCCCTCATAAAGAATGCTGTACATTGCGTTGATTATCGGGGTGCGTGTATTATATTTTTTGTTGATGATTACGGCTGACTTTGTGGCATAATATCCTTCGGCAACCATGTTCATTTCTAAAAGTGCAGCTTGTACCGTATAGCCTTTTCCCACCATAGCCCCTAAAGTTCGGTTTCTACTAAAAGTAGAATAGCCCGTAACCAGGAGGTCCCCCAAATAGGCCGAATTGTTGATGTTGCGTTTCATTTTATAAACATCTTTGATGAACCGTTTCATCTCACGAATTGCATTGCTCATAAGCACACTTTGAAAATTGTCTCCATACCCGAGGCCGTGCGCCATTCCTGCTGCAATAGCATAAATGTTCTTGAGCATCGCAGCGTATTCTGTTCCAATGATATCATTGGAGATTTTGGTTCGGATATAGGTAGATTTTAACAAGGCTGCCATTGTAAGGGCAATGGTTCTGTCCATACAAGCTATGGTCAAATATGAAAGCCGCTCAAGGGCTACTTCTTCGGCGTGACATGGTCCCGTGATTACCCCGATTTGATCCATCGGAATTTTGTGGTGTTCATGAAGGTGTGCACCAACAATCAGCATGGATTCGGGGATAACTCCTTTGACGGCAGAAAAAATAATTTTTTTGCTCAAGTCGCAATTGATGCGGTCCAGCTCTTCTTTCAAGAAGGCTGATGGAATGGCCAAAATAATGATGTCTGCTGCTGCAACTACGGCATTGATGTCCGCGCTTAGGTGCATCCGCTTGGTGCGCAAACTTGCTGCGCTTAAATATCGCGGGTTGTGATGGTGTCTTTGGATATAATCACAATCGGCTTGCTTTCGAATATACCAATGCAGTGTCCTCTTGTTTTCACTGATAATTTTTGCCAAGGCAGTCCCCCAACTGCCGCCTCCCAAAACCGCAATTTTGAGGGTTTGTTTCAATAAATAATGTTTGAGTCCTGGAGCGTCTTTTTTTAGCACCATAAACTATACCATTAGGACAGCCATTGCTGCCATGGAATTCGACTTAACAACAAGAGCAATCCCAAGCCATAAAAAAGTGCGATGCGACCAAATTTTTTGTGCGCTGTATTTTGTCGTTTGTGCAATGACCACCCTAGCGTTATCAGAAAAATGGCGAGTAAATTGGTGATGGGGTGCTCGACCAAATACAATCGGGCTTGAGCGTCTTTCATAATACCCATACCTTGTTGTGACCAGAGGTCGAACCAAGGAGAAACAAAATAAAGAACCAATCCCAACAGAAGTTGTATGTGCGAAAAAATCAGCCCAAACAACCCCAATCGCAAGTCGCGCGCTTCAAATTCTGCTGCGCTAAAACGTCCTTTGATGGCGTTGACAACGGCTATAATTAGAACAATTAGGACAAAAAAGGCCCAATAAGAGTGAAGGTTTTGTAAAATAGAATACATGTTTTGTTTTTTTAATTTTTTGTTAAAGGTCAAATTTAATGCCTTGTGCCAACGGCAACTCTGTGGTATAATTTATCGTATTGGTCTGCCTACGCATATAAATTTTCCAGGCGTCTGAACCGCTTTCTCGGCCTCCTCCTGTTTCTTTTTCACCGCCAAAGGCTCCTCCGATTTCGGCCCCCGAAGTTCCAATATTTACGTTGGCAATCCCGCAATCGCTTCCTTGGTGCGACAAAAACAGTTCAGCTTCTCTTAGATTTTGAGTCATAATCGCAGAAGAAAGTCCTTGGCGGACATCGTTTTGAATGGCAATTGCATCTTTGACATCTCCGTTGTAACGAATCAAATAAAGTAAGGGTGCAAAGGTTTCTTCTTGAACAATTGCAGCATCATGCTCGATTTCTGCGATCGATGGACTTACATAACAACCGCTTTCGTATCCAGACCCTTGCAGAGCACCTCCTTTGACCACCCATTGGCCTCCGGCTGCTTCTACGGCCTCCAGTGCAGCATTGTACATGGATACAGCGTCTTGATCAATCAATGGACCAACATGATTGGACTCGTCCAAAGGATTGCCTATTTTCAATTGGGAGTATGCCTTTTGAAGGGCTTCTTTGACCGTGTCAAAGATCTGGTCGTGGACAATCAATCGACGGGTCGACGTACAACGTTGCCCACAGGTCCCTACAGCGCCAAATACAGCACCTATAACGGTCATTTTGATGTCTGCTTCTGGTGTAACGATTATGGCGTTGTTTCCGCCAAGTTCTAGCAACGACCGCCCTAATCGTTGTCCTACAGTAGCAGCTACATTTTTGCCCATTCGGGTTGATCCTGTAGCAGAAACCAAAGGCACTCGTCGGTCTTCGGTAAGCCAGCGGCCTACATCTGCGCCACCATTGATCAAACAAGAAATACCTTCGGGCATGTTATATTCTGCAAGTACTTCTGCAATGATTTTTTGACATGCAATGCTGCAAAGTGGGGTTTTTTCGCTCGGCTTCCAAACACAAACATCTCCACATACCCAAGCCAATGCAACGTTCCAGCTCCAAACAGCTACCGGAAAATTGAAGGCCGAAATAATCCCTACCACCCCAAGCGGATGGTATTGTTCGTACATGCGATGCCCTGGACGTTCTGAATGCATCGTAAACCCGTGGAGTTGTCGGGATAAGCCTACGGCAAAATCACAGATGTCGATCATTTCTTGAACCTCGCCCAAGCCTTCTTGGTAGGATTTTCCCATTTCGTAAGAAACCAGTTGTCCCAGGAGTGTTTTTTTCTCACGTAACTTGTTGCCAAATGCTCGAACCATGTCTCCCCGCTGTGGTGCTGGAAGGGTTCTAAAGCTTTCGAAGGCCGTGCTGGCTACATCCAAAATTCGCTCATAATCTTCAACGCTTGCAGTGGTTACTGTCCCCAACTGTTCACCGTCTACAGGAGAGGACGCATTAAGTTTGGCGCCACTGCCATACCATTGTGAGCCCGTAGAACATCCTAGTTGCTCTTTTTCAATTCCTAATTGTTCCAATAAGGTTTTTGTAGATACCATTTGTGTTATTTTGAAACTAAAGTAGTATTTCTTAAATAGAATTACTCCATAATTAGGGCAAAAGTAGTACCTTAAAATCGATATCCATAATTGTATTTCTTATGAAAAAAATAGTTCTATTGGTCGCTCTTACTCTGATAAGCTGCCAGCCACAACCCGAAAAAGAAAACAAAACCCCAAACTTTGGAATTGTGATTCATGGTGGTGCGGGTACTATTTTGAGAAAAAATATGACCCCAGAGATGGAGGCGCAATATCGCGAAACTTTGGCCCTTGCCATACAAACCGGCCATGCTATCTTGAAAGCAGGAGGAAGCAGTCAAGAGGCTGTAGAAAAAACCATTCATGTGATGGAGGACTCCCCGCTGTTTAACGCCGGAAAAGGAGCCGTTTTGACCGCTGATGAAACCATAGAACTCGACGCTTCATTTATGAACGGCGCCACACTCGACGCTGGAGCCATCGCCGGGGTTCAGACCATAAAACACCCCATCAGCGCGGCCATCGCCGTGATGGAAGACTCCCCGCATGTTATGCTTTCGGGCAAAGGAGCGGAAGCCTTTGCAGCTAGTCAAGGGTTGGAGTTGGTGTCGCCCGAATATTTTTATACCGAAAGGCGCATCAATGCCCTCAAAAGGGTTAAAGAAAAAGAACAACAAACCGCCTTTACACCACAGGAATGGGAAGATTTTAAAAATCAAAAATTTGGTACCGTTGGTTGTGTGGCATTAGACCAAGCTGGCAATCTGGCCGCGGGTACATCTACAGGAGGAATGACCAATAAAAGGTGGAATCGCATTGGCGACGCACCCATCATTGGGGCAGGAACCTATGCCAATAATGCCAGTTGTGCGATCTCGGCAACAGGCTGGGGCGAATTTTTTATCCGCTCTGTGGTTGCCCATGACATCGCCGCATTGATGGAATACAAAAACCTTAGCATACAAGAAGCCGCACGAATTGTAATCCATGAAAAAGTAGCCAAACTAGGTGGAGATGGTGGCATTGTCGGTATAGACAAACAAGGTAACATTGCTATGGAAATGAATACCGCCGGCATGTACCGCGCCCATATGGATGCACAAGGAAATTTAACCGTCAAAATCTACAAGGACGAGTGAAAACTGCATATTATGCCGTGCTTTTTTCAAACACGTTGTTAGATCAGAACGATTTGACCTATCAAAATTTGTCGAAAAATTTACGGGAGACTGCCGAAAAACAGCCCGGCTATTTAGGTATAGAAAGTTATCGCAATCCCCAAGACGGCAAAGGCATTACGATCAGCTATTGGAAAAGTTTGGAAGCCGTTACCCTGTGGAAAAAACACGCCGATCACCTCATCGCGCAACAATACGGCAGAGACATAGCCTACGACAACTACAGTGTGCGTGTTTGTGAAGTGCAACGAGAGTATCATTTTAACAAAGATCCAGACCACTAGCAAGACTCCCCACCACCATGATGCCCCAAACGTTAAAGCTTTTATTTCAACACTTCTTAAAAAAAAGTGTTTTTATACTCCTGTTATTTGGACTTACGTCCTTTGGTCAAGAGACTTTTAAAATCGGTTTTTATAATGTCGAAAACTTTTTTGACGCACAAGACGACCCCAAAACCTTTGATGAGGAGTACACACCAAAAGGACGGCACCGATGGAAACCCCAACATGTAGCACAAAAAACCCAACAACTGGCGACTGTTATCCATGCGCTGGCTGAACGAAGAACCGATGGGTTTCCCGTCCTTTTAGGGCTTGCCGAAGTCGAAAACTTTGCTGTTTTGAGGCAACTCGTCCGTCACCCCTTGCTTCGAGTTGCTGGCTATGAAATCATTCATTTTGATAGTCCTGACCGTAGAGGCATTGATGTAGCATTACTTTATCAACCGGCTTTTTTTGCTCCTATTAAAATCAAAAAAGCCCCCTTACTGCTCAAAAATCCGAAAACCCAAAATCGTTTGTATACACGAGACATGTTGCTTGTTACGGGCATGCTCTTTGATCAAGAAGTGACCGTGAGTGTCAATCATTGGTCATCAAGAAGAGGTGGGAAATCCAAAAGCGCGCCCTTACGACAAAAAGCAGCACAACAACAATTGCGTTTGATGGACTCGCTTTATCGATTGGACAATAACGCTAAAATCATTGTAATGGGAGATTTTAATGACAATCCCAGTGACCTAAGTCTCAAACGACTGCAGCAAAAAGATGATTTCTATACAGCCTTTAAACCCCCTTTACAATCCTTTCTTAGAAAAACACAAAAAAGGATATGGAAGTCTCGCCTATAAAGACCGTTGGTTTCTTTTTGATCAAATTCTCCTTAGCCCAGCGTGGACTAATGAAGTCAACTTTTTAGAATATTCAGACGCTTCCATCTTTCATCCCAAATGGCTGCATACCCCTGCGGGGCGTTATAAAGGATATCCCTTTAGGACTCAAAAAAAAGGGGGCTTTCTAACCGGCTACTCGGACCATTTTCCTGTAACCATAACCATAAGGGTTAAATAAGTTTACCCATTCGCCGAATTTTTCAAGCGCTTCCAAAAATAAAAAAGACCAACCGTGCTGACTAGGGTCAAAAGCAGCAGGATGCCCATTCTTCCATAATCCCCATACAAGAGCGAGCCGGCTGCAAAGAGCAAACTATACACAGCTGCTGTCCCCAAAAGCATACAGATGATCCCAGTAGGAACATCCCATGGCTTTTTTGTTGTGTCTAAGGTAACCCCTGCTTGTTGTGCTTGTTGGATGACCTTTTTCCAGCCCGGGCCTCCGGGTTGTATTTTTTGATAAAACGACACCAAGGTGGCCTGATCTTCGGCCGGAGTCAATAAGGTTACCAAAACCCAAGACAAGGTGGTCAATCCAACGCCCCAAAGGAGCTGATCAATAGTTGCTATGGGTGCAAATCCAAGTGCCGGATGAATAATTTGCAAATAAAGCGCAATGACAAAAGAAACAATCATGGCCGTAATTTCACTATAAACGTTGATACGATACCAAAACCAACGCAGAATAAACAACAGTCCGGTTCCGGCGCCAATCTGAAGCAAAATGCTAAAAGCCTGCAGTGCATTGCTGAGCAACAAGGCAATGATCCCCGAAAAAACCATGAGCAAAAGCGTGGTCCAGCGACCAACAGCTACTAATTTTTTATCACTTGCTTCTGAGTCTATAAATCGATGGTAAAAATCATGAACAACATAGGAAGACCCCCAGTTAAGATGTGTGGATATTGTTGACATAAATGCTGCAACGAGCGACGCAACCAAAAGCCCCAATAATCCCGCAGGCAAAAAAGACATCATCGCTGGATAGGCCAAGTCATTGCCAATAAGTGCAGGATCAATGTCCGGAAACGCAACTGCCAAACTGTCTAAAGTGGGGAAAACAATAATCGAGGCTAGGGCCACCAAAATCCAGGGCCATGGACGGATAGCATAGTGCATAAAATTGAAAAGTAAGGTCGCCCAGATAGCGTTTTTTTCATCTTTTGCAGACAACATCCGTTGGGCAATATAACCTCCTCCTCCCGGTTCTGCCCCGGGATACCAAACGCTCCACCATTGCACGGCAATTGGGATTAAGAAAACCGTAAAAAAGAGTTCTTTATTGGATAAGCTTGGGATAAAGTCCAATTTGGGCTGAACCTCTGCATGCGCCAATAAGTTCTGAAGCCCGCCTACTTCAGGCAAATCTACTAGTACACCGGCGGCCCAAAAAGTGGCGATCATCGCCAAAGCAAATTGAAAAAAGTCAGTGATAATGACCCCTTTTAAACCCCCCAATGAGCTATACGCTACAGTTACGGTAGAGGCAATGATAAGGGTTTGCCAGGGAGCCAGCCCCAAAAGGACACTTCCAATTTTGATTGCTGCAAGAGATACCCCAGCCATAATCATAATGTTGAAGAATACCCCTAAATACAATGCCCGAAATCCGCGAAGTAATGCAGCCCCTTTTCCACTATAACGCAATTCATAAAATTCTAAATCGGTCAACACCTCTGAACGCCTCCATAACTTGGCATACACAAAAACAGTTAACATACCGGTCAGCAAAAAAGCCCACCATACCCAGTTACCAGAAACGCCGTTGGTGCGGACAATATCCGTAACCAAATTGGGCGTGTCTGCAGAAAAGGTGGTGGCCACCATAGAAACGCCCAAAAGCCACCATGGCATGTTTCTACCAGACAAGAAAAACTCTTGAACGCCAGAGCCGGCGCGCTTGGACACAAGGACCCCTATAAGAAGGGATACGACAAAAAAGGCTATAATAATAGACCAGTCTAATACGGAAAGTTGCATAAATTCAAAGTTGGTATCTTAAAGATAACATAAAAAAAAAATTGAGCAGATATTATTTTTTAAATTGCCATTAAACACGCCTACGCAGTACAAAACTTTGTTTTATTTATGTCCAAATCCCGTTTCAAATACCAACCACTTTGTTTCTTTTCTTTAGGGCTAAAATTATCTCAAGGGTCATTAACGCTTGTGCTTTTGGTCTTTGCCAGTTTTAGTTTTGGGCAAGTTGAAACCAGTACTCCTCCAAGGCTCAACTTTCCAAACCAGGCAGAGGAAGAACAAAAAGAATTTATAAATCCCTTGCCCAAATCATTGCTCAAAGACCCCTTTGAAAAAAACGAGCTGGAAATCGAAAAAAACAACCTCAATATTGAACGGGAAAAATTTGAAGATCCTGGACAACGCTATTTGTCCAAACTTAACAACAAACTAAAAAGCCAAGAAGGCGAATCTTCCAAAAACCCCAATCAGTTTACAAACGATCAATATCTCGGCGATTTTAGAATTGGGTCAAAAGTGGTTCGTGTGATTTTTAGAGACCATGAATATCCGGATGGCGATCGAGTACAAATTTTGCTCAACGACAAGGTTGTTGTTGCCAATGTTCTGCTCCAAGAATCATTTAAAGGCTTTAATATTGAACTTCAAGAAGGCTTTAATCGTATTGATTTTGTGGCACTCAATCAGGGAGAATCTGGGCCCAATACGGCCGAAGTGCAAGTGTACAATGAAGCGGGTGAGCTTCAAGCGGCAGACCGCTGGAATCTCGCCACAGGTGTCAAAGCGACTTATGTGATTATCAAAGAATAACTACCCGCGGTATACTTCGAGCATTCCAGATACAAAACGATCTACTTCTTCGAGGGTTCCTGTACTGATCCGACACCAATCGTAAAAAGGAGGGAATGGACGGCCAATACGCACACCCTTTTCGAGCATTTGTGGCCCCAATTTTCGTATATCCCTTTTGGAATGGAAAAACACAAAGTTGGTGCTCGACCGCACGCAATCCAGCTGTAGGTGGTCCAAAAGAGTGTAAATTTTTTGCTTTGCCTCGCGGTTTTTGGATAGTGAAAAATTATAGAATATTTCGTCCTGAAGTGCCGTATCAGCGGCAGCAATTGCCAAGACATTGCTCATCGCAACAACATTTTTTCGAATTTGATCTGCCAGTTCAGGCTTGGCAATCAAATATCCGATTCGCAGTCCCGCAAGGCCATAGACCTTAGAAAAGGTTTTTGAAACAATCACATTTGCACCAGCTCGAACCAATGCATCCATGGAGGGATAATCAGTTTCTTCAATAAAATCATAATAGGCTTCGTCGCTAAAAACAATGGTTTTTTGGCTGACCGTCTGACAAAAATCCTTCAATTGTGCAGCCGGCAATAAGGTACCCGTTGGATTGTTTGGGTTGCATAAAAAAATCATTTTTGTTTTGGCCGAAACCTGCTTTTCGATCGCTGGGAGGTCATACCCTTTGTCCGCGCCAACAGGAACCCAACGGATGGTGGCTCCCCATTGTTTGGCATAGTCCATCATGGCTAAAAAAGTGGGCTGCCCAGCGATGATTTCTCCACCACTATGTGCAAAGGTTAGCCCTGCGATTTTTAAACCCTCTGTGGAGCCCCCAGTGATGATGATGCTTTCTGGCCCGACACCGTGCTTTTTTGCCAGTTTTTCTGCCAATGCATCTGAATATTGATAGGGATATCGACAGGCGTGATCAAACGCTTTGCCAATCGCCTTTTGTACTGCCTCCGACGGCCCATATGGGTTTTCATTAGAGCTTAGTCGTACAATCGGTTCTAATGCTCGAGGACGAAAATAGGCCTTTTCTTGTGCACTTAATAGGCTGCTCGGGGCCATCAAAAATCCCCCAATTCCAATGGAGGAACGTAACCAATCTCTTCTACTTTGCATAATCTATTTTTGTGGTCTCTGAAAGTTCTTTAATTATTCATAGAAAACAAAATTTATTGTCTATTTTCCCATATGGACAATCTCGTTTCCTTGCTCGAAAAAAGCCTCGCTCAATGGATCGGCCCCCTTGAGTGGGTTATGCTGGTGTTAATTATTGGCGGCGGACTGTTTCTTGCGCTGCAGTCTAAAGGGGTACCCTTACTAAGGATAAAAGAGGCTTTTTCACTATTGCTGAGCAAAGAAAAAGCCGATCCAGGCATTTCTAGGTTTCAAGCGCTTAGTGCCGTCCTGGCAGCCACTGTGGGCTTGGGAAATATTTCTGGGGTTGCCATTGCAATTCATATGGGGGGGCCTGGCGTATTGGTTTGGATGTGGTTGACAGCCCTGATTGGTGCAATTATCAAATTTTATTCTTGCTCACTAGCTGTAAAGTTACGAGCCCTAGATCCAGAGGGGAACCCCCTTGGAGGACCCATGTATTATATGACTTTAGGAATTAAAAAATGGGGGAAACCCCTTGCCATTTGGTTTGCTATAGCAGGACTTTTTGGAGTGCTTCCTGCGTTTACGGCAAATCAGTTGACCCAAACAATAATTGATGTAGTCCAACCTCAAAAAGTCGTTATGATGAGTGTTTGGCAATGGAAGTTTATTATTGGCATTGTGCTTTCTATAATCAGCGCTGTGGTGATTTTTGGCGGCCTTAAAGCGATTGTAAAGGTTACCTCAAATTTAGTTCCATTTATGGTTGTTGTTTATTTGGCCATGGGAGTTTTTATTTTAGCAACCAACGCTGATGCTGTATTGCCAACGTTTGGTCTTATTTTCAAAGAAGCGTTCAATTTTGACGCTGCCGTTTCGGGAGGCTTTTGGGGGCTGGTTTTGTTGGGTGTGCGCCGTGCTGTTTTTTCTAACGAAAGTGGCGTTGGTAATGCGCCCATGTACCACGGCCAGTCACAGTCAAAAAAAGGAACCGATGAAGGACTTGTAGCTATGTTGGGACCGCTGCTTGATACCGGCCTGGTTTGCAGCATTACCGGTTTGATCGTCATTATAAGTGGCGCCTACATTGGCAATGACCTCAACGGCATTTCGCTTACTCTTGAGGCCTTTGAGCGCCTTTTCTTTGGCGTTGGTGATGAGTTGTTGTTGCTTATGGTTTTGGTTTTTGGCATATCAACATTGCTTACCTACTCCTACTATGGTGTCAAGTGTTTTGGTTTTTTAACACGGCTAAAATGGGGCAATTATTATAACTATTTCTACATTGGAAGTATCATCTTTTCTTCCTTAGTTACAGTCGAAGTTGTCGTGGGCGTTATTGATCTTTCTTTTGCCCTGATGTGTATTCCCAATATGATCAGTGTGATTTATTTGTCTCCATTGATCCGTTCTGAAATGAAGGAACGACAATGGATTTAGGGACTTGGGTTTTGTCGCTGCATTACTCCTTCCCAAAGCTTTAGGGCTTTTTCCGTTGCTTTTTTGGGATCGGAGGTTAGTGCATTATAGATTTTTTGGCGTGCAATTTCTTGAACCACGGGTATGTCTTTTTCTTCTAATCCCAGAGTGTATATCGGCTCAAAGCTTTCGACTCGTAAAGAGCCTGGGCGTCCATAGTAAGTGTACCAAGGCATTTTACGCTTGCAGTCATAAAAAGCCATAGGCAAAATAGGCAATTGATGTTCAATCGCCAATTTAAAAGCGCCTTGTTTAAAAGGGTTTAACAATACGGATTCGTCGAGGTAATCTTTTTCGGGAAAAATACACACACTATAACCATTGTTCAGCTCTTTGCGCGCTCTTCCATAAACACCATAACGGCTTTTAGAACTACTGCGATCGACCATTATGGCCGCCCTTTTGTATAAAAAACCAAATATGGGTATGGCGACCAGCTCTTTTTTACCTACAAAAACAAAAGGGGTTTTCCATGCACGCAACATCAAAAAGGGGTCAATATAGCTCGTGTGATTTGCAATCAACAAATAGGGCTTTTGGGTGGACGCTTTTGGGTGGTGGGTTATTTGAGTCCAAAAACCCATGCCAAAAAGTACCCAAGGGGCCCATAGATTTCGAGCCATCCAAAATACAGCACGATATCCGTTGGGGAACAACAAAGCGATTACAATAAATGGAAAAAGAACCAAAACTGGAATGGCTGCTAGAATGTAAAACCAAATCCTCCAAACAACCAACAATAATCGACTAACCCAATAAAACATGTGCTAAAATAAATTAAATCTAACGAACCCGTTGCTTGTCAAGCGCATTAAAAAAAATATCTTTGTGACAGCAAAGCATTTAGACTATGGCACGGATACTGACCGGGATTCAATCGACAGGAACGCCACACTTGGGCAATCTTCTTGGAGCTATACTCCCTGCAATCAAAATGGCTAAGGATACCCAAAATGAGTCCTTTTTGTTTATTGCCGACCTGCACTCTTTGACACAAATCAAGGATGGTGAAGCTTTGCGAAACAATACTTTAGCTACAGCCGCCGTTTGGCTGGCGTGTGGGTTAGACACCAATGCAACCGTTTTTTATCGCCAGAGTGATGTTTGCCAAACCACAGAGTTGGCTTGGTATTTGAGTTGTTTTTTTCCATATCAACGCCTAACATTAGCGCATTCATTTAAAGACAAAGCAGATCGACTGGCGGATGTCAATACGGGACTGTTTACCTACCCGATGCTTATGGCCGCTGATATTTTACTCTATGATGCCAATATTGTGCCTGTAGGTAAAGATCAATTACAGCACTTGGAGATGACACGCGACGTGGCCAATCGTTTTAACAATCTAATGAACGAGACCTTTGTCATTCCAGAGGCCAAAATCACCGAAGACACCCAATACATCCCGGGCACGGACGGTCAAAAAATGAGTAAGTCTAAAAACAACACCATCAATATTTTTCTTCCAGAAAAAGCCCTGAGAAAACAAATTATGGGCATTCAAACGGATAGCACCCCATTGGAAGCGCCAAAAAATCCAGATACATGTACCGTTTTTAACCTCTACAAATTATTGGCGCCTCAAGATGCCGTCACAGAATTACACGATGCCTATACAGCTGGAGGCTTGGGTTATGGCCATGCCAAACAACGCCTTTTTGATTTGATTATAGAAAAATTTGCGGACGAAAGATCCCGTTTTGATTATTATATGAATCATCCTGAAGAAATCGAAGTGGCGCTGGCCAAAGGGGCGGACCGAGCTCGTCGTGTAGCCAATGAGGTTTTGCTTCGTGTACGTAGCAAAATGGGCTTCTAAATTATTTGATATTGTTTGCCTGGTAGTTGTTGAATGCACCCCAAAAGTTCTAATTCCATAAGCACTGCCGCCATTTTGCTTATCGGTCGTTGAAGTTCCCTTGCCAAATTGTCAAGGCTTGTATGAGGATGAGATGCAACCCAGTCAAAGACTTGTTGTTGATCAAAGGTTAATTGTTGAGTAAGCGGTTTTTTCTTGGTTTTTGGTTGTACACTCCAGCCTAAAAGTTCCGGCAATTTTTGAGGTGTTCCTACCATTTGAGCCGTATGGTTCATGATCAATTTTAAACAACCTTGACTTTTATCTGCATCTACAGGACCCGGCAATGCAAAAACCTCTCGATTGTATTGAGATGCAAATCCAGCAGTGATCATGCTTCCTCCTTGATCTCCAGACTCGACTACAATTGTAGTATGTGCCAATCCCGCAATAATACGGTTGCGTCGCAAAAAATTGGTTCGGTCAAAAGAGTCCGTTGGTAGAAACTCGGTTATAAATCCGCCGTTTTGGAGAATCTCAGGGACATATTTTTGATGTTTGGCGGGATAAATACGGTTAAAACCATGCGCCAAACACCCTAAGGTGTCCAGACCTGCATGTAGTGCCTTTAGCTGCGCATAGATGTCGATGCCATAGGCAAATCCAGAAACAATAAGCGGGTTATAGGGTGCCAATGCGTCAATTAGCAAGTCACAGCAACGCTTTCCGTATGGGGTCGGTTTTCGGGTCCCAACGATGCTGACAATACGTTGCGAAAAGTGGTCCCATTTTCCTTTAGAAAATAAAAGAATTGGGGCGTCCGGACAAGATTGCAGCAATTTGGGGTAGGTGTCAGTCCCCCAAAGCAAACATTCCCAGTTGTTGGCCTTTATACAAGTCAGGTCCTCAGCGACTTGGTCTTTGTGCTTTTTCCAATTTATAAAATGGCTATAGGTCGAGGGTGTGAGAAGTTTTTCTTGGAGCAGCGTTTTGGGATCGGCCCTCAAAACTGCTTGGGGGCTGCCACAATAAGAGAGTAGCTGTTGGGCGCGAATTGCGCCGATTTGTGGAATGTGCCGCAAATATAAACTGGCTTCTATTGGGGTCATTTATAAAGATTTGGATCCGAAAGTTACTAACTTAATTGATGTCCGCTAAAAGCTGAAGATTTTTAGTACATTTGGATAATGACTTTTGGCAAATACATCAACGAACTATTATACCGATACGAGTGCGTGACCATCCCCAACTTTGGGGCGTTCTTAACCCGTTCGGTCGGAGTGCTCATCCACTATGATATGGGCGTGTTTAATCCGCCAAAAAAAGTGCTTACCTTCAATAGTTTACTAAAAACCAATGACGGTATCCTTGCGCATCACATTGCACAAAGACAAAACATTTCTTACGAAAGTGCTTTACGGCTTATCGAAAAAGAAATCATTATTTGGAAGCAAAAACTCCAAACGCAACCGTTGATTATTGATCCCATTGGAGAACTTCGTCTCAACGCCTCCAAACGTGTGGAGTTTTTGACCTATGCAAACATCAATTTTGACACCAATGCCTATGGGCTCAATGTATTTACCCGAAAACCACTTGCCCAAACCCCCAGAAACAACCCTGCAAAAACCTTTTCAATCATGCCAGAAAACGAAAAAGACAACCTCATGTTCACACCGGACAATGAAGCCCAAAAAACAGCCTCTTATCCCCTTCTCAAATATGCTGCTATCGGAATTATTGCGCTTGGTCTAACGGGTGCCTCTTATTATTTTGGCGGTCAATACATCAATAATGAACGGGTTAAAAACCAACAAATTGCTCAAGAAAAAATATCAGAAACTGTAGCGACTGCAACTTTTGATTTGGGCAAACTAGACGCGGTATCACTAACCATCGGCGTAGCGGCTCCCAAAACAAATACTGTTTTGGAACAGCCCTATTTTAGTGTGGTTGCCGGTACCTATCGTGATTTTACAAATGCCGAACGTGTGCTTAATAGCCTCAAGCGTCAAGGATATGAAGCTGCTTTTACAGCCGTCAACCCCGAAGGCATGCATCGTGTAGCCTACGGACGCTTTACCAACAAACGCGAGGCGATTAAATTATTGTATTTTATCAAATACACCCTCAAAGAAGACGCTTGGTATCTCGAAGAAAAGTAGCATCATAATCGCGCCAGCCAGGTTGATGGATTTTGTGGTTTCATATTCATAAAAACACTGAACTGGAGCGTTGTCTTACCTGTTTGAGGATTTGAAAACACTTCACCCAAAGGGTCTTTAGCTTTTACTTTCTGTCCTTTTTTGACGTATACCTTGCTAAGGTTTTTATAGGCCGTAATGTAGTTGCCGTGCTTTACCAAAACCGTGGGGTTGCTTCCTTTAAAAGTCAACAAAGACATTACTTCGCCATCAAAAACAGCACGAGCCACGGCGTTGGGCTCGGTAGCAATCGTCACGCCGTTGCTTTTGATCATGGTTGTACGGACTACGGGGTGGGGTTGGGTTCCAAAGCGTTGGATGATTACACCCTTGGAAACTGGCCAAGGCAACCGCCCTTTATTTCCTACAAAATTTGAGGCGAGGAGTTCGTCTTCGGGTGTAAGGGCAAATGTGGTGGAGCTCTTTTTGCCAGCTGCCTTGTTGGAGGCCGCAATGGCTTCTCGGATCAATCGGTCTATTTCTTTGTCAATCGCAGCAGCCTTTTTTTCCTTTTCGGTTATCTGCCGTGATAGCCCTTTTTCTTTTTTTCGCAAATCTTGTACTAGTCGCTCCTGTTGTCGAAGCTCCTTTGACAAAGCCGCTTGTTCTTTTTTATTTTCTTCGATCAAGGCTTGTTTTTTTTCCTTTTGAGTAATTAACGTCTGATTGAGCTCCTGAAGGGTAAGTGTTTTTTCGGCAATTTTTTCTCCTTGTTTCTTTCTAAACGAGGTGTATTGCTTGAGGTATTGCACCCTTTTGTAGGCTTGTAACACGCTTTCTGAAGAAAACAAGAACATCAAACGGTTTTGGGAAGATTTGCTAATGTAAGAGGCGCGTATCATTTCGGCATAGTCCTCTTTTAGGGTCTTCAGCTCTTCCCTAAGGGCTTCAATATCACGGGTGTTGACTTGAATGCGTTGGGTTAGGATGTTGGCTTCTTCGTTATTGACACGGATGAGTTTTTTTCGGATTTCTAATTTGACATCCAAATCTTCCACTTCCGTAAGGGCATCCTTTTTTTTGGCGGTATTTTTAAATAACAGCTGATTTATTTGCTTGATTTCTCTGTTGAGCGTTTCGCGCTGGGTTTCGAGTTCTTTTTGACGCTTTGTAGATTGTTGCCCTTGTAGAAGGAGCGGAAAAATAAGGAAACACCAAACGACTAAATAACGTCTCATCTTACAATTTCAATTTTTTTATACCCGTTTGGAATGGCAAAAGGAAAGGTGATCTCCGAAGGAAAATCAGATCGGATAAACTCCAGTTTAAGGGTGGTGAGTTGCTGGCCTTCTAAAAGTGAAATCTGTATGATTTTGGGTAAGGTTTGACTTTCGATTTTTTGGTGTTCGGGATACTTAATGCTCAAAATGGCCCCTGTTTCTGCAATATAAAACCGTTGTTCTTCAAGAAGAAAGGTGCTTGGATCTATAAAAAATGTGGGCTGAAATCCGCGTTGCTGTTCTTTTGGTGTTAGGACATAATATTTGGGATGATTGATCGTGGTCCATGTGGTTTTTTTGAGATCGGCCATTGGGGCGCCCAAAAACAATTTTTCGACTTCCTCGAAGGTAAACGCTGTTTTGAATTGTTGGTTCAAAAATTGCACATCGCCTTCAAAAAATGTTTTTTGAAACTTTTCATAAAATTGAACTTCCTTGGGGGTCAACATCAATTTGGCAATCGGAATAAGCATGGTTGCGCTCAACCAGATTTTCTGTTTCGGTTGCATGCGCAGATTGACGGTCAGTTGTTGTTCTCTTTTCCCGTCGTTGTAGGTCACACGCAAGCGCGATCTAAAGTTTTTAAAACTGGGGTATTTCCCGTCGATTTGCTGGGTCAATTTTTTTAGGTTGACATTTTCAACAGGAGCTTTTGTAGGCAATACCGCTACGGTTTTACAGGCTACAAGGTTTGTTATTAGTGCGATGTAGAATATAAACCGGCAATATTTGTAAATCGGATGTAGCATCAGCTTAGGGTTGAATAATCGCCAATATTTATACGTGTAAAGTTTCCATCAAAATGGACCTGATTTCCAATCATGGCTCCTTTGAGTTTTGCGTTTAAGAGCGTGCTCTGGTTTTGTATCAAACAATCTTCTAAATGGCAGTTGGTGATTGTTGTGCCTGCCCCTACAGAAACATGGGGGCCCACCGTACTGTCTTTGATGATCGCGCCGGGTCCGATGTAGCATGGCTCAATGATTTTGGCATTGTCAAAAGTTGCCTCTGCCGAAATTAGCGGGGTGTCTTCCATTTCAAGGAGTTGGAGCATTGCGGTATTGGTTTGCAGTGTGATTTGAGGGTTGCCGCAGTCCATCCATTTGCTGACTTGGCCAGGGACAATTTTTGAGCCTTCTTCCATCAATGCTTTGATGCCGTCGTTGATTTGATATTCCATCCCGGGCATCAATTGTTTGGCGACTACTTTTTCTAATTTATCTCGAAGTTGTGAAATGTCTTTAAAATAATAAATCCCAATAACAGCCAGGTCAGACACCCATTCTTTGGGTTTTTCTACAAGTTCGACAATTTCATCGTTTTCATTAAGTTTTACGACTCCATAAGCTTCTGGGTTTTCAACTTTTTTGACCCAAATCATGGCGTCTGCGGTTGGGTCAATAGACAAGTCTGCGCGTATCAAGGTGTCAGCATAGGCCACAACGGCGGGACCTTGAAGTGATTTTGCAGCGGTCATGATGGCATGGCCCGTTCCTAGGGGCTCGAGTTGTCTATAGATGGTCCCTTCTGCTCCTAAGCTGTGTGCAAAGGCGATCAGCTTTTCTTCTATGGCTTCGTCAAAAAAAGCAGGGTCTCCAAGAATAAAAGCGACCTCATCAATTGGAGTATCGACCACCTTGGCGATTTCGGCCACCAGCTGCTCTACAATGGGGGTTCCTGCTACGGGCAAAAGGGGCTTAGGCACCGTCAATGTGTGGGGTCTGAGTCGGGAGCCCCGACCGGCCATAGGCACGATTATTTTCACCTTTGTATTTTTATTAAACGGTTCATCATCAATTTTTACCGGTGCTTCCAAAACCTTTTTCGCCTCGGGTGGTCTCCGATAGGGTTTCGACGGGCTTCCATTGGATTTGAGTAAATGGGGCTACTACCATTTGTGCAATTCGTTCTCCAGGTTGTAAGGTATACTCTTCTTCAGACAAATTGATGAGAATCACACCGATGTCTCCCCGATAATCTGCATCTATCGTACCTGGGGCGTTGAGTA
>JAFMLE010000010.1 GCA_017852395.1 Flavobacteriaceae bacterium
AGAGCATCTCCCTTTTAAGGAGAGGGTCCTGGGTTCGAGCCCCAGCCAAGTCACTACTGCCTTTAGGCGCACGTGGCGGAATTGGTAGACGCGCTAGGTTGAGGGCCTAGTGGGAGTTAAATCCCGTGGAAGTTCGAGTCTTCTCGTGCGCACTTTCTTTTCTTTTTTAGTTTAAGCTTTTGCTTTATTATATTTTTTTTTAACTATATTTGTTTAAGCTTTTATATAGAGTGTTTAGACAATGAAAAGGATTAAAAGCACTTTTTCCATTAAAAACCTTGAGAATATCTCAGGTATCAAATCCCACACTATAAGGATATGGGAAAAGCGCTATAATTTATTGCAACCTGAACGAACGGATACTAATATTAGACGTTACAGTCTTTCTAGTCTCCAAAAATTACTCAACGTTACCTTACTCTACAATCACGGGCTCAAAATTTCTAAAATTGCAAAATTAGATGAGGCAGAAATACCGATGCTGGTAAGAGAAATTGCGCTTAAGTCGTCTTCTGAGCAAGTTTCTATCAATGCTTTCAAATTGTCCATGGTCAATTTCGACAGCGTGTTGTTTGATGTAACTTTCGATGAAATCATTGCGCGTACGGACTTTCATTATGCCTTTACCCGAATTTTTCTTCCATTGATGTCCGAATTGGGGATTTTATGGCAAACAGGTGCTATCAGTCCTGCTCACGAGCATTTTATCACCAACCTGGTGAAGCAAAAAATTCATACGCAAACGGAAATTCTTCAACGAAAGCAAAATCCTAAAGACAATAAAAATATTTTTGTTTTGTTTTTACCAGAAGACGAAATTCATGAATTGGCCATCCTTTTTCTTAACTATTTTATTTTGAACAAAGGGTATAAAACCATTTTCTTAGGACAGTCGATAACTACAGATAGTTTAGAAACGATATTGACCTACAGTACCAATATGAAATTTGTCACCTATCTCACCGTAGAGCCCAATAAGGAAGTGATTGATGACTATTTTAAAAACTTTCACAAATTGATTCTTGAAAATAGCGATGCAGAGCTTGCCATTCTTGGCCCCCAACAAATCCAACTCGATTTGAGCAAGCTATCACCACAAATCAAGACCTTTAGAACCATAGAAGCTTTTGAAGAAACCTACTTCTCCTCCCGCGTTTTTGTTTAATACTTCTTCTGTTTGTCTAATTTTTTATTACTTTTATTAAACTTCTGTTTAAGTAAAGATTGTGTATGAAAATTTTATTCGACAACGTATCGGAAGCGTTTAGCAAAATGGTGACTCAGAGATATAGCACTTCTTTTTCTATGGCTACAAATCTTTTGGGCAGTACCATTCGTGCTGATATTTATAACATTTATGGTTTTGTTCGCTTTGCAGATGAGATTGTCGATACGTTTCACGACTATCCCAAGCGGGCGTTATTGGATCGGTTTGAACAGGACCTCAACCATGCATTGGAGGACAAAATCAGTCTTAATCCAATTTTGAATGCGTTTCAAAAAACGGTTCATAAAAATCAAATTGATCGGGATCTAATCGATGCTTTTTTGAAAAGCATGCGATGGGATCTGGACAAGAAAATATACGATACACAAGAAGATTATTTGACGTATATCTATGGTTCAGCTGATGTTGTGGGACTTATGTGCCTTAAGGTGTTTGTTCATGGCGATCAAAAACAATACGAAGCATTAAAGCCGGCAGCCATGGCCCTTGGATCGGCCTTTCAGAAAGTCAATTTTTTGAGGGACCTCAATGCGGATCATGACTTGCTAAACAGAAGTTACTTTCCCGATACGGACTTAACGCATTTTAACGAAGCCTCAAAAGCCCGAATTATTGAAGAAATTGAACGGGATTTTGAAAAGGCGCTTCCTGGTATTTTTAACCTGCCCAGCGAAGCAAAGTTTGGCGTTTATACAGCCTATAAATACTATCATAAGCTTTTGACCAAACTCAAAAACACACCTTCTAAAAACATCAAAAGTACCCGAATACGCGTGCCAAATTATCAAAAAATGGGCGTGTTGGCGCGTTCTTACGTGAAATACCGATTGAACTTATTATAACTATGTTATCTACTGCCTTATTAATCTTAATTTTCTTAGCCACTTTTATCTTTATGGAGGGGGCGGCTTGGTTTAGTCACAAATATATTATGCACGGTTTTTTATGGTCCTTACACAAAGACCATCACAAAAAAGACCACAAATCGTGGTTTGAACGCAACGATTTCTTTTTTGTCTTTTATGCGTTAATAAGTGCTCTATTTGTTATACTCTGGGGACAAGGCTTCTGGCCAGGCTTGGCCATAGCGCTTGGTATTTTTGCTTATGGATTTACCTATTTTATGGTGCATGATATTTTTATCCATCAACGTTTTAAACTCTTCAGAAACGCGGATAGTAAATACGCACGCGGCATCCGAAGAGCGCATAAAATGCATCATAAGAATATTGACAAAGAAGACGGAGAGTGCTTTGGAATGCTATGGGTTCCGAGAAAGTATTTTAAGTAAGCTACCTAATCGTTGTTCTTTAGCCAATTGTTTGTAAAAGTACAATAGCGAGAGTCTTTATTGACATTGACATAGGTTTCTTCAATCTTTTGAGTAATCCACTTTTGGATCATCTTTAGTTTCTTATCCTTAAGAGCCAACTCTTTTATTTTAATATAGTCTTTCAAAAAATCTGCTGTGTGCTCTTCAAAGCGGTTGGTCACTTTTAGAATTTTATATTTTTGAGCGCCGGACTGTTCTTCTTCTAAAAGAGGCTTTGAGATTTCATTATCCTCAAGGTATCGGATCTGATTGTATAAGACCGGATCGATTTTGGTGAGCTCAAAACGCGTATCTCCCGTCGCAGGATTGATTAGTACCCCTCCGTTGAGTCGGGTTTCTTTTTCTGTTGAAAATTGAAATGCGGCTTCTTCAAAACTAATTTCATTGTCCACAATACGCTGACGTAATTGCTCTAAAAGTTCTTTGGATTCGCGCAGTTGCTGCTCATCTATTTTAGGTGTCAGCAAAATATGACGTATGTCAATCTCCTGACCCCTGATTTTTTCTACTTGAAGAATGTGCCAACCAAAGTCGGTTTTAAAAGGTTCAGAAATCTCTCCTTCTTGAAGGCTAAAGGCTACATCACGAAATTCTTTGGCCATACGAGGGCGCTTGCGATATAGTGTATATTTGCCCCCCTTGGATCGCGAACCTGGATCTTGAGAATATAAGATGGCTTTGGATGAAAAGCTCAGACCTTTTTCTAAAACATCGGACCGCATGTTTTTCAGCTGATTAATAATACGTTCCTCCTCGTCCTTGGAAACTTTTGGTGCCAGAACAATTTGAGCAATTTCCAATTCGGTTCCAAAAACAGGCAAGTCGTATTTGGGAATACTTTCAAAAAACAAACGCACTTCTTCGGGGGTAACCTCAACATTGCTGACAACCTCTTCTTGCATCATCGATGCCAATTTTTGTGTTTTATTGATCTCGAATAATTCTTCTCTGAAACTCATCTGATCGGGCTTGTTGTAGAATTCCAAAACCTTCTCCATGCTTCCGAGTTGTTCTATAAAGTATTCGATGCTTTGATCCACATAATCATAGATTTCTTGATCGCTTACCTCCAAACTGTCTTGGATCGCGTGATGTGCATAAAGCTTATCTTCCATCAATTTCCCCAACAATTCACAACGGCTGATACTTTTGGTAGAAATTCCTTGAGACTCCATTTCCATGATGGTCTTATCAATGTCCGAGTCCAAAATGACAAAATCACCAACTACAGAGGCAACGCCATCAATTTTTACACGATTGGATTGCTGTCCATAGACTCCTAATCCTTGGAAAAACAAAAGAAAAAGGAACAATGTCTTACTGATAAAATTCAACTTTTTTGGTCTTAATAGCATCTTGAATTATTTCGTTATCAAACTGGCGCAAAAAGGCCAATTTTCGTTGATTGAGAATGATATTTTTAATGGTAGTCGCAACATACGGATAAGGAGCGGTGGCTCCGGGCTCTAATAGGTCTTTTACGAAGAGCAAATATACCTCTAAACTGTCCTGAATTTCAAAAAATTGTGATTTTTTTAAAAATCTCGTAAAGTTGTTTGCATCGTCTAATGCTAGCTGTTTACGTAGATTGTCTTGGGGTTGCCAAAGTGTATCATTGAGTTGAAATGAAGAAAATTGGAAGGATAGTGAATCCAAATTTACCTGATCTAAAGAATCAAATCTTCGGATGCTTCTTCTCAGCTGGTTGAGCTCAACATTTTCGATTGGTACCTTTATATAACGATATTGACAAATCGGCTCTTTAAGTCGGAATATTACCGGATTTTGTTCATAAAAATCTTGCATTTGTTCCGTATCGACAAGCGTATCTAAGCGATTCGAAATGATGTTTTCTTTATAGGTCTGGGCATACAAATCTATTCGATATTGATCGATTAGGGTTTCGAGTTGTTGCTTTTTAGTAACTGTTGTATTGATTTGAGATAATTCATATAAAAGTTTTTTTCGTGCCCAATTACTGATGTAAGCTTGCGCCTTAATGGAACTATCTTGAGGCGTACTGTATCCCTCAATCGCTTTAGAAAGCTCTGAACTGTATAAAAAAGAATTTTCTACTCTTGCTATTGGCCGATCGGCTCCAGTTTGCAACTGATCACAACGATACACAGCTCCCAATAGAAAACTTCCAATCACTATAAATTGTATCAGAATTTTATAATTTATTTTAAATAAGTTTTGCAACGTAAAATTTTTAAAATATTGTTTAAAATGTTAACAACCGTTTAATAAAATATTTTTTAAATATTTAATATACTGATTTTCAATGCATTAAATTGTTAATAAAGTTTTCGTTTTATTAAAAAATACCCTAACTTGCACATGTAAATACATCGTTTTGAAATCGTTTATTTGCCTTTTATGTATCTTCTTAATGAATTCTCCCATCATGGGGGCTTGGGTTCTACCGACTAAAAATAATCAAAATTTAACTTTTGAGATACTTGACAAACCGCAAATTGTCTATCAAAACAATGTGTTGTTTATTTATGGTCTCAACGGAATTGGATCGGTTGAAGTTTTTTCACTGATTGGAAATAAAGTCGGTCACTTTAACAACGTGAACCTTCGAGAAGCTGCTTTAGAGCTTTCATTGGTCAAAAACAATCTCTATATCATCCGAATCGTAATGGACGACGGAAGTGTCAAAACCTTTAAGATTAGAGCCTCCTAACTTCGACTAGCGGCTGTAGTTTGGAGCTTCTTTGGTGATATGAATGTTGTGTGGGTGACTCTCACGTATTCCAGAAGCAGTCAAGGTTACAAATCGACCGTTTTCTTTTAGATCAGCAATTGTGGGTGTTCCACAATAGCCCATTCCAGCTCTAAGACCTCCAACAAATTGATGAATACTTTCTTCTAACAATCCTTTATAGGGCACCCGACCTACGATGCCTTCTGGCACCAACTTTTTGATGTCGTCTTCAACGTCTTGAAAATAGCGGTCTTTTGATCCTTTTTCCATAGCTTCTAAAGAACCCATGCCACGGTAGGTTTTAAATTTGCGGCCTTCATAGATAACCGTTTCCCCGGGAGATTCTTGAGTTCCTGCCAAAAGCGAGCCGAGCATTACCGAATCGGCACCCGCTGCAATCGCCTTGGGAATATCACCCGTGTAACGAATTCCTCCATCAGCAATTACAGGCACACCCGAACCTTTAATGGCTTGTGATACTTCTAATATTGCCGACAATTGAGGGAATCCTACTCCAGCAATGACACGTGTCGTACAGATCGATCCTGGGCCAATACCAACTTTGACACCGTCTGCGCCCAATGCTACCAAATATTTTGCTGCTTCAGCAGTCGCAATGTTTCCGACAACAACATCGAGGTTTGGAAATTTTGATTTAATGGATTTTAACGCACTGGCTACCCCTTTTGAGTGACCATGCGCTGTATCAATTATTACGGCATCAACATCTGCTTTTACCAATGCTTCTGCTCGCTCTAGAATATCTCCAGTAACACCCAAAGCTGCCGCCACTCGCAAACGACCGTATTGATCTTTGTTAGCAATCGGTTTTTTACTGTGTTTGGTTATGTCTCTAAAGGTAATGAGACCTACCAAATTATTATGATCGTCTAGGACGGGAAGTTTTTCAATTTTATGCTCTTGAAGAATTTCTTCAGCATCGTTCATTGAAATACCTGCCTTGACAGTAATGAGGTTTTCTGAAGTCATTACCTCCGTAATGGGACGGGCGCTATTACGCTCAAAACGAAGGTCCCTATTGGTAACAATACCAGCGAGTTTGTTATGGGAATCCACAATTGGTATACCACCGATGCGATGCAAGGCCATGCTTTGTTTGGCATCTCCTACGTTGGAGGTCAATGGCAAAACTACAGGATCCATAATCATGCCCGACTCAGAACGCTTTACGGTTCGTACTTTTTCGGCTTGTGTTTTGATGGACATATTTTTGTGCAATACACCAATACCTCCCTCACGTGCCATGGCAATTGCCATTTTGCTTTCTGTAACCGTATCCATAGCAGCTGAAATGATGGGGACGTTGAGTTTGATGTTTCTAGAAAAGGTGCTTTCTATAGAAACTTCGCGAGGTAGAACTTCAGAGTACGCAGGTGTTAGCAACACATCGTCGTACGTAAGTCCTTGTCCAAAAAATTTAGATGAATCCATGTGCAATTAGCTTGTAATTGCATGCAAATATACGCAATTAAATCCGATTATAAACCGCTATTTGCGCCACCAAATTTCATAGCAAACAACCGCAACGCCCAAAACATAGGCGAGTGTCATCAAAACTCCAGAAAGGGCGACCACGTAAGTCCAGAATAAACTTCCAAGCCAAACACCCAATAAGCCCCCAAAGGTCAATAAAATCGAAACAAAAGGTTCTATTGTCAAAACGGCCTTTAACCATATGGGTGCCTGGGTTTGCCAAATCAAGAGTCCTAACAGGAAAAAAATAAAACCAATCGACAATACATGGGTATGAATGATGGTAAGCATTTCACGACTGCTTTTTTCAAATTTTAAAACCGTTGCATTAGGATCATTTTCGTTGCCTTGGTAATTTTCGGCAATCCCCTTGGGGGATGTACTATCGGTTTGAGCCACAAAAGCCAGACCTGTAAAATAACCAACACTTAGAATGAGCAAAAAAGCAGTTAGAAATATCTTTATCTCCTTGCTTAATGTTGACAAAAAGAGGTTTTTAATCAGACGACTCATGAAGTATATTTTGGTTTTTTAAAAACGAAAATACCACATTGACTGATTGGGTCATCGAGCGGACAGAGATTGTTGCACCAGAAATTCCGCTAACACTTTCTCCAACTTGAAACTGCGTATTTAGAGGCTTTTCATAAAATTGAGACAGCCAACGTTTGCTAGAAATTTCTCCCCCATAATCTTCGCGGTAAATCAAGATTTTGGCTTTTATCAAGACAAAATTTTGATCCAGTATCAAGAGATAATCAAACGTATCTGTTCGACTAGGGGCCACCCCATAAAAAGCATACCCCAAAGACTTTGAGTTGTCCATGATCTCAAATAAACGCCCTTGTACCAAAAATGGGGATTTGATTTGAGTTTCGGGGGCGTCTATCCGTGTTTCTAAAACAAAATCTGAGGAATCATAAAATTTTGAGACTTCTTTTTCTATTTTTTTAATGATATGTGCTGGCAAATCGGACGCATTTTCATCAACACCAAAACGCTCCTTTAAGGGTAACATAAATAAGATCAACCATACAATCCGCATCATTTTGTTGTTTTTAAAAATTTAGAACCATACTCCAAGTCCTACATTAAACTGATTTTGTTTTTGATTTCCTGCAGTTGCTTTGTTTTGATAATCTACTTTAAAAACCGTCCCTTGTGAGAGGTGATAGCTCCAACCGAAGGTCCATTCTTTCCGATGAAAATTTGGATTTGGAGACAATGCTCCTGCCACAGCGTCATGCGTGTTGAAATTTTCATACCTAAGAAAAGTCACTAAACGCTGGCGATTGACCAGTGGCAATACGTTATAGGCAATTTCTGTGTAATACCCTTTTAGCGCACTTCCCAAATCACTGCCTGTTTGTTGGTTATACACTGCAGTATCGGAAAGGTTCGCATAAATCCATTGACCACGAGCAGCCCATTTACGATGATTGTACCTAAAATCGGCACCGATCATAGAAACACCGATTATTGTTCCCAATTCTGGTGCTTCTTCTACCGCTTGGGTCTTACCAAAATATCCCGATAGCCCCAATCGAAGTCCGGGGACCCCATAGTAATCAAATTTGGCAGAATAATTTATGTGATCCAAAGTAGATTGGGCGCCTTTTTGTCGTCCGCCTCGCAATCCACTGCTACCGCTCAAAGTACCCTTTGAACCATCATAGGACAAAAAACCATTGAAAAGATATGCTTGGTAGCGCATCGACCACGCATCAATACGACCAGCGACCCCCAATCCCATTTCTCTCCATGTGGTCGGTACCAGCTTATTGTCCAAACTTGGACGCTCTACACCGTTGAAGGTGGTGGGTTCATGATATTCATTGATAATCCCCATGGGAACCAGCATCAAACCACCGCGGATATTTAAACCGTTGGACACCGCATAATTGACAAATGCTTGCTCCACATAGACTTCTTTGACATGTTCGTACTCAATTTCTGTAACAAATTGAACACGTTCATCAAACTTATACCCAAATAATAATACCAAACGCTGAATGTCCATCTCACCATCTTCCTTCGTTGGCTGATTGTAGGTGGCCTCTGCATAGCCACCCAAAGTAACCCCGGCAGGGATGCCTTGTAGGTTTTGTAAAATTCTTTGATAACCGTTGATTTGCAATTGTATGCTATCTGATAAGGTGGTGTAGGGCGTATTAGAAGTTTGTGCATTTAGGTTAAAAGTGAGAAATAACAGTGCGATTGCAGGGGCTAATTTTTGCATTTATTTAGATTTAATAAAAATTATATTTGCAAATATATGTCGCCTAATTATTTTACCAAAAATTATTTAGATTTATTTTAAATAAAGATTTTATGGGATTGATTATATGCAATTTCAAAATGCAAGGGATGGATTCCTGTAGTGCGTTTTTGGGCTAAAAAATAAGAAATCAACTTTTCTGTGGGCATATTGCCAACCAACTCATCTTTGGCCATTGGACATCCACCATGCCCTTTGATAGCACCATCAAAACGAGTACAACCAGCGATAAAAGCAGCATTTACCTTATCATACCATGCGTCATAGAGCGTGTGAAAATGTGCGCCAAACACAATGTCAGGATATCGTGAAATAAGTTTTGAAAAAACCGCTCCAATAGCTTCTGGAGTAGCACTACCAATGGTGTCTGAAAGAGAGATGACTGCCAAATTTAATTTGGACAAACGATCGACCCATTCTTCTACAATTTCGGGGCTCCACGGATCTCCATATGGATTGCCAAAACCCATAGACAAATAGACAATCAATTTTTTGTTATTTGAAATTGCATGGTCATGAATTTGTTCTAGCACTTCAAAAGACGTAGCTATGGTCTTGTGCGTATTACGCATTTGAAAATTTTCTGAAATCGAAAATGGAAACCCCAAATAATCGACCTTAGAAAAGGTACATGCTTCTTCTGCCCCTCTAAGGTTGGCTACAATAACCGAAATTTTGGTCGAAGTCTCCCCGAGGTCCAAACCCTCAATTACTTTGGCCGTATCAGCCATTTGAGGGATTGCCTTAGGCGAAACAAAACTGCCACAATCAAGCGTATGAAAACCTACTTTTAATAATTGTTGCAAATAATTGATTTTGTCGGCTGTAGGAATCCATTTTTTGATGCCTTGCATGGCATCTCTGGGGCACTCGATAATTTGTATGGGCTTCACAAATTAAATTTACAAATTTGAACTCAAAAGAAGATAAATTGCAATTAAGAATAAAACCGTTGGTGTAAAATAGCGCATGAGTGGTAGCCGACTATTATTAGCTTTAAGATAATTTCCCATACGAGCGCCAACAATTGCAACGGTCGAAAAAACCAAAAGAGAAACCAGCATAAAAAGCATCCCCATAATGCCAAACTGCAGTTGGACGGACCACGTCTGGTGAAATAAAAAACCAGGGAAAAAAGCTAAAAAAAACAAACTCACTTTGGGGTTTAACAAGTTCATTGTTACCCCACGCCAATAATACCTTTGGGTACGCTCTTTGACTTCGAGCAATTGCTCTGAAGATTGATTTTTGCGCAAAAAACCCGATATCGATAGATAAAAAAGATACCCTGCTCCTAAATAAATCAAAACGCTTTTGATTTCAGGAAAACGCACTAGCAACGCTGCTAGGCCAAAAACAATCAAAAAGGTATGTACCACCAAACCACTGACCAAGCCCAAAGCCGTAATAATAGCAGTCTTAACCCCTTTTGAAATCGATAGGGCTAGAACATAGAGCAAATCAGGTCCTGGAGCAAGTGCCAAGAGAAATATGGCGATCAAAAAACGAGTCAGCGTTTCGGTATCCATAGGCTAATTTTGCATTTAGTACTTGCAATAATACTGTATATTTGTGTGCTAATGAAAGAGATACCCATGATAGAACGACTCGAAAAAGAAATTTTTCCCCTCAAGCAACAATTAATCAATCATCCACTTTACCAACAGATGCAATCGGTAGCAGATTTAAGACATTTTACCGAAATGCATGTTTATGCGGTTTGGGATTTTATGTCCTTGGTAAAAAAACTGCAATTAGAACTCACCACCACATCAATTCCATGGGTGCCCAGCCCCTATCCTGAAGCTGGAAGGTTGATCAACGAAATTGTCTGGGGAGAAGAAACAGATCTCAACCAATCTCAGCAAGCAATGAGTCATTTTGAGATGTACCTCCAAGCGATGGAGGCTCTTGGAGCTGACACAGTCACGATAAAACAACACATCAAGCATTGGGCAGAAACACCCGATATTTTAGAAGCCATTAACGCCACAGAACTACCCGATGCGGTCAGAGCTTTTTTAGTGTTTACTTTTTCGACCATAGCAACCCATCAACCCCATGTCATTGCAGCGGTTTTTACCTTTGGACGCGAGGACTTGATTCCTGATATGTTTATCGAAATCATCAAAGGCATAAAAGAAGCACCTAAAGGTTCACTAGCGCCTCTTATTTACTACTTCGAGAGGCATATTGAGGTAGATGGTGATCAACACGGACCTATGGCCCTTCGGATGATACAAGAACTATGCGGTGCGGATCCTCAAAAATGGGAAGCTGCTATTAGTGCTTCCAAAGAAGCACTTCAGAAGCGCATTGATCTTTGGGATGCCATCCATGCGCAGATTGCAAATCCCGTATTCAATTAATTATGGATTCGGAGGAATGACTATATTAGTACTCATTCAAATTTTTTAGTTATGAAAAAATCCTTTTTATGGCTCGGTTTGTCCTTGTTCTGCATCAGTTCGTATGGTCAGGACCGTGCGAGTATCTATGCAGCTACCATTCAAGAAAACGAATTGATGGAATTGCTCTACGTGTATGCATCCGACTATTTTTCTGGCAGAGAAACCGGAACTCAGGGTCAGAAGATCGCCGTAGATTTTCTTAAAACCTACTATATAAGACAAGGCATTGCTGCTGCGGAAGGAACCGAGGACTATTTTCAAAAAATGAGTCTCGATATCAAAGGTAAAACCATTGATACAGAAAATGTGGTTGCCATCATTCCCGGTACCGAAAAACCGGAAGAATACATTATTATATCGTCCCACCTCGACCATGTTGGCACCCGAGATGGAAAAATCTATAACGGTGCAGATGATGATGGTTCTGGTACTGTAGCATTACTCGAAATTGCCGAAGCCTTTAACAGAGCCTCACAAGAAGGGTATGGACCTAAAAGGTCGGTGGTTTTTATCCACCTTACAGGGGAAGAAAAAGGATTGTTGGGGTCCAAATACTATTCGGACAATCCCCTCTACCCTATTGCCAATACGGTAGCCAATCTCAACATCGATATGGTTGGTCGTCTGGATCCAAAAAGGGAAAATCCAAACCCAAACTACATTTACCTTATCGGAAGCGACCGTTTGAGTCAAGAGCTTCATGAGGTCTCGGAGGCCATAAATACGAAGTATACCCAACTGGAGTTGGATTATACATTTAATGCAGAAGATGATCCCAATCGTTTTTATTTCAGAAGCGACCATTATAATTTTGCTAAAAAAAATATTCCAATCATTTTTTATTTTAACGGGACCCACGAGGACTATCACAAGCACACAGATACGCCAGACAAAATCAACTATCCCATTTTGGCCAAACGTACCAAGCTGATTTTCCATACCGCATGGGAACTTGCCAATCGTCCGGAGCGTATTAAGTTAAAATAACCCTATATGAAGCAAAAGATCGTCACCGGTTTTTTTCTGTTTTTTTGTCTCATTTTAAAAGCACAATCTGAAAATGCTACGGCAAAATTTCAGCAAGAAGAGCAAATCACAGACAGTATACTTGTAGATACCAAACACATTCGATTGGGGGTCAAATTGGGCGTTCCAAATATTGCAAGTGGTAGTTTAGAAATTGTATTACCTTTTTTAAACAACCATTGGGCACTCTATGGTGACTACAGCAAGTTTAAAATAAAACCAGAAGATGACGTTCAAACCCGTATCAATTATTGGGAATATGGAGTCAATTATTACGTCAAGGATCGGGCTAATGGGTTTTATTTTTCTGCTGGTCAATCCAATCTAGACACCCAATTGGATTTTGAAAACCGTACCCTTAATAACGGCCAGAAAGGATCAGGAACAGCAAGGATCACCCTCGCCACCCAAAACCTAAAGCTTGGAATTAAATCCAAAGGGGCCCTCTATTTTCGATTCGAAATCGGATATGGTTTTGGCACGTTTCCCGACGAGGTGACTTTTGTAGCAACAACTTCGAATGGTCAACAAGAATCCATTACAGAGCCAATTCCTGATCTTCCTGGAGTAGGAGACCAAGGTATTTTAATCGGAAACTTTGGTTTTGGGATTTCGTTCTAAATTCATCAAAAAGAAAAAGCCTTTCAAAACGAAAGGCTTTTTTTATGGGGTGGAAGACCGGTTTCGAACCGGCGACCTCTAGAACCACAATCTAGCGCTCTAACCAGCTGAGCTACAACCACCATTTAGGAAGGCAAAATTAAGCGTTTTAATTTTTGATGCAAAACTTTCTTAAGGAATTTATTGTCCCAAAATTCGCTACAACCAATCGGTCAACATCCCGATGCCCAAAGGTTGTCTTGTCGTAAAACCCTCGCCAGCTTCACGTCCAATAAGTCGTCCCAAGTTTTCAGCTCGATAGCCGACACTATCGATAAAATTTTTACTGCTTATCGGCGTGTTTGCATCGGTAGAATCGGGATCATAAAATTGACTGGAATATGCTTTAACTGCAGCCAATTTTGTGTCGAGAAATCCGCTTATATCAACAATAAAATGTGGGGTGATATCATACCATTGAATATAGTGAAACACATATCTCGGACGCCAGGGAAGTTGGTTTTGGCCAGAGGAATCTATAGTTTCAATTTTTTCCAAACCACTCAAAAAACAAGCGTCATGTACCAGATCGCTTGCCCGACCGTGGTCGATATGCCGATCGGTCTGTGCATTACACAAAACGACATCCGGACGATAGGTTCTAATTTTTTGAATCAAAGCTTTTTGATGGGCTTCATCATTTTGAAAAAAACCATCTCGGAAACCCATATTTTCGCGTGTTTCGATTCCCAAGAGCGATGCAGCTGCTGCTGCCTCCTCTAATCGTAGGGCTGCCGAACCGCGCGTGCCTAACTCGCCCTGTGTCAAATCAATGGCCACTACTTTTTTGCCAGCACTGATTGCCTTAGCCAGTGTGCCCGCACAGCCAAGTTCGATATCGTCGGGGTGCGCACCAATGGCCAATATATCTGTGGTCTTCATGAAGCAGTATAAATTGCGTGTTCTAAATCAGAAATCAAATCTGATACAGCCTCAATCCCCGTTGAAAAACGGATTAGCTGCGGTGAAATTCCTTGTGACAGTCGTTCTTCTTCGGTCAATAGCGCATGCGATGTCAGTCGTGGGGACAGCGCCGTACTTTCTACACCTGCTAAACTCATCACGGGTTTGATCAATTGTAGGTTTTCTAGAAAGCATTCGACTGATTTTTCTTTTTTTAAAGTAAAAGAAAGCATGCCTCCAAAACCTTTCATTTGCTGTGTGGCCAAATGATGATCGGGATGGTTCTTTAGACCTGGATAATACACAGCGTCAATATCTTGGTGGGCCTCAAGCCATTGGGCAATTTGTTGGGCATTTGCGTTTTGGGCTGTCACACGAAGTGCAAGGGTCTTGATGCTGCGTTCCAACATCCATGCAGCGAATTCGCTCATATTTCCGCCCAAATTTTTCGCACTATCAAACACACGTTCAATATTGGCTTTGCTGCTTACTACAATTCCTCCACTGATGTCAGAATGTCCTCCAAGGTACTTGGTCGCAGAATGCAAAACGATATCAATGCCAAAAGCCGTTGGATTTTGATTGACCGGACTGGCAAAGGTGTTGTCAATCATGGTCCATAACCCGTTTGCTTGTGCTAGTGATGCGATGGCTTTTAGATCCACTAATTTGAGTAGCGGGTTGCTTGGTGTTTCGATGTAAATCCCTTTGGTATTGGGTTGAATGGCTTTTTCAAAATCACCCATTGATAGGCCTTCGGTAAACGTAAATGCAATGCCGTATTTTGGAAATTCTGTCTTGACAAAGTTTCGAGTTCCGCCATACAGGTCGTTTTGAAGCACGACATGGTCGCCTTGAGACAAAAAGCTCATCAAAGCAGTACTGATTGCAGCCATGCCCGAGCTAAAAACAAGTCCAGATTCTGCCAACTCAAGAGCCGCTACTTTTTGAGCCACAGCTTCGAGGTTGGGGGTGTTAAAGTAGCGGGGATATCTTTTTTTTTCGACACCCTCAAATGCATAGTTGGTAGCCATATACAATGGCGAGACGCCACTTTCGTATTGGGTGTCCTCAAGCTGCCCTTCGTGCACACATTGGGTGTTGAAATGTTTTTTAGCCATTATTTTTCGGTAATCCAATTGATAATTTCGTCGTCATCAGGAGCGGTTCTTGGTGCGATTACTTTCTCGAGTTTTCCGGATGGGCCAATTAGGTATTTTTGAAAATTCCAGGTCACCTTAGAGTCAATTACGCCGTTTTGAGCTGCAGTGGTTAAAAATTTATAAACCGGATGCATGCCCTTGCCCTTCACCGTGATTTTGGACATCATAGGAAAGGTAACGCCATAATTTTTTTCACAAAAGGCGGCAATTTCTTCATTGGTTCCAGGTTCTTGACTCAAAAAATCATTTGCAGGAAAGCCTATGATTACAAAATCATCACTTCCATAGGTGTCATAAATTGCCTGAAGCTCTTTGTATTGGGGTGTAAGCCCACACTTAGACGCTGTGTTTACAATCATGATTTTTTTTCCTTGTAGGGTATTGAAGTCAAAAATATTGCCTTCTATGTCTTCGACTTTAAATTGGTAAATGGTTTGTTCCATAGCATTGTTTTGTGCTCCCAGCTGTAATGATAACAACAGAATAAGAGCCATTAATAATCTTTTCATTTTTCACATTTTTTGATGTTGCAAAATACGACTTTTCGATCAAAAACCCTCTTATTCGATTGTAGCGGATAAGCCGGCTTCGTGAAGCAATATACATCGGGGTTCCAAGTAGGCATAGCTGCCCGACTTGACCGTACATTTGCCCTTGAAATGTACCAAATAAGCGCATTGCTCGGCTTGCTCTGCGGTATGATCACAAACGGCAATTAGCGTCCGAATCACATGGTCAAAAGTATTGACATCATCGTTGTATAAAATCAGTTCGTGCTCCTTGTCTGAGAGAACTGCTTCTCGTATTTCGGGGGTTTCTTCCGTAGAAACTTCTTCTAGGGTTGGTATAAAAATTTGGCTGCGACCCATTTGTTGTTTTCTTTATAATTATCAAAAACTAAACCATTTTCAGAAGCCACCTTTTGGATCAGCGGTAAATCTTCTTGATAAAAACCACTTAAAAAAAGTTGTCCGTCAACGGCCATAGATTGGACATATTTTGGAAGGTCTTCAACCAAAATATTTCGATTGATGTTGGCCAAAATAATATCATACCGGCCTGAGATATCAACCGCTGTCCCTTGATGAGCAGTGATCTTGGTGCAGGCGTTGAGAAGGGTGTTTTCTTGACAATTTTCATAGCACCAAGGATCGATATCAATTGCATCAATTTTGACAGCCCCTCTTTTTTCGGCAAGAATTGCCAAAACCCCTGTTCCAGAACCCATATCCAAAACGTTTAGCGCTTCGCAATTGGTTTCCATAAGATACGCGAGCATCATAGAAGTGGTTTCGTGGTGCCCGGTCCCAAAACTCATTTTTGGGTTGATGACGATCTCGTATGCTTTGTGTTCACTTTTATGAAATGGGGCTCGCACAAGGCAATCTGTTCCAACATAGACTTTTTGGAAATCGCGTTCCCAGATGGCATTCCAATTTTCGGGTTCAATACGATTATAGGTATAACGAATCTCAAAATCGGGATGATTAAGGATGGATACATCCTCAAGGATGGGTGGATCATTTGAAGTAATGGGGATGTAGGCTTGAAGACCGGCTTCTGTTTCTTCAAAACTTTCAAAACCAAGTGTTGCCAACTCTGCAATCAAAATTTCACGAGCAGGCTCCAAGGGTGTGATTTCAAAAATAAAAGCGTGATATGGAAGTGCCATTATATTGCTTTTGCAATGGCCAAAAAGTCTTCTGCTTTGAGTGCAGCACCGCCAATAAGCCCGCCATCTACATCTTTTTGTTGAAAAATATCTGCGGCATTTGAAGGTTTGACACTGCCTCCGTATAAAATAGAAACGGTGTTTGCGACTTGTGCACCGTATTTGGACGCAATTACTTGGCGGATATAAGCGTGCATTTCTTGGGCTTGCTCGGGGGATGCTGTTTCTCCAGTCCCAATGGCCCAAACAGGTTCATAGGCCAATATAATTTTTTTCCATGCAGCAGCTTCTAAGCCAAAAAGAGCTTCTTCTAATTGTTGTTTTACGGTCTCGAAATGTTTGCCCTCTTTACGCTCACTAAGAACCTCGCCAAAACAAAAGATCACGTCCATGTCATAGTCCAGAGCGGTTTGCACTTTTTCGGCTAGCGCATGGTTGGTTTCATTAAAATAGGTGCGGCGCTCAGAGTGACCCAAAATTACGGTACGTACATTGATACTCTGCAACATAGGCGCTGCGATTTCTCCTGTAAAAGCTCCTGATATTGCTTGATGCATGTTTTGAGCAGCGACTTCGAGCTTAGAGCCTTTGGTCAAGGCCACACTCTGTTCCAAATGGGTAAAAGGTGGCGCAATAATTAAGCGACCGTTGGTGTTTTGCAAGTTTTCTTCGAGTTGCTCAATTAAAATGGCGGTAGCCTTTTTATCGTTATTCATTTTCCAGTTGCCTGCAATGATCTTGGTTCTCATAAGGTATTTTAAATTATTTTATTTGTGGATCTAAAAGGGTGTAAAGATAGTCTACAAAAATGTTTATTGCTATAAATAATGAGGCGATCGTCGTGACTGCGCCCATGATAACAGGAATGTCTAAGGTGTTGAGGGCATCTACAATTTCTTTGCCCAAACCCTTCCAACCAAAAATATATTCTACAAAAACAGCACCCGCCAGCAAGGATGCAAACCAACCAGAAACAGCAGTCACTACTGGATTTAATGCATTTTTGAGTGCGTGCCGCGAAATAATCGCTGCCATAGAAAGACCCTTTGCTTTGGCCGTACGAATATAATCTTGCGACAACACCTCCAACAAACTACTTCGCATGAGTTGAATAATAATTGCCAAGGGTCGGATTCCTAAAACAAAAGCAGGGAGTATTAGATTTTTAAGGTTTAGTGCGCGGTATTCGCCAAAGTCATCTACTTCATAAAGGCTGCCTGTCATGTTGAGGCCCGTGTACTGATGCCATACATAACCAAAAAGCCAAGAAAATAATATGGCACTAAAAAAAGAAGGAACGCTCATTCCCAATGTGCTAAAAAATTGGAGCAACCGATCCTGCCACCGATCTTTGTAAAGTGTCGCAACAATACCCAATCCGATTCCCAGAGCTATCGCGATACAAATGGAGGCTAGCGCCAACACAAACGTATTGGGCAGCGCCTCACCGATGATTGTTCCAACGGTTTTTCCTCGTTTTTGATAGGAGGTTCTCAAATAAGGTTTTTTTATCACCAATTGATAGGCGGTAGTCGAAAACAGGACAATACCCCCATACTTTTCTTTGGAGTAGTACGAAAAATCTTCGCCCTGTGAGCTGTGAATCGATACGGGAGATAAGTCGTTGAGGTAAAGGGCATATTGTTTTGCTATGGGCAAATCAAATCCAAACTTTTTTTTTAGCGCATTAAGCTGGACCGAATTTTCTTGTTGATCCATCATCATTTGAGCAGGATCGCCCGGTAACACAGTGAAGAGAAAAAAAATGACGGTTACGACTCCAAAAAGTGTCCAAAAAGCATTGATCAATTTTGGGAGTACCCTCATTTAGAATTTTCGGTATTTAAATGAATCAAAGCAAAAACCGCATAATTGATCATGTCTTGATAATTGGCAGCAATCCCCTCACTAACCAAAGTTTTACCTTGATTATCTTCGATTTGCTTAACCCGCAAAAGTTTTTGAAGTATCAGATCCGTTAAAGAACTCACACGCATCTCCCGCCATGCCTCTCCATAATCATGGTTTTTGTCTTGCATCAGTTGAAAGGTAATGTCTACCTGCTTTTGATAGAGTGCAACAGCGGATGCTGCATCAAGATCAGGTTGGTCAGCAATTCCTTTTTCTATCTGTATCAACGCCATAACACAATAGTTTATGATGCCCATAAATTCGGGTACTTGACCTTCGTCTATACGATGCTCTTTGTTGGTTTGCAAGCCTCTTATTCGTTGTGCTTTGATAAAAATTTGATCGGTAAGCGATGGTAATCTCAGTATCCTCCATGCACAACCATAATCATGCATTTTTTTGGAAAAAAGGGCCTTACATTGATCGATAATCAGATGGTATGCTTCGGCGGTGTTTTCCATAAATAAGTATATTTTAGCGTAAATTTCGGTAATTTTTTTGTTGATCCCCAAGCCGCCCGATATAAATCTGTACAATAGTTATGAAGATCCGTTGCAAAGACCAACTTGTTGACCTGAGTATCCCAAAAATAGTTGGAATTCTAAACCTCACCCCAGATTCGTTTTATGACGGAGGGCGATACAATTCTCATGATCGTGCTTTGAAGCACGTTGAGAAGATGTTACTGGAAGGTGCAGATTTTATCGATGTTGGTGCCACCAGCACACGGCCTGGAGCAGCAATCAATGACGCCAAAACTGAAGAAGACAATCTTTTTCCTTTTTTAGAGTTGTTGACAAAACATTTTCCGGAGGCCAAATTTAGTATAGACACCTATCACAGCAGTGTCGCCGAAGGATGCATTTTACGTGGTGCCGTCCTGATCAATGACATTTCTGGGGGACGGATGGACCCATTGATGTTTGAAACCGTGGGTAAATATAAAGTCCCTTATGTGCTCACACACATTCAAGGTACTCCAGCAGATATGCAATCCAACCCTTCGTACAATCATGCTACTGAAGAAGTACAGTTCTATTTTTCTAAAAAAATTAACGATGCATCCGAGGCGGGAATAGACGACATCATCATAGACCCCGGTTTTGGTTTTGGAAAAACACTCGAACACAATTATGAACTGCTCCAAAATCTAGCACTATTTCACACCCATTCTTGTCCCGTTATGGTTGGTGTTTCACGGAAGTCGATGATCTATAAATTATTGGGCAATACACCCTTAGAAGCACTCAACGGAAGTACCGTTCTTCATACGGTAGCCCTTCTCAAAGGCGCACATTTTCTTCGTGTACACGATGTCAAAATGGCTAAAGAATGCGTCTTGTTGTTGCAAGCACTGCAATAGTTTGTTATTTTTAACAAAAAATCAACCCTTGGAGGCTTTAGATTTTCTCAATGTTTCTTTCGTAGATGTTATTGACATTGTATTGGTTGCACTCTTGCTTTACTCACTCTACCGCCTGGTTCGTGGTACTGTTGCAATCAATATTTTTATCGGTATCGTTATCATTTACTTGATTTGGAAACTTACAGATGCCCTCAAAATGGATGTGTTGAGCAACATTTTGGGCAAATTTATCAGTGTTGGATTTTTTGCTTTGATTGTGGTTTTTCAACAAGAAATTAGAAAATTTTTGTTGTTAATTGGCTCCACCAATTTTACTAACAGACGAAACGTGATTCGCTATTTTAAGTTTCTTAACCTAAAAAAGGACGCAACTCAAATCGATATTGTAAATCTCCTAGACTCCTGCGAGCGTATGGCAAAATCAAAGACGGGAGCTATTATCGTTATTGAGCGTTCTAACAGTTTAGACTTTTTACACCATACGGGACAAAAAACCCGCATTCTGCTCGACAACACCATTTTAGAAACCATTTTCTTTAAAAACAGCCCCCTTCATGACGGTGCCGTGGTGATCAAAGAAAATAATATTGTAGCAACGCGTGTAATTCTTCCGGTGTCAGAAAACAAAAAAATTCCTGCACAATTTGGGCTGCGTCATCGAGCGGCATTGGGTATCAGCGAAAAAACCGACGCATTGGTATTGGTGATTTCTGAACAAAGCGGCGAAATCTCACTGGTCAAAGACGGTGCGTTTGTACCCTACAAAAACTTGGATGATCTAAGGCATCTATTGACAGAAGATCTTTCTGCTTAAAGCGCCTGTTTGGTAAGCTGCTCTTGTTCTAAAAACTGTACTTGATGCAGTTTTGCATACACCCCATTTTTTATTTTAAGAAGGGATTTATGATCTCCCATTTCTACAACATTACCTTGATCCATGACAAGGATGCGGTCGGCATTTTTGATCGTTGCCAAACGATGGGCAATGATGAGTGAGGTTTTGCCTTTGGTGATTTTTTCAGTCGCTTTTTGAATCAATTCTTCAGAATACGAATCGATCGATGAAGTGGCCTCGTCCAGTACTAAAATGCTCGGATTGGAAATGTAGGCTCTTAAAAAAGCAATGAGTTGGCGTTGTCCCGCAGAAAGCATCACACCGCGTTCTTTTACGTTATAGTGATAGCCTTCGGGCAGGGAACTTATAAACTCATGAACCCCAATGGCTTTTGCAGCCTCAATGACTGTTGCTTCTGAAATTGCATCATTGTTGAGGGTTATGTTATTTAGTATCGTATCGGCAAAAAGAAATACGTCTTGTAAAACCACGCCCACATGCTTGCGCAATTCTTGCAGTTTGAGCGCTCTAAGGTCGTAATCGTCTATCTTGATGTTCCCTTTTTCCCATTCATAAAATCGGGACAGCAGATTGATTATGGTCGATTTTCCGGCGCCTGTAGCTCCTACAATGGCGACGGTCTCACCTGGCTGAATGGTAAAAGAGATGCCGTGCAAAATTTCTTGGTCTGGCAAGTATGAAAAGTGAACGTGATCAAAGGTGATGGTACCTTTGATGGTTAGATTGGTTAAGGTCCCTTGGTCCTCAATTTGTGCTTCGGTTTCTAAAATTCCAAAGATGCGCTCTGCAGCTACCATACCCATCTGCAGGGTGTTGAATTTATCCGCAATTTGTCGCAACGGTCGGTAAAGCATTTGTGCCATTTGAATGAACAAGAAAATTTCACCCAATGTAATGCTGCCATCACTAATGACACGTAATCCGCCATACCAAACCAACAATCCAATGGTTACTGAAGAGGTGATTTCTGCAACTGGAAAAAATATTGAGTTATACCATACCGTTTTGAGCCAGGCTTTTTCATGCTTTTTATTGATGGCTACAAAAGCCTCGTACTCGGTTTTTTCACGATGAAAAAGCTGTACAATTTTGATCCCACTAATGCGCTCTTGGACAAAACTATTGAGGTTAGCCACCTGCAACCGTACTTCTTCAAAGGCATGTTTCATTGACTTTTGAAACAAGCGCGTTGCATATACGATAACCGGTAAAATAGAAAATACAATCAGTGACAATTGCCAATTGATCACCAACATGACCACTACGACCAATCCCATTTTGAGCAAATCTGCAATAATCATAAAAAGTCCTTGTGAGAAAATGCTCGCAATTGTTTCTATGTCATTGACTGCTCGTGTTACCAAACGCCCAACAGCAGCTTTATCAAAGTAAGCCATTTTGAAACGGATGATTTTTTGGTACAAAACCACCCGAAGATCTTTAATGACTTTTTGACCCAACCAATTGGCATAATAGACAAATAAAAACTGAAAGATTACTTCAAAGACCAAAGCACCCAACATCAGGCCTGTAAAAAAAACAATCCCTTCATAATCTTTTAATCGGATATAGTCATCTACGACTACCTTCAAAAGATAGGGTGTTAGGGTTGAAAAACCTGATAAAAGAATGGCGGCCACGATTACAAAATAATACGTGGTTTTATAGGGAGTTACAAACCCCAATAGCTTTTTATATAGGGTTCTGTCAAATATTTTGCCGCTTACTTTAGCCATCTACAAATATCTTTTGTGGGTAGGTTATTTCTGTTAGGTATAATCCTTGAGCAGGAACCGAGTACCCAGCTTCACTTCGGTTTTTTGAGGCTATAATTGCTTCCAATTGCTCAACGGTTTTTTTTCCTTGTCCAATTTCTAAAAGGGTGCCCACTATGGCTCGTACCATGTTTCTAAGAAAGCGATTGGCAGATATCGTAAAAACCAATCCCCGTTCGGTAGGCTTCCAATGTGCAGCTGTTATTTCACAAATATAGGTTTTGACATCGGTTTTGCTTTTAGAAAAACATTCAAAATCACGATGCTTCATCAATACATCGCAGGCCATATGCATACGATCCAAATCGAGCGCTGCGCCAAATTTGTAACTGCCGTGGGCATCAAAAGGATCTTTTTCAAAACTTATATGGTACTCATAGGTGCGTTGCAACGCATCAAAACGCGCATGTGCGCTATCGATGACCAAACGAATGGAACGAATGGCTATGGTGTTGGGCAAAAACTGATTGAGCTGATAGCACAATTGTTCACAATCTTCAATTTTTGTATCCCAATCAAAGTGTGCAAACATTTTTTGAGCATGAACCCCAGTGTCTGTCCTTCCAGCTCCTACAACATCAATTGGTGTTCGCATAAGAGTTGACAAAGCTTCTTCTAGGGTTTGTTGGACACTCGGCGCATTGGGCTGTCTTTGCCAACCGTTAAAATCTTTTCCATTATAGGCCAATTCTATAAAATAGCGCACTCCAAATTTTTTGTCAAATATATTGTTTATTCTACGATTTGACGCCGTTGATTGTTTAGTGTGTTCACCAACAAGTGGGCTTCTCGCTTATTTTCTGTAAAAAAAATCAGATGGGGTTCTTCTTTCATTTTGACCCCTACTGCATAGGGCCTTCGCAGCATGAACAGTAATAGCAATAGTGCAAAAACCGAAAGTGTTAAAAAGCCATGCCCCAAAGACAATACTCCTATTAGAAAGAGAAACAAAAAGTTAGTGGTAAGCATAACGACCAACAAAATAAACTTAAACCCAAAATAACGTTTTAAAAAAACGCTGTGGATATCTTCATAGTATATTTTAACAGAGGGATTGCTTGATGACACTTGATACGAAAGATAAAGACGGTGTAAAGCTACTTCCGAAGTCGTTTTGTACGTAGATTGAAAAAGTGTTTGAACTGAGTTGGACACCATTGGAGGTTAATTAGGTAAATTTGGTCTTACAAAGATATAAAATTGAAAAAAATCGTACTTCTCTCAGACTCGCACGGTTATTTGGACCAAGCGATAGAAAACCATTTGGCATGGGCAGACGAAGTTTGGCATGCTGGAGATATAGGCTCCACAACGGTAAGTGATCGGATCAAAGCCCTTAAGCCCCTAAGGGCGGTCTGCGGCAATATAGACGGCCACCAACTGCGTGTAGAATTTAGTGAAAATGAGATTTTTGAATGTGAAGGGGTCCATGTACTAATGACGCATATCGGAGGCTATCCAAAAAAATACAACGCACGTGTTCGTGAATTGATTCGCAAACACCGGCCTCAACTCTACATATGTGGGCACTCACATATTTTGAAAGTAATTTATGATAAGGACCTCGACTTGTTGCACCTCAACCCCGGTGCCGTTGGCAGATCGGGTTTTCACAAAATCAGAACCCTGCTACGCTTTTGCCTAACAGCGGGTAAAATAGAAAATTTGGAAGTTGTAGAATTAGGGCCTAGAAGCTCAACCTAGCGAATCCGATCCACCGATCGAATCAGCGCCTCATCTTTTTGGATCCCCCTTTGAGCAGCAAAAGACAATCCAAATCCTAGTATGGGAAGCACCAATAATGGATAATGCAAGTCCATACGCATTTGACCATAAAAAATTTCTAACAACACATAAACGGCCCACAAAAGTTTGAGGCCCAAATGGAAATGGTTGAGTTTCAATTGCAGGATTCTTCTTTTGAATAAGAAGATCAAAACAACGTCAAAAAACAGCCCCACACCCAACAGGGTATCAAAGAAAAGGGAGGGCGCTACTTGAATCCATTGAAATTGCTCCGGCGTCGAAACTGTAAAAAAAGTAAGGCCTAATAAAAAAAAGTCAATGAACCAGTATAAGGTTTGTTTTCGTTGTATCATATTTTCACAAAAATAAACGATTTAAAAGATAGCATTATTAAAAAAAGTTGTATAATTGCTTGAAACTACTTCAAACAGCGGCCGCAGCCGCACAAATAAGCCCACTTTATTTTTTTACAAATACATTATGTACGAAATCGCTGCATTAAAAAGCAAGAAATTACCTGAACTTCAGGAAATCGCCAAATCCATTGGTGTCAAACGAATTACAGGTCTTAAGAAAATTGATCTTATTTATCAAATAATCGATCATGTATCAGCCAATCCGGCTGCCCTAAATGAGTCACCTAAGCAACCAAAGAATGACCAAGATACTGACATACATGAAAATGAATCGAAAGAACCTTTAAAAAAACCGAATTTTAAAAAACGATCTCAAGAAGATAAAAAAGAGAATACCGAAAATCCTCGAAAACAATTTGAAGATCGTAAGGGATCAAAGAATCAAAATCCCAATAAAAATCAACACAAAAACCAACAAAATCAAAACCCAAATCCCAACAACAACAACAACAACAACAACAACAACAATAACAACAACCCAAATCAAAGAAAGGGCAACAATGGCAACGAACAAAATCACAATCGCGACAACCGCAACCGTTACCGTGAACCCGATTTTGAGTTTGACGGCATCATACATACCGAAGGCGTATTAGAAATAATGCCCGAAGGCTATGGATTTTTGCGCTCCTCAGATTATAACTACCTTTCTTCTCCCGACGATGTATATGTATCACAATCTCAAATACGTCTTTTTGGACTCAAAACAGGAGATACCGTCCTAGGAACCGTTAGACCGCCCAAAGAAGGGGAAAAATATTTTCCACTAATCAAAGTAGATTACATCAACGGTCTTGATCCCAAAGTGGTTAGAGATCGAGTCTCCTTTGAGCACCTAACCCCATTATTTCCCCAGGAAAAATTTAAACTTGCCGAAAAACAAAGCACCACTTCTTCTCGAATTATTGATTTGTTTTCTCCCATTGGCAAAGGACAACGTGGCATGATTGTGTCACAACCCAAAACAGGAAAAACCATGCTCCTCAAGGATATTGCTAATGCAATTGCGGCAAATCATCCCGAAGTATATCAATTGATATTGCTCATCGATGAGCGCCCAGAAGAAGTTACCGATATGCAACGCAACGTAGATGGAGAAGTTGTAGCTTCTACTTTTGATGAGCCCGCAGAACGCCATGTAAAAGTGGCCAACATCGTTTTGGAAAAAGCAAAGCGCCTGGTTGAGTGTGGTCATGACGTGGTTATACTGCTCGACTCCATCACCCGTTTGGCACGCGCCTACAACACCGTTCAACCGGCATCAGGTAAAATTTTAAGTGGCGGTGTAGATGCCAACGCCCTACATAAACCCAAACGATTCTTTGGTGCCGCTCGTAATATCGAAGGTGGTGGTTCGTTATCCATCATCGCCACGGCGCTTACAGAAACAGGATCCAAAATGGACGAAGTCATCTTTGAAGAATTTAAAGGAACAGGTAATATGGAGCTGCAATTGGATCGTAGAATTGCCAATAGAAGAATTTTCCCTGCCATTGACTTGGTGTCCTCAAGCACGCGTCGTGATGACTTATTGTTGGACGAAAATACCATTCAGAGAATGTGGATCATGCGCAAGTATCTGGCAGATATGAACCCTGTTGAGGCGATGGAATTTATTAACGACCGTTTTAAACGAACAACATCCAACGAAGAATTTTTAATCTCCATGAATTCTTAGTCGGAAAATTGAGTGCAAATAAAAAAGGGCTTACATCTGTAAGCCCTTTTTTATTTATATAAGTCAAATCCTACAAAGAGGCTACGTGCTTAGCTAACTTAGACTTTAGGTTAGCTGCTTTGTTTGCATGAATAATATTTCTCTTTGCAAGCTTGTCAATCAAAGACACCACAACAGGAAAAAGTTTGGTTGCTTCTTTCTTGTTGGTCAATTCGCGGAGTTTACGAATAGCATTACGAGCCGTTTTGTGTTGAAAACGATTTCTTAAACGCTTCTTTTCGTTAGAACGAATACGCTTGATTGCCGATTTATGATTTGCCATACTACTAATTTTTAGTTGTAGCCCGTAGGGGAATCGAACCCCTCTTTCCAGGATGAAAACCTGGCGTCCTAACCGATAGACGAACGGGCCAGTAAAACGTTTGCAAATTTACATGAAAAAAGGAATAACGCAATTTATATTTTAATAAAAAAACATTCCTGTAGCGCTATAAATTTGCGTGGCAAAAATAAATCTTTTTTGATGGAAAACAAGCGGTGGTGAAATCTTTTTAATATGCCTTGGCAAACAAGACCCTTTTGTTAGACGGTTTTCCTGAAAAAACGCATTGGCCCACCTCCTCTTTTGCTTCTAGCGGGATGCATCTAATCGTCGCTTTAGTTGCTGCTTTGATAGCTTCTTCTGTGGCTTCGGTACCGTCCCAGTGGGCAGCAATAAAGCCGCCTTTATCTTCCAATACCTTTTTGAAGGTCTCAAAATCGTCCACAGAAGTTACTTTAGCTTCTCGATAGGATAATGCTTTGTCAAATAATTCTTTCTGTATGGTCGCTAATAGATCTGTAATGATTTGACACAGGTCATTTTCAGCAACAAATTGCTTGGTCAAAGTATCTCTCCGGGCCAATTCGACCTGTCCTTTTTCGAGGTCTTTAGGCCCGATTGCTATTCGAAGTGGTACCCCCTTAAGCTCGTATTCGTTGAATTTGAATCCGGGTTTAAAGTTATCACGATTGTCAAATTTGACTCGAATATTTTTTTCTTCGAGTGTTTTTTTGATGCTTTCTGCTTTGGCAGCAACGGCAGCATGCTCTTCTTCTGAACGGTAAATGGGCACAATAACCACTTGATCGGGAGCCAAATTTGGTGGCAAAACCAAGCCATTGTCATCACTATGGGTCATTATCAGCGCACCCATCAGTCGTGTAGAAACGCCCCAAGAAGTGGCCCATACATAGTCTAAAGTCCCTTCTTTGGTAGCGAATTTGACGTCAAAGGCTTTCGCAAAATTTTGACCTAAAAAATGGGATGTCCCGGCCTGTAACGCTTTGCCATCTTGCATCAATGCTTCGATGCAAAAAGTTTCGACTGCACCTGCAAAACGTTCTGATGGGGATTTGAGACCTTGTATGACGGGTATGGCCATAAAATGCTCCACAAAATCTGCATATACCTGATTCATTTGTCGGGCTTCGGCCAATGCTTCTGCTTGGGTAGCATGAGCGGTATGTCCCTCTTGCCACAAAAACTCAGCAGTTCTAAGAAAAAGTCGGGTTCGCATTTCCCAACGGACAACATTGGCCCATTGGTTGATCAAGATGGGTAAATCACGATAGGACTGAATCCAATTTTTGTAAGTACTCCAAATAATCGCTTCGCTTGTAGGTCGAACCACAAGAGGCTCTTCTAGCTTGGCATCCGGATCGACGATCAGTTCTCCTTTTTTGTCAGGGTTGTTTTTTAGTCGGTAATGGGTTACAACAGCACATTCTTTGGCAAAGCCTTCAGCGTTTTGCTCTTCGGCCTCAAACAAACTTTTGGGAACAAAAAGCGGGAAATACGCATTTTGATGCCCCGTCGCCTTAAACATCTTATCGAGTTCGGCTTGCATTTTTTCCCAAATCGCATACCCATAGGGTTTGATGATCATACAACCTCTTACTGCAGAACTCTCCGCAAGGTCTGCTTTTACTACCAACTCGTTATACCATTTGGAATAATCTGCCGAACGTTTAGTTAAATTTTTTGACATTTTTAGATTTGGCACAACTTTTGCCCTTATGAATATTAGTTGAACTGAATGACAAAACTACTACATTGAAGTGTTGTATTCAAAAAAAATAAAGATTATGAAAAAACTTACACCTACTCCAATTTTTCCTTCAATCTTTTATATTGGAATTGCACTACTCACCTGGAACTGTGGAAGCTATCAAGGAAGTTCATACTATGGCAGTGATGGGATTTATAATTCTTCCTACAGCCAGAGCGAATATCGTACAGCACAGCCTGTATCTGGAGCGCAAAACTATTATAAAAACTATTTTCAAAACCTCTCGGACGATTATACCACGGACGCCGATCAAGAAACTGTTTTTACGGATGTAGATGCGTATACAAGTGTAGACAACAACCCTAATGACCAACAACCTTGGGGGGCTCAAACTCAGAAAACAGAGATTTATCTTATTGACAATACTCGAAACTTCAATCCCAACTTTGGTTTTGATTGGTATTACAATACTTGGGGATACCCCTATTGGGGATATTATAGTCCGTTTGGATGGTGGAACCGTCCCTATCGTTTTAACAATCCATATTGGGGCTGGAGCTTTTATAGCCCGTTTTACAATCCTTATTTTGACAACTTTTATCGTCCCTACTGGGGTTGGTCGTATTACGGAAACGGCTATTATAACTCGTTTTATCAACCCTTCAACCGATTTGATGGCTTTCAGCGAAGAAATGTATCAAGGGTGCGAACCAATCGGGGTGACAGAGGATACAAAGCACTCAATAGAGCTGAACGTAATGCCCTCAATCGTGGTGAAAAAAAATCCGTAGCGACAGTAGATGCGTCTGATATAAATACCACAAACGTGCGGTATAATTCTGGTCGGTACATAAATGCGCCAAGTATAGACAATGTCCCTACTCGCATTGTACGCTCAGGGTCTAGCCAATCCTCAAGCAATGCATCTCAGAGTAGTAGCAGAAGTAGAACCGGAACCCTTATAAGAAGTACACGCTCTTCCTACCCTGCGATCAAAAGACCAGCGACGAGATCCAATGCGACCAGAAGTATTCGATCTTTTAGTGCACCTAGTAGCAGTTCTAGATCAAATGCTGTTGGAAGTGGTCGAAGTTCTAGTGGAGGAAGAAGCTCCTCAAGCAGTGGCCGACGAAATAATTAGTCTTTTAATTTTACCCGAAAAATATGCGCGTTAAATCTACCTTTATCATTTTCGCACTACTTTGTAGTGCACTACTTCAAGCACAAACTGCCACTGACGCCTTTCGGTACAGTCAAGAACAATTGAGTGGTTCGGCACGATATACGGCAATGGCAGGTGCCTTTGGAGCACTAGGGGGCGATTTTTCTGCTGTTGTTGATAATCCCGCTGGGGCTGCTGTCTTTATAAATTCTGAAATTGGTTTGAGTGCCGAGTTTCTTAATGACAACCTGGAAGCACAATATGGAGGTACTTCAAAAAAAATGGAACATACCCGTTTTGATATACAACAATTTGGAATGGTATTTCCTCTAAATGATACTCGAGAAGACTCGGATTGGCCACGTATTGCTTTTGCTTTCAATTATCAACGAAAAAATGACTTCGACAAGACGTTCAATGCTGTTGGAACTTCAAACCAAGGGATCGATCAGTATTTTCTATATTATGCCGACGGATTAGAATTATACAATCTATCGTTGGCCAATGATGAAACCGTTTCGGGTGTTTATCAATATTTGGGAGATCAGGTTGGTTATGGAGCGCAGCAAGCATTTTTGGGATACCAAGCGTATATAATTGATCCGATTTCTAATGATTTGAACGAAACACGTTATCAATCAAATGCCCAATACAATTCGGTCAACCATGATTATTTTTTTCGATCAAATGGTGCACACAAAAAATATTCATTTACAATGAGTGGTCAATTTAGAAACAAGCTCTATTTGGGGATAAGTATCAATTCGCACCGAATCCTTTATAAGCAAAACGATGATTTGGAAGAATATGGCTATGGCAATAACTCCATTTTGGATGCTGTTCGTTTTAACAATCAACTCAACACGATAGGAACGGGTGTCTCGGTTCAATTGGGGGGCATCGCGCGATTTGACTCTGGTCTGCGATTGGGACTAAGTTACCACAGTCCGACATGGCTCAATCTTTATGATGAAACTTCCCAATTTTTGGTTTCTGATTATTATAGTCAAAATGGGTTAATCTCCCTGACTACAGAACCCAATATCATCAATAGCTATCCCGAATACAACCTCAGATTACCTTCAAAAATGACCTATAGTGCTGCATATACCTTTGGTGAAAACGGACTAATAAGTGTCGATTATTCTACCAGAAATTATGGCAATGCCTCCTATCAGGAGGAAGCCAACAGCAACTATTTCAGTAATATCAATCTTCAAATCCAACAACAATATGCGGCATCAACACGATTGGCTGTTGGTGGTGAGTATCGTATAGGATCCATCAGTCTTAGAGGGGGGTATTTTAATGAGACCGATCGGATAGCGTTGACAAACAGTGGTAGCACAGGATATACTTTAGGATTAGGGTATCAATGGGGTGGCAATGCTTTTGGGGTTTCTTTGATCAATCAAGAGAACACGCTGACTCAAAAACTATACAGTGAAGGCCTAACCAACAGCATAATACTCAACAACAACCCACTTCAAATCACGTTTTCTTATAATTTCAAGCTATAACTCGGCACTTCTCAAAAGCGAACATCCTCACTGATATCAGAGCGGTTTTGCCAATAAATGGCTATCTTTGTCTCAGTTTACAAAACCATGAAAATAGACAAATTATTAGCGGAACAGCTTGGAGATCTCGATCACGATCATCCGTTTCAAAGCACAGAAACCCCACTCCGTCCTGATGCATTTGAGCGTAGCGATGCCGAAAAAATAGAAGGTATTGAACAAAAGGTCTATGAAATACTCGAAATATTGGGAATGGACCTTACAGACGATAGCCTAAAAGGTACGCCAAAACGGGTTGCCAAAATGTTTGTCAACGAAATTTTTGGAGGCCTGCATCCCAACCGCAAACCCAGTGCTTCAACTTTTGACAACAAATACAAATATGGTGAAATGTTGGTTGAAAAGAACATTACTGTCTACTCTACTTGCGAACACCATCTCTTACCAATCGTTGGTAAAGCCCATGTTGCTTATATCTCAAACGGAACCGTAGTCGGACTTTCAAAAATGAATCGTATTGTTGACTATTTTGCCAAGCGACCTCAAGTTCAAGAACGGCTGACAATTCAAATTGTAGAAGAGCTCCAAAAGATTTTGAACACCCAAAACGTGGCTTGTGTTATTGATGCAAAACACCTTTGTGTCAATTCGAGAGGTATTCGAGACATCAGCAGCAGTACCGTAACTGCAGAGTTTGGTGGACTGTTCAAGAATAAAGATACCAAGCGCGAATTTTTAGACTATTTACAATTGGAGACCGAATTTTAATGAGCCAAGAACTCTTTGTATATAACTCGCTAACAAAGCGCAAAGAAAAGTTTGAACCCCTATCCCCCAATCATGTAGGGATGTACGTCTGTGGTCCAACAGTATACAGCAATGTACACCTAGGCAACTGTAGAACCTTCATCTCTTTTGACATCATCTACCGCTATTTACAATATCTAGGGTATAAAGTTCGCTATGTAAGAAACATTACCGATGCCGGACACCTAGAAAATGATGAAGATGCTGGAGAAGACCGTATTGCCAAAAAAGCGCGATTAGAATCGATAGAACCCATGGAAGTTGTGCAGCGTTACACGGTAGATTTTCACAGGACCTTGCAACAACTCAACACCCTTCCACCGAGCATCGAACCTACAGCTACAGGACATATTGTAGAACAAATAGAATTGATCAAAGCCATCTTGAAAGAAGGCTATGCTTATGAAGTCAATGGATCCGTTTACTTTGACGTACTAAAATTTAATAAAGACCATCGGTATGGCAAGCTCAGTGGACGAAATATCGAAGACCTAATCCATAATACTCGAACTTTAGACGGCCAACAAGACAAAAAAAATCCACAAGATTTTGCCCTTTGGAAAAAAGCTGAGCCACAACACATAATGCGTTGGCCCTCACCTTGGAGCGATGGTTTTCCAGGGTGGCACCTCGAGTGTACTGCGATGAGCACAAAATATTTGGGACCTCAATTTGATATACATGGTGGTGGAATGGACCTTAAGTTCCCCCATCACGAGTGTGAAATCGCTCAAGCCGAGTCCGTGCATAAAGAAGCACCTGTCAAATATTGGCTCCATGCCAATATGCTGACGCTTAACGGTAAAAAGATGGCCAAATCTACAGGCAACAATATTTTACCCCATGAAATATTTTCGGGAGAAAACACCCTTTTTTCAAAGTCATTCTCTCCTGATGTCGTACGATTCTTTATCCTACAAGCGCACTACAGAAGCATTTTGGACATCAGCGAAACCGCACTGCTTGCAGCAGAAAAAGGGTATTCGAGGATGGTAGAGGCTGTCGCTTCGTTGGACCACCTAATCACATCAGATCGTTGTGATTTTGAATACGACATTTGGTTAGAAAAATGCCACCAGGCGATGAATGATGATTTTAATACACCCATTCTAATTGCCCAATTGTTTGATGCCGTCAAATTTATCTTTACAGTAAAAAATGGTGCTGCAAAAATCAATCAAGAAACCCTAGACAAGCTCAAAAACCAACTACCGCTGTTTATTCATAATGTCTTGGGACTCCATCTCAATACAGACTCAACAAGTCAGCAGACCGATACCTTAGAAAAATCTGTAGCGCTACTGATTACGCTCCGCGATAAAGCGCGAGCCAATAAAGATTTTGAAACCTCAGACCTGATAAGAGACGCCTTGAACGCTATGAACATTCAACTGTTTGATGGCAAGGAGGGAACTACGTTCAAAGTAAACTAAACGGCAGTGCATGTACTCAAAAAAATACTTGTTGGTCCCTTTTTATTGATCATCAAGCTGTACCAATCTCTAATCTCCCCCCTACTGCCCCCCACGTGTAGGTACCAACCAACTTGTTCACAATACAGCAAAGAAGCACTTGTCAAATACGGACTTTTCAAAGGAGGCTATTTGGCCCTTAAAAGAATCTTGAGTTGCCATCCATGGGGTGGATCTGGTTATGATCCCGTGCCGTAGCTATTTTTATTATCTTAGTTCATAAATCCGAAACCGAATGTTTTTTCTTAAATCTACTTGGGCCCCTGATGAAACCCTCTTTGAGTTTTTTGGCTTTGGCATCCATATGTATAGCTTGATGTTTGTCATTGCCTTTGCATTGGGATACCGTCTGATGAAAAACCTATTTAAAAAAGAAAATGTGTCCTTTGAATATCTCGAACCCATGTTGGTTTATATGGTATTTTCGACCCTTCTAGGTGCCCGTTTAGGGCATGTGTTATTTTATGATTGGGCCTACTACTCCAACCATATTCTGGAGATTTTTTTACCAATAAAAGAAACCGCAGAGGGCTACAAATTCATTGGGTTTCGTGGCTTGGCAAGCCATGGAGCGGTTATCGGTATTTTAACGGGGCTGTATCTGTTTCAAAAGAAACACCCTTTCAAATCCTGGTTGTGGATTCTCGATCGACTAACCATTCCGGTTAGTATCGGGGGTATGTTTGTCCGTATCGGTAATTTTTATAATTCAGAAATTGTGGGCAAATACACCGGAAATGATTTTGGTGTGGTCTTCGAAAATCGCGGCGAAATACTTCCGCGCCATCCTGCTCAACTCTATGAAGCATTGGGATACCTTATCTTATTTATCATTCTAAGAAAACTTTACACCAAACACAGTGTCAAAGAAGGGTGGTTGTTGGGCGTCTTTTTTAGTGGCCTATTTACCATCCGCTTTATCGTAGAATTTGTTAAAGAAAGTCAAGGTGGTTTTGAGCGTGTGATGCCACTGTTTTCTACAGGACAATGGCTTAGCATCCCCTTAATAATCGGAGGGTTGATATTGACCTTCTATGCACAACAAAAAGCGCGCTAATTATGGATCAAAATGAATTGGAGCAACAACGGTTTCCGGTAGGTAGATTCCAATGGATAGAAGAAATAAGTGCCTCTCAACGCACGGAGTTAATAGCGGTCCTTAGACAGTTCCCTGAACAGCTCAAAAAAGTGGTGGAAAACTTCGAAGCAGCTGATTTCAAAAACACCTACCGCCCAGATGGGTGGACTGCGGCTCAGGTCATTCATCATCTTGCCGATAGTCATATGCATAGCTATCTCCGTTTTAAGCACACCTATACCGAAGATACTCCCACGATCACCCCTTACGATGAAGGCGCGTGGAGTTGCCTTAGCGACGGTTCGGATCATGACGTCCAAGCAAGTTTAAAGATTTTAGAAGGTGTACACCATCGTTGGTGCCAGTTTTTAGATGCATTTACAACCGAAGATTTTGACAGAAAATACTACCATCCACAGCTAAAAATCTATTTTTCCCTAAACCAAGCTTTAGCCCTTTATGCCTGGCATTGCAAACACCATCTGGAGCACGTAAAAAACTGTAAAATTACTGCATAAAAAAAGCCGCCCAAGGGCGGCTTTTTTGTTTGATTTATCAACTAGGATTTTGCCTTAACACGACTTTGTGTATCGTACATAACCGGAGTGGCAATAAATACTGAAGAGTACGTACCTACCAACACACCTACGATGAGGGCAAACATAAATCCGCGGATGGACTCACCTCCAAAAATAAAGATGGCCAACAAAACAATAAGAGTCGTCAATGAAGTATTAAGCGTTCTACTCAAAGTGCTGCTCAATGCCGAGTTGACTACGGTGTCAAATTCCCACTGTGTATGTTCTCCAATATATTCTCTAATGCGGTCAAAAACCACAACCGTATCGTTAAGTGAATATCCAATAACGGTCAAAATTGCAGCAATAAACGCTTGATCGATTTCCATATTAAATGGCATAAACTTATACGTCATCGAAAAAATACCTAACACTATAAGTACATCATGGAAAACCGCAGTAACCGCTCCAAGTGAAAATTGCCATTTTCTAAATCGGAAAAGAATGTATAAAAACACAACTATAAGTGAACCTATAACGGCCAAAAATGAATTGTTCTTAATGTCATCTGCAATGGTAGGTCCTACCTTAATAGAGGACATAATACCAACTTGTTTATCCTCAGCGCCATTTACAAAATTTTCATAGGTAAACCCATCGGGCAAGTAGGCTTGTAAACCGTTAAAAAGTTTTTCTTGAATTTCAGAATCTACTGCCACACCCTCAACATCCACTTTATATTTGGTAGTGATTTTAAGCTGGTTGCTATTTCCAAAAGTTTTGGCTTCTACACTACCAAAAACATCTGCAAGTGTCGCTTGGACCTCAGCAGGATTTACCTCTTGATCAAAACGAACCATATACGAACGGCCTCCGACAAAATCCACTCCTTGATTGAGTCCCTGATAGGATAGCGAAAACAAACTCACCCCTACCAGTATAGTAGAAAAAGCGTAAGCAATTTTTCGTTTACTCAAAAATGCAATCGAAACGTTGGCGAATAGGTTTTTTGTTGCAGCAGTTGAGAAACTCACTTTCTTCCCTTGTTCATTTCGATTATCTACAAAAATCCTTGTGATAAAAATTGCCGTAAACAAAGAAGTGGCAATACCAATCAACAAGGTTGTTGCAAATCCTTTGATAGGCCCTGTTCCAAAAACAAATAAGATAAGTGCCGTTAAACCTGTGGTAATATTTGCATCCAAAATTGAGGATAACGCATTATTAAATCCGTCTGCGATGGCCTTTCGAATGCCCTTTCCTTTGATCAATTCTTCGCGAACACGCTCAAAAATAAGTACGTTGGCATCCACAGAAATACCAATGGTCAAAACAATACCTGCGATACCAGGAAGTGTTAGAACCGCTCCTAAACTGGCCAAAACCCCAAAAATCAATAAAATATTGAGGACCAGTGCAACATCGGCAAATATACCCGAGCTACCATAATAGAATATCATCCATAATAAAACAAAAACGAGGGCGATTGCAAAAGAATTTAATCCGCTCTCAATCGCTTCTTGTCCAAGAGATGGACCCACAATTTCGGATTGGATGATTTCTGCTGAAGCAGGTAATTTTCCTGCTCGCAAAACATTTGCAAGGTCAATGGCTTCATTGAGGGTAAAATTTCCTGAAATTTCTGAACGTCCTCCAGAAATAGCACCTTTAGAAACTCCTGGAGCCGAATAGACAATATCATCCAAAACTATTGCGATGTTTGTGGCTTCTCTAAAAGCCTTGCCCGTCATGCTTTCCCAGGTACGTGCACCAGAGGCATTCATTTGCATAGAAACCGCAGGGTTTCCTAAAGCATCATAGGATTGCATCGCATCGACTACCACACCTCCACTTAGGGGCGGCAAATTATCACGATTGGATTCTAGTGCATAAAGTTCTACAACATCACCTGTAGCTAAGGGCTTACCCCAAGCAAATTTAATATAACGAAATTCTGGAGCTAATAATTTTCTTACGTCAGGTCGGTTGAGATATGAGCTGATCAGTTCTTGATCACGGGCTGCAAACTGGGCCAATATGGGGCCACCCTGATAACCATAACCTACAATGCGATCCATAATTGGATTAGCAGCTGCAACATTGGTAGAATCGGCAGCGGCAACATCGGCTAACAAATCGTCAATTGTCGAATCGGCATCAGCTGAAGTTTCAGTTTTGTTGTCTATAATTTCTTGCTTAAGCAGGGCATCTGCTTGCGCTAAAAAATTGATTAGTTGATCGTTTTTAAATGTTTCCCAAAACTCCAATTGAGCGGTACTTTGTAATAAATTTTTAACACGCTCCACGTCTTTAGCGCCCGGCAACTCAACCAATATACGCCCAGAATTTCCAAGACGTTGAATGTTGGGTTGGGTTACCCCAAATTTGTCGATACGCTTTCGCAAGACCTCAAACGCAGAAACAATCGATTCATCTACCTTTCTTCTTATGATCGGCTTGACGGCGTCATCGGTCATTTCAAAATTGATTTCATCGCTCAAGGTTCTATTGGCAAATACCTCAGGGTCGGCCAATTTTACATCTCCCTTGATCGCATCAAAAGCCGCAAAAAAGGATTCTACATAAGGCTCATCTGTGTTTTTTTGAAGGACATCTGCTTCGTCCAATGCCCGATTGAAAACGGCATTTTTGGTATTTTCTGCCAAACCTTTAAGTACATCTCGAATCGAAATTTGAAGGATAACGTTAATCCCACCCTTAAGATCCAAGCCCTTATTGAGTTCTTTTTGTTTTGCGTCGTTGTAGGTTGTAAAACCATACAACGGCAGATTACCTATAGAATCTAAATAGGCGATTTCAGCTTTATCTCTGAGTTCTGCATAGTTTTCTGTTTCTTCAGAAATAGTCGCTTGCGCATAGGTTGCGGCCTTTTCTTCTTGTTGGCTAGCGATAAATGTAAACGATAGTTGATAGATGCTTACCAATCCAAAAAGGATTCCGAAAATGCGTATCAATGAATTATTTTGCATTGTTTTGATTTTTAGTGCTTTCTAAAAGCGAGCAAATATAAAATTTACTAGAGAGTTTAACAACTTATATTCTAGAGATCTACTACCAAAAAAGATTCGATCCCAAAATGAATTAATTATTCAAAATTTGATCTAATGCAGCGTTCATTGAACGAACGGCATTTGCACTTGCTTTGAATTTATCTTTTTCTTCGTCATTCAATTTCACATCGATGATGGCTTCTACGCCATTTCGACCGACAAGGACTGGTACACCGATGCAAATGTCCGACTCGCCATAAGCGCCATCTAACATTACTGAACAAGGAATCATGCGCTTTTGATCGTTAAGAATACTATCGACCAAATACGCTACAGACGCTCCGGGGGCATACCAAGCAGAAGTTCCCAAAAGCTTGGTCAAAGTCGCGCCACCAACCATGGTGTCTGCGGCAACTTTTTCTAATGTTTCTTGAGAAAGAAATTGACTAACAGGAGATCCGTTATAGCTGGCCAAACGTGTTAATGGAATCATGGTGGTGTCACCATGACCGCCAATCACCATACCTTGAACATCGTTTGGGGGACAATTCAAGGCTTTTGATAGATAGGTTTTAAATCGAGAACTATCCAATGCCCCTCCCATACCAATTACTCTGTTGTTTGGCAGACCCGTAGATTTTAAGGCCAAGTAGGTCATGGTATCCATGGGGTTAGATACTACAACGATTATGGCATTTGGCGAATGTGCCAAGATGTTGTCCGAAACGGACTTTACGATCCCTGCATTGATTCCGATCAGCTCTTCTCGGGTCATCCCTGGCTTTCTAGGAATCCCCGAAGTGATCACAACGACCTGGCTTCCTGCAGTGGCAGTATAATCATTGGTCACACCATTGATTTTGGTATTAAATCCAAGTGTGGTTGCGGTTTGGGTCAAATCGAGGGCTTTGCCTTCTGCAAAACCTTCTTTAATATCGAGAAGCACCACTTCACTAGCGATACTTTTTTGGGCAATATATTCGGCACAAGAGGCACCAACATTTCCTGCTCCTACAACAGTAACTTTCATAAGAAAACATTTAAATTCAAGATGGTCAAAGGTAAAAAAAGAATTTGGCTTGCTGGTTGCCCAGCAAGCCAAAAAAGGATTTAGGCATCGATATTGGCGTAGATGGCATTTTTTTCGATAAACTCTCTACGCGGCGGGACTTCATCTCCCATAAGCATCGAAAACACACGATCGGCTTCACCGCCATTGTCGATGGTTACCCGACGTAGGGTACGAGACTCGGGATTCATAGTGGTTTCCCAGAGCTGTTCTGCGTTCATCTCACCAAGTCCCTTATAACGTTGTACGCTAGATCCAGAACCGTATTCTTTTAGCAAGGCATCACGCTGATCATCATTCCAGGCATAGTTTTTCTTTGCTCCTTTTTTTACTAGATAGAGCGGTGGAGTAGCTATATAGATGTAACCCGACTCTATCAATTCTTTCATGTAGCGGAACAAAAAAGTCAAAATTAGGGTCGAAATGTGACTACCATCTACGTCAGCATCACACATGATAACTATTTTGTGGTAGCGCAATTTTTCAAGGTTCAGCGCTTTGCTGTCTTCTTCGGTTCCGATCGTTACGCCAAGTGCTGTATAGATGTTTCTAATTTCTTCGTTTTCAAACACTTTGTGCTGCATGGCTTTCTCGACATTGAGAATTTTTCCGCGCAGCGGCAAAATGGCCTGAAAATTACGATCTCGCCCTTGTTTGGCAGTTCCACCCGCGGAGTCTCCCTCTACCAAGAACACTTCGCACAATGCCGGATCTTGTTCCGAACAATCAGAAAGTTTACCGGGCAATCCTCCGCCACTCATAACTGTTTTGCGTTGCACCATCTCACGTGCTTTGCGGGCAGCGTGTCTTGCTTGTGCGGCAAGAATTACTTTTTGAACAATCGATTTGGCATCGTTGGGATGTTCTTCGAGGTAGTTTTCGAGCATTTCGGAAACCGCTTGAGAAACTGCAGCAGTCACTTCTCGGTTGCCCAACTTGGTTTTGGTTTGCCCTTCAAACTGTGGTTCTGCAACTTTAACTGATATGATGGCTGTTAGTCCTTCTCTAAAATCATCACCCGAAATTTCAAATTTTAACTTGTCCAAAAGCCCAGATGCATCGGCATATTTTTTGAGTGTCGTTGTAAGCCCGCGTCTAAAACCCGAAAGGTGGGTTCCACCCTCATGGGTATTGATGTTGTTGACATAGGAATGCAAATTTTCTGAAAAAGAAGTGTTATATACCATTGCAACTTCAACAGGAATACCATTTTTTTCTCCTTCGATTGCCACTATTTTTTCGATGATGGGCTCACGTGTAGCGTCTAAAAACCGAATAAATTCTGGCAGTCCTTCCTCGGAATGAAAAATATCGTTTACATGGGTACCATCATCATTGGTGTTTCTTTTGTCGGTCAATGAAATAGTAATACCCTTGTTGAGATAGGCCAATTCGCGCATCCTTTGTGCTAAAGTATCGTAGTTGTACTCGAGCGTTTGCTGAAAAATCTGATGATCGGGCTTGAAGGTTACTATGGTTCCTGTAGAATCATTAGTGCCGATTTCTGCAACTGGCGCCAAGGCCTTTCCACGAGAATATTCTTGTTGCCAAATTTTACCTTCACGATATACGGTGGCGGTAAGTGATTCTGATAGCGCATTGACACAAGAAACACCTACCCCGTGCAATCCTCCGGAGACTTTATAAGAATCTTTATCAAATTTTCCCCCAGCTCCAATTTTGGTCATAACAACTTCAAGAGCAGAAACGCCTTCTTTTTTATGCATGCCAACGGGGATCCCTCGACCATTGTCTTCGGTGGTTATCGAGTTGTCTTCGTTGATGGTCACTTTTATGGTGTCACAATGCCCGGCTAAGGCTTCGTCAATTGAGTTATCAACTACTTCATAAACCAAGTGGTGAAGTCCTCTAGGGCCTACATCTCCAATATACATCGACGGACGCATCCGTACGTGTTCCATCCCCTCTAAAGCCTGAATACTATCCGCTGAATATTGGGGATTTTTATTTTCCTCACTCATAAATTTAGGATTGTTTATTTGCGTGTTTTTATACCTATAAAAATACAAAAAAAGCCCCTTTTATTATGGGGCTAAATGCTCCTAAAAGCCTTGAGTTATCAACATTTTTATGTGAAAAAACAATTCACCAAAACGGACCGATTGATTGAATCTAGAATCGGTTCTAAAAAAGACTATTTATAGGCCTCTTGATGTACTTTGGCCACAGCGCGTCCACTGGGGTCATTCATGTTCTTAAAAGCCGCATCCCACTCGAGGGCAATTGGTGTGCTACATGCTACAGAAGGTACTGAAGGAACACTCAAAGCAGCAGCATCACTGGGAAAGTGACTTTCAAAAATGGTACGATAATAAAATTCTTCTTTGTTTTGTGGTGTTTGTATTGGAAAACGAAAATGGGCATTTTCCATTTGAACATCGCTTACTTCCTGCGCCACTACCTCTTTGAGGGTGTCAATCCAGCTGTAGCCCACACCATCCGAAAATTGTTCTTTTTGACGCCAGGCGACACTTTCTGGTAGGTAGGATTCAAAGGCCTTACGCACCACCCATTTTTCCATACGGTCTTTAGTAATCATTTTATCCTGTGGATTAAGTCGCATGGCTACATCCATAAATTCTTTATCCAAAAAAGGAACACGACCTTCTATGCCCCAGGCAGCAAGTGATTTATTGGCGCGCAAGCAGTCGTATTGGTGGAGTTTTTCTAATTTTCGAACGGTTTCTTCATGAAAGTCTTTTGCAGTAGGTGCCTTGTGAAAATAGAGGTAGCCGCCAAACAACTCATCGGCTCCTTCTCCAGACAAAACCATTTTAATTCCAAGTGATTTAATGGCGCGTGCCATTAAAAACATGGGTGTTGAGGCTCGTACCGTGGTTACATCATAGGTCTCCAAATGATAAATCACGTCTTTGATGGCATCCAAGCCTTCTTGTATGGTAAATTTGATTTCATGATGCACTGTACCAATGTGCTTGGCAACTTTTTGGGCAGCAGCCAAATCTGGAGAACCCTCCAATCCTACAGAAAAAGAATGCAACTGTGGCCACCATGCTGCCTGAGTATCCCCAGATTCTATGCGTTTGGCTGCAAATTTTTTGGCCAAAGCAGAGGTTACTGAAGAGTCGAGCCCACCAGACAACAATACACCATAAGGGACATCACTCATCAATTGACGATGAACTGCATCTGCTAATGCATCGTGCAAATCTTCGATGCTTGTTGGATTGTTTTTGACATGTTCAAAATCCGTCCAATCTCGAACATACCATTTTACTGGCGACTTGTCTTTACTATACCAATAGTGTCCGGGTGGAAAAAGTTCAATCTTTGTGCAAACACCCTCCAAAGCCTTGAGTTCGGATGCTACGTAAAAAGTACCCTCTGCGTCCCAACCCATATAAAGGGGAATGATTCCCATATGATCCCTTGCTATAAGATAGGTTTGCTGTGCGGCATCGTAGAGGGCAAAAGCAAAAATACCATTGAGCTCATCCAAAAAGTGCACCCCCTTTTCTTGGTACAACGCCAGCAATACTTCGCAATCCGATTGTGTCTGAAAGTCATAGGCTTTTGTAAGCCCCTTACGGAGTTCTTGATGATTGTATATCTCACCGTTGGCAGCCAGCACAAGGGATTTGTCCGAGCTAAATAAAGGTTGTTGACCCGAAGTGGGGTCTACTATTGCAAGTCTTTCGTGGGCCATTAGCACATTTTCGTCCGTAAAAATACCACTCCAATCTGGACCGCGATGACGAATTTTTTTAGACATTTCGAGCACTTGTGGACGAAGCTGCTCACTACTACTTTTTATATCAAAGGCACATACAATACCACACATAATTTAAATTTTGATGCTAAAATAAACTAAGTACGAATTAATTTAACCCTTAAATGGATTTTTAGTTTAAAATTTAAATGAAAAAAGAATTTTTGGGTAAAAATATTAATCCTTAAATGGATTTCCCAAGCTGATGGTTAAAATTTTAAACTTATGGATTATTTACGATTGCTATAAACAATCTTACCATTGACCAAAGTTGCTACAACGCGTGCACCAGGTATCATGCGATGAGGTACATCCATAATATCACGGTCAAGGATTACAAAATCGGCAAATTTACCAACCTCAATAGACCCTTTTTGGTCTTCTTCAAAATTTGCATAGGCAGCCCAACGGGTCATTCCCAATAAAGCCTCTCCACGAGAGAGCTTATTTTCTGATTGATATCCTTTCTCTGGGTTGCCACTCAAATCCTTGCGGGCAACGGCGGCATAAAACGTATGGAACGGATTAACGGTTTCTACAGGAAAGTCCGTCCCCAAAGCCACCACTCCAGCCCAATCTAAAAGGTCTTTAAATGCATAGGCATTTTTGACACGGGTAGCCCCCAAACGATCTTCTGCCCAATACATATCACTTGTAGCGTGCAGCGGTTGAATAGAAGGGATAATTTTTTTGCTAAACTTATCAAAATCGGTGCTGTCAATCACCTGAGCATGCTCGATGCGCCATCTAGGATCACGTAAAAAACGAACACGTTCACGATAGGCCTCCAAAACGGCAGCATTGGCCGCATCCCCAATAGCATGGGTGTTCATTTGAAATTTGGTTTTGGAGATGCGTTCTGCCAAAACTTTTAACGAATCTAAGCCGGTGATAAAAGCCCCTTTATGATTGGGCATATCACTGTAAGGTGCAAGAAGTGCAGCTCCTCGCGATCCCAATGCACCGTCTGCATATACTTTTACAGAACGTACATTGAGGTGGTCGGTTTTATAAGGTTCTTTTGATAGAAAATAATCCAGATTATCCTTGGTATTGGCGATCATCGCATATACTCGAATGTTTAGCTCACCCCTTTTTTGTAGACTATCGATAAGGAAAATATCCTCTTTGAGCAAGCCAGCATCATCCACGGTAGTGAGTCCATTTTCGAACGCGATCTTTTCGGCCTCCTTAAGCGCTTTGGCTTTTTCCGCATTGCTTGGTGCGGGCAATACAGCATCAATAAGTGCCATGGGTGTGTCGATCAAAACACCTGTTGGCTTATTGTCTTTGATTACAACGGCACCACCCGCCATTGTTGTATTTTCATCTATACCTGCTAAGTCAAGTGCTTTTTGATTGACCAAGTAGGCATGACCATCTATACGTTCGAGAACTACAGGAATGTTGGGAAAGAGTTGATCCAGTATTTCTTTTGTAGGAAATTCTTTTACCTCCCAATCATTTTGATCCCAACCCCGACCACGAATAACGGTGTTGTCATTATTTTCAGCATAATCTTTTACGCGATCGATGACTTCTTCAAAACTTGTAGTACCCTGCAATTGCACTTGACTCAAGTTGAGACCCAACCCCAAAAAATGACAGTGCGCGTCAATGAATCCTGGAAAAACAGGCAACCCTTGGGCATCTACAACATTGGACGCATTGAACTTGTTGAGAATTTCGTCATTGGAACCAACCGCCACAAATTTACCGTCATTTACCGCAAAAGCTTCTACAATCTGCATCTGGTTATCAACGGTGTAAACAGTAGCGTTATGGACAATAAGATCTACACGTTCTGCACAAGAAGTAAGTACTGCAAATAAAAATAAAAAGACAACTTTGAGATTCCGATACATGGGCGCAAATTAGATGGCGAAATTACTAAATTTTTGGTTCTGTTAAAATTTTTTAAGCCACTTTCAAGCCGAATAGCCCATTGCCGAGGATATTATTAAATTAGCATCGAAAAGTAATTTCTAAATAGCACCATCTGCATGCACTATCTGTACTTATTTCTTCGAAGTAAAAATCCACTTTACCTGCTGTGCTTACTCTTTATTTTGGCGCAATGCGAATCATCCACAAAAACCAACAAGTCAGCGACTCCAAAACAAGAGCCTGTCAAGAAAGTGGTTCAAAAATCACGGCTAGAAGTCCCCGCCTATCCACGATTGACGGACAAAAATGCCATTCCATTTTTTAAGCAATATGCAGCAGAGAACAAAGAAAATAAAGTGCGAATCGAGACACGTTATGGAAACATTGATGTCTTACTCTATGAAGACACACCCTATCACCGCGCAAACTTTGTGTATTTGACCAAGAGAAACTATTTTGATGGGTCCATTTTTCATCGTGTGGTACCGGGATTTATCATCCAAGGAGGCAACTCAGATAGCGAAACGGTTATGCGACGAAGAACAGATATCGGTCGTTATTTGCTTCCACCCGATACCCGAAAAGGGCACAAACACCACCGCGGTGTCATATCGATGCCCAGTAGCGCCATCGATAACCCCCACAAGCTGGCTTCTCCTTATGAATTTTTTATTGTCCAACAAAGTCCAGGTGCGTATCATTTAGATGGCAATTACACCGCTTTTGGAGAGGTGATCGCCGGCATGGAAGTTGTGGACAGTATAAATACCCAAAAAACTGATGATCGCGAAATGCCTATTTATAACATCCCCATGAAAGTGCGCTTGCTGCAATAAGCAAAATCTATTTCCTTTTTAAAAGCATCCTTCAAGAGACGGTCAAAACAACAAAATCCTATTTGCTTTATAAGATATATTTATTATTTTTGATAATATATAGATATCCATTATGACGCTAACTCAACTCGAATACCTTTGTGCTGTTGCAGAGCATGGGAACTTTACAATTGCTGCCGAAAAATCTTTTGTTACTCAGCCTACCTTGAGCATGCAGGTTCAAAAACTAGAAGAACAATTGGGCGTACGCATTTTTAACCGCTCTACAAAACCCATTAAACTCACTGCAGTCGGCGAAAAGATATTGGTACAAGCCAAACAGATCATCGCCGAAGCACAGCGTATGCGCGATGTAGTAGATATGGAAAAAGGGATTGTTGGCGGACAGTTCCGCTTGGGAATCATACCAACAGTGATGTCTTCACTCCTACCCATGTTTCTAAACAATTTTATCAAAAAACACCCCAAAGTAGATCTGAAAATTGAGGAACTAACCACCCAAAATATTGTCAAATTATTACGTGAAGGTCATATGGACGCTGGCATCGTGGCAACCCCACTACATGAAGAAAAAATAAAAGAATATCCTATTTTTTATGAACCCTTTGTAGGATATGTCCCTGAGGGTCATAAACTTCACAAAAACAATGAAATTGAAATTGAAGACCTCGAATTTGCAGACCTGCTTGTCATTGAAGACGGACATTGTTTTAGAAACCACGTCTTTAACCTTTGCAAAATCAAGCAAAAAAACACCTCTTTTGGAATAAAAAGCGGCAGTTTTGAAACCCTAATAAATCTTGCCGACGAAGGGCTAGGCATGACCCTACTACCCTATCTTACTACGGAAACCTTGTCAGAGAAAAAAAAGAAAAACCTACGACATTTTCCCCAGCCAGCACCGGCTCGAGAAATTAGCATGATATATACCCAACATCAGCTCAAACAGCCGGTCATAGAAGCCTTAAAAAAAACAATCAACGGTGTCGTTCGCGGGGCTATACAAATAGAAAACGTACAGATTATTGCACCGACCACCTAAAGGCTTACCGGCAACAACTGTGGTTGCTTTTCGGCATAGTGAGCAGCCCAACGCGCCAGTCGTTCAGCTTCTTTAGGGGGCAAAGTCATCATTGCTTTATGGTATTCTTTGTAAAACAGCGCAGTATCAAAACTGACCTTTCGCAGAATGGATTTGTAATAAAAAAAAGAAAAAGATGCTTTCATAATTCCAAAATCACTTCAAAATACCCTCTTTTAGAATTCCAAAGTGTTGTAAAAATGTTAAAATAAATTTTTTTAGTACTATGTATTGCATAGTATCTTTTTTTATACATATATTTGCATTAAACATTAGCTCCTAATGAATATCGAAAACACAAAAGCACAAATGCGAAAAGGGATTTTAGAATTCTGCATCCTTTCTATTTTAAACCAAAAAGACAAGTATGCAACCGAAATTTTAGACACCCTAAAAAGCTCACAAATGATCGTCGTAGAAGGCACCATATACCCCTTATTGACGCGACTCAAGAATGCGGCTTTATTGGATTATAGATGGGAGGAGTCCACCGCAGGTCCCCCTCGAAAATATTACGCAATAACAAACAAAGGCAAGGACGTCTTAAACGAATTAGACGAATCTTGGAAGGCCCTAAACAGTGCCGTTAACAAAATCACTAAATCAAAATAACCCATGAATAAAACCATAAATGTAAATCTCGCTGGCTATTTTTTTCACGTAGATGAAGAGGCCTACCGTTTGCTCAACGCCTACCTCAATCAACTCAAAACAGCTTTTGACAAAACTGCAGGACGTGAAGAAATTCTCAGTGACATCGAAGCTCGAATTGCAGAACTTTTTCAAAACATCAAAAAACAGGACAACCAGGTGATCGGAACAGATGATGTCAAAGCGATTATCGAAACTTTGGGGCAACCCGAAGATTTTGCCCCGGATATTGAAGAGGATGAAAATCAAAAAGAATTTCAAACCATTCGCAGAAAACTCTTTAGAGATGGTGAGGATAAATATATTGGAGGGGTAGCCAGCGGATTGGCACATTATTTTAAAATTGAAACAGCATGGTTGCGGTTGATATGGTTGTTGCTCTTCTTATTTTCTGGCGGTAGCTTTCTGCTGATCTACCTACTGCTTTGGATTCTAGTCCCTGAAGCACGAACCACAGCCGAAAAGCTACAAATGCGTGGAGAACCTGTCAATATTGCTACAATTGAAAAAAAAATAAAATCCGAGTTTGAAGACCTTTCATCCCGTGTCAAAGAAGCGATCGATTATGAAAATAACGCCCAGGGATTAAAAAAAAAATCAAAAATTTTATTCACAAGCTTAGAAAGAATTTTCGTCGGACTGTTTAGCTTGATCGGAGGTGTCATCGGTTTTATTTTGGCATTTGCCGCCGGAATCGCCCTCTTAGTTACGTTGGTTATTTTTGTGGTTACAGCGCTCATCGGTGTAACCACTTTTTTGCCAGATCAGATCATCCAATATACCACCCAGATCGATGTTCCCTATTGGGTGTTTTTTACCTTAATAGCCATCTCCCTTACTGTTCCTCTTTTATTTATTATGCTCATAGGCATTCGATTGATCGCTCCTAAGTCACGTCTATTAAAGGGCGTCGTATTGTTAAGTCTTTTTGGTCTTTGGCTGATCGCAGTGGTAAGCGTCGGTGTCATTGCGATTCATGAACTCAAATCACATGCCTTCAAAGTCACCACTACTACAACCCAACAATTGGATTTGCAAAAAACCGACACGCTACACCTCAACCTAGGAAGTCCAATGCAATTTAAAGACCGGCTATTAGACAACGATGATTTTGACCTGATCAGAGATAATCAAAATAACGATTGGGTCTATACCAATGAAGTCCAATTAAAATTTGAACCATCAGAAGACCAATTGCTCCGATTGAAAATTGAAAAAGAAGCCAGTGGCAAAAATTTTGCAAACGCCAAAACCCATGCACAATCCATTGTCTATGCCTTTGATATAGAAGACAATCAAATCAAACTCAACAACTATCTTATAAGTCCTGCAAAAACAAAATTTAGAGATCAAGAAATCACACTTACCCTATACCTTCCTGAGGGGCAAAACATCCGTATCGACAACGCACTCGCCAATCTCTTAGCCGCTAACATCAATAACGATCAAGATTGGTACCGTCGCAAAATTGCGGGTCATTTTTGGCAGCAGCGCGACAACCGTTTAAACTGTTTGGATTGCAGTACCGATGAGGACAACTGATTTTAAAAAACACATTAAATTTTGGGCAATAAAAAACAAATGCAAAAAGCATTGGTAAAATTTGATTTAATGCTATATTTGCCCCACAAATTCGGGGTGTAGCGTAGCCCGGTTATCGCGCCTGCTTTGGGAGCAGGAGGTCGCAGGTTCGAATCCTGCCACCCCGACTTTATAAAATCCAACCTCTTTCGGGATGTAGCGCAGCCTGGTAGCGCACACGCATGGGGTGCGTGGGGTCGCAGGTTCAAATCCTGTCATCCCGACTCAACCATCAGCGTCGCTGATGGTTTTTTTATACCTTTAAAAAATGATCAGTTATTGGGAAAAAAAAGCCTGGACCTCATATGACTACCTCATCATTGGAGGAGGAATAGTCGGTTGTTTTGCCGCACTCGAAATCATCGAACAACAACCTAACGCCAATGTCGCCATTTTAGAACGGGGGCTATTTCCTCATGGCGCGAGTACCCGAAATGCTGGTTTCGCCTGCTTTGGATCCCTCACCGAAATTGAGTCCGATCTCAAAACTCTTTCTACAGACGAACTGCTAGCACTCATCGACAAACGAAGAAAAGGCCTCGAAAAACTTAGAAAAACATTAGGTGATGCCGCAATAGGTTATATCCCCTCCGGTGGATACGAATTATTTTTGAAACCAGAAAAAGACTTAGACGACCGAATCGCTTCTATCAATAGACTTTTGCAACCACTTATTAAAGAAGCGGTTTTTTTAACTGCTTCGGATCAAATCACTCAAAAAGGTTTTGACCCAAAAAAAGTAAAACACCTCATTAGCAATCCCCTAGAAGGACTCATAGACACCGGTAAAATGACCCGACAGTTGCATCGAAAAGTAGCGCAATGCGGCATCGCATATTTTGCACAAACCGAAGTGCTCGACTTCCATGCTGACCCACAATCCATTAAACTCAACGTACGGGCCGGAAACCAAGTGATCGAACTCCAAACCCAACGCTTGGGGATTTGCACCAACGCGTTTACAAAAAGGTGGTTTCCTAAAGAAGAAATCAAACCCGGAAGAGGTTGTGTATTGATCAGCAAACCGATTAAAAATCTAAATTTAGAAGCGTGCTATCACTATCAGCAAGGCTATTATTATTTTAGAACAATTGACAACCGATTACTTATCGGGGGAGGAAGACAATTGGACTTTGAAGGCGAAAATACCACACAAATGGGTATTAATCCCAAAATCAAAACCGCACTACTCTCGGACATCAAAAACTTCATACTGCCGCACCACCCTTTTGAAATTGACATGGAATGGTCCGGAATTATGGCATTTGGAGCGAACAAAAAACCTCTGGTTAAAAAAATCGACCAAAACATCGCCATGGGAGTACGACTCGGTGGAATGGGCGTTGCAATAGGATCGCTAATCGGAACAGAAGTCGGCCAGCTACTTACTTCCTAATTGTAGAATTTTATTTTAAGGATATTTGCTTTATGGCGAAAGCCATACCGAGTTTTTTTATAATTTGGGGGAAAATTAGTATTGTGAAAAAAAGCATCCTCATCCTCAGTGCATTTTTGGGAAGTTTCACCCTAAGTTGTGCACAAGAAAATACCCCTAAAATAGAAACTCCAGAAAATCCAAACTACGACTACGTCACTGTAGTTGACGGCATAGACATCCCTTGGGGCATGGCCTTTATAAGCCCAGAAGATTTCTTGGTAACCGAAAAATCAGGCACTTTGTATCGGGTGCGCAACGGTCAGAAAACGGCTGTCAGTGGCCTGCCCGAAGCATACGTCCGTGGACAAGGTGGGCTACTCGATGTGGCGCTTCATCCGGATTTTGCCAACAACAACAAAATTTATTTTACCATAAGCATGACCCTAGAGGGTGATGAAGGCGGAAACACCGCATTGTACATAGCTACACTTCAAGAACTCTCACTGAGTGATGTGGCCCTTTTATACAAAGCAGAACCCAACACCAAAAAAGGACAACATTGGGGCTCTCGCATCGTTTTTGACGACAACAACCACCTTTATTTTTCGGTCGGTGATCGGGGCAATAGAGACGTCAACCCTCAAGACCTGACTCGCGATGGTGGAAAAATATATCGTCTCAATCTTGATGGTAGTATCCCCGATGACAATCCATTTGTTGCACTAGATGGTGCCAAAACAGCGGTGTATTCCTATGGGCATCGAAACCCTCAAGGCATTGCTATCCATCCTCAAACTGGTGCAATTTGGGAAACCGAGCATGGACCAAAAGGGGGCGATGAAATTAATATCGTTAGGGCTGGTAAAAATTATGGCTGGCCCAAGATCACCTATGGCATCAATTATAGTGGTACGACCATCACAGATGACAAAGCACTTCCGGGTATGGAACAACCCTTTTATTATTGGATTCCCTCAATTGGACCCAGCGGTACTGCGTTTTCTTCTTCTGATATATATGACGGGTGGAAAGGCAATCTTTTTGTTGGTTCTTTAGCTTTTGAATATTTAGAGCGGCTGGTAATTGAAAATGATCAAGTCGTAAAAAGAGAAAAAATACTCCCCGGCATTGGTCGCCTTCGCAATGTCAAAGAAGGGCCTGATGGGTATTTATATGTCGGTGTAGAGGGCAAAGGAATTCTAAAAATAATTCCTAAAAAATGAGAATTTTTCTACTCGTATATGGGTTGCTATTTTCGAGCATGACCCTGTATTTTATACAACAAAAAACGTTGCAACAAAGCCTCGAAGACGGCGAAGCGATCTATCAAGATTTTTGTGTTCAGTGCCACATGAGTGAAGGGCAAGGTGTCCCCAATGCATTTCCACCCCTTGCAAAATCTGATTTTTTAAAAAACAACTTGGAGCAAAGCCTCAAAGGGGTCAAATACGGTATGCGTGGGCCCATCAAAGTCAACGGAAAAAGCTATGATGGCGTCATGGTAGCACAAGGGTTGGACGACGAGGAGGTTGCCGATGTTATGAACTATGTGCTGAGCAACTGGGGCAACAAACTTGAAGCACAAATAACTACGGCTCAAATCGCTAAACTCTCCAAATAATATTGATGAAAATTAAAATCCCAACTTGGATACGTCAAAGAACACGCACGCAGTGGACCTATGGCACAATTGCTTTGGGATTTTTGATTTGGATGTTTTTTCTGGACACCCATTCCCTGCTCATCCATCAAGAATTAAATGAAGAAATAGACGGGCTAGAAGCCCAGAAGAAAGCACTTCAAGAGGCCATCGATAAGGATCAAAATGCACTGACACAACTCGAACATATCGATAGCCTTGAACGTTTTGCTCGAGAAAACTATGGTCATAAAAAAGAAAATGAAACCATCTATATTATCGAATATCAAGACAGCATTTCTTCAAACTAATTTTGATTTTAAAAAGAAAGTTGCTTTCTTTTCCTAGCAGTCAAATAATCGTATTTTTAAACGCTAAAACACCAATACGTTCTTATGGGCAAAATCATTGCGGTAGCCAATCAAAAAGGAGGCGTGGGCAAAACCACAACCTCAGTAAACTTAGCAGCAGCACTTGGGATTCTCGAAAAGAAAACCCTAATCATCGATGCTGACCCGCAAGCCAATGCCACATCTGGACTAGGAATTGACCCCAACCACTCCGGTGCAAGCACCTACCAATTGTTAGAGCATTCTGCAACAGCCGCAGATGCAATACAGCCAACCAGCATTGCCAATTTGAGCATCATTCCATCGCATATAGATCTTGTAGCGGCAGAAATTGAACTGGTAGACAAATCCAAAAGAGAATACATGCTTCGAGAAGCGCTGCAGGGCATCAAAAATGATTTTGAATTTATCATCATAGACTGTGCGCCATCTCTTGGACTGATAACCCTGAACGCACTTACAGCAGCAGACGCTGTAATAATACCCATACAATGTGAATATTTTGCCCTGGAAGGGCTCGGCAAATTGCTAAACACCATAAAAAGCGTTCAAAAAATTCACAATGCAGAATTAGACATCGAAGGACTGCTTTTGACCATGTTTGATTCTCGTTTGCGATTGTCAAACCAAGTTGTGGATGAGGTGCATAAACATTTTGGGAAAATGGTATTTAAAACCATTATTCAACGAAACATCCGATTGGGCGAAGCACCAAGCTTTGGAGAAGACATCATTACATACGATGCAACTAGCAACGGTGCAAAAGATTATCTTGCTCTAGGAAATGAAATAATAAAAAGAAATAAAGCTTAGCGACATGGCCAAATCATCAAAAAAGCAAGCATTGGGTAGAGGACTTTCAGCCATTCTTAATGACCCTTCAAAGGACATCAACACCGCACAAGATAAAAATGCAGATAAAGTGATTGGCTCGATGATCGAAATCCCGATCGATAGTATTTCTACCAATCCATACCAACCCCGTACCAATTTTAAAGAAGAAGGCCTCAAGGAGTTGGCCACCTCCATCAAAGAATTGGGCATCATACAACCCATCACAGTACGTAAAACAGGTTTTAATACTTTTGAACTCGTTTCTGGCGAACGCCGTTTTCGAGCAGCAAAATCCATCGGTTTAAAAACCCTACCCGCCTACATCAGAATTGCTAATGACCGAGAGTCTTTAGAAATGGCTTTGGTAGAAAATATTCAACGGCAAGATCTCGACCCCATCGAAATTGCCCTATCCTACCAAAGATTGATTGACGAAATTCAACTGACGCAAAACGAACTCAGTGATCGAGTTGGCAAAAAACGCTCAACGGTTACCAACTACTTAAGATTACTCAAGTTGGACCCGATTATTCAAACCGGAATGCGCGATGGGTTTTTGTCCATGGGCCATGGACGCGCTTTGATCAATATAGAAGATCGAAATATACAACTGGCACTGTACAAAAAAATTATTGCCAAAGGGCTTTCTGTTCGAGCGACTGAAGCGCTGGTCAAAAAAGAAAAAGATCAGCATGCAAAACCGTCTTCCGAGCACAGCACCCCACAGTTTGCACTTAGCGTTGCTCAAGAAATGGAGCAGGTGCTAAAAACCAAAGTTCGGGTCAAGACCAACTCCATGGGTAAAGGATCCCTACAGATCTTTTTTGATTCTCAAGAAGCCCTCAATGCAATTAGAAATCAATTCAACAGTGAGTCTTAAAAACATATTCTGGAGCTTTGGACTAGGGCTTTTGTTATCAACACCGGTTTGGAGTCAAACCCAACTAGACAGTCTGATGACCCGCAAACAACGCTTGATTGCCGACCCGCTCACCCCAGCAAAAGCAGCTTTTTACTCTGCCATAATGCCCGGTTTGGGACAGGTATATTTGGGCAAGGCCTGGAAGCTTCCTTTTGTCTATGGAGCCATCGGTGCATCGGTATATTATTATGTGTTTAACGGCGACGAGTTGCAACGCTACCGAACCGCTTACAAAAGAAGAATTGCCGGCTACACCGACGATGAATTTATAGAACTCATCCCCGAGAATGAAAAACTTTTGGAAGGTATGCGATTTCATCAACGTTATAGAGACATCTCTTTTATATTTATTGTGGGTACCTATATGCTCAATATTATTGAGGCAAACGTAAGTGCGCATTTGTTGCAATTCAATGTAAATGATCAACTGAGTATCAAACCGCATTATAAACTGGATCAGTTTACCCAACAAAACACCCTTGGCCTGACCATAAACTTAAAATTTTAGCTGTATGAAAATCGCCTTATTAGGGTATGGCAAAATGGGGAAATCCATCGAAAGCATCGCGCAAGAAAAAGGGCATCAAGTAGTCGCATGGCGCGACCGGTCTTTTGAAAAAGGTGCGCTCGCAGATGCTGATGTGGCCATCAATTTTAGCGTCCCTGATGCGGCAGTATCCAACATCAAAGAAGCATTGGATGCCAAACTTCCCGTAATTTGCGGCACTACGGGCTGGCTCAAGCATTATGATGAAATCATAAGCTATTGCAAAAATATAGACGGTGCTTTTTTATACGCTTCAAATTTTAGCATCGGTGTCAATTTGTTTTTTAAACTAAATAAACTTTTGGCACAATGGATGCAAACGCAAAAAGACTATACCGTTAGCCTAAAAGAAGAACACCATGCTCAAAAAGTAGATGCTCCATCCGGCACCGCATTGAGTCTTGTAAACACCATACTAGCGCACTCGGATCATCAAGGTTGGGAAGTCAACACACGATCCGACCAAGATAAAATTCCAATAACCGCTGTCCGACAAGGTGACGTACCAGGAACCCATACGGTACAATATAGTAGCATAATTGATACCATATCCATAAAACATGAAGCCCATTCTAGAACAGGTTTTGTACTTGGTGCCTTGGTTGCAGCAGAATGGATCATCGGAAAAAAAGGGATTTTTGATATGGATGATGTACTAAAAATATCATAAATAAAACCCATGCTGACCTTAAACTTTTAACTTCGTAATATGAATTGGATCGAGTGGTTTCTCTTTTTTATTGGGATTCAAATAATACACTTTGTAGGGACTTGGAAATTGTATAAAGCTGCAGGTCAAGCATCTTGGAAAGCAGCAGTACCTATTTACAATGCTGTAGTGCTAATGCAAATCATCAAACGACCCAAATGGTGGACTATTTTGCTTTTTGTTCCTGTTGTAAACCTAATCATGCTACTCGTTGTTTGGGTAGAAACCTTGCGTAGTTTTGGAAAAAACACCCTCAAGGACACCTTATTAGGAATTGCGACTTTGGGGCTTTATATTTTTACGGTCAACTATAGCCCACAACCCCAATACCGGGCCGATCGAAGCCTACATCCAAAGAGTAGCTGGGGAGAAACGGTGAGTTCTTTATTGTTTGCAATTGTGGCAGCTACAATCGTACACAATTATATTTTTCAACCCTTTATCATCCCTACAGGAAGTTTGGAAAAATCGTTATTGATCGGTGACTTCCTGATCGTTAGCAAATTTCATTATGGGGCACGCCCTCCAATGACCACAGCTGCCTTTCCGATGGTTCATGACACCCTTCCGTTATTGAACGTAAAATCATACCTCAACAAACCCCAGCTGCCATATATGCGACTACCTGCACTTCAAAAAATTAAGCAAAATGATATTGTAGTTTTTAGTTGGCCTGCTGATACGGTGCGGCAATTTTTTGTCAAAGAAAAAGGCGTACGAAAACCTATTGATAAAAAATCCAACTACGTCAAACGCTGTGTTGCACTACCAGGAGATACGTTAGAAATTATCGATGGGTTTGTTTACACCAACGGCAAAAAACTACAACTACCCGACCGTGCCAGAGTACAATATGGTCATAACGTATTTGCAGATGCTGGAATTTCTTCCAGAAAATTAGTAGAGCTAGGTTATAAAGATTTTACCCGTACCTATAAAATTGAAAACATTACCCAAGAGTCTTTCAACGCCCTACTCCCCTACATTATCGGGCAAAGTGGTAGCAGCGTAGATAACTTTAGAGTATATACCAATGCAAATGGATTGCCCGTAGAGGTCATACGTCAACAACGCCTTCAAGTAAGTGAACTGTTAGAAAAACGAAAAGAACTGGTCTTGACCTTGGAAGAAGCAGAACTACTACGGGGTCAAACTTGGGTGGATAGCGTCGTTAGAAAAGTAGCAAAAATAAAAACCGCAAACACAGCATTTTTCCCCAATCGTATTCCTTATGATTGGAACGAAGATAACTTTGGGCCTATAGTACTCCCAAAAGCAGGAGCAACAGTCACGATCAATCATGAAACGTTGCCCTTGTACAAAAAAATTATTCAGGATTATGAAAACAACACCGTTGAGGTCACTGCTTCACAAATTAGCATCAATGGAAAACCAGCAACTTCATACACCTTCAAACAAGACTATTATTGGATGATGGGAGACAACCGTCACCGCTCTGAAGACAGTCGATATTGGGGATTTGTTCCTGAAAATCACATTGTTGGCAAACCTGTATTTATCTGGTTTAGTGTCGAAAATTTTAATGATGGAATCAAAAACTGGAAAATTCGTTGGGACCGCTTGTTTACAACAGTTGGCGGCCAAGGAGAACGCACCTCATATTTTTATCCGTTTCTAGCATTTGTTGCCCTCTGGCAAGGCATTGCTTGGTATCGTAAGAAGAAAAAGGCGAGTGCATGAAACAGCTCGTAGCGACACCAGGCTATTTGCCACCCATAGCCTATATGTCTGTGTGGATGGATCAGCCCGAGGTAGTTTTTTTGAATGACAGCTTTTACCAAAAACAAACGTATCGAAACCGTACCACCATATATGGCGCAAACGGAAAACTCAATCTAACAATACCCATTGCACATACGCCTACCTCGGGGAGAAGGAAAGACCTGGAGGTCAAAATTCATAATACAACACCGTGGCAACACAATCACTGGAAATCGTTTGAAGCAGCCTACCGTTCATCCCCATTTTTTGAGTTTTATGAGGATCATATTAGACCTTTTTATCAAAAAGATTTTGAAACACTTTTTGAGTTCAACACCCAGTTGATTCAGACTTTCTTTGAACTAATTGATCACCCAAAAAAAATAGTATTAAGTGCTTTTGATCAAAACACACAGACCGATTTTAGTCACTTTTTAAATGCCAAAACAAGCCCACCTCCCACGCCAGTTTATACGCAGGTTTTTGAAAACAAAAAAGGGTTTCTCTCCAACCTGAGTTGTATTGATTTGCTTTTCAATCTTGGTCCAGAAACGGCGACCTACTTAAAAAATTTTTCTATGCATCAAATCAACGCCAGTAAATCTCTGCACTGATGGGTCGATGGTCTGATAAGGACACGCCGTGTGTTTTGTAGTTGAGTATTTTAAAACGTGGATCTGCAAAAATATAATCAATCCGATAGGGCAAGACACCAAAATGATACGTGGCGCCAAAACCGGTTCCTTTTTCTTCAAAACCATCCAAAAGTTCGCCTTTTAGGGTTTGATAGGCTTTAGAAAACGCGGTATTATTCAAATCTGCACAAACAATACTCGGAAGGGTATTGAGATTTTGATTTTGAGCAATACGATCCAGTTGTTCCAATTGTTTATCAAAAATACCTTGCAGGCGTTGGACCAATTTTTTCGACCCCGATGACGAAATAAGTGTATCCGCCTGATTGAGATGCAAAGATTCTAAATGTACATTATAGACCCTAAGGGTATCCCTACGGTAGAGAATGTCGGCAAAAATGGAACTATTAGAAGATTCTTCAAAAGCGATATTGCCCGTGTTGACCAAAGGATATTTTGAAAACAAAGCCATTCCATGATTGCCACGCGCAATAGAGGTCTTTATATAGCGGTATTTATAATTGGCAAATGTCGGCGCTTGTTGTACTGCATACTCTTGAAAACAGAGGATATCCGGATCCTCCTCACGGATAAATTGCTCGATTTTTGATGGAATATCACGATCGTTTTTCCAATCATACAGATTAAAAAGACGCACATTAAAACTCATTATTTTGAGTCCTTTGGAGACTTCGATGGTGTTACTTGGAAATTTATAAAAGCGCCGCCACTCCTTGAAACTCAATAAAAAAGTGATTAAAAATAAAATAAAAGGCCAACGCATCCGAAAAACCCAAAAAATCATAAAAGCAAGATTGGCCAACACAATTATGGGCAAAAACAGGGGCACTATTGACGTTGCCGAAAACGGAATAACGGCCCCCATAACCCAAAGTTGAAGAACCAACAATACGAGGTTCAGTGTCAGCGGAATTTTAAAGCCCATTTTTTTTATCAACGTTTTAGGTTTTAAGATTATTGATCTTTACCGGCGCGAAACAAAAGTTCTTTTTCTTCCTTGCTCAAACTGTCATACCCAGATGCACTGATTTTGTCCAAAATTGCATCTATTTTACGCTGCTCAGAGAAGGTTTTTTGGTATTTTCTAGAAGATTTAGTTGAGGATTTATACACGGTTTTTAAAGTGCTTGATCGTTTAAAAATTGCCAAGAACGCGGTATAAAATTTTTCAAAACCCAGTCCCAAATCCCGACCGTTTTGCAATCCACGCGCATAGAAATATCCCAAAATCGCACCGCCAATATGAGCCAGATGACCTCCTGCATTGCCATAAGGAATCTGAATGATGTCAAGAAATACATATGCCATCGCAAGATGCTTCAATTTAAGGTTCAAAAACAACAACCGTATTTCTTGATTGGGGGTATAGGTAGCAATAAAAACAAAAACCGCCATTACTCCAGCAGAAGCACCAACCATAGGTGGCCGAATGCCGTTGAATACTGGAAAAACAGCATAGCTTATTATAAAAACCAAACCGCCAGTTAGCACACCTAAAAAGTAGGTGTTCAAAAACGTTCGTGCAGGCAAGAGATTGAGAAAAAACATACCCGCATAATACAAAAACAGCATATTCCAAAAAAGATGGAAAAACCCCGAATGAAAAAAACTATACGTTATCAATGTCCAAGGTCGATAAAGCAAACCTGTCCAATCTGCGCTCAACTGCAACCAAAGCATCCACGTTGATGCAGGGATTTGAAATAGAAAAAATACGGTATTGAGTACAAAAGGAACAACAAAACACACCACTTGAATCACAATCAGGCGTTCTGCTATGTTAAGCATTTCAAAACGGTATTTTAACTGCTGCCAGGTGGTCATAAATCCCAACGATTTCGATTAAATTGATTTTTTCTCCAATAGAACATCATAATCAAACCTGTTATGGCGCCTCCAACATGCGCAAAATGAGCAATAGGCCCTATGGAGTAGGCAGTAAATCCGAAAAACAAATCGGCCAATATCAAAAGTGGCACCAAATATTTTGCCCGCACGGGTATCGGAGGAAAAAGAAGCATCAACTGCGCATTAGGAAACAACATCGCAAAGCCGACGAGCACCCCATATAAAGCTCCAGAAGCCCCCACCAATACGGCATTGTAAGAAGCATAACCGCTCTGAAGTTGATTTTGTGATACTTGATCAGCGATGTACATCGGTAGTTCACCGATATTAAAAAACCGATTGATGTCTGTGGCACTTCCTCCCAAAGAACGAATCAGTTCCGTAACACCACCGACTTGCCAATAATACAAGGCCATTTGCAGAGCAGCAGCCCCAAGACCTGTAGAAAGATAAAAAAAGATAAACTTGTTACGCCCCCACATTTGTTCTAAAGGGGTACCAAACATCCACAATCCAAACATATTGAAGAAAATATGCATCAGATCCCCATGCATAAACATATGTGTTAGGGGTTGCCAGGGTTGGAATTTTTGGTTTCCAAAATAATGAAGTCCAAACCAATCATAGACCTGTTGGCCCAAAGTAAGGGTGGCTAGAAAAAAAATACCATTGATAATCAGCAGGTGTTTTACCGTCTCAGAAATTGTGCGCATCAATTAAACTTTTGATCAAATTCTTCCTTAGTTAAAGTAATGAAAATTTGACGATTAAAGGGGGACTTTAGAGGTTCTTTGCAGGCAAAAAGATCATCAACTAATGCTTGTTGCTCCAACATGCTAAGGACTTTTCCCGTTTTTATAGAAGTGGTTTGAGCCAATACTTTTGCCAAACGATCCGAGGCGCTAAAACTTTCGGCAACCGCTTCAAAAGTATCAATGGTCAATACGGCTTCTAGTAGTGGCGTAACCTCTTTTTGTTGACACAATACCGGTATGCCTTTTATTTCTAGAGTGTCACTTTCAAAATCAAACTCCAATTCAAAACCCATAGATGTCAAGCTGGTCTCATAATTCTCATAGACGGCTTTTTCTGAGGGATTCAATTTCATTTTTACTGGAAAAAGCAATTGTTGTGACGGATGTTGGTCTAAAGAAAGGTTTTTTAAAAACCGTTCATAGAGGATGCGCTCATGTGCGCGCTGTTGATGGATTACCAATAAAGCCGCGTGGGTGGAGCTCACAACATATTTGTTGAGTAATTGAAAAACCTTTGGTTGCGCAATGGTTTCTAGGCCCAGATCATCACCGGGTGTTTCACTTTCGATTTGGGTGGTTTCTGTTTGGGTGTATAAGGATTCCCATTGAATGGTTTTTGGTTTGACCCCCGGAGCGCGAAAGGGGTTAAAAGAAGCATCTACTTCAATGGCCGGTATTTTTGCTGGAGTCTGTTGTTGGCTGTAAGAAACATCCATGTTGGGATCCCGGTCAAAATCAAGAACCGGTGTCACTTGAAACATCCCAAGAGCATGTTTGATTGCTGCCTTTAGAATGGCATAGATACTTTGTTCGTCTTCAAATTTAATTTCGGTCTTGGTTGGATGGATATTGATGTCTAAGGTTTTCGGGTCGAGTTGCAAAAACAAAAAATATCCCGGATGATATCCTTGCTGCAAAAGCCCTTCAAAAGCGGCAAGAACAGCATGGTGCAAAAAAGGACTTTTGATAAAGCGGTTATTGACAAAAAAATATTGATGTCCACGCGTCTTTTTGGCAAACTCTGGTTTTACGATAAATCCATTGATTGCCGTAACAGAAGTTTGTTCTTCAACAGGGACAAGCTTTTCTGCTGTTTTGGCGCCAAAAATCCCAGCGATTCGCCGTCTTAGGTTTTCTGGAGGCAAATCAAACAACTCGGCCCCGTTGTGCAACATCGTAAAATGAAGTTGAGGATACGCAATGGCGATGCGGTGAAATTCATCAATCACATGACGAAGCTCTACGGTATTGGATTTTAAGAAATTACGACGGGCGGGAATATTAAAAAAAAGGTTTTTGACCGCAAAGGATGTCCCTTGAGGAGCCACAACAAGGTCTTGTTGAACGACTTCACTTCCTTCAATAATGATTTGCGAAGCCATTTCGTCTTCAGACCGTCTGGTATGGGTCTCGACATGTGCAATTGCTGCGATAGAAGCCAGAGCTTCGCCACGAAACCCCTTGGTTGTAAGTGCAAATAGGTCTTCGGCCTTTGTGATTTTTGAAGTAGCATGACGTTCAAATGCCATACGGAGATCTGTAGCGCTCATCCCTTCACCATTATCAATGACCTGAACCAGAGTTTTTCCTGCTTCTTTCAAAAGCAATTGTATATGAGTCGCTTGAGCATCAATCGCATTTTCCATCAGTTCTTTGACAACCGAAGCAGGCCGCTGAATCACTTCACCCGCTGCAATTTGGTTTGCCACATGATCGGGAAGTAATTGGATTTTATCGGACATCAAACGGGTTGCTAAAAAGACTCAAATCAAAATCTATAATGTATAAAAAGGCAAAAGTCAACAAGAGAATAATTATCAAAAGGGTGGGTGAGATACCGCGATTGCCCCGGTGTCGCATTTGCTCTCTGGCTTCTTGCCACTGCCGCCCAAAGTCGTTGCTGTTGTAGGTCTCACGGTATTTAGCGAACTTAGAGTCAAAATCATAAGGATTGCCAATGTCTTTACCTTTAAAATATCTTGGGGTATAGTTATATCTTTTGTTTTTTCTGAGCTTAAAAGGGCCGCCTATTTTGAACATATGATGATTTTCTCAAAGTTAAAAATAATGCTTTAAAACAGCTGTTAATTCACCGTCAAAGAACACCTAGGTCGACTAAATTGATGCCATTTTGAGGGCTGCAACGGCGGCTTCTTCTCCTTTATTTCCCAAAAAACCACCACTTCGGGCTTGGGCTTGTTCTAAAGTATTATCGGTCAAAACACAAAAAATAACCGGAACATCGTATTGTACGTTAAGCATTTGTACGCCTTGCGTAACGCCTTGACAAACAAAATCGAAGTGACGGGTTTCACCCTGAATGACACTGCCAATGACTATTACGGCGTCTACACCACTTTGTATGGCTTTTTTGGCGCCATAAACCAATTCGAAGCTTCCTGGGACTGTGGTTCTAAAAATATCATTTGCTGCCACTCCGTTTTCCAGAAGGACTTTTTGAGCTCCTTTATAGAGGTTTTCGGTAATCTCAGGATTCCATTCGGATACCACAAGTGCAATTCGACGGTTTTTACCAGACGGGATCGCTCCTCCGTTTTCAGTATTTGACGGATAACGATGTGCAGTAGCCATGATTTAGTTTAAATGCTCTAAACGACCTATTTGCACATCTACCAATTCTGCTTCTTTGGATTGAGCAAATTCGGTTTTGATGCGTTGCAGATACGTAAGTGCTTGTTTGTTTTTTCCCAACTCAATACCGACCAATGCCGCTTTGAAAAGGTATTTGGGCGTACTAAAACTGTTGTCGCTGGCCGCAGCGGCTTTTTGATAGTATTCGTAGGCTTCGTCATTTTGCCCAAGTTGTGCAAAAGCATCACCAATGGCTCCTTTGGCAAGAGCACTTAACAAGACATCATCGGCATCGAAACGATCCAAATAGGTGATGGCGTTTTGATAATCTTTGATGTTCAAGTAGGCCATCCCTGCACTGTAGGTAGCAAGTTTTGCAGCTGGGGTACCTTGATAATTTTCAATAATATCCAAAAAACCATATTTGCCTTCTCCACCATTGATGGCTCTCAAAAATAGTGAATCAGAATCGGTGCTGTTGACGGCCAAATCAAAATAATATTGGGCCTGATTGAGTTCAGAAATAGCTTCTTTGGCCTGTGGCTCTGTTATAAATTTTTGGTATCCCAAAAAAGAAAGTACAACAACGGCCACACCTCCGATTATGCCAAGGATAATATTTTGGTATTTGGAGACAAAAGCTTCTGCCTTGGAGGCGCCACTATCGAGTGACTCAAACACCTCTGCGGTTGCGCTTTCTACTTGTGGGTTCGTTTCTTGAACCGTGCTTACGGATTTTTTTTGCCCGCGTTTTTTGTATGTTGCCATCCCTAAATTTTTGGTTTCCAAAATTAGACTTTTTCTCCCAAATACAAAAGTCTTTACTGCTTCTTTAAATGAAAATAACATTGGAAAAACTTATTTTGAGATGGCCTACTTCAATTTGATTATGGTTCGATTATATTTGTTATCATGCAACTCAAAAAAATTTCGCTTACCCATTACAAAAATCAAACCGCATTGCAATTGGATTTTAATGCTAAAATCAATTGCTTTATCGGTCAAAACGGTAAAGGTAAAACCAATATACTCGATGCGATTTATCATTTGAGTTTAGGTAAAAGCTATTTTAATCCGATCACCACGCAAAACATTGCGTTTGGACAAGATTTTTTTATTCTAGAGGGGTTGTTTGAAAAAAATAGCCGGGAAGAAAAAATCAATTGCAGCTTTAAAAAGGGGCAAAAAAAGGTCCTAAAGCGTAACGGCAAAGTGTACGAAAAAATCGCCGATCATATCGGTCTAATTCCGCTGGTTATCATATCACCATCTGATCGAGATCTCATTGTTGAGGGAAGCAGTACACGTAGAAAATTTATCGATGGAGTTATTGGACAAACGGATGCCCAATACCTCACCCATCTGTTGGAGTATATAAACGTTGTTTCGCAGCGCAATGCACTTTTAAAATATTTTGCAATCAACCGCACTTTTGACGCTACAGCACTTGAGGTATATGATGCGCAAATGATCCGTTTGGGAAACCCAATTTTTGAAAAACGAAAAGCGTTTTTAACCCAATTTTTACCCATTGTACAAGAGCGCTATAGGCAAATTTCTCAAGATCAAGAAGCCGCTGCAATTGACTATGATAGTCAACTGCACACAAATACCTTTGAACAATTGCTTGCGGAGGCACTAAAAAAAGACCGCAGCGTTCAACACGCAACGGTTGGAGTTCATAAGGACGACCTGACCTTCAAACTTAATGACAAACCACTCAAACTCTATGGTAGTCAAGGCCAACAAAAATCGTTTTTGATCGCACTCAAACTGGCACAATTTGACTATTTGAGAGCCCAACACGGTTTGCCCCCCTTGGTGCTATTGGATGATATTTTTGACAAACTCGACCAGTCTCGAGTCACCGAAATTGTCAAATTGCTAAGTCAAGAAGATTTTGGGCAATTGTTTATCTCGGACACCCATGAAGATCGGACCCTCGAAGCGCTTAACGCTGCTGGGACCAGTTATCAAATTTTTAATCTCAATGCTCCCTTGTAAGATGCGATATACCTGGTTTTTGAGAATTGTAGTTCTTTTGGTGGCGTTCACCTTTTGGGATTGCCAACCGGATTTGGACCTCAACCAACTCAACGGATACTGGCAGATAGATTATGTGTCGCAAAACAGAGAAGTTTTCCGTCCAAAACCCGGCGTGATCCAATGGGACTATTATGAATGGGATGGCGTCAATGGTTTTAGAAAAAAGGTTACTCCAACAGGAACAAATACTTTTGAAACTTCGGCAGATCAAACTTCGTTTTCTATCCTTCAAAATAAAGGAGACTATCAATTGCTGTTCCAAACACCTTGGGATCAATGGGAAGAACGGCTCTTGTTTTTGGATCAAGAACGACTTGTTTTAGAGCACAACAGTAGGCAATATCATTATTTAAGAAAAAAATAGCATGAAAAATACAAATCATGAAGATCCCAAAAGTATACGCGACATACTTCAAGATTTCAAAGACGGCCCCAGCATGCAAAAGGGATTTAAAAAACTAGAAATTGCCCAAGAATGGGAACATATTGTTGGTCCCTATGTAGCCAAGATGACACAAAAAATTAACCTACAAAACCAAGTTTTGCAAGTCACGCTCAAAAGCGCTCTTTTACGAGAAGAAATGCGTTATGGAGAAGCCAAAATCATCGATGATCTCAATCAACGACTTGGCGATCAAACCATCACAAAAATTCGCTGGTACTAGAATATTTCTCTTCCAGAAAAATGAAAAGCAGCTTCTATAGCCGCATTTGCATCGCTGTCCGAACCGTGTACGGCGTTTTCGCCCACAGAAGTAGCAAATAACTTACGGAGGGTTCCTTCTGCAGCTTCTGCCGGATTGGTTGCTCCAATAAGGGTTCTAAAGTCCGCAACAGCATTGTCTTTTTCTAACACCGCAGCAACAATTGGCCCTCGGGTCATAAACGCAACCAACTCTCCAAAGAAAGGACGTGCGGCATGAACCGCATAAAAAGCCTCTGCATCTCTTTGACTCAACTGGGTATATTTCATAGCAACAATCTTGAAGCCAGCCGCATTGATTTTTTCTAAAATAGCGCCGATATGTCCTTGTGCTACTGCGTCGGGCTTGATCATTGTAAAGGTTCTGTTTGTAACCATGCTTTTTTTTTGCTGCAAATGTAAACATTTCGAATTGCCCCACAAAAACGATAGAATCTTATTGCGTCTCCATAAGAATAGTATCTTTGGGGTAAAATCGTTATGAGTCCAGCACTTATTGAAAAATTCAAACAAATTGTTGATCACCCACAATCATGTGTGGTGATTCCACATAAAAATCCTGATGGTGATGCACTAGGAAGTTGTTTGGCATGGGCGCGTTTTTTGATCAAAAAAGGACATCAAGTCCATATAATTTCTCCCAACGACTATCCCGAGTTTCTAGAATGGTTGCCCGAGCAAGAAACCATTATAAAATATTCTGAAGCTCCTGAACATGCGCAAAGATTGATCGAAGGTGCCGATCAAATTTTTACACTCGACTTCAACGATCTCAGTAGAATCGATGAACTGGGGTCTTTGGTGGCGCAAAAACAGGTTCCGATCTGTATGATCGATCATCATGAATATCCTAAAGATTATGCCGAAACAATGCTTTCGATGCCCGAAATCGGATCGACCGCAGAATTGGTTTTTATGTTGATCGAACAACTAGACGGAGCGGTACTCGACCCACAAATTGCTACCTGCCTATATACTGGGATCATGACCGATAGTGGCTCATTTCGCTATCCTGCAACCCGACCAGAAACCCATCGGATCGTTGCCCAACTTATGGATGCTGGCGCTAAACATGCGGAAATTCATCAAAACATCTATGACACCTATACGATTGAGCGGCTTCACCTCTTGGGAAATGCTTTGGACAACCTCCAAAAAGTTTCTGGACTGCCCGTTGTTTATATCTGTTTATCGCAAGAAGAACTGGATCGCCATCATTTCAAAAAAGGAGATACTGAGGGATTTGTCAATTATGGCCTCAGTCT